>NZ_JBFTJC010000010.1:0-313064 GCF_056395225.1 Cupriavidus sp. 10L45
CCCCTCATGCCTGGTGACCATAGCGAGTCGGAACCACCCCTTCCCATCCCGAACAGGACCGTGAAACGACTTTGCGCCGATGATAGTGCGGACTACCCGTGTGAAAGTAGGTCATCGCCAGGCTCTTATACCCAGAACCCCCAGCCCCAAAAGGCTGGGGGTTTTGCTTTTGCGGCGACGATTTCGTTCGCGCCGCGAAGCCCTCGTCATTTCAGCGTCGTATCGCTGTTGTATTCAGGGTACCGGAGTATTCCGGCGCGGATTTCGTTCTGTTATGTTTCCTACAAGCGCCGGGTCTAGGCGCGAAGCAGCGACGAGAAATTGGGTTTAGGGGGTTACATGGCGGCCACGAAGTTATGGCCCGCGCTTGCCAGCATGGCAGGCGTGTTGTTGTTGGCGGGATGTGCATCGAGCGGGGGAAATCCTCCCTTCGATCCGACGAAAATGGTCCCAGTGGCCGAAGTGGATTGCAAGACATTCGCGGCTAAAGCCGGCATGAAGTCGGCTGTTCACGTCGATGCGCTGGAGGCGGCGAATATCGCGACCGTGCTGGCCACGCAGCGGAATGCCGATGCTGAGGCTGGCGGCGACCCCGATGGCGAGGGCGAAGGCAGTGCTGCCGCGCCCGTGGCATTGCCCGAACTTCCTCCATTTTCAGCGTCCGCGTCGCTCGCCAATCTTCCTGCGGGCTGGCAGCCGTGGACGATCAACCGCAACAAGACCCCCACACGCTACACGCTGACCGAAGTGGATCAGCGCCTGGTGCTGCATGCCCAGGCCGACAGTTCCGCATCGGGGCTCTATGTGCCACTGACGCAGCGCGACCCCGGCATGCTTCGCTGGATGTGGAAGACGCGCGACGTGATCCGTAGCGCCGACAACGCGATGGGCCAGCGGGAAGACGCGCCTTTGCGCATCTTCGTCGCCTTTGATGGCGATACGGCCAAGCTGTCGCTGCGCGACCAGCTCATGTACGAAATGGCCCGCATCACCACGGGCCGTGAGATGCCTTACGCCACGCTGATGTACATCTGGGGCGGTCGCCGTCCCGCCGGCGCGGTGTTGAACAACCCCCATACGGATCGCGTCCGCATGATCGTGGTCGATTCGGGCACGCGCCACGCCAATAGCTGGCGCTGCCATGAGCGCGATCTGCGCGCGGACTACCGCAAGGCGTTCGGGACCGATCCCGGCAAGGTCATCGCCGTGGGGCTGATGACCGATACCGACAATACCAAGAGCCGCGCGGAGTCCTGGTACGGGGACATCGTCCTCGATTGACCGGGGGCTAGTCCTGGTCGATTGAGCAGGCGGAGGCCTGGCTTGGCGCCGTGTCCTCGAGCGCGAGCAGGGCGAACGTCGCCAGCCAATGGGTGGCGACGTAGTGGCCGCCCACCGCCTGCGGCAGTGACGCCTCGAGGTGATCGGACCACGCCCGCACAGCCAGCGGCTGGAGCGTCGGGGGCAGGGCGGGCCCCAGCAGCCGCCAGCACCATGCACGGGACAGGTTCAGGCCGTCCAGGTGCGACATCTTCGGGTCCGTGCGATCCGCCACCGTCACCGGCGTCAGCCAGGTCGCCAACTCGGCCTGCCCTGGCGAGAACATCTCCCACCAGTCCCCGAACGAGCAGTCGTCGTCGGTCACCTGCTGCATCAGGACCGCTTCGATCAATCCACCTGACAGGAACTCGTCGCCGCCCGGCTCGTAGCGGGCGGGATACCGTTGATCATGTCCGAACCAGCGGTGCGCGCGCCGGACAATGGCCTTGCGCAGCGCAAGGTGCTGCGTGCTCCGCGCGAAATGCAGCGCCATCACCAGCGCAAACGCGCTGTTGAAATGGGTGCCGGTCCGCACCGGGAAATCGGCGATTTCGATGGATTCGATCAGACGCAGCGCGAGGTGGTCGGCCAGGGGCGCACAAGCTGCTGCCCATTGCGCTGCCTGTGGGTCGTCTGCGCCCAGCAGCGTCAATTCCGACTGAAGCCGCAGCACCCACGCCCAGCCGTACGGGCGCTCGAACGTGCGCGAGCCCGGACGCTCGAAGTACGCCAACTCCGTCGCCAATGCCTCAGGCCGTAGTTGCGCGTCGAGCGTCTGCCGGATCTGCGGCGCGATCGGCAGGTCCGGGCGCGTCGCCAGCAGTCGCACCAGCAGCCAATGCATATGGACCGACGAATGCCAGTCGTAGCTGCCATAGAAGACCGGATGCGCCACCGCCGGCTCGGTGAGATCGCCGGCACGCGCCATCAGGTGGTCGAGCTTGTACGGATAGGGACGGACGATGTTGTCCAGCGCCACCCGGGCGAAGCCTTCCGCCGTGTTGTCGTCCAACAGCGTATGCGTCATCTCCGGCCTTTCCTATGAGCGGATTCTGAAAAGCTGCCCGCAATCAACGCCAAACTTAGGCGGCAGCGAGCCACTTCTCCACGAGTTTCACGAAGAACGTCGAGCCCACCGGCAGCAGTTCGTCATTGAAGTCGTAGCTGGGGTTGTGCAGCATGCACGGTCCCATGCCGTGGCCGGCCTCGCGGTGCGTGCCCTCGCCATTGCCGATGAACAGGTAGCAGCCCGGCTTTTCCTGGAGCATGAACGAGAAGTCCTCGGCGCCCATGGTCGGCTCGACGTTGCCGTCCACATGGTCCGCGCCCACCACCTCGCTGGCCACGCCCACCGCGAACTCCGCCTCGGCGGCGCTGTTGATCGTCGGCGGGTAGTTGCGGCGGAATTCGAATTCGATGGTGCAGTCGAACGCCGACGCCACCGCGCGCGACACCTCTTCCATGCGCCGCTCGATCAGGTCGAGCACCGGCACCGTGAACGTCCGCACCGTGCCGCCGATCCATGCCTGATCCGGCACGATGTTGGTGGCATCGCCGGCGTGGAACTGGGTCACGGAGATCACGGCCGTGTCGATCGGCCGCTTGTTGCGCGTGATGATGCCCTGCAGCGCCGAGACGATCTGCGTGCCGGTGAAGACTGGGTCGAAGCCGTTGTGCGGCATGGCCGCGTGGGCGCCCTTGCCCTTCACGACGATGCGGAATTCATTGCTCGATGCCATCAGCGGCCCGGCCGTGGTGCCGAACGAGCCCACCGGCATGCCCGGCCAGTTGTGCATGCCGAAGACGGCATCGCACGGAAAACGCTTGAACAGCCCGTCCTTGATCATCTCGCGCGCGCCGCCGCCGCCCTCTTCGGCCGGCTGGAAGATCAGGTTGACGGTACCGTCGAAATTACGGTGCTCGGCGAGGTAGCGCGCCGCGCCAAGCAGCATCGCCGTATGGCCGTCATGGCCGCAAGCGTGCATCTTGCCGTCGTGCTGCGAGCGATGGCCGAAGGTATTGGCTTCCTGCAGTGGCAGTGCGTCCATGTCGGCACGCAGGCCAATCGAACGGCCGCTGTTGCCGTTGCGGATCACGCCGACGAGCCCCGTCGTGCCAAGCCCGCGATGGACCTCGATGCCCCACGATTCCAAGCTTTTTGCGACCAGATCAGCGGTGCGCTGTTCTTCGAAGCAGAGTTCGGGATGGGCGTGGATGTCGCGGCGGAGGGTGCGGATTTCGGCTTGCGCCTGGAGGATTTCTGGGATGAGCTTCATGGTGCCGTACCGGGCAGTGGGATACCCCGATCATACCTGTCTGCCTGCAAAGCGCCAAAGACGGACCTTGGCGCCCCGACTTGGCGCACTGCAGCACAGCACCTCGCGCGCCCGCGCACCCCTCGCCAGGTGGGTTTCCCCGCATGGCGCTGCCGTTCCACTGCTGGAACAGTTCATGCTTGAAGTGCCTGGCCGGTCGCGCCCGGATCCGCGATGCAGAATGGACCGCACCAAAATGCGGCGATTTCTTATTGCGCAGGCGACGACTGCTCCTTATTGTCATTTCAGACTTCCCACAGGGAGAAACGCGCGATGTCCCTTCGCACTGTCAACAAGGTCAAGATCGCCATGAGCAAGAGGGTCGGCAATACCGCCGCCGCCGTGCTGCTGGCGAGCGCCCTCGGCCTCGGCCTGGCCGCGCCCGCCCAGGCGGTCGACCTGAAGATCGCCATGAGTTCGCCGCCGACCTCGATGGATCCGCATTTCTATAACCTGTTCTCGAACATCAACGTGTCCGAACACGTGTTCGACTCCCTGGTGAAGCTCGACCCGGACAGCCGCATCATTCCGGGCCTGGCCGAGTCCTGGAAGCTCGTGAACAACCTCACGTGGGAATTCAAGATCCGCAAGGGCGTGAAGTGGCATGACGGCACCGAGCTGACGACCGAGGACGTGGTCTGGTCGCTCGACCGCCCCGCCACGATCCTGAACAGCCCGGGCAAGTTCGACGTCTATACCAAGGCGATCATCAACAAGAAGGTGATCGATAAGTACACGCTCCAGCTGACCACCAACCAGCCGTATCCGTTGATGTTGAACGACCTGACGTCGATCTTCATGGTGCAGAAGAAGGCCACGCAGGGCCTGACGTCCGACGACTTCGCGCAGGGCAAGGGCATGGTCGGCACCGGGCCGTTCAAGTTCGTGAGCTACGCCCGCGACGACCGGGTCGAACTGGTCAAGAACCCCGACTACTGGGGCCCGAAGCCGGCCTGGGACAAGGTCACGCTGCGCTTCATCCCGAACCCGGCCACGCGCCTCGCCGCGCTGCTGTCCGGTGACGTGCAGGCCATCGAGAACGTGCCGACGCCGGACCTGCCCAAGGTGCGCCAGGACCCGAAGCTGTCGTTCTTCAGCAAGATCTCGCACCGCGTGATCTACCTGTTTTTCGATGCCAAGCGCGACAAGTCGCCGTACGTCACCACCAAGGACGGCCAGCCGATGGATAAGAATCCGCTCAAGGATGCGCGCGTGCGGAACGCCATCAGCATGGCCATCAACCGGCAGGGCATCAAGGACCGGCTGATGGAAGGGCTTTCCGAGCCGACCAACAACCTCGTGCCGCCCACGCTGTTCGGCTACAACCCGGCCCTGAAGACGGTGAAATACGATCCCGAAGGCGCCAAGAAGCTGCTCGCGGAGGCGGGCTACCCCAACGGCTTCGGCGTCACGCTGCACACGCCGAACAACCGTTACGTGAACGATGAGAAGATTGCCCAGACCATCGCCCAGAACCTGACGCGGATTGGCATCGCCACCAAGGTGGAAGGCATGCCGATGGCCACCTATTCGTCGAAGGGTATCAAGCACGAGTGGTCGTTCGGCCTGCTCGGATGGGGCGCCCAGACCGGCGAGGTCAGCTCGCCGCTGCGTGCGCTGCTCGCCTGCGAGGACTCGAAGAAGGGCTTCGGCACGACCAACTGGGGCGAGTACTGCAATCCAAAAATGGACGTCGTACTAGAGAAGGCGCTGGCCACGGTGGAAGACGCTGAACGGTCGAAGCTGCTGCAGGAAGCCACGGCCATCGCCATCAACGACGGCGGCATCATCCCGATCCACCAGCAAGTCACCACGTGGGCCACGCAGAAGGGCATCACCTACGTGCCGCGTACCGACGAGCGCACTTATGCGCATAACTTCAAGCCGCAATAAGTCGGCTGGGGTCAATCGGCTGCACTAAGCTAGCAGCGGATGCCGTCGTGCAACGGTCCCTGACCTGGGGACCGTTGCCGGCGAAAGGATAGTGTCTCCACCATGCTGGTTTTCATCATCCGGCGCCTGATGCAGAGCGTGGTCGTGCTCCTCGTCATGTCGCTGCTCGTCTTTCTTGGCGTTTTTGCGATCGGCAACCCGGTCGACATCCTCATCAGTCCGCAGGCGGACCAGGAGGACATCAAGCGCACCATCGCCGCGCTCGGGCTGGACAAGCCGCTCTGGGAACAGTACTGGATCTTTCTGCAGAACGCCTTGCACGGCAACCTCGGCATGTCGTTCGCGCATGGCACGCCCGCACTGAAGCTGATCTTCGAGCGCATGCCGGCGACCATGGAACTGGCCGTCACGGCCATCCTGCTGGCCATCGTTCTCGGCATTCCGCTAGGTCTCTGGGCTGGGCTCCGGCCCACCGGCGTGGCCGGCAAGTCGATCATGACGATATCGATCCTGGGCTTCTCGCTGCCCACGTTCTGGGTCGGCCTGATGCTGATCATGGTGTTCGCGGTGCAGCTTGGCTGGCTGCCGTCGAATGGCCGGGGCGAGACCGTGCGGGTGCTGGGCATCCCGCTCAGCTTCCTGACCGTGGACGGCATCCGCCACCTGATCCTGCCGGCGGTCACGCTGTCGCTGCTGAACATCGCCATGGTGATCCGGCTCACGCGCGCCGGCACGCAGGAGGCCATGCTGCAGGACTACGTGAAGTTCGCCCGGGCCAAGGGCTTGTCGAACTCCCGCATCGTCGGGGTGCACGTTCTTAAGAATATTCTGATCCCGATCGTGACCGTGATCGCGCTCCAGTTCGGCTCGATCATCGCGTTCGCCATCGTGACCGAGTCGATCTTCGCCTGGCCCGGCATGGGCAAGCTCATCATCGACTCGATCCAGTTGCTGGACCGCCCGGTGATCGTGGCCTACCTGATGGTGATCGTGACGCTGTTCATCCTGATCAACCTCGTGGTGGACATCGTCTACAGCATGCTCGATCCGCGCGTGCGCATTGCCGACAACAAGGGCTGAGCCATGAGCGCGAGCACCGTACCGAACCCAACCAAGGAAGTCGCGATCCCGGCCGTGCCGGCGAAGGAGCAGACGCCGTTCCGCCGCTTCGCCCGGCAGTTCCTGGAGAGCAAGCTGGCCGTGCTGGGGCTGGTGACGCTCGGCCTCATCATCCTGATTGCGATCTTCGCGCCATGGCTGGCGCCGCAGAATCCGTACGACCTGGCCACGCTGGACGTGCTCGACGCACGGATGGCCCCGGGCGAACAGGCCGGCAGCGGCCTGACCTTCCTGCTGGGCTCGGACGAGCAGGGGCGCGACATCCTCTCCGCCGTGATGTACGGCCTGCGTATCAGTATCGGCGTGGGGGTGCTCAGCACGGTGATCGCGCTGCTGCTGGGGGCGACGCTCGGCCTGCTGGCCGGCTTCCTCGGTGGCCGCATCGAGGCGCTGATCATGCGCGTGGCCGATCTCCAGCTTTCGTTTCCGCCGATTCTGCTGGCGCTGATCCTGCTGGCCTTCCTGCGGCCGGGCCTCGGCAACATCGTTATCGCCCTGGTGGCGGTGCAATGGGCCTACTACGCGCGCACCACCCGCAGCGCGGCGCTGGTGGAGCGGCGCAAGGAGTACATCGAGGCCGCCACCTGCCTGGGCCTGCCGCCGGGGCGCATCATGTTCCGCCACCTGCTGCCGAACTGCCTGCCGCCGCTGATCGTGATCGCCGCGCTGCAGGTGGCATCGGCCATCACGCTGGAGGCCACGCTGTCGTTCCTCGGGCTCGGCGTGCCGGTCACGGAGCCGTCGCTCGGCTCGCTGATTTCGAACGGCCAGCAGTACATGCTGTCCGGCAAGTACTGGATCAGCTTCTTCCCGGGGATCGCGCTGGTGGTGACCATCGTGTCGATGAACCTCGTGGCCGACCAGTTGCGCGACGTGCTGAACCCGCGCCTGCAAACGCAATGACCGCCCAGGAGCGCGCATGAGCCAACCTACCCTGGTGGTCGAACACCTGAAAACGCAGTTTTTCACGCGCGCCGGCGTGGCCAAGGCCGTGGACGACGTGTCGTTCTCGGTCAACCGCGGCGAGATCATGGGCCTGGTCGGGGAGTCCGGCTCGGGCAAGTCGATGACCGGCTATTCGATCATGGGCCTGATCGATGCGCCCGGCAAAGTCGTCGACGGCCGGATCGCGCTGACCAGCCGCGACGGCGTGACGCGCGACCTCCGCGCGCTCACCCCCGCCCAGCAGCGCGACGTGCGCGGTAACCGCATCGCAATGATTTTCCAGGACCCGATGATGACGCTGAACCCGGTCCTGCGCATCGACACCCAGATGATCGAGGCCGTGCGCGCGCACGACAACGTCAGCAAGCCGGCCGCCCGCGAGCGGGCGCGCAACGCGCTGGCCCGGGTCGGCATTCCCTCGCCGGACGAGCGCCTGACCGCCTACCCGCACCAGTTCTCGGGCGGCATGCGCCAGCGCGTGGCGATTGCCATCGCGCTGCTCAACAAGCCGGACCTGATCATTGCCGATGAGCCGACCACGGCGCTGGACGTGACCATCCAGGGCCAGATCCTCTATGAGATGCAGACGCTGTGCCGGGAATCGGGCACCGCGCTGATCTGGATCACGCACGACCTGTCCGTGGTGGCCGGGCTCGCGGACAAGGTCTGCGTGATGTACGCCGGCAAGATCGTGGAATCGGGCGATGTGCGCCAGGTGCTGGAGCATCCCGAGCACCCGTACACGCACGGGCTGATCGGCTCGGCGCCGTCGCGCAACCCGCGCGGCACGCCGCTGCGGCAGATTCCGGGGATGACGCCATCGCTGCTGAATCTGCCCGGCGGCTGCTCGTTCCGCGAGCGCTGCCCCTACGCGACCGACATCTGCAAGACCGAACCGCCGCTCGGCACCTCGCCAGACGGCCGGGAGCTGCGCTGCTTCCACCCGGTACTTGCCCAGCAGGAGGCCGCATGAGCCAGTCCGTGATCGATACTCCGGCGAGTGCCGCCAACATCACGCCGACCGAGCCCGCGACGCCTCCCGCGCCGCTGCTGGAGTTGCGCGCGGTGTCCAAGCGCTTCGTCAAGACGCTCGACGTGGCGGCCAAAATCGCCAATGTCTTCGGCGCGAAGCAGCGCGTGGAGGTGGTGCATGCCGTAGATCGCGTGGACCTGGCGATCCGCGCGGGCGAGGTGGTCGGGCTGGTGGGCGAGTCGGGCTGCGGCAAGTCCACGCTGGGCCGGATGGCCGTGGGGCTCCATACGCTGACCGAGGGCGAACGGTTCTGGCGCGGCGTGGATCTGGACCGCCTGCCGCCGGACAAGCGCCGCGAGAAGCAGCTCGCCATCCAGATGATCTTCCAGGACCCGTACGCGTCCCTGAACCCCCGGCTGCGCGTGCTCGATATCGTCGGCGAGGCACCCGTGGTGCACGGCATGGTCGAGAAGGGCGCCCAGAAGACCTATGTGGAAGACATGCTCGTACGCGTGGGCATGGATCCCACCGTGCTGCGCCGCTTCCCGCACCAGTTCTCGGGCGGACAGCGGGCGCGCATCGGCATCGCCCGGGCCTTGGCCGTGAAGCCGGAATTCCTGGTCTGCGACGAATCGGTGGCGGCGCTCGATGTCTCGATCCAGGCCCAGGTCCTGAACCTGTTCATGCGCCTGCGGGAAGACCTGAACCTGACCTACCTGTTCATCAGCCATGACCTGGGCGTGGTCAAGCACATCAGCGACCGCGTGGTGATCATGTATCTGGGGAGGGTGGTGGAGTCGGCGCCCACCGAGGACGTGTTCGCGGCGCCGAACCACCCGTACACGCAGGCGCTGCTGGCCGAGGCGCCCAAGCTGGAAGTGGGCAAGAAGACCTATGTGGCGATCCGGGGCGAGATCCCGTCGCCGCTGAACCCGCCGCTGGGCTGCCACTTCCACCCGCGCTGCCCGCACGCGATGCCGCGCTGCCGGGAGGAACAGCCGATGCTGAAGGAGATCGCGCCGCTACGCTTCTCGGCGTGCCATCTGAACGATATGGCTTGAAAGGGGCCCCTCCGCCCCAGGAGGGGCGCCCCAGGTGCGGTCAGCGAATCACCACGCCGCGCGAGTTGATGATCGTCATTTCGACGAATTTCGATCCCACGTGGTTCTCTGGCCCGTACTGGACGATGAAGCCGCCCAGATCCACGTTGCGCATGCTTTCCACGGCGGTGATGAACTTCTCGCGCGTGACCTCGCGCCCGGTGCGGCGCAGCCCTTCCACGAACGCCTTGGCGGCGATGAAGCCCTCGATACTGGCGTAGTCGAAGTCGTTCTGCTTGCCGGACGCCTGCAGCAGGCGCAGGTACTCGCGCACCACCGGCAGCGTGGCGTTGCCCGGGTGCGGCATCACCTGCGAGATGATCACGCCGCTGCCCAGCGGGCCCACTTCCTTGGCCAGCGCCTGGGTGCCGACGAAGGACACGTTATAGAACTGGCCGCTGTAGCCGCGCCGCAGGGCTTCCTTCACGAACGCGCCCACGGTGCGGTAGGCGCTGATCAGCACGATGGCGTCCGGGCTGGCCTTCATGGCGCCCTGCATCGCGTCGCCGATCTCCACCGTGTTGCGGATCACCGACTCCTGGGCGACCAGCTTCACGCCGCTGTCGGCCGGGAGCGACTTGATCGCCTGCTCCACCCCGGCGATGCCGGCCTTGCCGTAGGCGTCGTCGTTATAGACCACGGCCACGCGCTTCAGGCCCGTGGTGCGGATCTGGCGCACGATGGCGGAAGTTTCCTCGTCGTAGCCGGCGCGCACGTGGAAGACGTAGCGGCTGCGCGGGTCGCGCAGCGACTGGGCGCCCGTGAACGGGGCGAAGAACGGCACGCGCGCCTGGTTGGCCAGTGGCACGGCGGCCTGGCTGGTCGGCGTGCCCACGTAGCCGAACAGCGCGAAGACGCGGTCTTCCTCGATCAGCTTTTTGGTGTTCTTGATGGCATCGTCCGGCTCGTAGGCATCGTCCAGCGCCTTGAGTTCGATCTTGCGGCCGAACACGCCGCCTTGCTGGTTGATGTAGTCGAAATACAGCCGCGCGCCCGAGTTCATCTGCTTGCCGAGCACCGCGGTGGAGCCGGTCAGCGCGGCGGACTGGCCGAGCAGGATGGTGTCGGCCGTAACGCCGGTCTCGGCGGCCGTAGTGTTGGCCGCGCTTGCCGCGCCGGATGCGACGACGGCGCACGCCGCCAGCAGGCCGGCAAAGCGCCGGCGCGTGACCCCAGAATGCAAAACCATGTGAATCCCCGTCAAAAAATCCAAAGTGTTCTTGTGCTTCTGTACCCCGCGGCCCCCGCCCGGTCTGTTGCCTGTGAGGGGGTTCCGGCACGGTGGCCGGACTGTCGGGCGGTTTGCCCGGCAGCGCCGGAACATCATAATCGAATACAATCGGAGCCAAACAATTTCTCCCGGTTCGGGACCCTCCGGCGAGGCGCTTGCGCCACAGTCATGCCCCCAGACATGACGGCCGCCTGGCCCGCTCCGTCGCCAGAAATCCATCGCCCCAGGCCCCAAGGCCCCCCAGCCGCCCCACGTCCGACATCACCATGGCCACCCGTATCGTCCGCGCCGCCTGCCCCCACGATTGCCCCGACACCTGTGCGCTGCTCGTCACCGTCGAGGACGGCCGGGCCATCAAGGTGGCCGGCGACCCCGACCACCCGGCCACCCAGGGCGTGCTGTGCACCAAGGTTTCCCGCTATACGGAACGCACCTACCACCCTGACCGGCTGCTGACGCCGCTGCGCCGCGTCGGCAAGAAGGGGGAGGGCAAGTTCGAGCCGATTTCCTGGGACGAGGCGCTCGACGAGGTGGCCCGCCGCCTCGGCGCCATTGCCGCGCGCGACCCGCAGGCCATCATCCCCTACAGCTACGCCGGCACCATGGGACTGGTGCAGGGCGAAAGCATGGCCGCGCGTTTCTTCCACAAGCTCGGGGCTTCGCTGCTGGACCGGACGATCTGCGCCAGCGCGGGCGCCACGGCGCTGCGCTATACCTATGGCGCCAGCGTGGGCATGGACATGGAATACGTGGCCGATGCCAAGCTGGTGATCATCTGGGGCGGCAACCCGATCGCCTCGAACCTCCATTTCTGGACCCGCGCGCAGGAAGCCAAGCGCCGTGGCGCCACGCTGGTCGCCATCGACCCGTATCGCTCCCTGACGGCCGAGAAGTGCCACCGCCACATCGCGCCGATGCCCGGCACCGACGGCGCGCTGGCGCTGGCGATCATGCACGTGCTGATCCGCGACGATTTGCTCGATCACGACTACATCGAACGGCACACGGTCGGCTTTGCCGCGCTGCGCGAGCGGGCGATGGAATTCTCGCCGGCCCGCGCCGCCGAGATCTGCGGCGTGCCGGTGGAAGACATCGAATGGATCGCCGGCCTCTACGGCCAACTCGCGGTGCGTGAGCGCCAGCCAGTGGCCATCCGCCTGAACTACGGCATGCAGCGCGCCCACGGCGGCGGCCAGGCCGTGCGCGCGGTGGCGAGCCTGCCGTCGCTGGTCGGCGCCTGGCGTCACCCGGCGGGCGGCTTGCAGCTATCGACCTCGGGTTTCTTCCCGATCGACCACGCGGCGCTCCAGCGGCCCGACCTGCTGCCAGACTGGCCGCAGGTGCCGCGCACCGTGAACATGAGCACGATTGGCGACGCGCTGCTCGACGACGGCACGGGCGCCCAGGGCCCGAAGATCGAAGCCGTGGTGGTCTACAACAGCAACCCGGTGGCCGTGGCGCCGGAATCGGCCAAGGTGGCGGCCGGCTTCGCGCGCGAGGATTTGTTTACCGTGGTGCTCGAGCATTTCCGCACCGATACGGCCGACTACGCCGATATCGTCCTGCCGGCCACGACCCAGCTCGAGCATGTGGACGTCCACAAAGCCTACGGCCACACCTACTTCCTGGCCAACAACCAGGCCGTGGCGCCGATGGGCCAGGCGCTGCCGAATACCGAGATTTTCCGCCGGCTGGCCGCGCGCATGGGCTTCACCGAGCCGTGTTTTGCCGATAGCGACGAGGCCATCGCCGCGCAGGCCATCCTGCGCGAGGACAAGCGGGCCGAGGGCATCAGCTGGGATTCGCTGCGCGAGCAGGGCTGGCAGAAGCTGAACCTGCCGGCTGCGCCGTTCGCCGAGGGCGGCTTCCCCACGGCATCGGGCAAATGCGAGTTTTACTCCGAGGCGATGGCCCGCGACGGCCTCGATCCGGTGCCGGCCTATGTCCCGCCTTACGAGGCGCCGGCCTCGGCGCCCGAGCTGGCGGCCCGCTATCCGCTGGCGATGATCTCCCCGCCGGCTCGCAATTTCCTCAATAGCTCGTTCGTCAACGTGGACAGCCTGCGCGCCACGGAGGGCGAGCCGCACCTGGACATCCATCCGCTGGACGCCGCCGCGCGCGGCATCGTCCACGGCGCCATGGTCCGTGCCTTCAACGACCGGGGCAGCATGCTGGCCCGCGCCCGCGTGACGGACCGCGCGCGGCAGGGCCTGGTGGTGGGTTTGTCGATCTGGTGGAAGAAGCTGGCGTCGGACGGCAAGAACGCCAACGAACTGACCAGCCAGCGCCTGACCGACCTGGGCCGCGCGCCGGTCTTCTACGACTGTCTGGTCGAGGTGGCGCCCGCGCCGGCCGAGGTGGAGAGGGAGGCCGTGGCGTCATGATGCGCTGGCCGGCCCGCTGGCGCGTGGCGGGCACCCTGGTGGTGCTGGCCGTCGCGGCGCTGGCGGCCGGCTGCGACACGCTCGGCTATTACTATCAGTCGGTCGGCGGCCATCTGGGCGTGATGGCCAAGGCGGAGTCGCTCGACGACGCCATCGACGCCGCCCGCAACGCCAACGACACCCGCCTGGCCCAGCGCCTCACGCTGGCGCGGCAGATGCGCGACTACGCCTCGCGCGAGCTGAAGCTGCCGGACAACGGCAGTTATCGCCGCTACGCCAACCTGCATCGGCCCTACGTGGTGTGGAGTGTGTTTGCCACGCCGGAATTGTCGATGGAGCTGCGCAAGTGGTGCTTCCCCATCGTCGGCTGCATCACATATCGCGGTTATTACGATCCCCAGGACGCCGAACAGTACGCCAAGGATCTGCGCCGGGAAGGCTTCGAGGCCTACGTGGCCGGGATCCCGGCCTATTCGACGCTCGGATATTTCGACGATCCGCTACTCAACACCTTCGTCTACCAGCCCGAGGGCGAACTGGCCCGGCTGATCTTCCACGAACTGGCCCACCAGGTGGTCTACGTGCGCAACGACACCGCGTTCAACGAGTCGTTCGCCACCGCCGTGGAGACGGCCGGGGTGGAGCAATGGCTGGCGCACGCTGCCTCAGCGGACGCCCGCGCCAGCTACCAGATCTACGACAGCCGCCGGCGCGACTTCCGCGCCATGCTGCTGCGCACGCGCGACAAGCTCGTGGCGCTGTACCGCGCCCCGCTGGACGATGAGGCCAAGCGCCAGGGCAAGGCGCGGATCTTCACGGAACTGCGCGAAGACTATGCACACAAGCGCGCCGAATGGGGCAACTACAGTGGCTACGACCGCTGGTTCGACCAGCCCCTGACCAATGCCCACCTGGCCGCCGTGGCCACCTACCAGCAATGGGTGCCCGCGTTCACCGCGCTGCTGGCCAAGTCGGGCGGCGACTGGACCCGCTTCTACGCCGAGGCGCGCCGCCTGGGCGACCTTCCGCCGGCCGAGCGCGACGCCGCGCTGCGCCGGCTGGCGCCGCCGGCCACGGAGGTCACGCCACCGTCGCCGCCGCAGCCTCCGCCACCCAAGCCCCTGTCGGCACAATCCCCAGACAAAGGCGATACCGGCCGGTAGAACCCGACGCCTTCCCGCCCAATCCGTCAAGCCGCGTGTTTCCCGATGGTGGAGCGCGCGCCGCATGAGAAAATTGCCCTATGCCACCCCCCTCCAGGAAAACCGGCGCCGTGCCGCGCGCCGATGAAGCCGCCACGCTGGCCGACGACGGTCCGGCGCGCTCGCACGTTGCCGAGCGCCAGGAAGCACGCCGCCGCCAGATCCTGGATGCCGCCGCCCAGCTCTTCTATACGAAGGGCTACCCCGGCATGACCATGAACGACCTGTGCCGGGCGCTCGGCGTCACCAAGCCGGCGGTCTATTACTACTTCGCCGACAAGTACGAGATCTTCGACATCCTGTGCCGCGAGTCGGCCCAGACCTGCCTGCCGGTGATCCGCGAGACGGCCGACCCGGCGCTGCCCGTGCGCGAGCGCCTGCACGCCTGCCTGCTGGAGATGGCGCGGCGCTGCGTGCGCTGCCACGTGGCGGCGGCGCTGAGCTTCCGCGACAACCAGTACCTGAAGCCGGACACCGTGGCGTGGCTCAACACCATGGCGCGCGACTTCTATCGCGACCTCTACGTGCTGCTCGAGGAAGGGCGCGCCACCGGCGTGTTTGCCTTCGGGGATGCCCGCGTGACCGCGCATTCCATGGGCGGCGTGATCGGCTTCATGTACACCTGGCACGAGCCCGGGCGCATGGACGAGGAAACCCTCGCCCAGGAACTGGCGTCCAACATGATGAAGCTGGTGCTGCCGAGCTGAGGCCAGGCGGGGAGCTAGGGGTATTCCCTCGCCGCCACCCCTGAGTGGCGCATAATTCACGATTTCACGATTCCGGTGGGTGGAGGACTTCGTCTAACGTGTTGTCTGGCGAGGCGTGCACGTTTAGCATTCCCAAAAAATCGAACGACCATTCAGAAATTCAGGAGACGGTATGGAAAAGCTGTGGCTGAAACATTATCCGGCGGGCGTACCGGCAGAGATCGACGCCAGTCAGTTCCGTTCGCTGGCCCAGTTGCTCGAGGAATCGTTCCGTACCTACGCCGACCGTCGCGCCTTCATCTGCATGGACCGCGCCATTACCTATGGCGAGCTGGACCAGCTGTCCGCGCACTTCGCGGCGTGGCTCCAGTCACGCGGCCTGCGCCCCGGCGCACGCGTGGCCATCATGATGCCGAACGTGCTTCAGTACCCGGTGGTGCTGGCCGCCGTGCTGCGCGCCGGCTACGTGGTGGTCAACGTCAACCCGCTCTACACGCCGCGTGAACTGGAACACCAGTTGAAGGACAGCGGCGCCGAGGCCATCGTCATCCTCGAAAACTTTGCCGCCACGCTCCAGGCCGTGCTGCCGGCCACGCCGGTCAAGCACGTGGTGGTGGCCAGCATGGGCGATATGCTCGGCACCGTGAAGGGCGCCGTGGTCAATTTCGTCGTGCGCAACGTCAAGAAGATGGTGCCGGCCTGGGAGCTGCCGCACTGCGTGCGCTTCAACGACGTGCTGGCCGAGGGCGCCAAAATGACGCTCAAGCCGGTGGACACTGGCCCGGACGACATCGCCTTCCTGCAATACACGGGCGGCACCACGGGGATCTCGAAGGGCGCCACGCTGCTGCACCGGAACATTGTGTCGAACGTGTTGCAATCTGAAGCCTGGATGCAGCCCGCGCTGGCCAAGGGCGCGCCCATCGACCAGGTCATCACGATCACCGCGCTGCCGCTGTATCACATCTTCGCGCTGACGGTCTGCTGCCTGCTGGGCATGCGCAGCGGCGGCCTGAGCATCCTGATTCCGAATCCGCGTGACATCCCCGGCTTCGTCAAGGAACTCCAGAAGTACAAGTTCAACATGTTCCCGGCGGTGAACACGCTCTACAACGCGCTGCTGAACAATCCGGACATCGGCAAGGTCGATTTCTCGGGCCTGCGCGTGGCCAACGGCGGTGGCATGGCGGTGCAGGAGGCGGTGGCCAAGAACTGGCTGGCCAAGACCGGCTGCCCGGTCATCGAGGGCTACGGGCTGTCGGAGACCTCGCCGTCGGCCACCTGCAACCCCACGGACACGGACACCTTCTCGGGCACCATCGGCCTGCCGCTGCCTTCCACCGAGGTCTCGATCCGCGACGACGACGGCAACGAACTGCCGCTCGGCCAGCCGGGCGAGATCTGCCTGCGCGGCCCGCAGGTGATGGCCGGCTACTGGAATCGCCCGGACGAGACGGCCAAGGTCATGACGCCGGACGGCTTCTTCAAGACCGGCGACATCGGCATCATGGACGAGCGCGGCTACACCAAGATCGTCGATCGCAAGAAGGACATGATCCTGGTGTCGGGCTTCAACGTGTATCCGAACGAGGTGGAAGGCGTGGTCGCGGAGTGCCCGGGCGTGCTGGAAGTGGCAGCCGTCGGCGTGCCGGACCAGCATTCGGGCGAGGTGGTGAAGCTGTTCGTGGTGAAGAAGGACCCGGCGCTGTCCGAGGCCGATGTCATCGCGTTCTGCAAGGAGCGGCTGACCGGCTACAAGCGGCCAAAGTATGTCGAGTTCCGCACCGAGCTGCCCAAGACCAACGTCGGCAAGATCCTGCGCCGCGAACTGCGCGACAGCCGCAAGGCGGCCTAAGCCGCGTCGCAATCCGCTGCGATCAGCCGGGCGCCCTCAGCACTCGTTCGAGGGCGCGATCAGCGGCTGGGGCGCGCCGTCCGGATAGATCACCCGCGCGCAGGCGCCCGGGTCCAGCCCGGCCAGCGCCGGCGCGTTGACGTTCACCACGGTCCCGTCCGCGGCCTGCACCTTGTACAGGAACAGGTCGATCTGCTGCGGCGGCCGGCGGTTGAACAGCTGCGTCAGGTCGATCGAAAATCCCACCCCCACGGCGCTGCCGCCCCGCCCGCCGCCTCCACCCACGCCAGCCGCCCCCACGCCCACGCCATAGCCCGGGTAGCTGCCCCCATCGGGCACCTCCACACGGGTCAGGTACGTTCGCTCGATCACGCGGCCCAGCTTGACCGTGGCATTCATCGGCGCCACCTGCGGGGCGGCTGGCGGCGTCTGGGCACAGCCAGACAGGCCAGCCATCACAGCGGCCGTGGCGAGGGTCAGGATCGGGCGGAACAGGGTTTTCATGGCATCTCAGCCGGCAAGGCTGGTCTTTAGCCGGCCCAGCAGGCGGAACAGCGCGCGGCGGTCCGTCTCGGCCAGTCCGGAAAACAGGTGTTCCACCCAGCTCTCGTGCGCGCGGGCCATGCGCGAGAATGCCTCGCGGCCGGCGGGGGTCAGGCGGATCAGGTAGGCGCGGCGGTCCGTGGGCAACGCCTCGCGCGTGACCAGGCCCTCTTGCTGGAGCTGGTCGGTGATGCCGGTAACGTTGCCGCCGGTCACCATCATCCGGCGGGACAACTCGCCCATCTTGAGGCCCTCGGGGTGGCGGTCGAGCTGGGACATCAGGTCGAAGCGCGGCAGCGTCACCGCGAACTCCTGGCGCAACCGCGAGCGGATGTCGCCCTCCACGAGGTTGGTGCAGGTCAGCAGGCGCAGCCAGAGGCGCAAGGCCTCGTGGCTGGTCTCGCCGACGCGGGTCTCGAGATCTACCGGCGCAAGGTCGGCACTCGGGGGCGCCGCGTTGGCTGTGGGCGAAGTGGGCATTGCGATACCAGGGCAGGCAAAACGTTTGATACCTCAAGTATATGCGCTGGTCCGGTGCAATGCCCCGGAGATCCGCGTTCTGGATCGACGTCCTTAATCGACCTTGGCGCCCGAGTCCTTCACCACCTTCGCCCATTTGGCCGTCTCGGCCCGGATGAACGCCGCGAACTGCTCCGGCGTGTTGCCGACCGGATCGGCGCCCTGGACCAGCATGCGCTCCCGCACGGCCGGCGTGGCCAGGCTCTTGGCCACTTCCTGCTGAATGCGATGGACGATGTCGGTCGGCGTGCCCGCCGGCGCCAGCAGGCCAAACCACGAGCTGGCCTCGAAGTTCGGCAGCTTGGCGGCGGCCGCCACGGTCGGCAGGTCGGGCAGGGCCGGCGAGGGCTTGGCGCTGGTCACCGCCAGTGCCTTCAGCTTGCCGCTCTTGATCAGTTGCATCGACGAAGGCAGGTTATCGAACATCAGCTGCATGGTGCCGCCGGACAGGTCGGTCAGCGCCGGGCCGCTGCCCCGGTACGGGAAGTGGACCATGAACGTCTTGGTCTGGGTCTTGAACAGCTCGCCGGCCAGGTGGATGGACGTGCCGTTGCCGCTCGACGCCATGTTCAGCTTGCCCGGATTGGCGCGCGCATAGCCGATCAGGTCATTGACGCTGTTGATCTTGTTCTGCTGCGCGAAGGCCGGGTTCACCACCAGCACGTTCGGCACCGACGCCACCTCGGTGATCGGCACGAAATCCTTGATCGGATCGAACGGCAGCTTGGCGTAGAGCGACTGGTTGATGCCGTGCGTGCCGACGGTGCCCATCAGCAGGGTGTAGCCGTCCGGGGCGGACTTGGCGACGATGTCCGTGCCGATATTGCCGCCCGCGCCCGGTTTGTTGTCCACCACCACGTTCCAGCCGGGCAGCTTCGACAGCTCGGCGGCCACGGCGCGCGCGAGGATGTCGGTGGTGCCGCCGGCCGGGAAGGGCACCACGAGCCGGATCGGCTTGTTCGGGTACGGATCGGCGGCAAAGGCGGTGGACGCGGGCAGGGCGAGGGAAGCCAGGGCGGTGGACAGCAGCAGCGCAAGGGCGCGCCGGCGGGGGTGGTGCATGAGGGTCTCCTGTTGGCGGCCGGCTGTCTGGTCTTCCGGTCTCGGGGCCATTCTAGTCTCGCCAGCGCCACTTCGCGGATGAGGTGAAGCCCTTACCGACTGTGCCCGGGCGTGTCACGGAAACGAAAAAAGGCGCCCGCAGGCGCCTTTCCTCCCCAATCAGATGCTTCAGGTCAGAACTTGTGGCGGATACCCAGTGCCACGCCGATCTGGCTGTTCTTGCCCTGTTGCATGAAGTAGCCGTTGGCGAAGCTCACGGCCGAGGTATCGAAGTTCAGGCCCGAGTTCTTGGCGTAGCCGGCCGTCAGGTAGACGTCGGTGCGCTTCGAGAAGTTGTAGTCGGCGACGAAGCTGACCTGCCACGGGTTGGCCGGGTTGTCCTGGACGAATGCCGACGAGGCGCGCAGCGTCTTCAGATCGTCGTAGAAGTACGCAAGCGTCAGACCCAGCGGGGCAGTGACCTGGTAGTTCAGGCCAGCCCAGAAGTAGTCGTCGCGCTGGAGCGTGTTGCCGGCGTTGTCCTCGATCATGCCGTAGCGGTAGCCCACCATCGCCTTGAACGGGCCGAATGTGTAGCTGCCGGCCGTGCCGATCTTGCGCGACTTGCCCGCCGAGCCGATCGTGGTGGCCGGACGCCATTCGTCATAGGCCACCGTCAGGCCGAACGGGCCCGAGAGGTACAGCAGGCCGGCGCCGCCGCCCGCGTTGTTGTTGAAGTTGCCGGGGGCTTCGCCAGCCCCTGCGTTGGCCAGCGGCACGGGGCCGATGGCGGCCACGCCGGTGCCGAAGCTCCAGTGCGCTTCAGCGGTGACGGGGCCGAGCACGGCGGTGTACTTGACCGTGTTGTCCGAACGGAAGTTGGTACCCAGCTGGGCCACCACCGGTTCGTAGATCGTGGCGTAGCCGGTCGGCGAGAAGTTCGCGAACATGTCGAACATCGTCGTGTACTGGCGGCCGAAGGTCAGGCGGCCGAGCTTGTCGCTCTGCATACCCACGTAGGCTTGACGACCGAACAGGCGGCCGCCTTGCTGCGAGCGGCCATCGTCGAGGCCAAAACCGGATTCCAGCACGAACAGCGCCTTCAGGCCGCCACCGAGGTCTTCGGTGCCACGCAGGCCCCAACGCGAGCCGGACAGGCCGCCGCCGGTCTGCAGGCCGACGCGGCTGCCGCCACCGGGCAGTGACGGCGGGCGGCCATTCGGGCCCCACGTCGCCGGATTGGTATTGAAGCCCGGTGCCAGGTGGTTGTTATATTCGATCGGCACGTCCACGACGCCGTACAGCGTCACGCTCGTCTGGGCGTTTGCCGCGCTGGCAAACGCGCCCATCGCGGCAAGCGCGATTAGCGACTTTTTCATGCTGGGTTATCTCCACTTAAGAATTATTAGATGAAGCGCCGAAGAACCTCCTGAGCCCTCTCTCCACTCTTCTGCGCTTAACTTCCATGGAAGCTGTCGGTCACTCTAGCAAAAGCGCGCATTTTGTTGACCCTGAGGTAAACGTCTTGTCTTGTTTTCACAACTCAGGGTTTCTGGGTACGGAAAACCAGTCCAGGCGCAGCGTTCCGGGCTGCTCGCGGCTTGCCGCCGGGGGCGTGCGGATGGCCGCCGGGTACAATGCGGGGAAATCCCGAGGCGCTGCCGGCCCCGGCCTCCCCCGTTGGTGGGGGATCGGATCGGCCGCGTAAAATGCCGCTCAAACGGGTGCTTGAAGCTTGACGCATCACTGATTGACCGAAATCGACAAGACATCGCAGACATGGATACGCTGATCCGAGAATTCGACGTGGCGCTGCGCGCCATCGCGGGCGCGACCCGGGCCGGCCGGCCGAACCCGGCTGACCGCCTGGCGCCGGAGACGGATGAACTGAGCGCGGATGCACGCCGCCATGTGGCAGGGCTGATGCGCATCAACCATGTCGGCGAGGTCTGCGCCCAGGCCCTGTACCAGGCGCAGAAGATCACGGCGCGCACCGCGCCGGTGCGGGCGCAGATGGATGCCGCCGCGCGCGAGGAGGAAGACCACCTCGCCTGGTGTGCCGAGCGACTGCGCGAACTCGGCTCGCGGCCGAGCCTGCTGAACCCGGTCTGGTACGCGGGCGCGTTCGCCATCGGCTTCCTGGCCGGCCGCGCCGGTGACCGCGTGAGCCTGGGCTTCGTCGCCGAGACCGAGCGCCAGGTCGAGCATCACCTGACCGGCCACCTCGACCAGCTGCCGCCCGCCGATGGCCGCAGCCGCGCCATCCTCGAACAGATGCGCGACGACGAGATCCGCCACGGCGATGCCGCGCGCGACGCCGGCGGCCTGCCGCTGCCCGCCCCGGTACGCGCGCTGATGCGTGCCGCCTCGCGCGTGATGACCACCACCGCCTACCGCATCTGATTCCCACCGGCGGCCAGCCGGATCGGCTGCCCGCCCGACCTGTGGAAAAGTCCCGTGAGCCCTTGTGCAATCGGGGCTCGCGGCAAAACGTTGTATCCTTCGCGACAACGCGGAACGGAATTCGCCCAGCGTTGTCGGCCGTCCCTCCCTCGGCAGTTCTCAGGTGGTTTCTCTGCTTTGCTCCCTAAGATCTTCATTTCATTAAGGATTCACTTTCGTGGTGCGTGAAGTCAACGCGCTAAGTCTTTGTTCTGATTCAAAAAACACCGTTTTTCGCCCGATGGCGAGCCTTGACCCGCTATACCGCTTCCTCTAAAGTGGGAAATAGTGTGAGGAAGTGTATTTTTGTGTGATAAAGCGGCCTGCGTCTGCGATGATTTGAACAGACCGGACAGGATGGTTCGACCTGCCGCACGGCGCGTAAGCCGTCGGCAACCGGGGGGCATAGCTTGTTTCAGGGAGCATCGGCGCTGTCGCTCGATGCCAAGGGTCGGATGTCGATTCCGGCCAGGCACCGCGAAGCGCTGCAACAGCAGGCCGAAGGCCGGGTGACGCTGACCAAGCACCCGGATGGATGCCTGTTGCTCTTTCCCCGCCCCGAGTGGGAGACCTTCCGTAGCCGTATCGCGGCGCTGCCGATGGATGCGCACTGGTGGAAGCGGATCTTCCTGGGCAACGCCGCCGACGTGGAAATGGATGGCGCGGGCCGCGTGCTGATTGCACCGGAGCTGCGCAGTGCCGCCATGCTCGACAAGGAAGTCATGCTGCTCGGTATGGGCAGCCATTTCGAAGTCTGGGACGCCGCCACCTACGCCGCGAAGGAATCGCAGGCGATGGCACAAGGCATGCCGGACGCATTGAAGAATTTCTCTTTCTGAAGAGGTCATGAGCCCTACCGGAACGCCGGGGTCCACCACCCTGCGCCATCGCACCGTGTTGCTGGACGAGGCCGTCGAGGCGCTCGTCTGGCGGCCCGACGGCGCCTACGTGGACGGCACGTTCGGCAGGGGCGGGCACAGCCGGGCGATCCTGGCCCGGCTGGGGCCAGCCGGCACCCTCGTCGCGTTCGACAAGGATCCGGCAGCAATCGCAGAAGCGGGCACCATCGGGGATGCCCGCTTCTCCATTGAGCACGCGAGCTTTGGCGACATGGCCGGGCGGCTGGCCGACCGTGGTCCGCTGGCTGGCGTGCTGCTCGACCTGGGAATCAGCTCGCCCCAGATCGACGAGGCGGCGAGGGGGTTTTCCTTTCGTTTCGAGGGCCCGCTGGACATGCGCATGGACACCACGCGCGGCATGACTGCCGCCGAGTGGCTTGCACAGGCGGACGAGCAAGACATTGCCAGGGTGATACGAGACTATGGGGAAGAACGGTTTGCTGTACAGATTGCAAAGGCGATTGTTGCTCGCCGGAGCGAACCCGGCGATGGCGGAGCACTCGCCACTACTTCAGACCTTGCCGCGCTCGTGGCGAAAGCCGTCAAAACACGCGAGAAGGGTCAGGACCCTGCGACCCGCACCTTTCAAGCTCTACGGATTCACATCAATCAAGAGCTTGCGGACCTCGAGGCCGGGCTGAAGGCGGCTTACGAGCTGTTGCAGGTGGGGGGCCGCCTCGTGGTGATCAGTTTCCATTCGCTCGAGGACCGCATCGTCAAGCGGTTCATGCAGGCGCACGCGCGTCCGCAGCAGGACGCTGATCCCGCGCTGCGCCGCGCGCCGCTGCGTGCCGCCGACCTGCCGCAGCCTACGCTCAAGCTGCTGGGCCGCTTCAAGCCCGGCGCCGATGAGGTGGCCGAGAACCCGCGCGCCCGCTCCGCCGTGATGCGCGTGGCCGAAAAGCTGCCGGAGGCCCGCCCGGCATGAATCGCCTCACCTTCTTCCTCCTGGCTGCCCTCCTGCTCTGCGCGCTGTCCCTGGTCAGCGCGCAGCACCAGGCACGCACGCTGTTCGTGGCGCTGGAGCGCGCGCAGTCCGAGGAGAAGCAGCTCGATATCGACTGGTCGCGCCTGCAGTACCAGCAGAGCGCGCTCGGCAAGAGCGCGCGCATTGCCGATGCCGCGCGCACCCAGCTCAAGATGGCGCCGGCGCTGGCCGGCCGTACCCAATACCTGCAGGGCGTGGTGCTACCCAACACGCCGCCGGATGCCGAGCAACCGGCCGAAAAACCCGCCGCCGGGGGAGCCGCCAAATGAGCATGGCCCGCCCCTCGCTAAACCGCGCCCGCACTGGCCGCCAGGCGGCTGGTGGCGCCGCACGCCCGCGTACCGGCCAGTTCTCGGCCAGCCCGGTGCTGGGCCTGCGCCTGCCGATGTGGCGCTCCAAGCTGGTGGTGTTCCTGATGTTCGCGGCGTTCGCCGCGCTGGCCGCCCGCGCGCTGTGGATCCAGGGCCCCGGCAACCAGTTCTATGAGGCCGAGGGCAAGAAGCGCTTCCAGCGCACGCTCGAGCTGCCCGCCACGCGCGGCAAGATCCTGGACCGCAACGGGCTGGTGCTGGCCACCAGCCTGCCGGTCAAGGCGATCTGGGCTGTGCCCGAGGACGTCTCCAGCGACATCGAGCCGCAGCGCATCCGCCAGCTGGCGAAGCTGCTGGAGATGTCCGAGAAGGAACTCAAGGCCAAGCTGTCCGAGGACAAGAGCTTCGTCTACCTGAAGCGGCAGGTGCTGCCCGACGCCGCCGACAAGATCGCCGCGCTCAAGATCGAGGGCGTGCACCAGACGCGCGAGTACAAGCGGTTCTACCCGGAAGGCGAGGCGATGGCGCACATCGTCGGCTTCACCAACGTCGAGGACAAGGGCCAGGAAGGCGTGGAACTGGCGCGCGAAGGCGTGCTGGCCGGCCGCTCGGGCGCGCGCCAGGTCATCAAGGACCGGCTCGGCCGGGTGGTGGAGGACGTCGGCATCCTCAAGACCCCGCGCGACGGCGAGGACATGCAGTTGTCCATCGACGCCAAGATCCAGTACCTGGCCTACAACGAGGTCAAGGCCGTGGCCGAGCGCAGCAAGGCCAAGGCGGCCAGCGCCGTGGTGCTGGACGCCCAGACCGGCGAGGTGCTGGCGCTGGCCAACTGGCCCACCTACAACCCGAACGACCGCACCCGCCTCTCCGGCGAGCAGCTGCGCAACCGGGTGCTGACCGATACCTTCGAGCCCGGCTCGATGATGAAGCCGATCTCGATCGGGCTGGCGCTGCAGCTGGGCCGCGTCACGCCGTCCACGGTGGTGACCACCACGGGCAAGTACCAGTTCGAGGGCGCCACGATTAGCGACACCCACAACTACGGCGCGCTGACGGTGTCGGGCGTGATCCAGAAGTCGAGCAACATCGGCACGACCAAGATCGCGATGCTGATGAAGCCGCAGGAAATGTGGGATATGTATACCAGCCTCGGCCTGGGGCAGGCGCCGAAGATCGGCTTCCCGGGCGCCGTGGCCGGCCGCGTGCGGCCCTGGAAGAGCTGGCGCCCGATCGAACAGGCGACGATGTCGTACGGCTACGGCCTGTCGGTGTCGCTGTTCCAGGTGGCGCACGCCTACACGATCTTCGCCCATGACGGCGAGCTGATCCCGGTATCGATCTTCAAGACCAACGGCCCGGCGACCGGCGAGCGCATCCTCAAGCCGCAGGTGGCGCGCGACGTGCGCGGCATGCTGGAAACCGTGACCGCGCCGGGCGGCACCGCGCCCGAAGCCCAGGTGATGGGCTATCGCGTGGGCGGCAAGACCGGCACGGCATACAAGCACGTGGGCCGCGGCTACGACCGCAGCAAGTACCGCGCGTCGTTCATCGGCCTGGCGCCGATGTCCAACCCGCGCGTGATCGTGGCGGTCAGCGTGGACGAGCCGACCGTCGGCAGCCACTACGGCGGCGCGGTGGCCGGTCCGGTCTTCGCGGCGATCACCGGCGGGGCATTGCGGGCGCTGAACGTGCAGCCCGATTCGCCGATCCGCCAGCTAATGGTGACGGACAAGGTGCAGGAGAGCGAGCCATGGGCCACGACGCCATGACGGCCAAGCCGCTGCTCCCCCTCGAAGTCTCCGCCCAGGCCAGCAACGCGCTGGCCTGGCTGCGTACGCACGCACCCGCCACGGCCCGGCTGACCGGCGATACGCGCCGCCTGCAGCCCGGCGATGTGTTCTTCGCCTACGTGCTCGGTAACGAACGGCTGGCCACGGACGGCCGGCCCCATATCGACAAGGCTATCGCCGCCGGCGCGTCGGCCATCGTCTATGAAGCCGATCGCTACGCCTGGACGCATGGCGATGCCGTGCCGCATCTGGCCGTCTCCCAATTGCACGAACTGGCCGGCCCGATTGCCGCCGGCTGGCATGGCGTGGCCGCGCGCGGCCTGACCGTGACCGGCATCACCGGGACCAACGGCAAAACCTCGTGTGCGCAATGGCTGGCCCGCCTGCTGCAGGCCACTGGCACGCGTTGCGCGACCATCGGCACGCTCGGCACTGGCTTCCCCGATGCCCTGCAGGCCACCGGCTTCACCACGCCGGACGCCGTCCAGCTTCAGGCCAGCCTGGCCGACCTCCACGACGCCGGCGCGCGCGCCATCGCCATGGAGGTGTCGTCGCACGGCCTGGAACAGGGCCGCGTGGCCGGCACCGGGTTTGCCGTGGCCGTGCTGACCAACCTGACGCAGGACCACCTGGACTACCACGGCACCATGGCCGAGTACGAGGCCGCCAAGGCGAGCCTGTTCCAGTGGGAGGGCCTGCGCGCCGCCGTGATCAACCGCGATGACGCGATGGGCCGCCGCCTGCTGGCCAGCAACGCCGCTGCCGTGGCCGCGCCGCAGGTGATCGAATATGGGATCGACGGCGCCGCCGGCGCCTCGGCCGCCCGTGGCCAGTGGCTGCGCGCCACCGGCGTGCGCGCCACGGCCAGCGGCACCGCCTTCCACGTCGACGGCAGCTTCGGCAGCGCCGACGTGACCACGCCGATGATCGGCAATTTCAATGTCAGCAACCTGCTGGCCGTGCTCGGTGCCGCGCTGGCGCAGGGCGTGGCGTGGGATGCCGCGCTCGCCGCGCTGCGCAGCCTGACGCCGGTGGATGGCCGCATGGAGCTGTTCGGCGGGCAGGACGCCCCGCTGGCCGTGGTCGACTACGCCCACACGCCGGACGCGCTCGCGCAGACACTGGCCGCGCTGCGCCCGGTGGCGCAGGCCCGTCAGGGCCGGCTCTGGTGCGTATTCGGCTGCGGTGGCGACCGCGATGCCACCAAGCGCCCGCTGATGGGCGGCGTGGCCGAGCGTCTTGCCGACGACATCATCCTGACCAGCGACAACCCGCGCAGCGAAGATCCGCGCGACATCCTCGAAGCCATCGCCGACGGCATGCAGGACCGTGCCCGCGCCCGGCTGGTCGAGGATCGCGCCGCCGCCATCCTCTATGCCATCAAGCACGCGGCCACGGCCGATGTGGTGCTGGTGGCCGGCAAGGGCCACGAGGCCACGCAGGAGATCCAGGGCAAGAAGCGCCCGTTCTCCGATCGCGAGCACGTACGCCTGACGCTGGGCACGCGGGGGGTGTCGGCATGAACCAGACCACGATGACCAATTTGCAGCAAGCCGCCGGCTGGATGGCCGGCGCCCGCGTGGTGGGTGATGCCTCGCGCACGTTCACGCGCGTGCATACCGACAGCCGTACCGTGGCGCCCGGCGACCTGTTCGTCGCGCTCCAGGGCGAGCGCTTCGACGCCCATGATTTCCTGGCCGATGTGGTCGCGCGTGGCGCGGCTGCCGTGCTGGTGAGCCGCGAGACCGGCCTCGATGTGCCGGCCATCGTGGTCCCGGACACGCGCATCGGCCTGGGTGAACTCGGCGCCGGCTGGCGCCGCCAGTTCACGCTGCCCACGGTGGCCGTGACCGGCAGCAACGGCAAGACCACGGTCAAGGAAATGATCGCGGCGATCTTCGCCGCCGCCGTGGGCGAGCCGGACCGGCTGGCCACGGGGGGCAATCTGAACAACGACATCGGCCTGCCGCTGACGGTGTTGCGCCTGCGCGCGCACCACAAGCTGGCGGTGCTGGAACTCGGCATGAACCATCCGGGCGAGACGGTCTATCTGGCCGGTATCGCCCAGCCGACCGTGGCCGTCATCACCAACGCCCAGCGCGAGCACCAGGAGTTCATGGTCAGCGTGGAGGCGGTGGCGCACGAGCACGCCAGCGCGCTGGCCGCGCTGCCGGCCGATGGCGTGGCCGTGTTCCCGGTGGATGCCGAGAGCGGGGGGGCGCATGCGCAGATCTGGCGCCAGGCGGCTGCCGGACGGCGCGTGATGGCGTTCGGGACCGATGCGTCGGCCGACGTGCGCGCCACGGTGTCGCTCGATGACGGCGTGCAGGTGCTCCATGTGACCGCGCCCGGCCAGACGTTCGACCTGCGCCTGCAACTGCTGGGCGCCCATAACGTGCGCAACGCGCTGGCCGCCACGGCCTGCGCGCTGGCGGCGGGCGTGGACGTGGCCGCCATCCAGGCTGGCATCGCCGGTTTCACGGCCGTGAAGGGCCGGCTGCAGGTCAAGCACACGGCGGCCGGCACGGTCCTGATCGACGACACCTACAACGCCAACCCGGACTCCATGCGCGCCGCCATCGACGTGCTGGCCGGGTTTGCCGCGCCGCGCCTGCTGGTGCTGGGCGACATGGGCGAAGTCGGCAACCAGGGCCCGGCGTTCCATACCGAAATTGGCGACTACGCGCGCACGCGCGGCATCGAGGCGCTCTGGGCCACGGGCCAGCTGGCGACGCACGCGGTGCAGGCCTACGGGCCGGCGGGCCGCCATTTCGACAAGGCGGAAGACCTGGCGCAGGCGCTGGGCGAAGACAAGGAGGGCACGGTAGCCGGGGCATCGGCCGTGCTGGTGAAGGGATCGCGCTTCATGCGCATGGAACGGATGGTCGATGCGCTGGTCGCAACACCTTCCGCTCACTAACTGAAGACACACGATGTTATTGGCTCTGGCCCAGTGGCTGCAAAACGATTACAGCTTCCTGCGGGTCGTCAACTACCTGACTTTCCGCGCGGTGGCGGCCAACCTCACCGCGCTGGTGATCGGCCTCGGCTTCGGGCCGTGGGTAATCCGTCGCCTGACCGAACTGAAGATCGGCCAGGCCGTGCGCACGATCGGCCCGCAGACCCACCTCGTGAAGTCGGGCACGCCGACCATGGGCGGGGTGCTGGTGCTGCTCTCGATCGGCATTTCCACGCTGCTCTGGTGCGACTGGGGCAACCGCTTCATCTGGGTGGTGCTGCTGGTAACGGTGGGCTACGGCGCCATCGGCTGGGTCGATGACTACCGCAAGGTGGTGTATCGCGACCCGCGCGGCATGTCCAGCCGCGAGAAGTTCTTCTGGCAGACGCTGATCGGGCTGGTGGCGGCGGTCTACCTGGCGTTCTCGGTTTCCGAGGCCAGCAATGTGCGCGTGTGGAGCCTGTTCCTGAGCTGGATCGAGGGTGGCATGTGGGCCGATGTGCCGTACAAGACCAACCTGATCGTGCCCTTCTTCAAGGAAGTGAGCTACCCGCTGGGCGTGATGGGCTTCATCGTGCTGACCTACCTCGTGATCGTCGGCTCGAGCAACGCCGTGAACCTGACCGATGGCCTCGACGGCCTGGTGATCATGCCGGTGGTGCTGGTGGGCGGTGGCCTGGGCGTGTTTGCCTACGTGATGGGTAACACGGTCTACAGCAAGTACCTGCTGTTCCCGCACATCCCGGGCGCCGGCGAGCTGCTGATCTTCTGCTCGGCGATGGCCGGGGCGGGGCTGGCGTTCCTCTGGTTCAACGCGCATCCGGCCAAGGTGTTCATGGGCGACGTGGGCGCGCTGGCGCTGGGCGGCGCGCTCGGCACCATCGCCGTGATCGTGCGGCAGGAAATCGTGCTGTTCGTGATGGGCGGCATCTTCGTGGTGGAAACGGTGTCGGTGATGCTCCAGGTGACCTGGTTCAAGTTCACCAAGCGCCGATACGGCGAGGGCCGGCGGCTGTTCCGCATGGCGCCGCTGCACCACCATTTCGAGCTGAGCGGCTGGAAGGAAACGCAGGTCACCGTGCGGTTCTGGATTATCACGATGCTGCTGGTGCTGATCGGGCTGTCGACGCTGAAGCTGCGTTGACCGGATCCACTCTCTAATTAGTAAGGCGGGAAATCGAAGTGTTTGGCGTGTTGCAGAAACCTCATGTGCTGGTACTGGGCCTCGGCGAGTCGGGGCTGGCCATGTCACGCTGGTGCGGCCTGAACGGCTGCCGCGTGCGTGTGGCCGACACACGCGAGGCGCCCGCCAACCTGGCCTTCCTGCAGGCCGAGCTGACCACGGCCGAATTTGTTGCCGGTCCGTTTGCCGCGAACGTGGATGGCCTGCTGGACGACATCGGCCTCGTGGCGATCAGCCCGGGCCTGTCGCCGCTGGAAGCGGGCACGAAGGCCGTGCTCGACGCCGCCGCCGCGCGTGGCATCCCAGTCTGGGGCGAGATCGAATTGTTCGCCCAGGCGCTCGGCTATCTGGAAGGCGTGTCCGGCTACGCGCCGCGCGTGCTGGCCATCACCGGCACGAACGGCAAGACCACCACCACGGCGCTGACCGGAAGGTTGGTCGAGCGCGCCGGCAAGACCGTGGCCGTGGCGGGCAATATCAGCCCGTCCGCGCTGGACAAGCTGTCGGCCTGCATCGCCAGCGCCATGCTGCCGGACGTCTGGGTGCTCGAACTGTCGAGCTTCCAGCTGGAAACCACCCACACGCTGGCGCCGCACGCGGCCACCGTGCTCAACATCTCGCAAGACCACCTCGACTGGCACGGCAGCATGGAAGCCTATGCCGCATCCAAGGCGCGCATCTTCGGGCCGGCCGACAAGGCGTGCGTGCAGGTGTTGAGCCGCAATGACCCCATGACGATGGCCATGGCGCGCGCCGGTACGGCGCTCGTCACTTCGGGTGCGCCGCTGGTCACCTTCGGCACCGATCTGCCCGAGACGGCTGGCAGCTACGGCGTGCTGCGCGAGGGCGGCATGCCCTGGCTGGTGCTGGCCGAACCGGACACCGAGGCCGACGCCGAGCCGAAGCCGCGCCGCCGCAAGGGGGCGCAGGTCGTCGAGGAAGCCGTGCCGGTGCGCCATAAGCGCCTGATGCCGGCCGACGCGCTGCACATCCGCGGCATGCACAACGCCACCAACGCCATGGCCGCGCTGGCGCTGTGCCGTGCCATCGACCTGCCGATGAACGCGCTGCTGCACGGCCTGCGCGAGTATCGCGGCGAGCCGCACCGCGTGGAATGGGTGGCGACGATCGACGAGGTCGAGTATTTCGACGACAGCAAGGGCACCAACGTGGGCGCCACGGTGGCCGCGCTGTCCGGGCTGGACAAGCGCGTGGTCCTGATCGCCGGCGGCGAAGGCAAGGGCCAGGATTTCTCGCCGCTGGCGCAGCCGGTGGCGCAGTACGCGCGCGCCGTGGTGCTGATCGGCAAGGACGCCGGCGAGCTGCGCGCCGCGCTGGCTGACACCGGCACGCAGCTGGTGGACGCCGCCACGCTCGAGGAAGCGGTCGAGAAATCGTCCCATCTGGCCGAGAACGGCGACGTGGTGCTGCTCTCGCCCGCGTGCGCCAGTCTCGACATGTTCCGCAACTACGTGCATCGCGCCGAGGTGTTCCGTGGCGCGGTGGAAGAACTGGCCCTGTCCCGGGGGATCCTGCCATGAGCGACTCGCAGGTCAAGCGCAGCGGTTTCATCGGCGCCACCATCGGCAATGCCTGGGGTGGGCTGCGCGACGCCGTGTCCGGCGTCAAGCCCACGCGCTCCCGCATGATGGAGTACGACCAGCCGCTGCTCTGGGTGGCCATCGTGCTGCTGACGCTCGGGCTGGTGATGGTCTACTCGGCGTCCATCGCGCTGCCTGACTCGCCGCGCTACGCCAACTACCGCGAGAGCCACTTCCTGGTGCGCCACGCGTTCGCGCTGTTCATCGGGCTGTCGGCGGGGCTGGTGGCGTTCCAGATACCGGTCAAGGTCTGGGATAAATACGCGCCCAAGCTGTTCATCATCGCGCTGGTGCTGCTGGTGCTCGTGCTGGTGCCGTTCGTCGGCAAGGGCGTGAACGGCGCGCGGCGCTGGATTCCGCTCGGCGTGATGAATTTCCAGCCGTCGGAGCTGATGAAGCTGGCCGTGGTGCTGTACGCGGCCAACTACACCGTGCGCAAGCAGGAATGGATGCAGACCGTGTCCAAGGGCTTCCTGCCGATGGGCGTGGCCGTGGTGCTGGTGGGCATGCTGCTGCTGCTCGAGCCGGACATGGGCGCGTTCCTGGTGATCGCGGCCGTGGCGATGGGCATCCTGTTCCTCGGCGGCATCAACGGCAAGCTGTTCGCCGGGCTGGTCGGGGTGGCGATCGGCGCGTTCGCGCTGCTGATCACGGCCTCGCCATGGCGCCGCGAGCGGATTTTTGCCTATCTGAGCCCGTGGGAAGAGAGCAACGCGCTGGGCAAGGCGTACCAGCTCACGCACTCGCTGATCGCGTTCGGCCGGGGCGAGTGGACCGGGGTGGGCCTGGGCGGCAGCATCGAGAAGCTGCACTACCTGCCCGAAGCGCATACCGACTTCATCCTGGCCGTGATCGGCGAGGAATTCGGCTTTATCGGCGTGCTGGTGATGATCGTGCTGTTCTACTGGCTCGTGCGCCGCGCCTTCGACATCGGCCGCACGGCGCTCCAGCTCGACCGGACCTTCGCCGGGCTGGTCGCCAAGGGCATCGGCGTGTGGCTCGGCTGGCAGACCTTCATCAACATGGGCGTGAACCTGGGCCTGCTGCCGACCAAGGGGCTGACGCTGCCGCTGGTCAGCTATGGCGGCTCGGGCATCCTGATGAACTGCATCGGGCTGGCGATCGTGTTGCGGATCGACTACGAAAATCGGGTCTTGATGCGCGGAGGGAAGGTATGAGCGATCCGCGCACGCTGCTCGTGATGGCTGGCGGCACCGGGGGCCACGTGTTCCCGGGGCTGGCGGTCGCGCACGCGCTGCGCGACGCCGGCTGGCGCGTGGTCTGGCTCGGCAACCGTACCGGCATGGAAGCCACGCTGGTGCCGAAGCACGATATCCCGATGGAATTCATCCAGTTCGGCGGGCTGCGCGGCAAGGGGCTGATCACCAAGCTGCTGCTGCCGCTGAACCTGCTTCGCGCGTTCTGGCAGAGCATCGGCGCGTTGCGCCGGGTGCGCCCGGACGTGGTGCTGGGCATGGGTGGCTACATCACCTTCCCGGCCGGGATGATGGCATCGCTGCTGGGCCGCCCGCTGGTGCTGCACGAGCAGAACTCGATTGCCGGCCTGACCAACAAGGTGCTGGCCAAAGTGGCCGACCGGGTGCTCTGCGCGTTCCCGGACGCGCTGCCGAACAGCGAGTGGACCGGCAACCCGGTGCGCGAGGAACTGGCGAGCCTGCCGGCGCCCGAGGCGCGCTACGACCATCGCACCGGCCCGCTGCGGGTGCTGGTGGTGGGCGGCAGCCTGGGCGCGGCGGCGCTGAACGACGTGGTGCCGAAGGCCATCGCGCTGCTGCCCGAGGGCCAGCGCCCGGTGGTGCGGCATCAGGCCGGCGCCAAGCAGATCGACACATTGCGCGCCAACTACGCCGCAGCCGGCGTGGCGGGCGACACCGTGCCGTTCATCGACGACATGGCGGCGGCCTATGCCGACGCCGATCTGGTCATCTGCCGCGCGGGCGCGATGACGGTTTCCGAAGTGGCCGCCGCCGGTGTGGCGGCCCTGTTCGTGCCGTTTCCGCACGCGGTGGACGACCACCAGACCACCAACGCGAAGTTCCTGTCGAAGCAGGGCGCCGCGTTGCTGGTGCAACAGAACGCATTGACCGCGGAGGGGCTGGCGCAGACGCTGGCCAGCCTGTCGCGGCCACAACTGAAAGACATGGCGCGCCTGGCGCGCGGCCTGGCCAAACCTGAGGCAACCCGGCGCGTCGCCGAGATTTGCCAAGAGATGGCGGGCCACTGACCTATACGAATCAATGAAGCACATCGTCAAAAACATCCACTTCGTAGGCATCGGGGGCGCCGGCATGAGCGGCATCGCCGAGGTCCTGCTGAACCTGGGCTACAAGGTCTCGGGCTCGGACGTGGGCAGCAACGCCGCCACGCGGCGGCTGGCCACGCTGGGCGCGCGCGTCTTCCATGGCCACGACGCCGGCCATGTGGAAGGCGCCAATGCCGTCGTGGTCTCGACGGCGGTCACCAATGACAACCCCGAGGTGCTGGCCGCCCGGGCGCGCCGCATCCCCGTGGTGCCGCGCGCGATCATGCTGGCCGAACTGATGCGCCTGAAGCAGGGCATCGCCATTGCCGGCACGCACGGCAAGACCACCACCACGAGCCTCGTGGCGTCGGTGCTGGCCGAGGGCGGGCTCGACCCGACCTTCGTGATCGGCGGCCGGCTGAACTCGGCGGGGGCCAACGCGCGGCTGGGCACGGGCGATTTCATCGTGGCCGAGGCGGACGAGTCGGACGCCTCGTTCCTGAACCTGTTCCCGGTGATGGAAGTCATCACCAACATCGACGCGGACCACATGGACACCTACGGGCACGATTTCGCCCGGCTCAAGCAGGCGTTCGTGGAGTTCACCCAGCGGCTGCCGTTCTACGGCATCGCGGTGCTGTGCGTCGATGACCCGAATGTGCGCGAGATCCTGCCGTTCGTCTCGAAGCCGGTGGTGCGCTACGGCTTTGCCGAAGACGCCCAGATCCGCGCGGTCAACGCCCGCCCGGTGGACGGCCAGATGCATTTCACGGTCCATCGGCAGCTCAACGGCCATGCCGAGCCGCCGCTCGACGTGGTGCTGAACCTCCCCGGCCTGCACAACGTGCAGAACGCGCTGGCCGCCATCGCCATCGCCACCGAGCTGGAGGTGCCGGACGCCGCCATCGTCAAGGCGCTGCGCGAGTTCCACGGCGTGGGCCGCCGCTTCCAGCGCTATGGCGAGGTGGCCACGGCCGACGGGCAGGGCACCTTCACGCTGGTGGACGACTACGGTCACCACCCGGTGGAGATGGCCGCCACGCTGGCCGCCGCGCGCGGGGCCTTCCCGGGCCGCCGCCTTGTGCTGGCGTTCCAGCCGCACCGCTTCACGCGGACGCGCGACTGTTTCGAAGATTTCGTGAAGGTGCTCGGCACCGTGGACGCGCTGCTGCTGGCCGAGGTCTACGCCGCCGGCGAGTCGCCCATCGTGGCTGCCGACGGCCGGGCGATGACCCGCGCGCTGCGCGTGGCCAACAAGGTGGAGCCGGTCTTCGTCGAGCAGATCGAGGACATGCCGCAGGCCATCCTGACCGCCGTCCAGCCGGGCGACGTGGTCGTGACCATGGGCGCCGGCACGATCGGCACGGTGCCCGGCCAGCTCGTATCGCAACAAGTTACCCAAGTTAGTCCGGCAGGAGGCCAGGCATGAGCTTCGTCGCCCATCCCAATATCGACCCGAAATCGCTGGGCAAGGTTGGCGTGCTGCTGGGCGGCCGTTCGGCCGAACGCGAGGTGTCGCTGATGTCCGGCAACGGCGTGCTGGCGGCGCTGCGCGCGCGCGGCGTGGATGCCCACCCGTTCGACCCGGCCCTGCAACCGGTGGCCGAACTGGCTGCCGCCGGCTTCGACCGCGTCTTTATCGCGCTGCATGGCCGCTACGGCGAGGACGGCACGATTCAGGGCATGCTCGAGATGCTGGGCATTCCGTACACCGGCAGTGGCGTGCTGGCGTCCGCGCTGGCCATGGACAAGCCGGCTACCAAGCGGCTCTGGATGTCCCACGGCCTGCCCACGCCGCGCTTTGCGGTGCTGCGCCCCGATACCGATTTCAACGCCGTGGTGGCGGATCTCGGCCTGCCGCTGATCGTCAAGCCGGCCCGCGAAGGGTCGTCGATCGGCCTGACCAAGGTCACGGATACCAGCCAGATGCGCGAGGCTTTCGAGAAGGCGGCGGTGCTGGATGACGACGTGCTGGCCGAGAGTTTTATCGACGGCGCGGAGTTGACTTGCCCCATCGTGGGCGAGGGCGCGACCGCCGAAGCGCTGCCGGTCATCAAGATTGTTGCGCCCGAGTCGAACTACGACTATCAAAATAAGTACTTTACTGACGTTACCCAATATCTGTGCCCCTCGACCTTGCCTGAGGCGCTCGAGAACGAGGTGCGCGCCCTGGCCGTGGAAGCGTTCCGTGTGCTCGGCTGCCGTGGCTGGGCCCGCGCCGACGTAATGCTGACCCGCGACGGCAAGCCCTACCTGCTGGAAATGAACACGTCCCCCGGCATGACCGGCCACTCGCTGGTGCCGATGGCGGCGCGCGCGGTGGGCATCAGCTATGAGGACTTCGTGATCCAGGTGGTGGCGCAGGCCACGCTGGACCTGCATCCGAACGAGCACTGGAAGCCCTGATAACCGTAATTCGACGAAAACACAGCTCCTGAACCCGACCCATGTGGCATAACGCGCGCCTCCTCAACCTGATCGCCTCCGTGCTCTACGCACTGGTGGCGCTGATGGCGCTCGGGGCGGGCCTGCTGTGGCTGGCCCAGCGGCCGGTGTTCGCCATCACCCATGTGGAGCTGCACGCGATGGACGGCCAGGCGCTGCGCCACGTGAATGGGCCGAGCGTGCGCGCCAACGCGCTGGGCAAGCTGTCTGGCAATTTCTTTACGTTGGACCTGAACACGGCGCGTCAGGCGTTCGAATCGGTGCCCTGGGTGCGGCACGCGAGCGTCCGCCGCGAATGGCCGAACGGGCTGGCGGTGGAGGTGGAGGAGCACGAGGCGCTGGGTACCTGGGGCAGCCCGGAAAGCGGCCGGCTCCTCAATACCTATGGCGAGGTGTTCGTCGCCAACACCGCCGAGGCCGAGGAAGATGCCCAGCTGCTGGCGCTCGACGGGCCGCCGGACAGCGAGGCCGATGTGGTCGAGAAGCTGGAAGTCATGCGGCAATGGTTCAAGCCGCTGAAGGCCGAGCCCCTGTCGGTGGCGCTGTCGTCGCGCTATGCGTGGCGGACGCGGCTGTCGAACGGCATGGTGATCGAGCTGGGTCGTGAGCAGACCGATGAGGATCGGGCAGCCATGGAGGCGCGGGTCAAGCGCTTCGTGGCCGCCTGGCCGCAGGTGACCGAGCAGGTGGGCAAGCAGGTGGACTACGCCGACCTGCGCTACCCCAACGGCTTCGCGATCCGCGCGGCCAACGTCAGGTTCCTGACCGACGCCCAGGCTGCCGCGGCAGCCAAGGCGGCGGCCAAGGCCTCCGCAGGACCGGCCCCGGCAACGGTGCCGGCAGGCAATCCCAATAACAATCCGACGCGACTCAAGAGCAAGAACGCGGAGAAAACCCGATGAGCAAGGAATACAAGGACTTACTGGTCGGTCTCGACATCGGCACCTCGAAGGTGGCGGCGGTGGTCGCGGAACTGCGCCCCGACGGCAGCTACGAAGTGATCGGGATGGGCCAGTCCGAGTCCAAGGGTCTGAAGAAGGGGGTCGTGGTCAATATCGAGGCCACCGTGCAGTCGATCCAGCGCGCGCTGGAGGAGGCCGAGCTGATGGCCGACTGCAAGATCGCCGAGGTCTTCACCGGCATTGCCGGCAGCCATATCCGCAGCTTCAATTCGAGCGGGATGGTGGCCATCAAGGACAAGGAGGTCACGCAGACGGACGTGGCCCGGGTGATCGAGACCGCCAAGGCGGTCAACATCCCGACCGATCAGCAGATCCTGCACATCCTGACGCAGGAATTCATCATCGACGGCCAGGAGGACGTGCGCGAGCCCATCGGCATGAGCGGCATCCGCCTGGAGGTCAAGGTCCATATCGTCACGGGCGCGGTCAGCGCGGCGCAGAACATCGTCAAGTGCGTGCGCCGCTGCGGGCTGGAAGTGCATGACCTGATCCTGCAGCCGCTGGCGTCGAGCCTGGCCGTGCTGACGGAGGACGAGAAGGAACTGGGCGTGGTGCTGGTCGACATTGGCGGCGGCACCACGGACATCGCCATCTTCAGCGAGGGCGCGATCCGGCATACGGCCGTGATCCCGATCGCCGGGGACCAGATCACCAACGATATTGCGATGGCGCTGCGCACGCCGACGCCGGACGCCGAGGACATCAAGATCCAGTACGGCATTGCCAAGCAGGCGATTGCCGACCCGGACGACATGATCGAGGTGCCGGGCGTGGGCGACCGAGGCACGCGCACGCTGAGCCGTCAGGCGCTGGCGGCCGTGATCGAGCCGCGCATCGAGGAACTGTATTCGCTGGTGCACCAGGTGGTGCGCGAGTCCGGCTACGAGGAACTGCTGTCGTCCGGCGTGGTGATCACCGGCGGCACGGCGATGATGCCGGGCATGGTGGAGCTGGGCGAGGACATCTTCCTGAAGCCGGTGCGCGTGGGTATGCCCGAGTATCGCGGCAACCTGCACGAGGTGGTGAAGAGCCCGCGCTACTCCACGGTGATGGGCCTGCTGCTGGAAGGCCGGGTGCAGCGCATGCGTGGCCGCAAGGTGGCCGTGCAGAGCGGCTCGGTGAAGCAGGTGTGGACGCGCATGAAGGAATGGTTTGTCGGCAACTTCTGACGCTGGACGTGGTCAGGTTGTTTTAGGGATTTTTTTAGACGTTTTACGAGTCAGCCATGCGTCGCGGTCATCGAATCGCGCGATGGCACGTTGAGCAGGTTTTCTTCTTCTATTTTGGTTTCTTGTTCAGGAACCAAGGGCTGCGGCGGGGRGGCTGCAGCGTTTGGGGACTGATTTTTCACGGAGGCAGTGATGGACTTTGACATGATCGAATCGGAGATGCAGGACGGCACCATCATCAAGGTGGTGGGTGTGGGCGGTGCGGGCGGCAACGCCGTGCAGCACATGATCAGCCGTGGCGTGCAGGGCGTGGAATTCATCTGCATGAACACCGATGCCCAGGCGCTCAAGCGCTCCACGGCGTCGCGCGTGCTGCAACTCGGTAATACGGGTCTGGGCGCCGGCGCCAAGCCGGAGGTGGGTCGCAACTGCGCCGAACAGGCGCGCGAGCAGATCGCCGATTCCCTGCGCGGTGCGCACATGGTCTTCATCACTGCCGGCATGGGCGGTGGCACCGGTACCGGCGCCGCCCCGATCGTGGCGCAGGTGGCCAAGGAAATGGGCATCCTGACCGTGGGTGTGGTCAGCAAGCCGTTCGACTTCGAAGGCGCACGTCGCGCCAAGGTGGCCGAACATGGCTCGGGCGAACTGGAGTCGTCGGTGGACTCGCTGATCGTGGTGCTCAACGAGAAGCTGTTCGAGGTGATGGGCGACGACGCCGAGATGGACAAGTGCTTCCAGTGCGCCGACGACGTGCTGCACAACGCGGTGGCCGGCATTGCCGAGATCATCAACGTTGACGGCCTCGTGAACGTCGACTTCGAAGACGTGAAGACGGTGATGGGCGAGCAGGGCAAGGCCATGATGGGCACGGCAACCGTGTCCGGCGTGGACCGCGCCCGCCTGGCTGCCGAGCAGGCCGTCGCCAGCCCGCTGTTGGAAGGCGTGGACCTGTCCGGCGCGCGCGGCGTGCTGGTCAACATCACGGCCAGCCGCTCGCTGAAGCTGTCGGAGACCAAGGAAGTCATGAACACCATCCGCAGCTACGCCGCGGAAGATGCCACGGTGATCTTCGGTACGGTGTACGACGATTCGATGGGCGACGCACTGCGCGTGACCGTGGTGGCCACGGGCCTGGGCCGTTCGGCCAAGAAGCAGCAGCCGATGACGCTGCTGAAGACCGGCACGGACAACATCCCGATGCAGATGATGGGCGGCATGACCGCTGCCCCGGCGCATGCCTCGCCGGACTACAGCGGCCTGGATACGCCGGCCGTGTGGCGCAGCTCGCGTGAGTCGGCATCGGCTCACGTGGCGGCGCTGCAGGAAAAGGGTGTGGACACGTACGACATCCCGGCCTTCCTGCGCAAGCAGGCGGACTGAGTTGGCTACCGGCAGGGCGGCGGCTGCGGCCGTGCGCCTGGCGGGTTGCACGTGGTCTGATCCGCGAAGCCTGAGCGCTCCCTATCCGCTCGGCATTCGCCAGGACTGACGTAGCCCGTCAGCGCGCCCGGCTGCGCCGCGCCCGCGTCGGCACTGTCTCCGCCCGCATCCCGTTGCCGGGACAGGCGTGCCTTCGGCCGCCTCCCCGGACTGTTCCCGCCTTCCCGCGGCGGGATGCCTCGTCGTCCGCGCGGCGTGCCGAACCGGTGCGCCGCGCAGTCGTTTTTGTGGCCTATGATTGCAGTCAGGGTTTTCACCAGCCCGGACTTTCGTCTTTTTCGGCCTTTAGGAAATCGCCCCCATGATCAGTGTTGGCCAGCGCGTCCCCGACGCCACCCTGTACGAATTCTTCGAAACCGAGACCGGCGGTTGCGCGCTCGGACCCAATGCCTTCCCGGTGGCCGACCTGGTCAAGGGCCGCCGCATTGTCGTGTTCGGCCTGCCCGGCGCGTTCACGCCGACCTGCTCCGCCAAGCACGTGCCCGGTTTCGTCGAGCAAGCCGACCAGTTCCGGGCGGCCGATGTGGACGAGATCTGGTGCCACGCGGTCAACGACGCCTTCGTGATGGGCGCCTGGGGCCGTGAGCAGCAGACCGGCGGCAAAGTCCGCATGATGGCCGACGGCGCTGCACAATGGGCCAAGGCCCTCGGGCTGGACCAGGACCTGAGCCAGCGCGGCCTGGGCGTGCGCGCCAAGCGCTACGCGATGGTGCTGGACGACGGCGTGGTCACCCACCTGTTCGTGGAAGCCCCTGGCGAATTCAAGGTCAGCAGCGCCGAAGCCGTTCTTGAGGCGTTGCGCGCCTGACACGGATTGGCTCGGCCGGAGTGATGTCTGGCCGACTTTGGTAACACTGGTTAACAACCCGACACAAAGTGGTGCGGCGCAATACACCAAGCGGTGGTAGTATGGCGTTATTAAAATTTGCGCCCAATAGCTTTTTATAATGTGGGCCACCTAAGAGATTGAGGCTGTCATGCTCAAACAGCGCACCATCAAATCCCTGGTGAAGACGGTTGGCATCGGTTTGCACTCGGGTCGCAAAGTGACGCTGACCCTGCGACCGGCCCCCGTCGATGCAGGCATCGTATTCACCCGTGTCGATCTGCCGGAACCGGTGGAAATTCCCGTGGCCGCCAGCGCCATCGGCGACACGCGCCTGGCGTCCGTGCTCCAGAAGAACGGCGCGCGCGTCTCGACGGTGGAACACCTGATGTCGGCCTGCGCTGGCCTGGGCATCGACAATCTCTATGTCGACGTGGATGCCGAGGAAATCCCGATCATGGACGGCAGCGCCGCGTCGTTCGTGTTCCTGCTGCAGTCGGCGGGGATCGAGGAGCAGTCGGCCGCCAAGCGTTTCATCCGCGTGAAGAAGGCCGTGGAAGTGCGCGAGGGCGACAAGCTGGCCCGGCTGGAGCCGTACTTCGGCTTCAAGCTCTCGTTCACGATCGACTTCCGCCATCCGGCCGTCGACAAGACCGGCCAGGCGTTCTCGATCGATTTCGCCGACACGAGCTACGTGCGCGAGATCGCCCGGGCCCGCACCTTCGGCTTCGCCCACGAGGTAGAAGCGCTGCGCGAAATGGGCCTGGCCCGTGGCGGCAGCCTGGACAACGCCATCGTGCTGGACGAGCACCGCATGCTGAACAATGAGGAACTGCGCTACGGCGACGAGTTCGTGCGCCACAAGATCCTCGATGCGATTGGCGACCTCTACGTGGTCGGCCATCCGCTGATTGGCGCCTACGTGGCCAACAAGTCCGGCCACGGCCTGAACAACCAGCTGCTGCGCGCGCTGCTGGCGGACCAGGAAGCGTACGAAATCGTGACCTTCGACAAGCTGGAAGAAGCGCCCGCCGCCTTCCTGCCGCAGGTGCAGCCGGCGTTTGCCTGAGCACCGCGCCCCCGGCGCAAACGACAACGGCCTCCCTTGGGAGGCCGTTTCTATTTAGTACGGCGGCGTCAGCGGTTGCGATGCCGCGCCAGCAACGCCTCCACCGCTTCCTTCAGCGGCGAGGATTCCAGGCTCTGCGCCAGTTGATCCATGCTGGTCAGCCCCACCGGCGGCAGGTTGGCCGTGCGGGGCTGGCGCGTGACCGGACCGGTGTCCCAATCCCCCCGCCCGACCTCCGGTTGTACCCGTACCCGGATTGCGGTAACCTGCGAGCCCCGCTGTTGCAGCCGGGTAAGCAGGGTCGGCACCACTTGCCGCACCCGCGCAGCCGCCGCGCCATGCGCGGCCAGCAACAGCAATGTCGCTTCCGCCTGCGGGCCCCGGTTGTCATGTTTGACACCGGCCACGGCGATCCCGTCCTGCAGGCCGCGGGGCAGGAGCGACAGGACTTCCGCTTCCAGTGACGCCAGTTCGCGCGCCGTCTGCATGAGCGCCGAAACCGGCCCGGACTTGTTCAGCCAATCGTTGAGTGGCTTGGCAACCGGCGTCTGGAGAGCGTGGTGAGTGAACATGCGCATGCGCGCATTCTAGCGCGCAATCCTGGCCACCGAGAGCCGGGATGCCCCGCCCGCATGCGCGACGAGGCCGGTCGGCCTCTTTTTTGTCGGCGAAGGGGGTAGGTCATGCAAATCATCGTGCTGCATCCGCGTGCGCCGCGGGTGTTCCGTCTTCAGCTCACGCCGTTGCGCGCCGGGCTACTTGCCATCGTGCTGTGCCTGCTCGTGGCCGCCGCATCTTCCGCTATCACCTGGTATGTCGCCCGTGCCCAGCCGGGCGCCGAGGCCTCCGGACAGGCGCGCGACAACGCCTACCTGCGCGCCAACCTCGCCGTGCTGGCTGCCCGCGTCGGCGAACTCCAGGCCCAGATGGTCCGGCTCGATGCGCTCGGCGAGCGCGTGTCCGGCCTGGCCGGCATCGCGCCGCAGGACTTCGACTTCCGCCATCGCCCGGCCCGGGGCGGCCCCGCCGCGGTCGAGCGATCCACCGCGCTGACCCTACCCGACCTGCGCGACGAACTGGCCCGGCTCGGCAAGCAGGCCGACCATCGCGTCGATTTCTTCGATGTGATCGAAGGGGCACTAATCGACCGCCAACTGCGCGAGCGCCGCACGCCGAGCGTGATGCCGGTGGCGGTGGGCTACGATGGCTCGAGCTTCGGCGCCCGCATCGATCCGTTCTCGGGCCGGCGCACCCGGCACGATGGTGTGGATTTCGTCGCCCCGATTGGTACGCCGATCGTCGCGGCGGCCGGCGGGGTGGTCGTGGCGGCCGAGTGGCACCCCGAGTACGGCAACATGATCGACATCGACCATGGCAACGGGCTCAAGACCCGCTATGCGCATGCGTCGAAGTCGCTGGTGAAGGTGGGCGATCTGGTCCGCGCGGGGCAGGAAGTGGCGCGCGTGGGCAGCACGGGCCGGTCCACCGGCGCGCACCTGCACTTCGAGGTTCACGTCAACGGCGTGCCGCGTAACCCGATCGGGTTCCTGACCGCCGCCGCGCCGAACCCGGCCCCGGCACCGGCCATTGCCACGGCGCCCGTGCCGACCGATCGCACTGCCATCCGCTAACTGCGCGGAACATTGAAGGCGGCGGGAGAGTCCCAACCTGTCGAAGGTGGTCTGGCGGCTGTTGCGCCAGCGCAGAAGGAGCCTGTTTGGGTCCCGGCCACGACACCGCCACATGATAAACTCGGCGTTTTGCGCCAATCCACCCATTCCTCGCCGTCGTCCAAGCTGTATCCGGGCCGCGCGCGCAGGGGAAAGCACTCGATGATCACGGGCCTTCTCAAGAAAGTCTTCGGCAGCCGCAACGAACGGCTGATCAAACAATATCGCGGCATGGTCGTGAAGATCAACGCGCTGGAGCCGAAATTCGAACAGCTTTCGGACGACGACCTGCGCGGCATGACCCAGACCTTCCGCCAGCGCCACGCGGGCGGCGAATCGATTGACGCGCTGTTGCCGGAGGCGTTTGCCGTCTGCCGCGAGGCCAGCAAGCGCGTCATGAAGATGCGCCACTTCGACGTGCAGCTGATCGGCGGCATGGTCCTGAACGACAACAAGATCGCCGAAATGCGTACCGGCGAGGGCAAGACGCTGACCGCCACGCTGGCCGTGTACCTCAATGCCATTACCGGCAAGGGCGTGCACGTGGTGACCGTGAACGACTATCTGGCCCAGCGCGATGCCGAGTGGATGGGCCGCCTGTACAACTTCCTGGGGCTGTCGGTGGGGGTCAACCTCTCGCAGATGCCTCATGACGAGAAGCAGCGCGCCTATAACTCGGACATCACCTACGGCACGAACAACGAGTTCGGCTTCGACTACCTGCGCGACAACATGGTCTACGACCCGTCGCAGCGCGTGCAGCGCCCGCTGCACTACGCGATCGTCGACGAAGTGGACTCGATCCTGATCGATGAGGCGCGTACGCCGCTGATCATCTCGGGTCAGGCCGAGAACCAGACCGACCTGTACCAGCGCATGAACGGCATTCCCAAGCTGCTCGTGCGCCAGATCGGCGAGGAAAAGGCCGACGGCACCGGCGTGGAGACGCCCGGCGACTACTACGTCGACGAGAAGGGCCATCAGGTCTACCTGACCGAGGCCGGCCACGAGAAGGCGGAAGAGATCCTGAACCAGCAGGGCCTGATCGGCGAGGGCGAATCGCTCTACGCGCCGCAGAACATCACGCTGATGCACCACCTGTACGCCGCCCTGCGCGCGCACAGCCTGTTCCACCGCGACCAGCACTACGTGGTGCAGAACGACGAAGTGGTGATCGTCGATGAATTCACGGGCCGCCTGATGACGGGCCGCCGCTGGTCCGACGGCCTGCACCAGGCCGTGGAAGCCAAGGAAGGCGTGACGGTCCAGCAGGAAAACCAGACGCTGGCGACCATCACCTTCCAGAACTACTTCCGCATGTACGAGAAGCTGGCCGGCATGACCGGTACGGCGGACACGGAAGCGTACGAATTCCAGGAAATCTACGGCCTCGAGGTCGTGGTGATCCCAACCAACCGCCAGGCCCAGCGCAAGGACCTGCAGGACCAGATCTACAAGACGTCGAAGGAACGCTACGACGCTGTGGTGCGCGACATCCGCGACTGTTTCGAGCGCGGCCAGCCGGTGCTGGTGGGCACGACGTCGATCGAGACGTCCGAGTACCTGTCGGACCTGCTGAACAAGGAAAAACTGCCCCACCAGGTGCTGAACGCCAAGCAGCACGAGCGCGAAGCCGAGATCGTGGCCCAGGCGGGCCGCCCCAAGATGATCACGATCGCCACGAACATGGCCGGTCGCGGTACCGACATCGTGCTGGGCGGCAACGTGGAGAAGCAGGCCGGCTTCATCGAGATCGACGCAAGCCTGTCGGACGCCGACAAGGCCGCCCGCATCGCCCAGCTCAAGGACGAATGGCAGTCTCTGCACGATCAGGTCAAGGCCGCCGGCGGCCTGCATATCGTCGGCACCGAGCGCCATGAGTCGCGCCGGATCGACAACCAGCTGCGTGGCCGTGCCGGCCGCCAGGGTGACCCGGGTTCGTCGCGCTTCTACCTGTCGCTGGACGACCAGCTGCTGCGCATCTTCGCCGGCGACCGCGTGCGCGCGATCATGGAACGGCTGAAGATGCCCGAAGGCGAGCCGATCGAGGCTGGCATCGTCACGCGCTCGATCGAATCGGCGCAGCGCAAGGTGGAAGGCCGCAACTTCGACATCCGCAAGCAGCTGCTCCAGTACGACGACGTGGCCAACGACCAGCGCAAGGAGATCTACAAGCTCCGCAACGACGTGCTGGAATCGAACGACGTCGGCGAGATGGTGGGCAACCTGCGCGAGAGCGTGCTGGTGGAGCTGTTCCGCGACCACGTGCCGGCCGAGACCATGGAAGAACAGTGGGACATCGCCAGCCTGGAAACGCGCCTGCGCGACGACTGGGGCCTGGACGTGCCGCTGGCCAAGACCATCGAGGGCGCCCAGAGCATCGAGGATGAAGAACTGCTGAATCTGGTGATGACCACGGCGCGCGAAACCTACGACGCCAAGGTCAACCAGGTGGGCCGGGAGTCGTTCGCAGGCTTCGAGCGCTCGGTCATGCTCCAGAGCATCGACACGCACTGGCGCGAGCATCTGGCCGCGCTGGACCACCTGCGCCAGGGTATCCACCTGCGCGGCTATGCCCAGAAGGACCCGAAGCAGGAGTACAAGCGCGAGTCGTTCGAACTGTTCGCGCGCCTGCTGGACGTGATCAAGAGCGAAGTCACCCGCGTGATCTTCAATGTGCAGATCCAGTCGCCGGAGCAACTCGAGCAGGCTTCGGAGCAGATTGAGGAAGGGCTGGCGCATCTGGAGAACGTGCAGTACAAGCACGACGAGTTTGCCGAACGCGCCGAGCCGGTGGAAGACGCCTCGCTGGCGCGCCGTGGCACCGCGCAGGCGGCCATGGCCGCGATGGGCGCGGACATGGCGGTGGCCGGCATGCCGAAGGTTGGCCGTAACGATCCGTGCCCGTGCGGATCGGGCAAGAAGTTCAAGCAGTGCCACGGCAAGCTTAGCTGAGCCGGGGACCCTCTCCCTCTCCCGCGACATCGTCCGGGAGAGGGGAGTCACAGACCGCACAATGCCCGCGCCAAGCGGGCATATTTGTCAGATGCAACCAAGGAGCCGCACATGCCCGTGAACCTGCCGCTGCCCCAGGCAGAGAATTTGAAATCCGTTGCCGGCGTGGAGCTGGGTTGGGCCGAGGCGGGCATCCGCAAGGCCAATCGCAAGGATGTGCTCGTGGTCCGCGTGGCCGAAGGCAGCACCGTGGCCGGCGTGTTCACGCAGAACCGCTTCTGCGCCGCGCCGGTGCAGGTTTGCCGCGAGCACCTCGCCACGGGCCCGGGCATCCGCGCGCTGGTGGTCAACACCGGCAATGCCAACGCCGGCACCGGCGAACCGGGCCTGAAGGCCGCGCGCGCCACGTGCGACGCCCTGGCCGCCCAGCTTGGCATCGCCGCCAACCAGGTGCTGCCGTTCTCAACTGGCGTGATCCTGGAGCAGCTTCCGGTCGATCGCCTGACCGCCGCGCTGCCGGCTGCCATCGCCAATGCGCGCGCCGACAACTGGCTGGCCGCCGCCGAGTCGATCATGACCACCGACACGCAGCCCAAGGCCGCGTCGCGCACGGTGCAGATCGACGGCAAGACGGTCACGCTGTCCGGCATCAGCAAGGGCGCCGGCATGATCCGCCCGAACATGGCGACCATGCTCGGCTTCATCGCGCTGGACGCCGCCGTGGCGCAGCCGGTGCTCCAGGCACTGGTTTCGCACGCCGCCGACCATTCGTTCAACAGCATCACCATCGATGGCGATACGTCGACCAATGACTCGTTCGTGCTGATCGCCACGGGCAAGGCTGGCGTGTCCATCGACCGCGCCGACGGCCCGGCCTTCGCCGCGCTGCGCGACGCCGTGACGTCGCTGGCGCAGGAACTGGCCCAGATGATCGTGCGCGATGGCGAGGGTGCCACCAAGCTGATGACGATTCACGTGGAAGGCGGCAACAACGTGGCCGAATGCCGCCAGATCGCCTACGCGGTGGCGCATTCGCCGCTGGTCAAGACCGCGTTCTACGCCTCGGACCCCAACCTGGGCCGCATCCTGGCCGCCGTGGGCTATGCCGGTGTGAACGACCTCGACGTCGATCGCGTGAACCTGTGGCTCGATGACGTCTGGGTGGCCCGCGACGGCGGCCGCAACCCCGACTACCGCGAGGAAGACGGCCAGCGCGTGATGAAGCAGGCCGAGATCACCGTGCGCATCGCGCTGGGCCGCGGCAACGCCGAAGCCACCGTGTGGACCTGCGACCTCTCGCACGACTACGTGTCGATCAACGCCGACTATCGTTCGTAATTTTCTGAATTCGCCCCTGCCATGTCTGACCTTGCTGCCCGCCTCGATAGCTTTCTCGCCCGACTGGAACAATGGCTGCCGCCGCAACTGAGCGACGCGGACTGGCAGGAGGCGGTAGCGTTCCGCTGGCGCAAGCGTCAGAGCCTGTTCGGCAATATCGGCTATCTGCAGGCGATCAAGCAGCTTCCGCCGATCTATCTGGACGATCTCAAGAACATCGAGCGCCAGAAGGACGCCATCGTCGCCAATACGCGCCAGTTCGTGCAGAAGCTGCCGGCCAACAACGTGCTGCTGACCGGCGCGCGTGGCACCGGCAAGTCGTCGCTGATCAAGGCCTGCCTGAACGCGTACGTGAAGCAAGGGCTGCGGCTGGTGGAGGTGGACAAGGACGATCTGGGCGACCTCGGCGATATCGTCGAACAGCTGGCCCAGCGGCCCGAGCGCTTCGTGATCTTCTGCGATGACCTGTCGTTCGAGGAAGGCGAGTCGGGCTACAAGTCGCTGAAGTCCGCGCTGGACGGCTCGGTGGCCGCCCAGTCGGACAACGTGCTGATCTACGCCACGTCCAACCGCCGCCACCTGCTGCCCGAGTACATGAAGGACAACGAGACCTACCAGCACACGGCCGATGGCGAAATCCATCCGGGCGAGGTGGTCGAGGAGAAGATCTCGCTGTCCGAGCGCTTCGGGCTGTGGCTGTCGTTCTATCCGCCCAAGCAGGACGAGTACCTGGCCATCGTCGGCCATTGGCTGGGGCACTTCGGCTGCAGCGCCGAAGACATTGCCGCCGCGCGTGGCGATGCGCTGGTCTGGGCGCTGGAGCGCGGTTCGCGCTCGGGCCGGGTGGCGTGGCAGTTCGCGCGCGACTGGGGTGGCAAGCACGGCAAGCCGTTCGTGGCCGACGTGGAACCCCAGGCATGAGCGGCGCTGGCACGGTAGTAGCCCCGGACGGCCAGGCGCGGCCGGTCACCGAGGTGGCCGTCGGCGTGCTGGTGCGGCCCGATGGCCGCTTCCTGCTGGCGCAGCGCCCGGCGGGCAAGCCGTACGAGGGCTACTGGGAATTCCCGGGCGGCAAGCTGGAGCCGGGCGAGACCGTCGAGGCTGCGCTGGCGCGCGAGCTGCACGAGGAACTCGGCCTCGATGTCACGCGCAGCGAGCGCTGGCATACGCTCGAACATGACTACCCGCACGCCTATGTGCGGCTCTATTTCTGCAAGGTCACCGACTGGGTTGGCCAGCCGGTCGGTCGCGAAGGCCAGGCGTTCTCGTGGCAGTACGCCCCGGTCGATGTCGGCCCGCTGCTGCCGGCGACGATCCCCGTCGTGGCATGGCTCGCAGAGGAGCGCCCCACGCCCTGAGTGGCCGCATGCCAGTCCCGTCGCCCCCGTCACCAGAAGTTGAACAACAAACACTGGAGGCCCAATGCAACGTGTCGACCGCATCGACGATGCCATCTCCCTGCCCGAGCTGACGCTGCGCGGCATCATCCTGGGCGCGCTGATCACCGTGGTGTTCACCGCGTCCAACATCTACCTCGGCCTGAAAGTCGGCCTGACCTTCTCCTCCGCCATTCCAGCCGCCGTGATTTCGATGGCCGTGCTGCGGCTGTTTCCGGGCGCCAATATCCTCGAAAACAACATGGTGCAGACGCAGGCGTCCGCCGCGGGCACCTTGTCGTCGATCATCTTCATCCTGCCGGGGCTGGTCATGCTCGGCCACTGGCAGGGATTTCCGTTCTGGCAGACGCTGTCGATCTGCGCGGCGGGCGGCATGCTCGGCGTGATTTTCAGCATTCCGCTACGTCACGCGATGGTCGTAAAGAGCGACCTGCCGTACCCCGAGGGCGTCGCGGCTGCAGAGATCCTGCGCGTGGGCAGCGCCAGCGAGGCGCCCGGCGAGGCCAAGCAGGCCACCGGACTGGCCGATCTGCTAGCCGGCGGCGTGGCGGCGGGGCTGTTCAGCTTCGCCGCGGGCGGGCTGCGCGTGCTGGCCGAAGGGGCCAATGCGTGGCTGGCGGCGGGCGCGTCGGTGGTGCGGCTGTCGATGGGGTTCTCGCTGGCGCTGGTCGGTGCCGGGTATCTGGTCGGCATCGTCGGCGGGCTGGCCATGCTGCTGGGCCTCGTGCTCACATGGGGCGTGGCCGTGCCGTGGCTGACCGCGATTACGCCGATGCCGGCTGGCGCCACGCTGGCGAGCTTCGGCACCTCGGTCTGGAGTACGCAGGCACGCTTTATCGGTGCCGGCACGATCGGGATTGCCGCGATCTGGACGCTCGCCACGTTGTTCAAGCCGATGGTCGAGGGCGTGCGGGCGTCGATGGGTGCGCTGCGCGGGAACAGTGCCGGACAAGGTGCCGGGCAGGGCGGCGAGATCCCACGGACCCAGCGCGACCTGCCGGCGGTCTGGATCGGCGCCATCACGCTGGTGCTGCTCGCGGTGCTGGCGGTCACGTTTGGCCATTTCCTCGCCCCGTCGCCGCTCGAAGACGGCGCGATGTGGCGGCTCGTGGCCTGCGCCGTGCTGTTCGCCTTCGTGTTCGGCTTCCTGGTGGCGGCCGCCTGCGGCTATATGGCGGGGCTGGTCGGCTCGTCTGCCAGCCCGATCTCGGGCATCGGCATCATCGCCGTGATCCTGGTGTCGCTGCTGATCCTCGGCGTGGGCACGCTCGATGGGCTGATGGGCACGCCGGAGGGCGGCAAGTTCGCGATTGCGCTGGCGATCTTCACGACGTCGGCGGTGGTGGCGGTGGCGTCCATCGCCAACGACAACCTCCAGGATCTGAAGACCGGCTGGCTGGTCGGCGCCACGCCGTGGCGCCAGCAGGTAGCGCTGCTGATTGGCTGCGCCGTGGGCGCGGCGGTGATTCCGCCGGTGCTGGAACTGCTCTACAACGCGTACGGCTTTGCCGGCACGCTGCCCCGGGCCGATATGGACCCCGGCCAGGCGCTCGCGGCGCCGCAGGCCACGCTGATGACGGCCATCGCCACGGGCATTTTCACGCACCAGCTCAACTGGACCATGATCCTGATCGGCGTGGCGCTGGGCGTGGTGCTGATTGCCATCGACGAAATGCTGCGCCGCCGGGGCGGTGTGGCGCGCCTGCCCGTGCTGGCGGTGGGCATCGGCATCTACCTGCCGCCGACCATCAGCTCCGCGCTGGTGGTGGGCGCGGTGCTGTCGTGGTGGCTGCTGCGGGCCGAGCGCCGCCGCGCCGAGGCGCGCGGCGATGACGTGACGCTGGCGGTGGCGCACGCCGAGCGGCGCGGCACGCTGCTGGCGTCGGGGCTGATCGTCGGGGAGAGTCTGGTCGGCGTGGCGCTGGCGGCCATCATCGGCCTGTCCGGCAAGGAGGCGCCACTGGCGCTGGTCGGCGCAGGGTTTGCCACCACGGCCGAGTGGCTGGGGCTGGCGGTCTTCGTGCTGGTCTGCGTGGGGTTCTGCCGGCGCGTGCTGGCGACGCGGTAGGGCGCGGAGGAGGGGGCGCCGGGCGCCGCTCAGTCTTCCTCTTCTTCAGGCAGGTCCGCCGAGGGCGTCTCGCCGGGCTTGCCGCCGATCACATACTTCTCGGCCGCCCAGGCGCCAAGGTCGATCTGCTTGCAGCGGTCGGAACAGAAGGGACGGAACTTGTTTTCCTGCACCCACGGCACATCCTTGCCGCAGGTGGGACATTTGACGACGGCTGGCATCGGGAAGACTTCAGAAATTGCAGAGCTTGAGCAGGAACGGGATGTCGGCATCGACCGAACGCGGTCGCATGTCGCCGTCCTGCTGGGTGAAACGGACCCAGAGCATGTACTTGTTGGCGCTCATCTCGGGAATGAAGGCCAGCAGCGAGTCGTCGAGGTAGACCTGCATCAGCTGGTAGCTGCGGCCCGACAGCATCTGCTGGTAGCTGCCGCCCGTGGCGATGACTTTGCCGCTCTGGCCGGACTCGCGCAGCAGCCGCAGCACGATCGACGTGCCCATGCGCAGCGACGTGAGCGGGCGCGCCCACTTGAGGATATCAGCCTGACGGTCCTCGGCGGGGCGGTGCTGCCACGCGAAGTAGGCCGGCAGGTCGAATTCGCAGGTGCCGCCCGGGATGATGGCGCGGCTGCGGATGCTCGTGAGCCACTCGTTGTCGGCCAGCAGCTGGCCGGCCTTGCCCACGGTCTGGTTCAGCGCGGTAATGCCCTGTTCGATCTCGGCGATGACGTTGGCCAGCGCGTCCTGGTCGATCTGCGGATTGGCGCGCAGCGGCGAGAGCGCCTGGCGCTGGCGCTCCAGTTCCTTGATCAGGTCAGTCTTGAGGTCGGCGCGGCCGGCCACATCGATGATCTCGAAGATCGTCGTAATGGCCACGTGATGCTGCTGGGGGTGATCCTGCCCGAGGAAATAATCCAGCCGATCGAACAGGTCTTCCAGGCGCAGGAGCGTCCTGATGCGTTCGTTGAAAGGATATTCGTACAGGATCAAGGGAGGTATCCGTGCTGCGCGCCGAGGGGCCGGAAGCCGAAAGGCAGATTCAATCGAGTGCCCGAGGTCGGCGGTCTGGCGGAACTTCGGAAAATCCGTCAGTTAGCACGCTTTTCCCGGCATGTTCAGCGCATTCTATGCGAGTCGCGCCTCAAGGACAAATGCAATCTGCCCGTGCGGCGTACTCGGGGCGCGCCACGCTAGCCGGCGTGCTGACGATAGTAGGCGTCGAGCCGTTCCACCTGGGGCGCGAGGGCCTCGGGCGGGCCGTCGTTGTCGATCACATCATCGGCCACGGCCAGCCGCGCGGCGCGCGTGGCCTGCCGGGCCATGATCGCCAGCACCTGCGCGCGCGTGAAGCCGTTGCGCGCCATGACGCGGGCGATCTGCGTCTCTTCCTGGCAATCGACCACCAGCACGCGGCCCACGCGGGCGCGCCAGGTGCCGGATTCCACCAGCAGCGGCACCACATAGATCAGATACGGATGCTGGCCGCCCGCACGGACGGCGGCGGCGCGCGACTCGGTCAGCGAGCGGATCAGCGGATGGGTGATGCCTTCGAGCGTGGCCTTGGCCGTGGGGTCCGAGAAGACCAGGGCGCGCATGGCGTCGCGGTCCATGGCGCCGTCCGGGCGCAGGCAGCCGGGGCCGAATGCCGCCACCAGCGGGCCGATGGCGGCGCCGCCGGGCGCGGTAATCTCATGCGCGAGCAGGTCAGTGTCGATCAGCGCGGCGCCGCGCGCGGCAAACATGTCGGCAACGCGGGTCTTGCCGGAGCCGATGCCGCCCGTGAGTCCGATTTCCAGCATGGAGAAGCGTGTCGGTAGCGTGGAGGAATGGCGCCAACGATACCAGCTTTCCGGGCAGCGGCTGTCGGTCAGCGGCTGAAGGTCAGCCCCAGCGGCAGCACATCGGCGCCAAAGAACAGCACGATCAGCCCTGCGCCGGCGATGAACGGCCCGAACGGGAACGGCGTCTCGCGGCCCTGGCGCCGCACAACCAGCAGCACGATGCCGAACACCGCGCCCACCACCGACGACAGCAGCACCAGCGCCGGCAGCGCCTGCCAGCCGAACCAGGCGCCCAGCGCGCCCATCAGCTTGAAATCGCCGTAGCCCATGCCTTCCTTGCCGCGCACGAGCTTGAACAGCCAATAGACACTCCACAGCAGCAGGTAGCCGGCGGCGGCGCCAATCACGGCATCGGCCAGCGGCGCGAAGGCGCCGTTCAGGTTCAGCAGCAGCCCGAGCCAGAGCAGGGGCAGCGTGATCTGGTCTGGCAGCAGCTGGGTGTCGGCGTCGATCATGGTCAGCGCGACCAGGCTCCAGACCATGACGATCGCGGCCAGCGCCTGCACGGTCGGCCCGAAATGCCACATCGCCAGCCCGGTCAGCACGGCCGTGGCCAGCTCCACCAGCGGATAGCGGACACTGATCGGCGCCTTGCAGGCCGAGCATTTCCCCCGCAGGAACAGGTAGCTGACCACCGGCACGTTTTCCCAGGCGGCGATCTGGTGGCCGCAGTGCGGGCAGGCCGAGCGCGGCACCATGAGGTTGTAGCGGTCCGGGTGGGGCAGCGGCTCGTCTCGTAGTTCGGCCAGATAGTTGGCCTCGTCGTATTCCATCATCCGGGGCAGGCGATGGATCACCACGTTGAGGAAACTGCCCACCAGCAGGCCAAGCAGGCCGGCCGCCACGATCAGGAACAGCGGCGGCACGGCTTCAAGCGCGGATACAGCCTGCATCGGTCACACCACCTGGCCCAGCTTGAAGATCGGCAGGTACATCGCCACCACCATGCCGCCAATCAGCACGCCCAGGATCACGATGATCAGCGGCTCGATCAGGCTGGAGATGGCCGCCACGGCGTCATCGACCTCGCGCTCGTAGAATTCCGCCACCTTGAGCAGCATGTTGTCCAGCGCGCCGGACTCCTCGCCGATCTGCGTCATCTGAAGCACCATGTTGTCGAACACGTGCGTGGCCTGCATCGCGTTGGTCAGGCTGGTACCGATCCGCACGGCCTGTTCGATTTCCCGGGTGGCATCGAAATACAGCCAGTTACCGGCGGCGCCGGCCACGGATTCCATCGACTCCACCAGCGGCGTGCCGGCGGCGAACATCGTGGCCAGCGTGCGGGTCCAGCGCGCGATCACGGCCTTGCGGAACAGGCTGCCGAAGATCGGCAGCTTCAGCAGCGCCTTGTCGTGCCAGCGCTGGACCTTTTCCGAGGTCTTGCGCGCCCGGAGGTAGAAGATGATCGAGGCAATCGGTATCCCGATCACCAGATACCAGTACGTGACGAAGAAGTCGGACATGTTGATCACGACCATCGTCGGCGCGGGCAGGGCGGCGCCGAAGCTCGAGAACACGCCCTTGAACGCCGGAATCACGAACAGCATCAGCACCACGGTCACGGCGAAGGCCACGCAGAGCACCGAGATCGGGTAGATCATCGCGGACTTGATCTGGCTCTTCAGCGCGATCGTCTTTTCCATGTAGAGCGAGAGGCGCTCCAGCAGGGCGTCGAGAATACCGCCCTGTTCACCGGCGTCGATCAGGTTGCAGTACAGCGTGTCGAAGTACTTCGGCTGGCGCCGGAACGCAGTGGCCATGCTGCTACCGGCCTCGATGTCGAAGCGGATGTCGGACAGCAGCTGCGTGAAGTTGGGGTTGGCGTGGCCGCGCGCGATGATGTCGATCGATTGCAGCAGCGGAATACCGGCCTTGAGCATCGTCGAGAGCTGACGCGTGAAGTACGCGATGTCCTTCTCGGTGATCTTCTTGCCGCGCGCCGCCTTGCGCTTCTTCATCTTGACGACGGTCAGGCCCTGCTTGCGCAGCGTCGCGACGACCTCCGCCTGGCTTTCGGCCCGTTGCTCGCCCTTGAAGCCCTTGCCCTTCCGGTCCTTGGCTTCCCATTCGAAGATGTACTGCGTGGGCGCCTTCCGCCCTGATTTGGCCCGCGACGGCGCTGCCGTCCGGGCGCCCGCCGCTGGTGCGCGCGTCGCCATGATTTGACCCCCGACTAATGTCTATTGACTATTGTTTTACGTATTGGTGGTCGCCAGCACTTCTTCGAGTGACGTGACGCCCTGTTTGACCTTGAGCAGGCCAGATTCCCGCAAAGATAGCACGCCGTCCCGGCGCGCCTGCTCGGCGATTTGCAGCGCCGTGCCGTGCGACAGAATGATCTGCTGCATCGCTTCCGTGATCGGCATGACCTGATAAATACCGCAGCGGCCCTTGTAGCCGCTGCCGTTGCAGCGCTCGCAGCCCACCGGGTGGTAGGGCTGCCAGCTGCCGTCCGTGTCGGCCTCGGTGAAGCCGGCGTCGAGCAGGGCCGGCTTGGGAATATCGCCGGCGCGCTTGCAGGTGCAGAGCCGGCGCGCCAGCCGCTGCGCCGTGATCATCAGCACCGAGGACGCGATGTTGAACGGCGCCACGCCCATGTTCATCAGGCGCGTGAGCGTGGTCGGGGCGTCGTTGGTGTGCAGCGTGGAGAGCACCAGGTGGCCCGTCTGGGCGGCCTTGATCGAAATATCGGCGGTTTCCAGGTCACGGATTTCGCCGACCATGATGATGTCCGGATCCTGCCGCAGGAACGACTTCAGCGCCGCCGCGAAGGTCAGGCCGGCCTTGTCGTTCACGTTCACCTGGTTGATACCGGGCAGCTGGATTTCCGCCGGATCCTCCGCCGTGGAAATGTTGATGTCGCCCTGGTTCAGCATGTTCAGGAACGTATAGAGCGACACCGTCTTGCCGCTGCCGGTGGGGCCGGTGACCAGCACCATCCCGTACGGCCGCTTGATCACCTCCAGCAGCAGCGCCTTCTGCGCGGGCTCGTAGCCGAGCTGGTCGATGTCGAGCTTGTCGGACGAGGATTCCAGAATCCGCATCACGATCTTCTCGCCGAACAGCGTGGGCAGCGTGGAGACGCGGAAGTCGATCGCTTTCTCGATGACCTCCTTGGCGTCCTTGTCCTTGGGCAGCGAGAGCAGCAGCTTCATGCGGCCGTCCTGCGGCACGCGCTTTTCCGAGATGTCCAGGCGCGACAGCACCTTGATGCGGGTGGCGACCTTGTCGCGGATGTCGAGCGGCGGGCGTGCCACTTCCTGCAGCACGCCGTCCACGCGGAAGCGCACGCGGTAGAAGAACTCGAACGGTTCGAAGTGCAAGTCCGACGCGCCGCGCTGGAACGCCTCGGTCAGCAGCTTCTGGAGGAAGCGCACCACGGGGGCGTCGTCGATCTCGTTGCCCGGCCCGCCCTTGCGGACGCCGGCCGCGGCCGCCACCGGATCGTATTCGATCATCTTGGTGGCGGTGGGCGTCACGGGCGAGATGTTCTTCATCGTCCCGAGCGCCTCGCCGGCGGCGCGCACGTGCTTCATCAGCTTGTCGTGCTCCACCACCACGGTTTCCACCGGCAGGTTGAATTTCTGCTTGATGGCGTCCACGCCGGCCTGGTTGGTCGGGTCGGACAGCGCCACGATGAGCCGGTTCTCACGGCGGCCCAGGGGCAGCAGGCGGTGGGCGTGGAATTCGCGATTGCCGGCCAGCGCGGGCGGCACGCGATTGAGGTTGTACTGGGCCAGATCGAGCAGCGGTAGCTGGTACTTGTCGGCGGCGAAGATCGCCACGTCGTGGGCAGACATGGTGCCGCTGCCGATGATCTCGTCAATCAGCTGCGACTTCTTCTCCCGGGCCGATTGCTCGAGCTGCGCGAGTAGCGCGGGGGCGATCCGTCGGCTCTGGGCGAGCGCAAGGCCTAGTGTCATGGCGAAATACGAGCGATAAGCGCGCGATCGGATGAAGCCGGCCGGCGGCGCGTTTGACTGCGGCGGGATCGGGTGCAGAGGGTCCCGGACCGGGGCAGTTTGCCGCCGGGGTCACTTTTTGTAAAGCGACGGGGCGGGCGCGTTGGCGTTTGCGCGACACGTCCGCAACCCTACTTGCGCGGGGGAGGGGGAAGGGGGGCGGGAAACGAAAAAGCCGCACATTGCTGTGCGGCTTTTTCGTGGACATCACGCTGGCGCATGACATCGAAATCTGGTCGGGGTGAGAGGATTCGAACCTCCGGCCTCTACGTCCCGAACGTAGCGCTCTACCAGGCTAAGCTACACCCCGATTTCTTGTTACTGCTAGGGTTTTTTCGCGCTGACTTGTCGGTGCGTTGTTACGACTGACGTTGCAGCGAGAAAGCACACAAGTGTATCAGCGTTTCCTTCAGTTGGGAAGGGGGAAATTGCATTGCCGCCTTTTCCGCGGCTTCTGCTTCGCGCTGCGCGGCGGCAAACGTCACCTCCAGCGCGCCGCTGGCATGGATGGCCGAGAAGACTGCATCAAAGTGTTCCGTGCCGCCCTGGACGATGGCCTCGCGCGCGAGTTCGCGCTGTTCTGCGGTGCCGTGCTCGAGCAGGTGGAGCAGCGGCAGCGTGGGCTTGCCCTCGCGCAGGTCGTCGCCGGCGTTCTTGCCCATCTGCTCGGCGCTGGCCGTGTAGTCGAGCATGTCGTCGATCAGCTGGAATGCCGTGCCGATGCGGCGGCCGTACTCGGCCGCGGCTTCTTCCATGGCGGGGTCCGCGCCGGCCAGCACCGCGCCCAGTTCGGCCGAGGCTTCGAACAGCTTGGCGGTCTTGTAGCGGATCACCTGGAGGTAGCGCTCCACGGTCACGTCCGGGTCGTGCATGTTCAGCAACTGCAGGACCTCGCCCTCGGCAATCACGTTGGTCGCATTGGAGAGGATCTCCATGATGCGCATGCTGCCGGCCTCGACCATCATCTGGAAGGCGCGCGAATAGAGGAAGTCGCCCACCAGTACGCTGGCTGCGTTGCCGAACACCGCGTTGGCGGTCTGGCGGCCACGGCGCAACTCGGATTCGTCCACCACGTCGTCGTGGAGCAGCGTGGCGGTGTGGATGAACTCCACCACAGCGGCGAGTTCGTGATGGCGATGGCCCTCGTAGCCGAACGCGCGCGCCGAAAGCAGCAGGATGACCGGACGCAGCCGCTTGCCGCCCGCGCCGATGATGTATTCGCCGATCTGCTCGATCAGGGGCACTTCAGAAGACAGGCGGCGCCGGATGACGGCATCGACGGCGCGCATGTCGGCAGCGACCGGGGCAAGCAAGGCAGTGGCGGAAGACTGGGACAAGATGGAATCACCGGTTCGCAAAACCGGTGGATTATATGCGATCGCGGTGTCGCCATGGCCGCTTGCATGCGGCCAGAACGGCCCAGAAGGGGCGGCGCCTATCTATAATGACGGCATGAACAAGGCCCCTGCCTCCCGCAGGCAGGTCCGCCGCACCGCCTGGTGGGTGGCGTTTGCCGCCCTTGCCGGGTTCCTGCTCGCCGACCTGATCTGATCCGCATTCCGGCGCGAAGTGCGCCAGTCGCCGCTGCGCAACGCTCCGGCAGGCTATGTATTTGTTTCCGTTGGCTTTTCTTTGACCTTTCCGTATCGCGCCCTTTGCGCTTTCTGGAAAACTGGTCTACAATCGCCGGTTCCTTCGGTTGGTTTGCGCTGTATACGGCGAGCCGCCGGACGGCAAAGCAGCAAGTCGGCGCACGAAACGGCGCCGGTCCCGTGAAATACCGGGGCAGCATTCAACGTTTCATTCACATCGAGAGGTTCGACAATGTACGCGGTCGTAAAAACCGGCGGCAAGCAATACAAGGTTGCTGCTGGCGAAAAACTTAAAGTAGAACAGATACCGGCAGACATTGGCGCAGAAATCACGCTGGACCAGGTGCTCGCAGTGGGCGCCGGCGACCAAATCAAGTTTGGTACGCCGCTGGTGAGCGGGGCTTCCGTCAAGGCTACCGTGATCTCCCAGGGTCGTCACGACAAGGTGAAGATCTTCAAGATGCGCCGTCGCAAGCACTACCAGAAGCGCCAGGGCCATCGTCAGAATTACACCGAACTGCGCATCGAAGCCATCGTTGCCTGAGCATTGCTCGGACAACAGGTATTCAACGCAATCAGGTAAACAGGAGTTAAGACATGGCACAGAAAAAAGGCGGCGGTTCCACGCGGAACGGCCGTGATTCGGAATCGAAGCGTCTGGGCGTGAAGGTGTACGGTGGCCAGGCCATCAACGCCGGCGGCATCATCGTTCGCCAACGCGGCACTCGCGTGCACGCTGGTGATAACGTGGGTATCGGCAAGGACCACACCCTGTTCGCACTAGTGGACGGTCACGTGCAGTTCGCCGTCAAGGGCGCTGCCAAGAAGCAGCAAGTCAGCGTCGTTCCGGCGGCCTGATAACAGCCTTTGCAGCCCGAAGGCCCCGCAACACTTGCGGGGCCTTTTCATTTCTGGCATGAATAAAGCCGGCCCGATCCATCTGGGAAGACCAATATGAAGTTCATCGACGAAGCCCGAATCGAGGCGATTGCCGGCAATGGCGGCAACGGGAGTGCGTCGTTCCGGCGCGAGAAGTTTGTGCCCTTCGGTGGCCCCGATGGCGGTGACGGCGGGCGGGGCGGCAGCGTGTTCGCGCAGGCCGACCGCAATATCAACACCCTGATCGACTACCGCTACTCCAAGAAGCACGTGGCCCGTAACGGCGAGAACGGCCGTGGCGCGGATTGCTACGGCGCTGCCGGCGAGGACGTCACGCTGCGCATGCCGGTCGGTACGCTGATCATGGACATGGACACCGGCGAGGTCATCGCCGACCTGACCGAGCACGGCCAGACCGTGTGCCTGGCCGAAGGCGGCATGGGCGGCTGGGGCAACCTCCACTTCAAGTCGAGTACCAACCGCGCGCCGCGCCAGCAGGTCGACGGCAAGCCCGGCGAGCGCCGCATGCTGCGGCTCGAACTCAAGGTGCTGGCCGACGTGGGCCTGCTCGGCATGCCGAACGCGGGCAAGTCGACGTTCATCTCGCATATCTCGAACGCGCGTCCCAAAGTGGCCGACTATCCGTTCACGACGCTGCATCCGAACCTCGGCGTGGTCCGTGTGGACCACGAGCAATCGTTCGTGGTGGCGGACATTCCCGGCCTGATCGAAGGCGCCGCCGAAGGTGCCGGGCTGGGTCACCAGTTCCTGCGCCACCTGCAGCGCACGGGCCTCTTGCTGCACATTGTGGACATCGCCCCGTTCGACGAGAACGTCGATCCGGTGGCCGAGGCGCGTGCCATCGTCAACGAATTGAAGAAGTACGACGAAACGCTGTACGAGAAGCCGCGCTGGCTGGTGCTGAACAAGCTCGATGTGGTGCCGGATGAAGAGCGCGCCACGCGCATGAAGGACTTCGTCAAGCGCTACAAGTGGAAGGGGCCCGTGTTCCACATTTCGGCGCTGACTGGCGAGGGCTGCCGTGAGCTGATCTACGCGATCAAGGACCATCTGGCCGCGATCAAGGCCGAAGAGGCCGCCGCGCTGGCCGAGCCCGATATCCGTCTGGACGACCGCCTGCACAACGTGGCGCCCGATGCCGGCGCTGGCGATCAGGGTGATCAGGGCAACCAGGCCTGACGCCTTGCGGCGAGGGCTAGCCAGTACCGCAGAATAACCAGAACACCCCGGCACCCGGAGACAGGATCCTCGCCATGCAATCGGTCATCGCCCAGGCAAAACGCATTGTCGTCAAGGTAGGCTCGAGCCTGGTCACCAATGATGGGAAGGGGCTGGACCACGACGCCATCGCGCGCTGGGCAGCCCAGATCGCCAAGCTGCGCGGCGCCGGCAAGGAAGTGGTGCTGGTCAGCTCCGGCGCCATCGCCGAAGGCATGCAGCGCCTGGGCTGGGTGCGCCGGCCCAAGGAAATCCACGAATTGCAGGCCGCTGCCGCCGTCGGGCAGATGGGGCTGGCCCAGGTCTACGAAAGCCAGTTCGGGCGCTACGGCATCCGCACCGCGCAGGTGCTGCTGACCCACGCCGACCTGGCCGACCGGGAACGCTACCTGAACGCGCGCTCCACGCTGCTGACGCTGCTCTCGCTCGGCGTGGTGCCGATCATCAACGAGAACGATACGGTCGTGACCGACGAAATCAAGTTCGGCGACAACGACACGCTGGGCGCGCTCGTCACCAACCTGATCGAAGGCGACGCACTGGTCATCCTGACCGACCAGCGCGGGCTGTACACGGCCGATCCGCGCAAGGACCCGAACGCCAGGTTCGTGGACGAGGCGCTGGCCGGCACGCCGGAACTGGAAGCCATGGCGGGCGGTGCCGGGACGTCGATCGGGCGGGGCGGCATGCTGACCAAGATCCTGGCGGCCAAGCGCGCGGCGAAGTCCGGCGCCCACACCACCATCGCCTCGGGCCGTGAGGCCGACGTGCTGGGCCGGCTGGCCGAAGGCGAGGCCATCGGCACCCAGTTGCTGGCGCCGACCGGCCGCCTGACCGCGCGCAAGCAGTGGATGGCAGATCACTTGCAGCTGCGCGGCCGGGTGGTCATCGATAACGGTGCGGTGGAGAAGTTGACCAGCGGCGGCAAGTCGCTGCTGCCGATTGGCGTGGTGGAGGTGCAGGGCGAATTTGCGCGTGGCGAGGTGATCGCCTGCGTGAGCCCGGCTGGCCACGAGGTGGCGCGCGGCATCACCAACTATTCGAGCGCCGAGGCGCGGCTGATTGCCCGCAAGCCTTCGTCCGAGATCGAATCGGTGCTGGGCCACCTGAACGAGCCGGAGCTGATTCACCGGGACAACCTCGTACTCGTCTGATTTCTGACGACAAACCGAGGCAAGATGAAGCAAAACGGCGAGGCCCCAGGGCCTCGCCGTTTTGCATTCCAGCCTTGCCGAAGCGCCGGGTTAGCGGCGCGGCGCGTAGGCGCGCAGGTCCTTGATCATCTTCTCCGGGCTGCCGGCCACGGTGCGGCCTTCGCAGAAGAAGTCGGTGGCCAGCGCGGCCGGGTAGGCGTTGCGGGCGCGGGTTTCCATCCGATACCAGGTGTCGCGGTCGTCGGCCCGGTTCGGAATCCAGGCCGTGGCGCCCTGCGGCAGGGTGGCGTAGAGCTTGCGCTCGAACGCGTCGCAGCGCATGCCTTCGTAGTTCACATTGCGTCCGCCGCCGGGGCTGGTGATGACCACGGTGAAGCGCACCACCTTGTCCGGGCCCACGCTGATGGACTTGCTGTCCACTGCGAAGCGGAAATCCCCGCTGCCGTTGACCGAGAACGGAATCAGGTCCGCTTCCTGGGGCAGCGCCGGCAGGCCGGTGTCGGCCTCCTTGAATACCTTTTCCTCGAACGGGTTGACCCAGGTGGACTCTTCCTCGGGCAGGCCCTTGCTGGTGGTCTTGCAGCCGGCCAGCGCCAGGCAGGCGGCGGCGAGCAACAGACCGGCGCGCACGCGCCGGCCGGTGAAACTAGTCATCGGAACTCCGTTGGGTAGGTGCCGGGCTGGCCGGCGAAGCGGGCACGGCTTCCTGGATCGCCGTGGCGGCGGTCTCAGGCACGACGCCGGACACAGCCATTGGCTCTTCCGGGCGTGCGTCGTCCCCATGCCGGCCCTCGCCGCCATGGTGCCCGTTGTGGCCAGGATGGCCGTGATTCCCGTGGAAACCATGGTGACCATGGGTGCCATAGGGACTCAGCGGCGCGCGGCCACGATTCAGGAAGCGCGACAACTCGGTCAGCGCCATCTGGTAGACATCGCGCTTGAATTCGATGACCGCGTCCAGCGGCACCCAGTACTGGCTCCAGCGCCAGGCGTCGAATTCGGGATGGTCCGTGGCACGCAGGTGGATGTCGCAATCGCGGCAGACCATGCGCAACAGGAACCAGATCTGCTTCTGGCCCTTATAGTGGCCGCGGATTTCGCGGCGGATGAACTTGTCCGGCACCTCATAACGCAACCAGTCGCGCGTGCGACCGACGATCCTGACGTGCTCCGGAAGCAGGCCGACTTCTTCCTGCAGCTCGCGGTACATGGCCTGTTCCGGCGTTTCGCCGTACTTGATGCCGCCCTGCGGAAACTGCCAGGAGTGTTCGCCGATTCGCTTGCCCCAGAAAACCTCGTTGCGTGCGTTGATGAGGATGATGCCGACGTTCGGGCGAAAGCCTTCACGATCGAGCATGACTGCACCTCGAATCCTTTAGAATTACGTCGATTATAAAGGAAGCGCGCGGGTCGGCCTGACGCCGGGAATGCTGGTTTTCCCCGAGCGGGAAGGGCAGTTTCCGGCGCGTCCCGCCAAATGAAATGCCGCGCCTGGCCAGGCCGGCGCTGCCGGGCACTGCCCGACTCACGAGAAAGCAACGGATGAAAGCCTCGCAATTCTTCATTTCCACCCTCAAGGAAGCCCCCGCCGACGCGGAAATCGTGTCGCACAAACTCATGATGCGGGCTGGCATGATCAAAAAGGTCGGCGCCGGCATCTACAGCTACATGCCGGTGGGGCTGCGCGTGATCCGCAAGGTGGAGAACATCGTCCGCGAGGAAATGAACCGCGCCGGCGCCCTGGAACTGTCGATGCCCGTGATCCAGCCGGCCGAACTCTGGCAGGAGACCGGCCGCTGGGACAAGATGGGCCCCGAGCTGCTGCGCCTGAAAGACCGCCACGAGCGCGATTTCGTCATGCAGCCGACTTCCGAGGAAGTGGTTACGGACATCGCCCGCAGCGACATCCGCAGCTACAAGCAGCTCCCGGTGAACTTCTATCAGATTCAGACCAAGTTCCGCGACGAGCGCCGGCCCCGCTTCGGCATCATGCGTGGCCGCGAGTTCACCATGAAGGACGCCTATTCCTTCGACCGGGACCTGGACGGCCTGAAGGGCTCGTACCGCAACATGTACGACACCTACACGCGCATCTTCCAGCGTTTCGGCCTGGAATTCCGCGCTGTGGCGGCCGATAACGGCGCCATCGGCGGCTCGGGCTCGCACGAGTTCCACGTGATCGCCGATACCGGCGAGGACGCCATCGTCTACTGCCCCACCTCGGAATACGCCGCCAACATGGAAGCCGCCGAGGCGCTGACGCTGGACGCCGCCCGTCCCGCGCCGGCCGAGGCCATGGCCAAGACCCACACCCCGGGCAAGGCCAAGTGCGAGCACGTCGCCGAATTCCTGAACATGCCGCTGGTGCGCACGGTGAAGTCGATCGTGCTGGCCAAGGACACCGACGCCGGCGCCGAGATCTGGCTGCTGCTGTTGCGTGGCGACCACGAACTGAACGAGGTCAAGGCGTCGAAGGTGCCGGGCCTGCTAGATTTCCGTTTCGCGACCGAGAACGAGATCGTCGACACCTTCGGCTCGCCCCCCGGCTACCTCGGCCCGATCGGCACGAAGAAGCCGGTGAAGCTGGTGGCGGACCGCACGGTGGCCAACATGGCCGATTTCTGCTGTGGCGCCAATGACCGCGACTACCACTACACTGGCGTGAACTGGGGCCGCGACCTGCCCGAGCCGATCGTGGCGGACCTGCGCAACGTGGTGGCCGGCGACGCCTCGCCGGACGGCAAGGGCACGCTGGAGATCTGCCGGGGCATCGAGGTGGGCCACGTGTTCATGCTCGGCACCCGGTATTCCGAGTCGATGAGCGCCACCTACCTCGACGAAAACGGCAAGACCCAGCCGATGCAGATGGGCTGCTACGGCATTGGCGTGACGCGGATTCTTGGCGCTGCCATCGAACAGAACTACGATGAGCGCGGCATCATCTGGCCGGCCGCCATCGCCCCGTTCGCGGTGGTGGTCTGCCCGGTCGGCTACGACCGCAACGAAGCTGTGCGCGCGGAAGCCGACCGCATCCATGCCGAGCTGCTGGCGGCCGGTGTCGATGTGATCCTGGACGACCGTGGCGAGCGCCCCGGCGTGATGTTTGCCGACTGGGAACTGATCGGCGTGCCGCACCGTGTGGTGGTGGGCGACCGTGGCCTGAAGGAAGGCAAGGTCGAATACCAGGGCCGCCGCGACGCCCAGGCCACCCCGGTGGCCGTGGCTGACGTGGTGGGCCATGTGCGCACCCAGCTGGCCAGCTGAAATCCGCTGTTGAAGTAAGGAAAAGGAAGCCGATGCACGCGTCACGCCTGTTCACCCCCCGCCGCTGGTCCGTGCTGGCCGGCGGCCTGCTGCTGGCCGTCGCGGCGGCCACGGCCCATGCGGGGGCGCAGAAGGAGGAGGCGCTGGCCGACTCCGTGCGCGGCGCGCTGGCGGCGGCCATTGCCGATGGCAGGCCCGTCCGCCCGGCGTTCGCCTCGGGCGGCGAGCGGCTCGGCTACCTGAAATGGCTGGGCGAGATGTCGCGCCGGCTCGAATCCCGGATTCCCGAGCCGCAGATCCGCGTGGAACTGATCGAGACGGTCTACTACGAGGCCAAGCGGGCCGGGCTGGAGCCGTCGCTGGTGCTCGGGCTGGTCCAGGTGGAAAGCGGCTTCCGGAAATATGCGATCAGCTCGGCCGATGCACGTGGGCTGATGCAGGTCATGCCGTTCTGGGTGCGTACCATCGGCGACAGCGACGTGCGCAAGCTGTTCCACCTCCAGAGCAACCTGCGCTACGGCTGCACCATCCTGCGCCACTACCTGGACCGCGAGAACGGCGACCTGTTCCTGGCGCTCGGCCGCTACAACGGCAGCCGGGGCCGGCCGGAGTACCCGAACGCCGTGCTGGGCGCGTGGAAGCGCTGGCAGTATTCGGAATCGACGGTGACGATCGCCGGCGACCCGGGCGCAGCCGCCGTGCCGCCGCCGGCCACCTCGCGCCGCCTGCCGCCGGAGTCCCCCGCGCGCAACCCGTTTTCGCCGCAGCGACTGGCCAATCCGTCATGACATTCGACTCCCGCACCGACGCTGCCGGGGCCGCCGGGCAGGGCTACCACGCCTCCTCGCCGGAACTGGAGCGCTGGCTGGCCCGCCATATCAAGCAGGGATTCAACGCCGATGCGCTGGTGCTGTCGATGCAGCGCGCCGGCTACGACGCGACCTTCGCCCGGGCCATGGTGGCCGATGCGCTGGGCCAGCCGCACCCGGCCACCACCGACGCCACCAAGGCGCCCGCCGCCCGGGTACGGCCGAAGTCCGACATGGTGGGCCCGGACCCCGCCGGCAACGCCATCCGCGACGCGGGCCGGGACATCCCGGTGCTGTTCCGCATCGAGGCGCCGCGCGTGATGCTGCTCCAGGGCCTGTTCAGCGAGGCCGAGTGCGACGCCCTGGTGGCGCTCTCGCGTGACCGCATGCAGCGCTCGTCCGTCGTCAATCCCGCCACGGGTGACGAGAACGTCCACGAGGCCCGTACCAGCACCGGCGCGATGTTCCAGGTCGGCGAGCACCCGCTGCTCGAAGTGCTGGAGGCACGCATCGCCGCCGTGACCGGCGTGCCGATGGAGCACGGCGAGGGCTTCCAGGTGCTCAACTACAAGCCTGGCGCCGAATACCAGCCGCACTACGACTATTTCAATCCGAAGAATCCGGGCGAGGCGCGCCAGATGGCCGTGGGCGGCCAGCGCGTGGCCACGCTGGTGATCTACCTGAACAGCACGCCGGCCGGCGGCGCCACCACCTTCCCGCGAATCGGGCTGGATGTGGCCCCGGTCAAGGGCAATGCTGTGTTTTTCAGCTACAAGCTGCCGGACGGCACGCTGGACGACCGCACGCTGCACGGCGGCATGCCGGTGGTGTCAGGGGAGAAGTGGATTGCCACCAAGTGGCTGCGCGAGCGGCCGTACCGGGTCGGAAGCTGAGTCCGACGGACGGCCGCGCGCCGTAAATCAGGCCAGTCCGGGAGTCAGACCAGCGCGCGGATGGCGCCGAGGTTGCGCCAGTAGCCCTTCACATCCATGCCGCAGCCGAAGACGTAGCGGTCTGGCACCTTGAAGCCGCAGAAGTCCGGGTGCATCGGCTTGGCCTTGAGCAGGGTCTTCTCGCACAGCACGGCGGCGTGGAATTCCTTGGCGCCCATGTCGAGAATGCGCTCGCGGATGGCCGCCATGGTCTCGCCTTCGTCGAGGATGTCGTCCAACACCAGCACCACCCGGTCCTTGACCGACTCGCGCGGCGCCACGCGCCATTGCATCTCGCCGCCCACCGTCTTGTTGTTGTAGCGCGACAGGTGGATGTAGTCGAATTCCAGCGGAAACTGCAGCTTCGGCAGCAGCATGCCGGTGAAGACCACCGCGCCGCCCATCACCGACAGCACGAGCGGGAAGGCATCGCCCATGCGCGCGGTGATGTCATCGGCCATGCGGTCCAGCGAATCCTGCACTTCCGCGGCGCTAACGATTTCCTCGGAGCTGGCCCAGAGTTCGCGGGCCTGGTCTGCGGTCATCATCATGTCTCTGTCCTTATATCTGTGGGTCTGGGCGATGCTTAGCGGTTGAACAGGCCCTTCATGCCGCCCTTCATCCCGCCCATCTGGCGCATCATCTTCATCATGCCGCCGCCCTTGAGCTTCTTCATCATGCCCTGCATCTGCTCGAACTGGTTCAGCAGGCGGTTCACTTCCTGCACCGGCACGCCGGCGCCGGCCGCGATGCGGCGCTTGCGGCTGGCCTTGATCAGCTCCGGCTTGGCGCGCTCGGCGGCGGTCATGCTGTTGATGATGCCCTCCATGCGGCGCACCGACTTCTCGGCCTGATCCATATTGGCGCCCTGCGCCTGCTGGGCGAACTGGGCCGGCAGCTTGTCCACCAGGCTGCCGATGCCGCCCATCTTCTTCATCTGGCCGATCTGCGCCTTGAAGTCCTCGAGATCGAACCCGCCGGTCTTCTTGATCTTCTTGGCGAGCTTCTCGGCGGCGTCCATGTCCACGCCGCGCTGGGCTTCCTCCACCAGTGCGAGGATGTCGCCCATGCCCAGAATGCGCTGGGCCATGCGGTCGGGGTAGAACGGCTCCAGGCCGTCGAGCTTCTCGCCCACCCCCACGAACTTGATCGGACGGCCCGTAATGTGACGTACAGACAACGCGGCACCGCCGCGTGCGTCGCCATCGAGCTTGGTCAGGACCACGCCGGTCAGCGGCAGCGCGTCGTTGAACGCCTTGGCGGTGTTCACGGCATCCTGGCCGAGCATGGCGTCGACCACGAACAGCGTTTCCACCGGTTTCAGCTCGGCGTGCAGCGCGGCGATTTCCGCCATCATCGCCTCGTCGATACCGAGCCGGCCGGCCGTATCGACGATCAGCACGTCGTGGTAGTGCTTGCGGGCCCAGTCCAGCGCCGCGCGGGCGATGTCCACGGGCTTCTGGTCCGGCTCGGACGGGAAGAAGTCGGCGCCAACCTGCTCGGACACCGTGCGCAGCTGGGCGATGGCGGCGGGGCGATACACGTCGCACGACACCGTCAGCACCTTCTTCTTCTTGTTCTCCTTAAGCCACTTGGCGAGCTTGCCGGAGGTGGTGGTCTTGCCCGCGCCCTGCAGGCCGGCCATCAGGATGATCGCTGGCGGCTGGACGTTCAGGTTCAGTTCGCCCGATTTCTGCTCGCCCGGCTTGGGGTCGACGGCTTCGTCGCCGCCGATGACCGCGGTCAGCTCGCGCTGGACCACGCCGACGAGGGCCTGGCCCGGGGTGAGGCTGCTGACGACTTCCTCGCCGAGCGCCTTTTCCTTGACGCGGGCGACGAACTCGCGCACCACGGGCAGCGCCACGTCGGCTTCGAGCATGGCAAGGCGCACTTCGCGCAGCATCTCGGCGGTGTTGGCCTCGGTCAGTCGGGCCTCGCCGCGCATGGTCTTGACGACCCGCGCCAGGCGTTGTGTGAGGTTATCCAGCATGGCAGTGGGGAGAGGTTCGGCTCGTGATTCGGCGTGGATGGGGCGCGCGCGTGGCGTTGTCGTGAGGCATCACGGACAAGGGCACGAGGGACAGGCCCTAGGGTAAACTGCGCAAATGGCCATTGTACTGTATGCCTTGACGGCACTTCTCTATTGCGGCCTGGCCTTTCACGGCTGGGCAACGCGCAACCCCCGGCTGGCGGCCGCTGGCGGGGGTGCTGTCGGTCATCCGGGCCATCCGGGCCCCGGCGGGCGCCCTGGCGCCGCCACGGCCGTGTTGATGGCGCCGCCCGGCGATGGCCGCGCGGACGGCCAGCCCGCATGGTGGCACGCCGTGGTGCTCGGCGCGCTGGTCAGCCACGGCATGCTGCTGCACGAAACCATCTTCCCGGCAGACCGCATGATGTTCGGCTTCGCCTTCGCGCTCTCCGCCATGCTGTGGCTGGGCGTGGGCATCTACTGGATCGAAAGCTTCTTCTTCTCGCTGGCCGGGCTCGGCCTGATCGTCTTTCCGGTGGCGATGCTGGCCGGCCTGATGCCGCTGGCCTTCCCGGGCGCGCAGATCCTCGGCTACGCCGCGCGGCCGCTGTTCAAGCTCCATTTCGTCATCGCCAACGTGGCCTATGGGCTGTTCACGCTGGCGGCGTTCCACGCCTTCCTGATGCTGCTGGCCGAGCGCCGGCTCCATGGCTTCAACCGGCCGACCAGCGCCGAAGCATCGTCCGGGCAATGGCTGGGCCGCTGGCTGGACCTGCTGCCGCCGCTGCTGACGCTGGAAAAGCTGCTGTTCCGGCTGATCGCGGCGGGCTTCGTGCTGCTGACGCTGACCATCCTGTCCGGCTTCCTGTTCTCCGAGCAGCTGTTCGCCCGGGCCTTCCGCGTGGACCACAAGACCGTGTTCGCGATCCTGTCCTGGGCGATGTTCGGCGGCATCCTGGTCGGCCGGCATTTCCGGGGCTGGCGCGGGCGCACCGCCCTGCGCTGGGTCATCGCCTCGTTCGGCATCCTGCTGCTGGCCTACGTGGGCAGCCGCTTCGTGATCGAAGTGGTGCTGCACCGCCTCTCCTGATCTAGTGATCTCCTGATCGTCATCGCCCCCATGGCAAGAATCTTCCTCCTGCTGGCAGTTGTGCTGGCGATCATCTGGTGGCTGCGCCAGCGCGCGGCCGCCCGCGACGCGCACGAGCAGCCGACCGCCCGCCCTGGCCCGGCGCAGCGCAAGACCGAAGGCGCGGCATCGTCCGAGCCGATGGTCCAGTGCGCCCAGTGCGGCGTGCACCTGCCGCGTGGCGAGGCCATCGGCTGGAACGGCCTGCACTACTGCCGGCGCAGTCATCTGCCCGATGGCTCGGAGATGTCCGGCCATGGCGACACCGACGCGCGCCCATGACCTCGCGCCGCTCGGCCTGGTCCCGCCTCAACGGCTGGCGCGTGCTGGTCGAGCTGTGGCGCCAACCCGAGCCGCCTGAATTCCACTGGCGCCTGCTGCGCTATTTCTGCTGGACCCGCGCGGCCGTGGCGCTGCTGCTGGTGGGCTACGTGTGGCTGCCGCTGGAACGCGCCGCGCCGGATCCTGGCGTGGCCGCCGGTGCCGCGGCCACCCTCGCCGCCAATCCGCGCATGGCCGCCGCGCTGCCGGTGGTGCTCCCCTACCTCTGCATCGCCATGGTCACGCTGGTGGGCACGCTGTGGCGCCGCCATTTCCATGTGCGCGTGCGCGTACAGGTGATGGTCGACCTGGCGCTGCTGGCCGGGATCTTCGCGGTGGTGGGCCGGCTGGGCAGCCACGCCGAAGGTCTCGCCATGATCTTCCTGCTGCCGGCGCTCGAGGCCGGGGCGTTGACCAGCCTGATGTTCGCGCTGTTCACGGCGGCGGTGTCGGCGCTGGTGGTAATGGGCCAGCCCTTCGTGCAGACGCTGCTGGTGCGCCAGGCCGATGCCAACCTGCTCGGTTCCGGCCTGTTCGGCCTGGTGTTCATGATCGCCGCGCTGGTGATGTACATGCTCGCCAACCGGCAGATCGCCCAGGAGCAGATTGCGCTGGCGCGCGAGCAGGAACTGCGCCTGCAGCAACTGGTGAACCGGCTCATGGTCAACGACATGCAGGACGGCGTGATGCTGGTGCGCGCCAACGGCGTGGTGGTGGCCGCCAACCCCGCGGCCGTGGTGCTGCTGGGCGTGCAGCCGCACGAGCGGATCCGGGAAGGGCAGGTGCGCGCCGGCGAGCGCGACAAGGTGCTGTTCGACCTGCGCCGCATCCCGCGCCTGCAGCCGCTGATGGAAATGCTGCGCGACTGGATCCAGACCAATGACGATGTGCCGCGCATCCTGCAGCTACTGCCGCTGCCATCGCGCCCGTCGGCGCTGGGTGGGCCGATGCTGCATACCCGCCTGCGGCTGCGCTTCGTGCTGCCGGGGCTGGCCGGGCTGCGCTCCACGCTGGGCGGGGCGCTGACCGCGCCGAGCGCGCTCGATACCGTCGGCTGGAACGACATGTCGCCCGAAGGCGCGGCCCGGCTGCGTCTGGCCATCGCCCAGAACGAGGCCATGGCCTGGAGCCCCGAGGACGAGACGCTGCTGCGCAGCGAGATGCGCGACACGGTGCTGGTCCACATCGAAAGCTGGGAACGGATTGCCGAGCAGGTGCAGCAGGAGAAACTTGCCGGCATGGGCCGACTGGTGGCCAGCGTGGCGCACCAGATCCGCAACCCGCTCGCGGCCATCAGCCAGGCCAACGAGCTGCTGGCCGATTCCGGGGCGGGCGAGGGCAATATCGACGCCCGGCTGCTGCGCATCATCAGCGACAACGTGCGCCGGCTCGATCAGGTGGTGTCCGATGTGCTGCAACTCTCGCGCCGCCCCCGCACCGGCCACAGCGCGGTGGAGCTGGGCCAGGCGCTGCCCGAGATCGTGGAACGCTGGCGGCTGGAGATGCGCTCGCGCGGCGGCCCGCGCGCCGATATCAACGCCAATGCCATCCGCCTCGCCGTGGACCTGCAACGCCCGGTGATCTTCGATGCCGCGCAACTGCAGCAGGTGCTCGGCAACCTGCTCGATAACGCCTGGCGCTATTGCAGCCGGCTGCCGGGCGCCATCCGTCTGCTGGCCCATGCGCTGGATCAGCACCATGCCGAACTGATCGTCTGGAACGATGGCGCCGAGGTCACGCGCGAGCAGCAGCGCAGCCTGTTCGAGCCGTTCTTCACCAGCAACGCCCAGGGCACCGGGCTGGGCCTGTTCATGGCGCGCGAGCTGTGCGGCGCCAATGACGCCCAGGTGCGCTACGGCACCATCGCGCTGGAACCGTTGCTGGATCGCACAGGGCTGCTCGGGCCCGGCGCTCGCGATACACTGCCGGCCAAGGCGTTCGTGCTGACGATGCGGATCGAGACGCCCGACGTTGTAACGGCCGCCCAGGCCTGATCCGCCGCCCCCCGCAACCCAACCCCCACGCCATGTCCGCCAGACCGCCCGTTCCCGATCCGATTCTCGTCATCGACGATGAGGCCGACCTGCGCGAGCTGCTGGACATCTCGCTGCGCCGCATGGGGCACGACGTGGTGATGGCCGGCTCGCTGGCCGAGGCGCGGCTGCGACTGGCGGAGCGCCGCTACAGCCTGGTGCTGACCGATATGCGGCTCGGCGACGGGCTGGGCATCGACATCGTGCGGCAACTGTCGGCCTCGCCCGAGCGCACGCCGGTGGCCGTGATCACCGCCTACGGCAGCGCCGACAATGCCGTCGATGCCCTCAAGGCCGGGGCGTTCGACTACATCGCCAAGCCGGTGTCGCTCGACCAGCTACGCACCCTGATCCTGAACGCGCTGGGTCGCCAGCAGCGCGGCGCGGCGGAGGGCGGCGCGCGCAGCGCCGAGGCTGCCGAGGCCGCTGAAGCCGCCGACCGCGCCGCCGGCCTGCTGCCGGGGCTGTCCCCGGCCATGCAGGACGTGCGCCGCTCGCTGTCGCGGCTGGCGCGCAGCATGGCGCCGGTGGTGATCAGTGGCGAATCGGGCAGCGGCAAGGAGCGCGCGGCGCGCGCCATCCACGCCGTGAGCGCGCGCGCCGCGCACCCGTTCGTGGCCGTGAACTGCGGGGCGATTCCCGAGACGCTGATGGAGTCGGAATTCTTCGGCTACGTGAAGGGCGCGTTCACGGGCGCCGACGCCGAGCGCGGCGGCTTCTTCCACGCCGCGCACGGCGGCACGCTGCTGCTGGACGAGGTGGCGGACCTGCCGCTGACCATGCAGGTAAAGCTGCTGCGCGCGTTGCAGGAGCGGCGCGTGCGCAAGATCGGCGCCAGTCGGGAAGACACCGTGGACGTGCGCGTGATGTGCGCGAGCCACAAGGATCTGGCTGCGATGGTCGCCGCCGGATCGTTCCGCCAGGACTTGTACTACCGCCTGAACGTGCTGGAGCTGCGCATGCCGACGCTGCGCGAGCGGGGCGAGGACATTCCGGTGCTGGCGCAGGTCATCCTCGAACACCTGGCCGTGCGCTACGGCGATGCGCGCCCGCGCCGGCTGTCCGGCCCGGCGCTGGCGCGGCTGGCGGCGTACCGCTTCCCCGGCAACGTGCGGGAACTCGAAAACCTGCTGGAACGCGCTTACGCCTTCGCCGAATCGGACGAGATCGCGGTGGCGGACCTCGGGCCGCTCGAAGCCGGCGTGGATCGCGCCAGCCTGCTGCAAGGCGCGCCCGTGCCGGTGCCGGAGACCGCGCCGACCGGTTATGAGACCTGGGGCAGCCCGGCCTGGTCGGCGGCCAGCCTGACGGCGCCGGAGGCGGGGGGTGCCGTGGCCGAGGCGCCGCCGCCGCCCCAGCCATCCATCGATCCGATGGTCGATGCGTTGCGCGACGTCACGTTCCCCATCGACCTGCCGGCCCGGCTCGAGGCCCTCGAGCGCGAATTGATCCTGCGCGCGCTGCGCCAGACCGGCTTTAATCGCACCACGGCCGCGCCGCTGCTGGGTTTGAATTTCCGCCAGCTGCGCTACCGCATCCAGCAACTCGAGATCCGCGACGAACGCGAAGGGCGCGATGGCCGGGAAGGGCGCGACGACAGCGAATCGATGGCGGAAGGCGAGGGCCGCGATGGCTGACGTGGCCGCAGACTGGCTGCCAGACGCCGACGGCTGGGTGCCGGCCGCGCGCCGCGTGCCATCGCCCAACTTCGACACCCGCCCCGAGGGCATGCCCGTCGACGTGGTGGTGCTGCACAACATCAGCCTGCCGCCGGGCCAGTTCGGCACGGGCGACATCGAGGCGTTCTTCCAGAACCGGCTCGACACCGCCCGCCACCCGTTCTTCGAAACGATCCGCGACGTCCGCGTCTCCGCCCACTTCCTGATCACCCGCGAGGGCGAGTTGGTGCAGTTTGTGGCGTGTACGCAACGTGCCTGGCATGCGGGCCAGTCAGCCTATTGCGGCCGCCAGCGCTGCAACGACTTCTCCATCGGCATCGAGATCGAAGGCGCCGACGACCAGCCCTTCACCCTGGGCCAATACGACACCGCCGCCCGCATCGTCGCCGCCCTGCGCACGACCTACCCGATCACCGGCATCGCCGGCCACAGCGACATCGCCCCCGGCCGCAAAACCGACCCCGGCCCGCACTTCGACTGGGACCGATTCGCCAGACTGGCCGATGTGACGCCAGCGCTGCTGCCTTATCGACGGGGTGGATCCTGACCCGCCGCCCCCTTGTGCACGATGCCTCATATTCAGGCATTCGCCCGCGTGACAGCGATGTGAAATCCCCACACTTGGGCCGCCTATCGGCGACTCGCCACGATTAAAAAATTTTAGAAAATTTGTGCGGTGGCGCACGGGCCGCCGCCATCCCTTGGCGTAGCGCGGCTTGCAGGAATGTGGCGCCGCCGCACACCCCGTCCCCAGACCGGCATCTGACTTGTCAAGACTGGTCTTTCCGATTCGTTTCACTATACTTAGCCCAGTTTTTCGCAGTGACCACTATATCTAGTGGTACTACCGGGGAACCGGCCGAGGTGTGAAGCCTGCGCCGCAATGGATTGCGACGCCGGCGCCACAGTAGTGACGCGGCCGGCGGTATCGCAAGAGTCCCTAGCAGAATGAACGCCTGTGCAGTTTGGTTCTCGCCCCGGCAAGGCCGGTGTCGAGTGTCTTCTGAAGCGCATTTTGCTAGGGACTTTGTCACTTCATTACAAGGGTTAAAACAGGAGTTACCTCATGCAAACGGCCCAGAACGAACAACAAAACACGGGATCGGCTGGCGTTGTCGGCGCCGCCGGAACGTCGCAGCAGACCCCCGCCGCTGCCGGCGCCAACTATCAGGACTACAAGCTCATCCGCCGCAATGGGGCCGTGGTGGCGTTCGAGCCAAACAAGATTGCCGTCGCCGTGACCAAGGCCTTCCTGGCCGTGAACGGCGGCCAGGGCGCTGCCTCCGCGCGCGTGCGCGAGATCGTGGAACAGGTCACCCAGAACGTGGTGCGCGCGCTGCTGCGCAGCCGGCCGAACGGCGGCACCTTCCATATCGAGGACGTGCAGGACCACGTGGAACTGGCGCTGATGCGCTCGGGCGAGCATGAAGTGGCCCGTGCCTACGTGCTGTATCGCGAGAAGCGCACCCAGGAGCGCGCGCAGGCCAATGCGCAGACCGTGGCGCGTGTGCAACAGGGCGTGGCCTTCAACGTGAACGACAACGGCGTGAGCCGCGTGCTGGATCTGGCCGCGCTGCACGAGCTGATCGACACCGCCTGCAGCGGCCTGGGCAACGGCGTGAGCGCCGAGCCGATCCTCAAGGAAACGCTCAAGAACCTGTACGACGGCGTGCCGCTGAGCCAGGTGTACGACTCCGCCATCCTGGCCGCGCGTACCCTGATCGAGAAGGACCCGGACTACAGCCAGGTCACCGCCCGTATCCTGCTGCACACGATCCGCAAGGAAATCCTCGGCGGCGAAGTGACGCAGGCCGAGATGGGCTCGCGCTACGCCGAGTACTTCCCGAAGTTCATCGCCCGCGGCATTCAGGCCGAACTGCTGGACGAAAAGCTGGCCACGTATGACCTGGCCCGCCTGGGCGCGGCGCTGGACGCCTCGCGCGACTTCCAGTTCAACTACCTCGGCCTGCAGACGCTGTACGACCGCTACTTCCTGCACGTGGAAGAGCAGCGCATCGAAATGCCGCAGGCCTTCTTCATGCGCGTGGCCATGGGCCTGGCGCTGGAAGAGCGCGACCGCGAAGCCCGCGCCATCGAGTTCTACCAGCTGCTGTCGTCGTTCGACTTCATGTCGTCCACGCCCACGCTGTTCAACTCGGGCACGCGCCGCTCGCAGCTCTCGTCGTGCTACCTGACCACGGTGTCGGACGACCTGGAAGGCATCTACGAAGCCCTCAAGGAAAACGCGCTGCTGTCGAAGTTCGCCGGCGGCCTGGGCAACGACTGGACCAACGTGCGCGCGCTGGGCTCCCACATCAAGGGCACCAACGGCAAGAGCCAGGGCGTGGTGCCGTTCCTGAAGGTGGTGAACGACACGGCCGTGGCCGTGAACCAGGGCGGCAAGCGCAAGGGCGCCGTCTGCGCCTACCTGGAGACGTGGCACCTGGACATCGAGGAATTCCTCGAGCTGCGCAAGAACACCGGCGACGACCGCCGCCGCACCCACGACATGAACACGGCCAACTGGATTCCGGACCTGTTCATGAAGCGCGTGATGGAAAACGCCGAATGGACGCTGTTCTCGCCCGCCACCTGCCCGGACCTGCATGACAAGGTCGGCAAGGCGTTCGAGCAGGCCTACGTCGCCTATGAAGCCAAGGCTGCCAGCGGCGAACTGAAGCTGTTCAAGAAGGTGCCGGCCATCCAGCTCTGGCGCAAGATGCTGGGCATGCTGTTCGAGACCGGCCATCCGTGGATCACGTTCAAGGATCCGTGCAACATCCGTAGCCCGCAGCAGCACGTGGGCGTGGTGCACAGCTCCAACCTGTGCACGGAAATCACGCTGAACACGAACGAGAGCGAAATCGCCGTGTGCAACCTGGGTTCGGTGAACCTGGTGGCCCACCTGAAGCAGGAGGCCGACGGCACCCACGTGCTCGACCACGCCAAGCTCCAGAAGACCATCCGCACCGCGATGCGCATGCTCGACAACGTGATCGACATCAACTACTACGCGGTGGACAAGGCGCGCAATTCGAACCTGCGCCACCGCCCGGTGGGCATGGGCATCATGGGCTTCCAGGACTGCCTGCACGTGCTGCGCACGCCGTACTCCAGCGACGCCGCCGTGAAGTTCGCCGATACGTCGATGGAAGCGGTCTGCTACTACGCCTACGAGGCATCGAACGAGCTGGCGCAGGAACGTGGCCGCTACAGCACCTACGAGGGTTCGCTGTGGGACCGTGGCATCCTGCCGCAGGACTCGCTCAAGCTGCTGGCCGACGAGCGCGGCGGCTACCTGGAAGTGGACATGTCCTCGTCGATGGACTGGGACAGCCTGCGCGCCAGCATCAAGCAGCACGGCATGCGTAACTCGAACTGCATCGCGATCGCCCCGACCGCGACCATTTCGAACATCATCGGCGTGTCGGCCTGCATCGAGCCGACCTTCCAGAACCTGTACGTGAAGTCGAACCTCTCGGGCGAGTTCACGGTGGTCAACGACTACCTGGTGCGCGACCTCAAGGCACGCGGCCTGTGGGACGAAGTGATGGTGGCGGACCTGAAGTACTTCGATGGTTCGCTGGCCCGCATCGACCGCATTCCGCAAGACCTGCGCGACATCTATGCCACGGCCTTCGAGGTGGAGCCGAGCTGGCTGGTGGAGGCCGCGAGCCGCCGCCAGAAGTGGATCGACCAGGCCCAGTCGCTGAACATCTACATGGCTGGCGCGTCGGGCAAGAAGCTGGACGATACCTACAAGCAAGCCTGGCTGCGTGGCCTGAAGACCACGTACTACCTGCGCACGATGGCGGCCACGCACGTGGAGAAGTCCACGGTGTCGCGCGGCTCGCTGAACGCGGTGTCGTCGGGCAGCGACGGTGGCGTGTCGGCGCTGGAAGCCGCCGCCGCCTCGGCCCCGGCCATGCCGGAAGCCGAAGGCGCGGTCTGCACCATGCGCCCGGGCGACGCCGGCTTCGACGAGTGCGAAGCCTGCCAGTAAGCAAGACGTAACAAGCCCCCCAACGGTTTGCACCCCTCGCCCGCTTGCGGGAGAGGGGCCGGGGGAGAGGGCCGGCGCCCCCATGACGCGGGCGCCAGTGCTGGCCACCGCCAGCCATCGACGAATAACGGAGAAATAACATGCTGAGCTGGGACGACGACGTTCAAGCCAAGCCGCAGGCTGCCTCGCAGCCCGCGCTGCAACCTGCCACCCTGGCCGCCGCTGACGAGCAGGGCGCACTGCCGCCGGCCGCCACGCAGCCGGGCATCCTGGGCAACAACCCGAACGCCGCCGCCGTGCAGAGCGAGCGCCGCGTGAACGCCGCCGACAAGCGCGTGATCAACGGCTCCACCGACGTGAACCAGCTCGTGCCGTTCAAGTACAAGTGGGCGTGGGAGAAGTACCTGGCCGGCTGCGCCAACCACTGGATGCCGCAGGAAATCAACATGTCGCGCGACATCGCCCTGTGGAAGGACCCCAATGGTCTGACCGAGGACGAGCGCCGCGTCATCAAGCGCAACCTGGGCTTCTTCGTCACGGCCGACTCGCTGGCCGCGAACAACATCGTGCTGGGCACCTACCGCCAGATCACGGCGCCGGAATGCCGCCAGTACCTGCTGCGCCAGGCCTTCGAGGAGGCCATCCACACGCACGCCTACCAGTACATCGTGGAGTCGCTGGGCCTGAACGAGGCCGAGATCTTCAACGCGTACCACGAGGTGAAGTCGATCCGCGACAAGGACGAGTTCCTGATCCCGTTCATCGACACGCTGACCGATCCGTCGTTCAAGACCGGCACGCCCGAGAACGACCAGAAGCTGCTCAAGAGCCTGATCGTGTTCGCCTGCATCATGGAAGGCCTGTTCTTCTACGTGGGCTTCACGCAGATCCTGGCGATGGGCCGCCAGAACAAGATGACCGGTGCCGCCGAGCAGTACCAGTACATCCTGCGCGACGAGTCACTGCACTGCAATTTCGGCATCGACCTGATCAACCAGATCAAGCTCGAGAACCCGCACCTGTGGACGGCCGACTTCAAGGCCGAGATCGCGGAGCTGTTCAAGCAGGCCGTGGACCTGGAATACAAGTACGCCGAAGACACCATGCCGCGTGGCGTGCTGGGCCTGAACGCGCCGATGTTCAAGTCCTACCTGCGCTTCATCTGCAACCGCCGCTGCCAGCAGATCGGCCTGGAGCAGCTGTTCCCGAACGAGGAAAACCCGTTCCCGTGGATGAGCGAGATGATCGACCTGAAGAAGGAGCGCAACTTCTTCGAGACGCGCGTGATCGAGTACCAGACCGGCGGGGCGCTGTCCTGGGATTGAAGTGATGGTGCGCTGACATCCCGGCGAGACAAACAGGCAGGCGACGCGATTGAGCGTCGCCTGTTTTGTTTTGTGGCCACCCGCCGCATTTTTCAGAATCGGCTCACATACCCGGGCCGGAATGCTCCCTACCATCGTCGACAGAGAGGTTCGCTTTCCCTGTCCGATGGACGTTCCAACTAGGAGTTTTCCGATGCAAGCCGTGGTTCTGCACCACCTGGGCGATATTCCGCGCTTCGAGTCCTTCCCCGACCCCGACACCACGCACTGCGAGCGGCTGGTGGGGGTGAGCGCCGCCGCCATCCATGCGATCGACCGGCAGGCCGCCGCCGGGATGCACGCCAGCAGCCCGCTCACGCTGCCGGTGGTGTGCGGGGTGGATGGCGTCGGTCATACGGCCGGCGGCGAGCGCGTCTATTTCAGCGCCACGCGGCGGCCGTTCGGCGCGATGGCCGAGTTCGCGCCGGCGGACTGGGTCGTGCCGCTGCCGGACGGCTTGCCGGGCGAGTTCGCGGCGGCGCTGGTGCGGCCGGCGCTGATGGCGTGGCTGCCGCTGGCGCACCGCGCCGAACTGGAGCCCGGCGAGACGGTGATGGTGCTTGGCGCCACCACGGCGGCCGGGCGCATGGCGGTTCAGGCGGCGCGGCTGCTCGGCGCCAGGCGGGTCATCGCCGCCGGGCACCGCCAGGAGGCGCTGGCCACCCTGGAGGTGGATGCGATGATCGACCTGCGCCTGTCACGCAACGCGCTCGAACACACGTTCTCGGCCTATGCGGAGGAGGGGATCGACGTGATCCTGGACTACATCTGGGGGGAGCCGGTGGAGTTGCTGGCGGCCGCGCTGGCCCGCTCGGACCACGTCGTGCCGTCTCCCGACGACCGCGGCGTGCGGCTGGTCTCGGTGGCCGAGCGGCCCGGGGGCGACATCGTGCTGCCCGCCCAGTCGCTGCGCGAGTCGCGGCTCCGGCTGATGGGCTACGGGCCGTCCAGCTACCCGCCGCTGGACTATGTGCAGGCGTACGTGGAGGACATCCTCATGTACGCGCTGGATGGCGACCTGCGCCTCGACGTGGAGACCCTGCCGATGGCCGAGGTGGCCGAGGCATGGGAGCGGGCGGGGCGGCAGGACCGGCGCATCGTGCTCACGCTGGACGAGCGCGAGGCATGAGGGCCAGCGCCGCCGCCCGGGGCGGGCGGGGGCCTTCCGGTCCTTCCGGGCCGTCAGGCAGCCTTGCGGACCTCGGGCTGGCTGGCGGCGCTGCCGTCGGCCTTGCGCTCGCCGCCGAGCGCGTCGGTCAGGTCGCGCAGCAGGCCGGCCAGTTCGCCCGCCATCAGCGCGAAATCGGCGTCGAAGCGCTCGGCTTCGTCATGCAGCGTGCCGTCGGCCTGTTCCTTGATCACGTCCAGCGGCGCCACGCGCTTGACCGCCAGGTTCTCGGTCAGCACGAAGGACACGCGGTCGTTCCAGGTCATGGCCAGCCGCGTGCAGCGCTTGCCGGCGGCGATATGGCGGCGCAGGTCCTCGGGGTCGAGCGGATGGCGCACGTAACGCACCGTGGCCTTGGATTCGGCGCTCGATTGCAGCTCGATTTCCTGGTCGACGGTGAACCCGGCGGGCGCGGTGTCAGTGGACAGCCATTCGGTCATGGCCGCCACCGGCGACTGGTTCACGTGCAGGCCCGCCACCGGCAGCGGATCGATGGCTTTGAACAGCATGCCGCGCACTTCATCGGCCTTGGCCGTGGCGGCGGCGTCGATGGCCAGCCAGCCGTTCACGGGATCGATCCAGACGCGGGTGTCGCGGCGGATGCTGAAGGCGCGCGGCAGCAGTTCCTCGGTGATCTGTTCCTTCAGTTCCTTGATCTGCTTGCGGCCCGGCTTGAAGCCCTGCTGCTCTTCCAGCTCGGTGGCGCGCGCCTTGGTCACCTGATTGACCACGGTGGCCGGCAGCAGCTTCTTTTCGGTACGGAGCACCAGCAGCATCTGCTTGTTGACGCAGTGCACAAGCTGGCCGTTGTCGCGCGGAGATGCCCAGCCCTGGGTTTGCGGTTCCAGGCTGGTGCCGGGGAAGAAGGCGTGTTTCGCCAGGCTGGCCTCTACGTCTTCGGCGCTGAGGGTCCACGGGGCGGTGAAGCGATGAATCTGGAGATTCTTAAACCACATGAGTATTCGGCCACGAGAACGGAAAGGGTCGAATTCTATCTGGTTGAGCGGGCGGTGCCGAGAAATGGCGGGAAATGGGGCGGGAAATGGGGCGGGAAATGGGGCGGCAAGAAAAAGGCGCGCACGGCGCGGAGGTCACGCTCTCCGCGTCAGTGCGCGCCATGCCGCCGGGCCAAGCCGGCGGTGCCGGTGCGGATCGCAATGCGAATGCAAAGCGATCTCAAATATCGAGCTTCGAGATCTTGGTGCCTTCGAGGCTCAGGCCGGCCATCAGACCCGCGTTGGTCATGGCGAAGCCGACAATCGGATGCTGGGCCGTATTGGTGTCCAGCTGCCCGTTGGCGCCGATGGTGGCCAGTGCCACGGTGGCGTCGGCGCCGACCTGCCATCCATTGCTGCGCACGAACTTGTCGTACGAATCCTGCGTCAGGAACATCAGCACGAACGCCTTGGATTGCGCGCCGATCTGCCAGCCGATGGACCCCGAGATGGCGCGGTAGTAGCCGCGATTGGCGCCGCCGGAGCGCAGCACCCCATCGCCATACTCGCCGCCCACCACGAAGCCTGCCGACAGCAGTTTCGGGAAAACCAGGATGCCGCGTGCCTTGTTGCCAAGGTCCTGCGACCCCTTGACCGTGGAATACAGCCGATTCAGCGTGTCCGTGGCGCCGGCGTCAATCTCGCGCCGTTTGGCGGTCTTGTCGCCCGAATCGCCCGGGCCCGTGGTAGTACAGCCGGCGAGCGAAAGCGCGCCAAGGGACAGACCGGAAACCGTGACAAGACCGGCACCGCCAGCGGACAGGAAGGTTCGACGTTTCATTATTTCCTCCAGGAGGGTGGTGTGTTGCAACCGCCTCTAAAGCATAGGCGTCAAGCGCACATTGTTAAATGCGATTTTGTCTGACACTGGGCAGGAGAGACTCTGACACGCGGGCTGACATACTTTCTTGCAAATGCGCCAGCGCACTTTAGGAACCGCCCGCCCGTGCGGACGGTCTGTCGACCATGAAAAAGACATTCGCCCCCCTCTCTCCCTTGATTTCCTTCGGCGCGATCGTGCCCGTGGTGCTGCTGGCGGCGTGCGCGTCCCCGGCCTCCGTGGAGACCCCGAGCCAGAAGCAAGAAGTCGCCACGCTGAACTCAGGCTGGCAGGCCGAGCGCGCCAAGTACATGGAATGCGTGCAGGACAAGGCCGACGACGGCGCGAAGGGCAAGGGCACCTCGAAGGATGTGGCCGCCGGCGCCCTCGACGCCTGCAAGGCGCAGCTCGGCGTGATGCACGACGCCTTCCAGTCCTATCTCTCGGCCCAGATGAGTTCGGCGCACGGCCAGACCAGCGCCCGGCAGGCGGCTGACCGCGTGACCACCGACACCCGCGAGAAGGCGCGCACCTACCTCACGCGCTACGTGGAGGTGGAGCGCTACAAGTCCGGCCAGCGCTGATCGCCGGGTCGGACGCTCCCATCCCCTATATATATATATAGTCAGAGCATCGCCAGCGGCTCGGCCCGGCGTGGCGGCGGAAACAGCTTGTCGAGTTCGGCAAGCTGTTCTGATGTCAGGGGGTGCTCCAGCGCGCCGAGGTTCTCGCGCAGGCGGTCGCGGCTGCCGGTCTTGGGAATGGCGATGATGTCGTCCGAGGCCAGCAGCCAGGCCAGCGCCGCCTGGGCCGGCGTCATGCCGTGCGCCTTGGCAAAGCGCTGGAGCCCTGCATGGCGCAGCAGCCGGGCCTGCTCGATCGGGGAATAGGCCATGACCGGCACGCCGCGTGCACGCTGCCATGGCAACAAATCGAATTCGATGCCGCGCCGGCTCAGGTTGTAGAGCAGCTGGTTCGCCGCCACCTCGTCGCCGCCCGGCACCTCCCACAGCTCTTCCATATCGGACAGGTCCAGGTTGCTGACGCCGAAATGTCGGATCTTGCCGGCCTCGCGCAGCGCCAGGAACGCCGCCATGGTCTCCTCGAGCGGCACGCCGCCGCGCCAGTGCAGCAGGTAGAGGTCGAGCCGGTCGGTACCCAGCCGGCGCAGGCTGCGCTCGCACGCGGCCACCACGCCCTCGTGGCTGGCGTTGTGCGGGTAGACCTTGCTGACGAGGAACACCTCGTCGCGCCGGCCCGCGATGGCCTCGCCGATCAGCGATTCGGACAACCCCTCGCCATACATTTCAGCGGTGTCGATCAGCCGCAGCCCGAGGTCCAGCCCGAGCCGCAGCGTGGCGATTTCCTCGGCCCGCGTGTTGCGGTGATCGCCGATATTCCAGGTACCCATGCCCAGCGCGGGCACGCGCTCGCCGCCGGGCAGCGTGACGGTCTTCATCGATTGGCTCCGGTGTCATGAGGCGGCGTGCCGGCCACGCCGCGCTCCATCACACTAGTTAACATTGCCGGCCGGCACAAGGTGGCCGGCGCGGCGGAGCCACTCAACCGTGCTGGTGCCGGTATTCCTGGCTCAGTCCGCCATAGCCGTAGGCGGCCGCGCGGGCGTCGATGACGTGGATATACGACACCTTGTTCACATCGCCAATCACCTCGGAGAGCGCGGCGAACGTCTCCTTCAGGTACAGCGCCTTCTCGGCCTTGGTGTTGGTTTCGTCGGTCACGCTGATGTCGAGCTGGAAGGCGTTGCGGCCGTCGCTGCGGTCGGACAGCGCCTTGCCGCCGATGATCCATTGCTCGCGCGGCAGGTAGCCCACCGTGACGGCGATGACGTTCTCTTCCTTGCGCAGGATGCGCTGGGTCAGCTCGGCCACGGTGGCTGCGGCGCGGCGGGTCAGTTCGGCGTCGGGCTGGCCGGAGATCTGGAGGTTGATGTGGGGCATGGCTGGCTCCTTGTTCTGGATGGTGCGAACCGGAAATCGGTGTCGTGGAAACTATCGTAGTGGTCGCCGTTACATCGGAAAAGCAGGAATTTGCGATACCATCCATCGGTAACACCGAATCATAAAAATGCGAGATAGTGGGGTGTGACCAGGGACGGGAGCAGGCGCCATGCGGGGATTCGAGACCGATCAGTTGAAGACTTTCGTGACGGTGGCCGACAGCGGCAGCCTGTCTGCGGCGGCGCCGCGCCTGTTCCTGTCGCAGTCGTCGGTCAGCGAGCAGTTGCGCAAGCTGGAGGAGCGCGCGGGCGTGCCGCTGCTCACGCGCGGCAAGAAGGGCGCGGCGGTCACGCCGGCCGGTGCGCGGCTGCTGGAATACGCGCGCCGCATCCTCTCGCTGAACGACATGGCGATGCAGGAACTGCGCGGCCGCACGCTCGACGGCGAACTGCGGCTTGCCGTGACCGATTACTTCCGGCCGGGCGAGATTGCCGGCATGCTGCGCCGTCTGCGAGACCGCTATCCGTATCTGAAACTGCACGTCACGGTGATGAAGAGCGCCGCGATCGAGGCCGCCGCTGACTTGGACACCTTCGACATCGGCCTCAGCATGCGGCTGATCCGCGCAACGCGCGCCGAACGGTCAGAGCGCGGCGATCGTGCCGGCACGCTGTTGCGGCGCGAAGGGCTGGCCTGGGTGGCCGCGCCGGAGATCGCCGAATCGCCGCAGCCCACGCTGCCACTGGTGCTACTGCCCGACACCTGCTCGATGCACCAGTTCGTGGTGCAACTGCTCATGCGCCGCAAGCGCGCGTTCGACATCGCCCACTCGGCGTCCGGCGTGGCAGGGCTGCACCTGGCGCTGGCGGCGGGGCTTGGCGTGTCCTGCCTCAATGCGTCGGCCATCGGGCCGGGCGTGACGCCGCTCGATACCGCCGCCGTCTCGCGCTGGCGCCTGCCGGCACTGCCCGATGCCGAGTTCTACCTGCTGCCCGCCCGGCGCGGCGAGAGCGAATTCATCGGCGAAGCGCGCCTCGCGCTGAGCGAGCAGTTCGGCTGACGGCTGTTATCGTTCGACGTAAATGCGCCGCAAGCGGCGCAAATATGTCTGACTTTGCATATTCTTCGCGTGATGCGTTGACCTCGCGTCCCCCCAGTAAATGATAATGCGTCGCATTTTCGTAAAAATATTACAACGCATTACAGGGAAATATGAGTCAAAAGCCACATGCGGTGCGGACTGCCGTCCTCGCACTGTTCGCTGCCCACGCCTTGCCTGCCGGCATCGCCCACGCACAGTCGGAAACCCCCGCGCCCGCGCCGCAGGAGCTGCCTGCGGTCACCGTCAAGGCGGACGTCAGCCGGGAGCTTGGCGCCGGCTACAACCCGCCCAACGCGGTCAGCGCCACGCGTACCGAGGCGCCGCTGCGCGACATTCCGCAGACCGTCAACGTGGTCACCAGCGAGGTCATGCAGGACCAGCATGCCAACTCGATGCAGGACGTTCTCAAGAACGTGCCGGGTGTGAGCTTTTCCACCGGCGACGGCCAGCGTGACCAAGTGTCGATCCGTGGCTTCTCGGCCATCGCCGACCAGTTCGTGGACGGCATCCGTGACGACGCGCTGTACTTCCGCGACCTCTCCAACGTCGACCGCGTGGAAGTCATCAAGGGCCCGGCCGCCGTGCTGTATGGCCGGGGCTCGTCCGGCGGCCTGATCAACCGCGTGACCAAGAAGCCGGGCATCGACGTGGCCGACTTCAGCTTCAGCTACGGCTCGTGGGCCGACAAGCGGGCCGAAGTCGACGTCGGCAAGGTGTTCGGCAACGGCGCCGCGGCGTTCCGCCTGACCGGCGCGCTGGAGGATGCCGACAGCTACCGCTCGCAGCAATTCCTGCGCCGCTCGGCGATCGCGCCGTCGCTGGAGCTGCGCCTCGCGCCCCAGACCACGGTGTTGCTGCAGGCCGATTACCTCGAGGACAAGCGCGTTACCGACTTCGGCATTCCGGCGTACCGGGGCCGTCCGGTGAACGTGCGGCCCTCCACCTACTACGGCGCGGCCAACGCGCGCGATGTGGATACCTCGGAGTCGCGCGTGTACTCGGGCACGGCCACGATCAACCATCGCTTCAATGAGAACTGGTCGATCCGCAACGCCACGCGCTACTACCATTACTCGCTCGACCGTAACAACACGCTGTCCGGCACGGTCAACGAGGTGGCCCAGACCGTGTCGTTCAATCGTTCCAATGTGTATCGCGAAGAACACGGCTGGTTCAACCAGACCGACCTGACGCAGAAGGCCACGCTCTTCGGGATGCAGCACGAACTGCTCTACGGGGTGGAAGTCGGCCAGCAGAACAAGGACCTGGTCAACTACTCGCGCAACAACGTGGCCACGGTGAACCTGTTCAACCCGGTGCTGCCCGTGCTGCCGCTGCTGGTGGGCGGCACGCCATCGGCCAACAACCTCGGCATCTTCAAGACGCTCGGCCTGTACACGCAGGACATGATGACGCTGACCGAGCACTGGAAGGCGCTGGTGGGCGTGCGCTACGACCGCTTCGAGCAGGAGACCATCGAGCGCCGGCCGGGCCAGCCCAACCTGGCGCGCACCGACAACAACTGGAGCCCGCGCGCGGGGCTGGTGTGGCAGCCGTCGAAGGTGCAGTCCTACTACCTGTCGTGGAGCAAGTCGTTCCAGCCGTCGGGCGAGAACTTCTCGTTGGCCGCCAACAACGCCGAACTGGCACCGGAGACCACCAACAATACCGAGTTGGGCGCCAAGTACGACTTCCTGGACGGCAAGGCCAGCACCACGGTGTCGGTGTTCCGGCTCGAGCGCAGCAATATCAAGGTGGCGAATGCCACCGGCACGGCCCTGATGCCGATTGGCGAGCAGCGCACCGACGGCGTGGAGCTGAGCGGCGCCGCCGAGCTGGGGCAGGGCTGGAAGGTGCTGGCCGGCTATGCCTACCTGGATGCCACGGTGACGAAGTCGACCGCCGCGCTGGAAGGCAAGCGCGCCACGCTGACGCCGCGCCACTCGGGCAACCTATGGCTGACCAAGTCGCTCGGACATGGCTTTGGCGTGGGTGGCGGCCTGAACCTCGTCGGCGCGCGCATGGCCGATCCGGCCAACACGGTCACGCTGCCCGGCTATGTCACGGCCGACATGATGGCCTGGTACCGCCGGGGCCCGTTCGAGGCCCAGCTCAATGTCTACAACCTCTTCAACCAGGGCTACATCGTCTCCGCGCACGGTTCGAGTCCGAACCTGAACATGCCCGGCGCGCCGCGTAGCGTGGTGGCCACGCTGCGGTACCGGATGTAAGCGGTGCCGGCCTCGCTGGCATAGCAGAAAAACGAAAACGGCCCGTCGATGCGGGCCGTTATCTCGTCACAGCGTCGTCACAGCGTTGTAATCGTTACTCGGCGGTCATGTGCGCGTTCTTCGCCAGGCGACCGAGCCGCTCGCGCTCGGCATGGATGAACGCGACGAAGCTCTCCACCGAGCCGCCCGCCGGCTCGATGCCGTTTGGCAGCAGCCGCTCGCGGATCTCCGGCGTCTGCATGCCGGCGGTCAGCTCCGCATTCAGCCGCTTGATGATCGCCGGATCCGTGCCCTTCGGCGCGAAGATGCCGGCCCAATGGCCGATCCGCACCTCGGGCAGGCCCTGCTCGGCCGTGGTGGGGATGTTGGGCGCGGCAGCCATGCGCTTGTCCCAGGTTGCGCCCAGCGCCTTGAGCTTGCCGGCCTTGATCTGTGGCAATACCACCACGCTGGCCTCCGAAGTCGCCGCCACCTGGCCGCCGATCACCGCCGTGATGCTCTCCGAGCCGCTCTTGTACGGCACCACGGTCAGCTGCGCGCCCTTCTCCTTGAGCATCTCCTCGACGAAGTGGGGCGTGCTGCCGCTGCCGGCGGTGGCGAACGGCGCGCCACCCTGCTTCTTCGAGTACTCGATCAGATCCTTGAGGTTGTTCACCGGCAGCGACGGCGACGCGACGATGACCGACGGGCTGACCGCGATCAGCCCAACCGGCACGAGGTCATCGGGCGCATACGGCATCTTCGTGCGAATCAGGCTGTTGGTGACCGTGCCCACGGCGCCCACCAGGAAGGTGTAGCCGTCCGGCTTGCTCTTGGCGACGTAGTCCGCGCCGACCACGCCGCCGGCGCCCGGCCGGTTCTCGATCACCACGGGCTGGCCGATCCGCTTGCTCACCGCTTCGGCCCCCGCGCGAGCGACGAGGTCGTTGGCGCCGCCTGCCGTGAACGGCACGACGAACTTGATCACGTGGTTGGGCCAGGCGTCGGCGGCATGGGCCGGGGCGGTGCCGCACAGCGCGGCGGTGGCGAGGGCGAGGGCCATCGCCCCGCCATGGATGGGGATACGCATGCTTGTCTCCGGTATCTGTTGTGGTGTGTACCAACGTCGATGGTACCGAATGCGGCTGTCAATTGCCTGACGGCGGATCAGCGCAGCGGGGAGGGCGGCCGGCGCCCGGGGCGGGCGGCGGCGCTATTCATGCTGTGCACAGTGTGACGGCAAGGAGGGAGAGGAGGGCGAGGACGGCGTGCGGGAACCGATGACCGGTCAATGATCGCGTTCCCAGGTCTGGGTGCGGCCGATCAGGCTGATGCCGATGAAGCCGCGCACGTTGAGCTTCTTGCCGTCGTCCGCCAGCGCCATCTTGCACTTGTAAAGCTTGCCGGTCTCGGGGTCGAGGATCTCGCCGCCGGTGTACTCGTTGTCGCCCGTCTTGCGCAGGCCCGTCAGCAGCGTCATGCCGATGACCGGCTGGTCCTTGCGGGCGTCGGTGCACTTGTCGCAGACCTTGGGTTTGCTCTCGGCGGTCTCCACCAGGCTCTTCACGAGGCGCCCGCTGTAGACGCCGTCCTTCTCGGTGATCTCGATCACGCCGCGCGGCTTGCCGGTGGCGTCGTCGATGGTCTTCCACGTGCCGGCCGGCGTGGCCTGCGCGAGCGCCACGGCGCTGGCGGCGAAGGCGGCCGCGAACACGGTGGCGCGCAGCAGCGTGCGTGGGAGGGAAATGCGCATGAGGGTCTCCTGGTTCAGTGTGTCGGGATGGTGCGAAGGTGTCGCGACGCCAATCTACTGGCGCGCGCGCCGCACCGCAATCACCACTGCGCGTTTGCGTACGCACCAGCGGTGCGCCGCCGTCCCCCGCAATCGACCGCCGTACGGGGGTTTGCGGGATTATGCCGTGCAGCATGCGACGCCGCGCGGCGGGGCCGAAGCATTCCTCTAAGGGGAACTCCGGGGTCGTCCGGGCGCCTGCGGACGCTCGGCCGGTACCTCATCGACACCCCATCGGCACGCTGTGTTCTCTGACCACGCAGCGCTGTGTCGCACGCACGCGGTGCGACGCTGCATCGGGTGTGTCGCGGGTGGTGTCGCGCGCTGTCGAAGCGATGCCGGCGCGTGTCGATGACGTGTCGAAGCGTGTCCAAACATCGTCATCGCATCGAGCAGGGTGACAAACCGTTGCGTTGACGCATCACTCTTTCGTCGTACTCGCGCAACTGTCGGATCGACGCACGGCGGTGTCGGCGCATGTCCGACGCGATGACATCGAACCCTCGCGCATCGATGCGCGTGAAGCGTGCCGAGCGAGTGCCGGAGCGTCGCCGTGCGAGGCCATCGCGGCGTGCGCGTGCGCGGCCAGCATGCCGTGGCGAGGCACCGTGCGCATTACATGCCATCGCCGTGAAAGCCAACATCCATGCGGCTTTCCGGTGGATCACGCGGCGCGCCGCCGTGCGTGATGACGGCGCGTTCGGCAGCCTTCGACAGTGTGCGATCGAGGGCGGCGAGGTGTCACGCGAGGCTGTGCGACGCAGTGCGCGACGCCATCGAATCGACGCGCATCGACCTCGCGGAGGAACTTCGGAAGGCGTGTGGAAGTCGAGATGAACAAGCGTGTCGATGATGCTGTCATCGCGATGCGTGAGCGAAGTAGATCGACTCGCTCGCGCACGCAAGTTTTTTTGCACTTTTTTCTTAACATCATCGAACAAACGAATTATGATTCGCCTTGACAAGAGTCTCAGTTCATTGCATCGACGTATCGCAGCGACAAGCAACAAGCAGAAGCAACGATGATGGCGATGACTCGATGCAGTGAATGCGGGTAGCCGAGGAGCACCAGAACTTTGACGCAGACCAAGCCGAACCGGCTTCTCAAAACGCGTGCAGTCTCCTGTAGCCCAGTGACGGGATGGGCGAGCTACCCCCGAATGATTGCCGTCTGCCGTGCGCGAGGCCATGCCCGCACCGCAGGCCTGCTGACCGATATCTCCTCTTTCCTGGTCGTGCGCCGACGTAACGGGCGGCGCGGGCCAATCGAATATTCCAGGGCGCGGCATGCCCCGGACACCCGCCTGCAGGCTGGCTTTGCCGCCCGCGGGGGTCCGTTGCGCTGCCGCTTGAACGCCGCGTGTCGCGGCATCCCTGTCACCGAATTCATTAGCGTGCGACCGAAGCTGTGCCGTGCGCCGATGAATCGCTCGCTCGACTGGAGTCACGCGGTATCGCGCTTCGGGTCGGTCGGGTCGCCATCCTAGGTCATTCGATATTTCACGCTAGTGAAGGAGTTATCCATGGCAACTGCTGCAAAGAAAAAGCCGGCGGCTAAGAAAGCCGCCAAGCCGGCCGCCAAGAAGGCCGTCGTGAAGAAGGTCGCCGCCAAGAAGGCTGCTCCGGCCGCCAAGAAGGCTGCTGCCAAGAAGGTTGCAACGAAGAAGGTTGCTGCCAAGAAGGTAGCCGCCAAGAAGGCACCGGCAAAGAAGGCCGCTGTGAAGAAGGTAGCCGCCAAGAAGGTTGCAACGAAGAAGGTTGCAGCCAAGAAGGTAGTCGCCAAGAAGGCAGCCCCGGCCAAGAAGGCCGCGGTCAAGAAGGTAGCCGCCAAGAAGGCCCCGGCCAAGAAGGCCGTTGCCGCCAAGAAGCCGGCCGCCAAGAAGGCTGTAGCCAAGAAGGCCGCTCCGGCCAAGAAGGCTGCACCGGCCAAGAAGGCTGCTGCTGCGAAGAAGCCGGCTGCTGCGAAGAAGCCTGCTGCTGCCAAGAAGCCTGCTGCTGCGAAGAAGCCGGCTGCCAAGAAGGCTGCTGCGAAGAAGCCGGCTGCCAAGAAGGCGCCTGCTGCCAAGCCTGCCGCGGCTCCTGCCGTTGCACCCGCTGCTGCTGCAAAGACCGCGCTGAACCCGGCTGCGGCCTGGCCGTTCCCGACGGGTACCCGTCCGTAATCGCTTCGCCTCGTGCGAACGATCACAACTGGGAAGCGCCAGGGCACGCATCGCGTGCCGCACTGACCGGATACCTCGTATCCGGTCCGCAAGACAGCTGTCTTGCCGACCCGCCGATGGCATTCGCCCGGCGGGTTTTTTATCGCCCAAAGAAAAACGCCGCGGCCCGGAGGCGCGCGGCGTTGGGGTCGGGCACGGTGTGCCCGGTCCGGGTGCGTGGTGCGATCAGTGGGTCACGCGCGTCACGCCGCCCGAGGACAGCAGGCGCACGCGCTCGCCGGGTCGGAACGCCTCGTCGGCTTCCTGGGTGATGGCGCGCATCTCGCCGTTGTCGAGCTTCACCGTGATCTCCAGGCCGCGACGCTGCTGGATCTTGTTCTCCGCCGCGCTGCCGGCCAGGCCGCCGATCACTGCGCCCAGCAGGCCCGCCGCAATCGCGCCGTTGCCGCCGCCGATGGTGCTGCCCGCCGCGATGCCGCCGATGGCGCCACCGGCCAGCGTGCCCGCGCCGGTCTGCCCGCCCTGGATCAGCACCTCGCGTACGCCCTCCACCACGCCGTAGCGCACGGTCTGCTCACGCTGGGCCTGGCCCGAGGTGTAGACGCTGTTGGAGTTCGACCAGCTGGCGCAGCCCGAGACCAGGCTTGCCGCCACCAGGACGGCCACGCCGCCGGTGCGGACGATGTTCGGCACGATGTTTCTCATGATTGACTTCCTTCCCGTAAAGACCCGCGCTCCGCGATGTCGGCGGATGCCGGCCGGGCGCCGCCGCCTTGTGGGCACGGCGCCGGCAGCGTCCGGCTTACGCGTAGCGGTAACCGAATGCGGACTGGAACCGGTTGCCGATGTCCTCGCGCGAGAGCCAGTGGTTCTGCGGCCCCTGGCGGGCGATCTTGAGCGCGCCCATGAGCGAGGCGAGGCGGCCGGTGGTTTCCCAGTCCAACCCGTTTTCGATGCCGTAGAGCAGGCCGCCGCGGAAGGCGTCGCCGCAACCGGTGGGGTCGACGACCTGTTCGGCGGGCACGGCCGGAATGGCGTACTGCTGGCCATCGGCAAAGATGCTGGCGCCGCGCTCGCCGTGCGTCACGATGAACGCGCGAACCTTGGCGGCAACCTCGGCGCTGGTCCAGGCCGTGCGGGACAGCAGGACCTGCGCTTCGTAGTCATTGACCGTCACGTAGCTGGCGAGTTCAATGAACTGGCGCAGGTCTTCGCCGTTGAACAGGGGCATGGCCTGACCCAGATCAAAGATGAACGGAATGCCGGCTTCGGCGAACTGCTGCGCGTGGTGCAGCATGCCCTCGCGGCTGTCCGGCGCCACGATGCCAAGGGCGGGCTGGCGGCCGGCCGTCAGCGCATCCTGCACGCTGTTCAGCTGCGACTGGCTCATCGCGCCCGGGTGGAAGGCGGTGATCTGGTTGTTGTCGAGATCGGTCGTGATCATCGCCTGCGCGGTGAAGGTGCCCGGCAGCGTGCGGATGTGATCCGTGACGATGTCGAGTTTGCGCAGGTAGTCCAGGTACGGGCCGGCGTCCTCGCCCACGGTGCCCATCACCACTGGCTCGCCGCCGAGCATCTTGAGCGTGTAGGCGATGTTGCCGGCGCAGCCGCCAAACTCTCGCCGCATGCCCGGCACCAGGAACGACACGTTCAGCATGTGGATCTGGTCGGGCAGGATGTGTTCGCGGAAGCGCCCGTCGAACGTCATGATGGTGTCGTAGGCAACGGAGCCACAGATCAAGCTGGCCATTCTTCCTCGCAATCGAATACGGATGATACGGTTGAAAAAGACGCCGCCCGTGCGGAGACGGGCGGCGTTCGTACTTGTCAGATACCGGTGATGCCGAAGGCCTCCGGCAGCTTACTTCAACGCGGCCAGGGCGGCGTCGTAGTTCGGTTCTTGCTTGATCTCGGGCACGAGTTCGCTGTACTTCACAGCGTTGTTTTCGTCGAGCACGACCACGGCGCGTGCGGCCACGCCGGCCAGCGGGCCGGTCTTGATGTCCACGCCATAGGCGTTCTTGAACTCGGCGCCACGCATGGTCGAGAGCGGCACCACGTTGGCCAGGCCTTCGGCCGTGCAGAAGCGGCCCATGGCGAACGGCAGGTCGGCCGAGATGGTCAGCACCACGGTGTTGTCCAGCGTGCTGGCAGCTTCATTGAACTTGCGGGCGGATGCCTGGCACACCGGCGTATCCAGGCTCGGCACGATGTTCAGCACCTTGCGCTTGCCGGCGAAGTCGGCCAGCTTCACATCCTTCAGGTCCTTGCCCACGAGGGAAAAGTCGGGGGCCTTGTCGCCTGCCTGGGGAAACTTGCCGCCAACTTCGATGGCGTTGCCGCCGAGGGTCACATTGCTCATGGTCACTCCTGTACTGGGATGGGATGTTCGTCCGCGCTGCCCGGTGCGAACCGGCGGCGCGGCGGGGCGCTGGATATCAGGGGTAGAAGATCAGCACGCGGTAGTTGGCCGCCGTCTGGTCTGTCCGGAATCGTACCCGAACCGGCAGCTCGCTGCCCGCGCGCAGGCCCAGCGTTGCGAAGGCACGCTGCGCGGGCTCGAGGTATTCGGTCGGTTGCAGCACGCGGCGCAGCAGCAACTGGTCTTGCAGGTCGGTCATCACCAGTTCGATCGCGGGCAGCGCGGTAGTGGCGCGGCCCTGGTTACGCATGGTGACGGCGAGCTGGTAAACATCGGTTGCCTCGTCCTGTTTCTGAAGCTGGGAGCTGTCGATGCGCAGCGCTTCGAGGTCGCGCCAGGGCGGCACCTCGCAGCCAAGTGGCGCACAGGCGGCCTCGAGCAGCGGACGCAGCACCGGCACGCGGCCGGCCAGCTGGCTGCGGCCGAGGTAGGCGCCCTGCAGCAGCGCGCCGATGGCCAGCAGCACCACGGCGATGCGCACCCAGACGCGCTTGCTGACAGGCACGACCACCTTGGCGCGTGCCGGGCGCGCGCGTTCGCGGTCACGCGCGTGGCGCAGGAAATCGGGGGCGAAGACCGGGCCCGGCGATACCTCGCGGCGGATCCAGTGGCGCGTGGTGGATTCGCGTGCGATGGCATCGGGCGTGCCCTCGCGCGACGTATCGAGCGCATTGGCGCTGGCCGACGCGACATCGTCCTCCCCTTCACGCGCGAATTCCTCGGCCGGCGCCACGGTGGGATCGGCGGCACGCAGGTATTCGCTCGCGCTGCGTACCGGCTCGGTATGCGGGAAGGGGTTGGTCGGCGGCAGCGACTCGGCCGCCTCCGGCGTGGGGCTGGGGGATGGACTCGAGGACGGCACCGGCGGCCACGCGGCCCTGGCGCTGTACGCGCCGGACGGCGGCGGGCTGGCCGACGCCGGGGCGAATGCCGCAGCGGGGTCGAGTGACGAGTGCGCCGGCACGGCCGGGGCGGGTGCCGCCGGGGCAGGGGGAGGTTCGCCAAAGGCCGAATGATCGAGGGTCGGCCAGGGTGCCGACGGCGCGACAGGCGCGGGCGCTGCGGCTTCCTCTATGGGCTCGGGCTCGGGTTCGGGTTCCGGCTCGGGCGCAACTTCCGCCACGGGCGCCGGTTCCGGTTCTGGCACAACCACCGGTTCCGGCTCGACTTCGTTCTCATGTTCCGGCGCCAGACCCAGTTCCACTTCCGGCTGCGGCGCCGGTGGCGCCTCGGGTGCTGGCTCTTGCCGTACCGGCGGCTGCTCGGCCTCCGGCATCATCATGGTCGGCGAATCGAGCGCCGGCACGTCATAGCCGGGATCGAAGCCCGGATCGAACGGCGTTTCCTGCGCATGGGCACGCGCGTTGGCCTGGGCCTGCTCGGCATGGGCCAGCGCAGCGGCCACGCTCGGGCCGGCAGTCGTTGACACCGTCGTCGGCACCGGCGCAGGCGTCGGCGCGGCAGCCGAGGCGGCCGGTACCGGCACTTCAATCAGGTGTTCGCGCGCGTCGAAGACGGTATCGCACTGTCCGCAACGGACCAGGCCCTGGCGCAGGCGCAACTGGTCCGCCACAAGCCGGAACGCGGTGCGGCAGGCCGGACAACGCGTGACAAGCTTGGCGGCAGCCATGGTGTCGAATCAGGAAGGGTTGGCGGAGGAGCTGGCGGCGTCGGCGCGGGTGCCGTGCAGGCAGACCCAGCCTTCCTCGCTGCGCCAGACCGACATGGCCAGCCAGGGCGCATAGGCGGCGGCCACTTCGTCCGCCTGCCGTTCCAGCACGCCCGAGAGGATCAGCCGGCCGCCCGGGCGCACGCGCGCACTGAGCATGGCCGCCATCAGCTTGAGCGGATTGGAGAGGATATTGGCCACCACGAGGTTGTAGGTGGCGTCTGATACGGAATCCGGCAGCGCGAAAGTGGCCGCCACCTGGTTGCGTTCCGCGTTGTAGCGCGACGCCTCCACGGCATTCGGATCGATGTCGATGCCGAGCGTATCGCCCGCACCGAGTTTCTTGGCGACGATGGCCAGGATGCCCGAGCCGCAGCCGTAATCGAGCACGGTCTCGCCGGCCCGCACGTTCTGCTCGAGCCACTGCATGCACAGCCGCGTGGTCGGATGGCTGCCCGTGCCGAAGGCCAGGCCGGGGTCCAGCTCCAGCACCACGGCGTCCGGCTCCGGGGCGTCGTGCCACGACGGCACCACCCAGAGCCGTTCGCCGATGCGGATCGGCGCGAACTGCGACTGGGTCAGGCGCACCCAGTCCTGGTCTTCCACCGCGCGCAACGCGAAGTCCGGCACCGGATCGACATTCAGCGCGTTGGCGGCCGCAGCCACCACGAGCGCCGGGTCGGTCTCGTCGTCGAACAGGGCCACCACGCGCGAGCGGTTCCAGGCCAGCCGCGTCGGCTCGAGCCCGGGCTCGCCGAACAGCGGCTGCTCATCGGGCGTGTCGGCATCGGCGTCTTCCACCGAGACCGACAGCGCGCCGAGGTCGAACAATGCGTCGGACCAGGCCTCGGCCTGCTCCTGCGCAATTTCGATCACACATTCCTGGAAAGCCACGTGATTCCTTGCTGCGACGATGCCGGCCGAGGCGGGGCCTCAGGCCTTCTCGCCCTTGGCCACGGCCTTCTGGGCCAGGCGGTGTTCAAGATAATGGATGCTGGTGCCGCCTTCGACGAAGTTGGCATCGAGCATCAGTTCGCGGTGCAGCGGCACATTGGTCAGGATGCCGTCCACCACCATCTCCGACAGCGCGATGCGCATGCGGGCGATGGCCTGGTCACGCGTGGCGCCGTACGTGATGATCTTGCCGATCATCGAATCGTAGTTAGGCGGCACGAAGTAGCCATCATACGCGTGCGAGTCCACCCGCACGCCGGGGCCGCCCGGCATGTGCCAGGCGGTGATGCGGCCCGGCGACGGCGTGAACTTGAACGGGTCCTCGGCGTTGATCCGGCACTCGAGGGCGTGGCCCTGGATCTGCACGTCCTTCTGGCGGAAGCGCAGCTTCTCGCCGTAGGCGATGCGGATCTGTTCCTGCACGATGTCGATGCCCGTGATCATCTCGGTGACCGGGTGTTCCACCTGCACGCGCGTGTTCATCTCGATGAAGTAGAACTCGTTGTTCTCGTACAGGAACTCGAACGTGCCGGCGCCCCGGTAGCCGATCTTCTTGCAGGCCTCGGCGCAGCGGTCGCCGATGCGCTCGATCAGGCGGCGCGGGATGTGCGGGGCCGGTGCTTCCTCGATCACCTTCTGGTGGCGGCGCTGCATCGAGCAGTCACGCTCGCCCAGCCAGATGGCTTGCCGGTGCTGGTCTGCCAGGATCTGGATTTCCACGTGGCGCGGATTCTCCAGGAACTTCTCCATGTAGACCTCGGGGTTGCCGAAGGCGCGGCCGGCTTCCTCGCGCGTCATGTTGACGGCGTTGATCAGCGCGGCCTCGGTGTGCACCACGCGCATGCCACGGCCACCACCGCCGCCAGCGGCCTTGATGATGACCGGATAGCCCACGCGGCGCGCGGTGGCCAGGATTTCCTTGGGGTCGTCGGGCAGGGCGCCTTCGGAGCCCGGCACGCACGGCACGCCGGACTTGATCATGGACTGCTTGGCGGACACCTTGTCGCCCATCAGGCGAATGCTGTCCGAGGTCGGGCCGATGAAGACGAAGCCGGACTTCTCCACGCGCTCGGCGAAGTCGGCGTTCTCCGACAGGAAGCCGTAGCCCGGGTGGATGGCCTGGGCGTCGGTGACCTCGGCGGCCGAGATGATGGCCGGCATGTTCAGGTACGACAGCGGGGACGGCGCCGGGCCGATACAGACGGCCTCGTCGGCCAGCTTGACGTACTTGGCTTCCTTGTCGGCTTCCGAGTACACCACCACGGTCTTGATACCCAGCTCGCGGCAGGCGCGCTGGATGCGAAGGGCGATTTCGCCCCGGTTCGCGATCAGAATTTTTTCAAACATGGTCTCTCTCTGCGAGAACGGGTGCCGGCCCGGCAAGTCGGGCCCCGGCGCGGGGCCGGTGTTGCAAAGCAGGGCGCCACGCGGCGGCCTGAAGCGTGCCAAGCATGGGGGAGCAGGGGCGATGCAGGCCCGCCCCGATCCCCGTGCCGGGGCCGATTGGGCGCGGGCGACGGGGGCGCGGCGGGCAGGCTCGCATCAGCCGATCACGAACAGCGGTTGGCCGTATTCGACGGCCTGGCCGTTCTCGACCAGGATTTCCTTGATCACGCCGGCCTTGTCGCACTCGATTTCGTTGAGCAGCTTCATGGCCTCGATGATGCAGACGGTCTGGCCTTCCTTGACGGTGTCGCCCACGTTCACGAACGGGGCGGCGCCCGGCGACGGTGCGCGGTAGAACGTGCCGACCATCGGCGAGGTGACGACGTGGCCCGACGGAACCTGGGCGGCTTCCGGTGCGGCGGCCGGCGCCATCGGGGCGACGGGGGCAGCGCCCGGCAGGGCCTGCATCTGGGGCATGGCCATCGGGGCGGCGATCACCTGGGGCGGCGCCTTGACGATGCGTACCTTGCCGTCACCTTCGGTGACTTCCAGTTCCGAGATGCCGGATTCGGCCACCAGGTCGATCAGCGTCTTCAGCTTGCGCAGGTCCATCTTCTTATCCTCCAGAATCGGGTTGTCCGGTCTCCTCCCGAGGGAAGGAAACGGCGGCGGTGAGTCATTGATTGGTCTGCCGCGCTGGCCGCGAGGCAGGGTCCGGGCATTCCTGATGCTGTGCCGACGCGCGGGCAGCCTTCAATCGCCCGGGGCCGCGGCCGTCTGCCCCAGCACGTATTCCAGCGCCAGCAGGTAACCCTGCCAGCCCAGGCCGCAGATCACGCCCACGGCCTGATCCGAGAAATACGAGTGATGACGGAACGGTTCGCGGCGATGCACGTTCGACAGATGTATCTCCACGAACGGGATCGCCACGGCGGCCAGGGCATCGCGCAGCGCCACGCTGGTGTGCGTATAGGCTGCCGGGTTGATGAGGATGAAGTCCACCCCCTCGCCGCGTGCTGCCTGGATACGATCCACCAGCGCCCCTTCATGGTTGGACTGGAACGTATCAAGATCCAGGCCAGCCGTGGCGGCGCGTTTTGCCAGCGCATCGTTGATGTCGGCGAGCGTCGTGTGCCCGTACGTCTGCGGTTCGCGCGTGCCCAGCATATTGAGGTTCGGTCCATGCAGGACCAGCACCTTCCGGTAGCGCGCGGCGCCGTTTTCGGCGGGAGTTGAAGACACGGTAGCTCGACCAGATCAACGAAATTGCGCGGAGATTACCGTAGCTTAGAGGGATTTGTCTAGCACGCGATACAAGGCCACGTGGCGTGGCCGGCGCATTTCAGAGTCTTCTCACGGAATTTGGTGTCCGCGCGCTCAGACTGGGGTGGTAGTCACCCCATTGAGCGGAGATCCCGGGCAGTTGGGCCGTGTTTCGGCCCAGAAGCCCGATTTCACGCGCCGGGCAGCACCTTGCGCAATTCCTCGGCGTGCACGCGGCCCATCTTGCGGTATTTCACCGAGCCGTCGGGGTTGATGACCACGGTATAGGGCAGGCCACCCTGCGCGTTGCCGAAACTGCGCGACAGCTCGGTGCCTGCGAACCCGGCCACGGCCAGTGGATAGGCCACCGGTACCTTCTTGAGGAACTGCTGGATATTGCTGGCCGAATCGATGCCGATGCCGACGAATTCGACGTTGCGCTGGGCATATTCGCCATGCAAGGCCGTCAACTCGGGCATTTCTTCCACGCACGGGCCGCACCAGGGCGCCCAGAAGTTCACCACCAGGGTCTTGCCGCGCAGCTTGGTCAGATCCAGTTCCACCCCGGCGGGGTCCGGCATCTTGGTCTGGAAGAAGGTCTCGACGGCCTGGTCGGCCACCGGCTTGGGAGATAACGCGAAATGACCGACGATGGCGCCGCCAGCGGCGGCCACGATGGCAACGACGAGCCACAGGCCCAGGCGGGAGCGGCGGATGGGGGTGGAGCCGGGTGCGGAGGCGGTCATCTGGGGGCGCTATCTATATAGAGAGGGTTCGGAGGATCAGGGCGCGGGCGGTTCGGCCGGCTCGGGGGTGCTGAGGGCGCGCACGGCGGCCAGGTCGGCACGCGCGACGCGCCCGCTGGCATCCGCCCGCACGGCGCCGCGTTCGTCGATGGCATCGTACAGCGCAATATGAATGCCGACCGGCGCGCCAAGTTCCGCGCGGACCTCGCCGGCCAGCGAGCGGCATTCGCGCGCCGCCGGCCATTGGCCGCGCCACAGGAAGCTCAGCGTCTCCACGTCGCCCCGGCCGGCGAAGTGCCGGCTTTCGCTGGTGTCGAAGTCCACGCCGGCGTTGAGCAGGTGCAGCGCGACGTCCTTGGGACTGTCGCAGAAGCATTGCAGATAGACATCGGAATGCTCGGTGGCCGTGCCGTTGAGCACCGCGCCGACCAGATAAGGCCGGAAACTGGCCAGGTCTTCCATCGCCAGCACGGCCAGCCGGCGCAGCAGCGCAAGGATGCGCGGCTGGCTCTCGGGATGGAACAGTGCCTGGTACGCGCGGACTTCTTCCTCGATCATGTCGTTATCAGGCAGCCATTCGCCGGCAACGCGCATGTCGCCGAGCAGCTGCTTGGCGGCCTTGCGCTTGGCGGTGGCGTAGTCGGCGCCGTCCTCGGCGATCATGCGGGCCGCGGCCTGGGCGATTTCCTCGCGTACGCGGGTCGGGTCGGGGATGTTGCGTCTGGACATGCCGCGATGATACGCCGCTTGCCTGGTCGTGGTGCCGGGCTTGGTGCCGCGGCCGGGTGTCGCAGTCCGGGCGGAGGGCTCGGGTACAATCGACCGCTATTCCGCCCGGCGCCCCGGGCGCACGCCATTTCCCCCGACGCATCCCATGCATATTCACATCCTCGGCATCTGCGGTACTTTCATGGGCGGCCTTGCGGTCCTCGCCCGGCAGGCGGGTCACCGCGTGACCGGCTGCGACGCCAACGTCTACCCGCCCATGAGCACCCAGCTGGAAGCCCAGGGCATCGACCTGATCGAAGGCTTCGACCCGTCCCAGCTCTCGCCGGAGCCGGACCTGTTCGTGATCGGCAACGTGGTGTCGCGTGGCAATCCGCTGATGGAAGCCATCCTCGATCGCAATCTGCCGTACGTCTCCGGCCCGCAATGGCTGGGCGAGCACGTGCTCAACGGCAAATGGGTGCTGGCGGTGGCCGGTACGCATGGCAAGACGACCACCACGTCGATGCTGTCCTGGATCCTTGAGGACGCTGGCTACAACCCGGGCTTCCTGGTCGGCGGCGTGCCACAAAACTTCGGTATCTCCGCGCGACTGACACCATCGGACTTCTTCGTCATCGAAGCCGACGAATACGACACAGCCTTCTTCGACAAGCGCAGCAAGTTCGTCCACTATCGCCCGCGCACGGCCATCCTGAACAACCTCGAGTTCGATCACGCCGACATCTTCCCGGATCTTGCCGCCATCGAGACGCAATTCCATCACTTGGTGCGCACCGTGCCGGGTCAGGGCCGCATCCTCGTGAACGGCGTGGAGCCGGCGCTGGCGCGCGTGCTGGAGCGCGGCTGCTGGAGCGAGGTCGAGCAGTTCGGCGTGGGCGACTGGAAAGAGAGCGATGCGCAGGCGCCGGCCCCGGCGGGCAAGGATGCCTTCGATGTCTGGTTCGGCGATGCGGTGCAGGGCACGGTCGTCTGGGACCTGCAAGGCACCCACAACCGCATGAACGCGATTGCTGCCATCGCCGCCGCCCGCCATGTGGGCGTGACGCCGGCGCAGGCCATCGAGTCGCTGGGTCGCTTCGCCAACGTCAAGCGCCGCATGGAAGTGCGCGGCGTGGCCAACGGCATCACGGTCTATGACGACTTCGCGCACCATCCCACGGCCATCCAGACCACGCTCGACGGCCTGCGCCGCCGGGTGGGCAACGCCCGCATCCTGGCTGTGCTGGAGCCGCGCTCCAATACGATGAAGCTCGGCGTCATGGCCGCGCAACTGCCGGCCAGCCTGGAAGGCGCCGATCGGGTGTTCGGCTACGGTGCGCCGGCGGGCAAGGACGCGCTGGGCTGGAACCTCGGTGAGGCGCTGGCACCACTTGGCGACAAGGCCGCCGCCTATCAGGACCTCGGCGAGCTGGTCGCGGCCGTCACGGCAGCCGCCCGCCCCGGCGACCATGTGCTCGTGATGAGCAATGGCGGCTTCGGCGGCGTGCATCAGAAGCTGCTCGACGCGCTCGCAGCCTGATCAAGAATCGACAAGGGTCCGACGATGCTGCTGTATCTGCACGGCTTCCGCTCCTCGCCGCAATCGTTCAAGTCGCGGCTTGTGCAAGAGCGGATGCGCGCCTGGGGCGTGGAGAAATATTTCGCCTGCCCCACGCTCAATGTCTCGCCGGCCCAGGCCATCGCCCAGGCCGAGGCCGCCATTCGGGGCGCCCGCGCCGGGGGCGAGACGGACATCGCCATCATCGGTTCGTCGCTGGGCGGCTTCTATGCGCGCTGGCTGGCCGAGCGCCATGGCTGCCGTGCGGTGCTGCTCAATCCGGCGATCCATCCGTGGACCGACCTGGAGAAGTACCTGGGCGAGCAGCCGCTGTATCACGGCGGCGGGTCGGTCGTGGTGGAGCGTAGCCACCTTCAGGAATTGCTCGATTTGCGTGTCGAAAAGATCACAAAACCAGCGCGCTATTACCTGCTGGCGGCGACTGGCGACGAGGTGCTCGACTACCGCGAGATGGTCGAAGCCTGCCCGGGTGCCCACATCCGCATCATCGAAGGCAGCGACCACGGCATCAGCGAGTTCGAAGACTACGTGGACGACGTGCTCGCTTTCTGCGGCTACGGCCCCGGCGGCAAGCTGCCCGCCTCCCGCCCGGACCCGGCATGAGCGATTCGCTGTACCGGACGCCGCGCACCGGCGCGTGGCGGGCGCATTTGCCGTTCGATGCCGACATCCCCTTCAACCTGCGCCGCTGGGTGATTGGCGAGGGCTCGCTGACCGCCCGGCTGATGGCCGCCTCCGCGCAGTTCCGCGTCAAGCGGCTCGCCCAGTCGCTCCAACGGCCGTTTGCCGATGAATGGCGGACCATCGGCCTGATCCGGCCCGTGCCGGCCATCACGCGCGAAGTGCTGCTTATCTGCGACGATGTGCCGGCCATCTTCGCCCATACCATCGTCGATCCGCACCACGCGCCGCGCGACTGGCCGTTCCTGCGCGGCTTAGGTGAGCGCCCGCTCGGTGGGGCGCTGTTTATCGATCCGCGCGTGCGGCGCGAGCCGTTCCAGTTTGCGCGGCTGCGTCCGGAGCATCCGCTGCGGCAGGCCCTGGCCCGCGTGGTGCCGGCCATGCAGGATGTGCCGATGCTGCCCGCGCGGCGCTCGGTGTTCCGGCGCGGCGGCGGCACCATGCTGGTGACCGAGGTCTTCCTGCCAGACCTGCTGCGCCGGCCTGCGCCGGCGGCGGTGCGGTATCATCCGGAGTCCGACCGGCCACATCTGCCGGACCCATTGCCATATGGCGGCCCACGGCGCCCATCCATCACGGGCGGTCCGTCGACTCTGCCCGGGAACCCGCTCCCACGCTCACGCGGTGACGGCGCCCGGCATTTCTGAAAGTACCGATCCATGCAGTTGCTGTTTGAAGAAGGCGGCGAAATTCGCGCCGGCACCGTGCTCGCCCAGCAGGGCGAGGCCTACCAGGTGGAATTGCCAGCAGGCAAACGCACCAAGGTGAAGGCGCGCGACGTGCTGCTGCAGTTTGCCCAGCCGTCGGCAATCGAAATGGTGCGGCAGACCGGCGACCTGACCGCCGACATCGACCTCGACTTCCTCTGGGAATGCGCGCCGGCCGAGGAATTCGGCTTTGCCGAGCTGGCCGCCGAATACTACGGCGCCGATGCCGGCCCGGTGCAGCAGGCCGCGCTGGCCATGGCGCTGCATGGCAACCCGGTCTATTTCCGCCGCAAGGGCCGTGGCCGCTACCTGCGCGCCCCGGAAGACCAGCTGCAGGCCGCGCTGGCCGCCGTCGAACGCAAGAAGCAGCAGGCGCTGGTGCAGGCCGGCTATGAAGACCAGCTCAAGGCGCGGACGCTGCCGGACGCGTTCCGGGGCAAGGTGCTGCAACTGCTGTTCAAGCCGGACAAGAACAGCCTCGAATTCAAGGCGATGGACGCCGCCTGCACGGCGCTCGGCATGACGCCGATGCGGCTGATGGTGGCCGTGGGCGGCGTGTCCAGCCCGCGCGCGCTGCACGAGGCCAAGTTCCTCTCCGAATGCTTCCCGAAGGGCACCGGCTTCCCGGACGTGGACGTGCCGGAGCCGGGCGGCGACCTGCCGCTGGCCGACGTGCAGGCGTTCTCGATCGACGATGTGACGACGACCGAGATCGACGACGCGCTGTCCGTCACCGAACTCGACGGCGGCAAGCTGCGCGTGGGTATCCACATTGCTGCGCCGGCGCTGGGCATCAAGCGTGGCGATGCGCTCGACGCCATCGCGCGGCATCGTCTGTCCACGGTGTACTTCCCGGGCGACAAGATCACCATGCTGCCGGACCCCATCGTGGAGCGCTACACGCTCCAGGAAGGGCGCACCTGCCCGGCGCTGTCGCTCTATGTGACGGTGGACCCGAACACACCGGACGGCATCGCCATCACCGCCAGCGAAACCCGCGCCGAGCGGGTGCCGATTGCCGCCAACCTGCGCCACAACCTGCTCGAGGACGTGGTGACCGAGGCCGCGCTGGCCAACGGCACCGGCGACTACCCGTTCCGCTCCGCGCTGACGCACCTGTTCCACCTGGCCAACCACCTGCATGACGAGCGCCAGCGCGCGCGCCTCGCCAGCGGGCTGCGGCCGGAGTCGCACAACCGGGCTGACTACAACTTCTATATCGATCAACTCGAAGGCGGCGCCGAGCGCGTGCGCATCGAGCAGCGCCGCCGGGGCTCCCCGCTGGACAAGATCGTGGCCGAGCTGATGATCCTGGCCAACAGCACGTGGGGCAAGCTGCTGGCCGACCACGGCGTGCCGGGCATCTATCGCACCCAGAAGGCGTGGGGCATGCACCGTACGCGGATGCAGACCTACCCGGCGCCGCATGAGGGGTTGGGCGTGGCGCAGTACGCGTGGAGCACCTCGCCGCTGCGCCGCTACGTCGATCTGGTGAACCAGTGGCAGATCCTGGCGGTGGCGCAGCATGGCGTCACGGCCAAGCTGGTGGCGCCGTTCAAGCCCAAGGATGCCGACCTGCTGGCCGCTGTGGCGGACTTCGAAGGCACCTATGCGGCCTATGCCGAGCACCAGTCGACGATGGAACGCTACTGGTGCCTGCGCTGGCTGGCCCAGGAAGGCCGCGAGAAGCTGATGGCGACCGTGCTCAAGGAAGGCGCGGTGCGCTTTACCGAGATTCCGCTGGTCACGCGCGTGGCGGAACTGGCGCAGGCGGCCCGGGGCACCCAGGTGCTGCTCGAGATTGCCTCGACGGACGAGATTTCGCTGGAAGTGTCGTGCCGCGTGCTTGAGGTCTTCGCCGGGGAAGGCGAAGTCCCCGAGGAAGAGCTGGAGAGCGACGAGGAGGCGGCGGAAGTGTCGGCCGAGGCCGCTGCCGAGGCGGCGGCCGAAGATGCGGCGGAAGCGGCTGCCGAGGGTGGCTCGGAAGGGGCGCCGGAAGGCCAGGAAACCCCGGCCGGGGAGGGCGCCGAGCCCGCCTCGGACGACGAGGCGTCGGCGCCACGCGACACCGGGGCCAGCCCGACGGCCTGACCCCTTCGGAAAAGCAATCCGCTCCCTTACAATCGAAGTCTGATCCGGCCAACCCCGCCTGCGGTGGGGTGGCCGCCCTTCGTATTCACTGTCTGCATTTCCGGACGCTCCCGCCCACCGCCATCGTGAACGCCGTTCTTGTTGCTCCCCGCCATCCCCTGCAGTGGTGGCATTCCAGCGGCACGCTGGCCAAGGCGCTGGCCGTGTCGGTGGCCATTCACGCGCTGATCCTGATGGTGCGGATTGCCGCGCCCGAAGTCTTCGAGATCAAGCGGTCCGATCCGCAGCTCGACGTGGTGCTGGTCAACTCCAAGTCCGCCGAACGCCCCCGCAACCCGACCGTGCTGGCCCAGGCCAACCTGGACGGCGGCGGCGACCACGACGCCCAGCGTGCCACCACGCCGCTGCCGGCGCAGACCGAGTCCAAGGATGGCGACCTGATGCGGCTGACGCAGCGCCGCATCGAGCAACTGGAAGAAGACCAGCGCCGGCTGATGACGCAATCGCGCGAAGCCGCGCCGAGCGTGCGCAGCCAGCCCGTGAAGCCGGGCGAACAGCGGCAGCCGGCCCCCACGCGTGGCCAGGACGACCGCACCGCCGTGACCGAGATGGCACGGCTGGAGGCCGAGATCGGCCGGAACCTGGAGCAGTACGCCAAGCGGCCCAAGCGCATGCAGCTGACCGCGACCAGCGCGCAGGGCGTGGACTACGCCCAGTATTACGACCGCCTGCGCCGCAAGATCGAGACGCGCGGCACGAGCGACTTCCCCCAGCGCAATGGCAAGCCGCTGTACGGCCAGCTGATCCTGGTGATCAACGTCAACCGGCTCGGCAAGCTCGGCTATAACCGCGACGGCTACAACGTCGAGTCCATCGACGTGGCCAAGAGTTCGGGCGACCCCGCGCTGGACCGCCAGGCCGTGGCCATCGTGCGCGCCGCCGCGCCGTTCGGCGCCTTTACCCCGGAAATGCAACAGCGCCAGGACATCCTGGAAGTCATTTCCACGTTCAAGTTCACGCGGAGCGGGCTCGACGTCCGCCTGCAACCCCGTTGATGACCACAGACCTGACTTCCCAGCCGAACCCGCCCGTGCAGCAAGACCGCTACGTGGTGGTGGGCAACCCCGTTTCGCACAGCCGCTCGCCGGCCATCCACGCCGCCTTCGCGCGCCAGACCGGCGAAGCCGTGCAGTACGACCGCCTCGAAGCACCGCTCGGCGCCTTTGCCGACACGGTGCGCCGCTTCCTGGCCGAAGGTGGCCACGGCTTCAACGTGACCACCCCGTTCAAGCTGGAAGCGTACGACCTGGCCGACCGCCTGACCCCGCGCGCCGAAGCCGCGGGCGCGGTCAATACGATGTGGATCGAGGACGGCCTGATCCATGGCGATAACACCGACGGCGTGGGCCTGGTCCGCGACATCCAGGACAACCTGGACGTGCTGCTGGAAGACAAGCGCATCCTGCTGCTCGGCGCCGGTGGCGCGGCCATGGGAGCGATGCTGCCGCTGATCGAGTGCCGTCCGGCGCGGATCGTGGTGGCCAATCGCACCGCTTCCAAGGCGAGCGATATGCTCGAGGAATTCGTCGAAGCGGCCGACCAGTACAACGTGGAACTGTGGGGCGGTGGGCTGGACGCGCTGTCCGCCCTGAGCGAGGAAGAGCGCTGCGACGTGGTGATCAACGCCTCGTCGAGCAGCCTCCAGGGCGAAGTGCCGCCCGTGCCTGACTACCTGCTGGGCGAGGGCGTGCTGGCCTACGACATGATGTACGGCGCCCGTCCGACCGTGTTCCTGGCCTACGCCGCCCAATGGGGCGCGCGCACCAGCGACGGCCTGGGCATGCTCGTGGAGCAGGCCGCCGAGGCGTTCTACAACTGGCGCGGCGTGCGGCCCAACACTGTCCCCGTTCTCGCGGAATTGCGAGCCGGGCTCCAGGCCGAAGCCGCCCGCTGAGGCCACCCGGCTTGGCGCGCCAGCGGACTTCCTCCCGATCGCCGGCGCGTGCCGGCAGCGCGGCCAATCCGCTGCGCTGGCTCGGCTATCTCGCCGGCTGCCTGGTGGCGGGCGTGCTGGCGATGCAGCTCTACTTCTTCCTCCAGATTGCCGCGTGGCAGGTCGTGAACCCATCGTCCACGACCTTCATGCGCGCCGAGCGCTGGCGGCTCTGCGGCGCCAATGTCTGGAGTTGCGGGGTCGAGCGCGAGTGGGTGCGCTACGACGACATCTCGCGGCACCTGAAGCGCGCGGTCATCGCCAGCGAGGACGCGGATTTCGTCAATCATCCCGGCTACGACCTCGACGCGATGCTGACCGCCTGGGAGCGCAACAAGCAGCGCGGGCGCATCGTGCGCGGCGGGTCGACCATCACGCAGCAGCTCGCCAAGAACCTGTTCCTGGCGCCCGAGCAGCACTACCTGCGCAAGGGCCAGGAGCTGGCCATCACGTGGATGCTCGAGTTCTGGCTCGACAAGCAGCGGATCTTTGAGATTTACCTGAATTCGGTGGAGTGGGGCGAGGGCGTCTTCGGTGCCGAGGCCGCCGCCCAGCACTACTTCCACACCTCGGCCGCCAAGCTAGGCGTCGGGCAGGCCGCGCGGCTCGCGGCGGCGCTGCCGGCGCCGAAATGCTTCGACAAGAAGACATATTGCGCCAACGTGCACGTCAACTTCCGCGTCAAGGCGTCGATCATCGCGCGCCGCATGGGCGCGGCCACGCTGCCGGACTAGCGCTTCCGGCAACGGGCGCTGGCGCTGGCACTGACTTCAGCTCAGCCAGCCCTTGCGGCGGAAGTAGATCAGTGGAATCGCCGCCGACACGGCCATCAGCGCGATGGCCCACGGGTAGCCCGCGGCCCAGTCCAGTTCCGGCATCAGCTTGAAGTTCATCCCGTAGATGCTCGCGATCAACGTCGGCGGCATCAGCGCTACCGACACCACCGAGAACAGCTTGATGATCTTGTTCTGGTTGATGTTGATGAAACCGACCGTCGCATCCATCAGGAAGTTGATCTTGTCGAACAGGAACGCGGTGTGGTTTTCGATGGAGTCGATGTCGCGCAGGATCTGGCGGGCCTCGTCCTGCTGCTCGGCGGACAGCAGCTGGCTGCGCATCAGGAACGACACCGCGCGGCGCGTATCCATGACGTTGCGGCGAATGCGGCCGTTCAAGTCTTCCTCGCGGGCGATGGTTTCCAGCACGTCGGCGGCGGCGGCATCGGTCACGTTCTCGGCCAGCACCCGGCGGCTGGCTTCCTCCAGCCGCTCGTAGATCTCCTCGATGGAGTCGGCGGAGTACTCGGCGTCGGTGGCGTACAGGTCCATCAGCACGTCCTTGGCATTGCGCACCGAACCCGGCCGCATGCGCGCGCGCAGGCGCACCAGCCGGAACACCGGCAGATCCTCGTCGTGGATGGAGAACAGCACGTCGCGCGTGAGCACGAAGGCCACGCGCACGTTGCGCGACGCCTCGTCCTCGGCCAGCAGGAAATCGGTGCGGATGTGGATGTTCTCGTCCTCGCCCTCGAAATACCGGGCGGACGCTTCCAGGTCACCGAGGTCCTCGAGTTCCGGCAGGACGACGTTATAGGCTTCCTTGATCCATGCCAGCTCCTCGTCGTCGGGGCTGACGACGTCGATCCAGATGGGCTTGTGCTGCAGCAGCTCATTGCGCTCGTCGACCTGCTCCTGGGCAAGCCGGCCTTTCTGCAGGACGAACAGGTTGATCATCCCTGGGTTCCTTGTTACTGATGGCGCGGTTGTCGATGCATCGAAGACAGGCGCAGGCAAGGCAAGCCAGCCGGGTGACCATGGCGCGGCCACGGGCAAGCGTGATCGCGCTGCGGACGGCCGCAACAAAGCGGCGCGCGGGCAAGGCGATGGCGTTTGCCTGGGTTTGGCTGGCTGGCCGGGAGAGGGAAGATCCGAAGCGCGACACGGCAGTCAGGGCGACGGCCGCAGGGGGAAACGGAAAGACACTCACCCGCAGGTGTCTGCGGGCAAGGACGTCGATAAGCAAGGGCAGGGCCCCGCGGATCGTCGTTACGCAGCCCGCAGTGACATGGCATCCGACGATGTCGCGGTACGACCGCGGCAACTCGAACACCCGATGCTACTGCCCACGTACTTTCTCCGGGATTCTGATGGCCGCGAGTGTAATCCAACGCAGGGGGGCTTGTTAAGCGAAATCTCATCCCGCGCGCCACCCGTTGCGCGCCGCGAACGCCGCCCTACGTTTGGCTTACAGGCGGCGGCGCAGCAGCGGGGCCAGCATCACCGAAGACAGCGCCGCGAACATCAGCACGATGGCCGCGTAGTCCTGCCAGTGCGGCGTCTCGCCGAGCAGCCACATGCCCGAGAAGACCCCCACCACGGGGATGAACATGATCGACAGGCTGGACACCACCGGCGGCAGGCTGCGCGCCAGCGCGAACCAGACCAGGTGGCAGTAGGCGAAGACCACCACGGCGTTATAGGCGATGGCGCCCCATTCCACGGCCGTGGGCATGCGCCAGCCCGACTCCAGCAGCAGCGTGCCGAGGCCCAGGAAGGGCAGGGTGATGGCCAGCATCCAGAACGTGAGCGCGCCGATGGGAATATCCACCTGGGTCCGCTTCATCAACTGGGTGCCGAGGCCCCAGCCGGCCGCCGCCACCAGCATCAGCAAGGTGCCGGCCGGGCTGCCGGTGAGCGCGGCGATCTCGCCCGACAGCAGCAGCACCGTGCCGGCCAGCGCGCAGGCAATGCCGATCCAGGCGGACAGGGCGATGCGGTCCCGGAACAGCACCAGCCCCCAGACCACGGCCCAGATCGGCATGGTGTAGCCGAGGATGGCCGCGCGGCCCGAGGACAGCATCTTGACCGCGCAGATCGCGAACAGGTGCCAGATCACCATGTTCGGGATGGCTAGCTTGATCACCATCGGCCAGCTGGCGCGCGGTACGTGGAGGGATTCCCCGCGCAGCTTCAGCGCCAGTCCCAGCGCCACCAGCCCGCCGGCCATGCAGAGCAGCCGGAAGCCCATGGCCGGGAAATGGGCGACGCCCACCTTCATGATGGGCCAGTTGATGCCCCAGGCGAGCGTGAGGATGACGAGCAGGACGATGCCGCGGCGATCGAGGGTCATGGGAGGCGAGACGGGATTTGGCGACGTAGCGAGGTCGCTCTTATTAAGCGGGAGCGCAAAACCCGAAAACGATAGCACGCAACGGGTAAAATTGCGCCAACGCCATATATCGTGCGCCGCACCGCGCTGCCGGCGCCCCGCGACAACCGGCCGGCGCGCCGCCGCGTTATCCTTGGATAACGTCCGGCCCCCGGGCCTTACCCAACATCGAGCATCCCATGACTTTCACCGAGCAGCTGTCCGCCGCATGGCAGCGTAACGATTCCCTGCTGTGCGTCGGCCTCGATCCGGACCCGGCCAAGCTGCCGCTGTCCCTGACCAGCACGGGCGGCGCGATTTTCTCGTTCTGCCGGGAGATCGTCGACGCCACGGCCGACCTGGTCTGCGCCTTCAAGCCGCAGATCGCCTATTTCCATTCGCAGCGCGCCGAGGACCAGCTCGAGCAACTGATCGAGTACATCCACGATGCCCACCCGGGGATTCCGGTGATCCTGGATGCCAAGCGCGGTGACATCGGCTCCACGGCCGAGCACTACGCCGTGGAGGCGTTCGAGCGCTACCGCGCCGATGCGGTCACGGTCAGCCCGTACATGGGGTTCGATTCGATGTCGCCGTACCTGGCGCATCCGGGGCGGGGGGTGATCGTGCTGTGCCGGACCTCCAACCCGGGCGGCTCGGACGTGCAGTTCCTGCAGGTCGACGGCAAGCCGCTCTACCAGGTGGTGGCCGAGGCCGCGCGCGAGCGCTGGAATACTAACGGGCAGATGGGACTGGTGGTCGGCGCCACGTTCCCGAATGAAATCGCCAAGGTGCGCCAGATCGTGGGTGACATGCCGCTGCTGATTCCGGGCATCGGCGCGCAGGGCGGGGACATCGAGGCCACGGTGAAGGCCGGCCGCACCGCCGACGGCACCGGCATGATGATCAATTCCTCGCGCGCCATCCTGTACGCGAGCCGTGACAAGGATTTCGCCACGGCCGCCCGGAATGTGGCGTTGCAGACGCGCGAGACCATCAACCGCTATCGTCACGGTTAAGCGACGATCAGCGTGATAGCCGCCGGAGCGGGCAGCTTACTGCTCGTTTCGGATCAATTCGAAGAGGCCGCGCATGGCATGCTCCGCGGCCTGGCGGCGGATCTGGGCGCGATCGCCCTTGAACCGCTGCGTCTGCGTCAGCGTGGTAACGCGGTTGCTCCAGCCGAAACAGACCATGCCGACGGGCTTTTCCGGCGTGCCGCCGCCCGGGCCGGCCACGCCGGTAATCGCCAGCGACACCTGCGCGCGGCTGTTCAGCAGCGCGCCCTCGGCCATGGCATGGGCCACTTCCTCGCTGACCGCGCCATGATCGCGGATCAGCTTCGCCGGCACCCCCAGCATCGTGGACTTGGCTTCGTTCGAATACGTGACGAAGCCGCGCTCGAACCAGCCCGACGACCCGGCCACATCGGTGATCGCGGCGGCGACGAGGCCGCCGGTGCACGATTCCGCCGTGGCAAGCATCAGCGAATGTTCCGCAAGGACGGATCCGGCCTGGATGGCAAGCTGGTCAAGCAGGCGACTGACGGACATATCGACGAATCCTTATTTGACGATGCGATGCCCGCTCAGAACGAGCGCCAGAGCGCGAACACGAGCAGGGTGTAGAAGGCCGCGAAGATGTCGTCGAACATCACGCCAAACGCGCCGAGCAGGCCGGGGCCCTTGAGCGTGCGGTCGTAGTAGGCGATGGGTGCGGGTTTGGCGATGTCGAACAGGCGGAACCACAGGAACGCCGCGAACTGGCCCCAGAAGCCGGTGGGGGTGACGAACAGCAGCACCAGCCAGAACGCCACGATCTCGTCCCAGACCATACTGCCATGGTCATACACGCCCATATCGCGCGCGGTACGCCGGCACGCCCAGATGCCGACGAGGAAACCGCCGGCGATGATCCAGAGCCACGTGGACGGCTCGATCCACATCGAGATCACAACGAACGACAGCCAGCCGTACAGCGTGCCGACCGTGCCCGGGCTGACCGGCGACAGCCCCGAGCCAAAGCCGAGTGCGATGGCGCGTGCGGGATGGCCGAGCATGAAGCGCGCGGTGGGGCGCGTGACGCGCGCGGTTTGTCCCGCTTCCAGCGTGACGGGGGGAACAGGGTCGCGCGGCGCGGCCCCGGGAGGATAGGCGGACATCAGGAGTTGGCTCGTCTGTCTTGCTTTTGTCATATGGCGCGCGGCGGTGGCTCCCGCCGAGCGCATGGCGGCATCATGACATGGCTCGTGCGCGAAGTGTCAGGAAGCGAAGTGGTCGAACGCGGTGCCGCTGAAGGCGTAGGGGTTGCCGTCACCATCCACCAGGCGCAGGCCCGGCTCCGGTGTGATGCTGCCGGCACGCGTCAGCGGCAGGCCGAGTTGCCGGGAGATGCCGGCGATGGCTTCGCGCGCGCCGACGGGCGCCGTGAAGCACAGTTCGTAGTCATCGCCGCCGGCCAGTACGCATTCGCGCTGGCGCGCCAGCGGCTGGGCGCCGAGCACTTCGGAGCGAGGCAGCGCATCCACGTCGATGATCGCGCCCAGCGCCGACCGGGTGAGGATATGGCCGAGGTCGCCGATCAGCCCGTCCGAGATATCGAGCGCGGCATGGGCGATGCCACGCAGCGCCATGCCCAGCGCCACGCGCGGGGTGGGGGTGTCCATGCGCGGCCGGATGATCGTGAAATCCGGCTCGGGCAGCAGCCATTCGCCGCGGCAGTCGCCCAGCGCGAGGCGGGCGTCGCCAAGGGTGCCGGAGATCCAGATATCGTCGCCGGGGCGCGCCGCGTCGCGGCGCAGCGCCTGACGGCCGGGCACATCGCCGAACACGGTAATCGACAGCGTAAGCGGTCCCTTGGTCGTATCGCCGCCGATCAGCTCGCAGCCGTGGGCATCGGCCAGCGCCAGCATGCCGGCGGCCAGTTCGGCCAGCCAGGCGGGGTCCGCCTCGGGCAAGGCGAGCGCGAGCGTGAAGGCGCGTGGTTCGGCGCCCATCGCGGCAAGATCGGAGAGGTTGACCGCCAATGCCTTGTGGCCGAGCGCACGCGGGGGCACATCGGGGAAGAAATGGCGGCCGCTGACCAGCATGTCGGTGCTAATGGCCAGTTGATGGCCCGGACGGCCCTCGATCAGTGCGCAATCGTCGCCTACGCCCAACGCGGCCTTGTGGACCGGGCGGGTGAAGAACTGGCGGATCAGGTCGAATTCGGAAAGCGGGGCGCTGGCGGGGTCCGGCATGGGGGATGGGCGTTTGGCGAAAAAAGCCGTGGGAGATTACCGGTGGTCAAGCCCTTCGGCATGCGGCATATTGTACCGAAACGCAAAGCTGCCCCGCGCAAAACGCTTATTGTGAAATAATATTTCACAATATAAAATGCGCAGTTCAAAAAGCAGAGACAGCGGGTACGTGGAGCCGGCCCGCTCGGTTTTCCGCGAATTTCAGTGCGGCTCCACCGATCGGAAGATGCGCAGATGACCAGTCCTCAGCAGTCCCCGTCCCAAGACGATCTGAAACAACAGCAGCGTGAGGCGCTGCGCAAGGCCGCGCTCGAGTATCACGAGTTTCCGACCCCGGGCAAGATCTCCGTCACCCCGACCAAGCCGCTCTCGAACCAGCGCGACCTGGCCCTGGCCTATTCGCCAGGCGTTGCCGCCGCTTGCGAGGAGATCGTTGCCGATCCGGCCAATTCCTTCCGCTACACCGCGCGTGGCAACCTCGTTGCCGTGATCACCAACGGCACGGCCGTGCTGGGCCTGGGCGACATCGGCGCTGCAGCCTCGAAGCCGGTCATGGAAGGCAAGGCCGGCCTGTTCAAGAAATTCGCCGGTATCGATGTGTTTGACATCGAGATCGACGAAAAAGACCCGCAGAAGCTGGTCGATATCATCGCCTCGCTCGAGCCGACCTTCGGCGGCATCAACCTTGAGGACATCAAGGCGCCGGAATGCTTCTACGTGGAGCGCACGCTGCGTGAGCGGATGAAGATTCCCGTCTTCCACGACGACCAGCACGGCACCGCCATCGTGGTGGGCGCGGCGGTCATCAACGGCCTGAAGGTGGTGGGCAAGGACATCTCCGAGGTCAAGCTGGTCGCCTCGGGCGCCGGCGCGGCCGCGCTGGCCTGCCTGGACCTGCTGGTGGACCTGGGCCTGCCCATCGAAAACATCTGGGTGACCGATCTGGTCGGCGTGGTCTACGAAGGCCGTACCGAGCTGATGGACCCGGAAAAGGCGCGTTTCTCGCAGAAGACCGACAAGCGCAAGCTGGCCGAAGTCATCGATGGCGCCGACATCTTCCTGGGCCTGTCCGCTGCCGGCGTGCTGAAGCAGGACATGGTCCAGCGCATGGCCGACAAGCCGCTGGTGCTGGCACTCGCCAATCCGAATCCGGAAATCATGCCGGAGCTGGTCAAGGAAGTGCGTCCGGACGCCGTGATCGCCACGGGCCGTACCGACTACCCGAACCAGGTCAACAACGTCCTCTGCTTCCCGTTCATCTTCCGCGGCGCGCTCGATTGCGGCGCCACGACGATCACGCGTGAAATGGAAGTGGCCGCCGCGCACGCCGTGGCCGAACTGGCGCGCCAGGAACAGAGCGACATCGTGGCGACGGCCTACGGCATCCAGGACCTGTCCTTCGGTCCGGAATACCTGATCCCGAAGCCGTTCGATCCGCGCCTGATCGTCAAGATCGCCCCGGCCGTGGCCGAGGCCGCCGCCAAGTCCGGCGTGGCCGCGCGTCCGATCGAGGACATGGACGCCTACCGCCTCCAGCTCCAGCAGTTCGTGTACCACTCGGGCACGCTGATGAAGCCGATCTACGCGGCAGCGCGCAAGGTCGAGATGGAGAAGAAGCGCATCGTTTTCGCCGAGGGCGAGGAAGAGCGCGTGCTGCGCGCAGTGCAGGTCATCGTCGACGAAAAGCTGGCCAACCCGATCCTGATCGGTCGTCCGGCCGTGCTGACGCACCGCATCGAGCGCTTCGGCCTGCGTCTGCGCATGGGCGTGGACTTCACCGTGGTCAACCCCGAGCACGACGAGCGTTTCCGGGATTATTCGGAAAGCTACTACAAGATGATGGCGCGCGAGGGCATCACCCAGCAGTACGCCAAGCTGGAGATGCGCCGCCGTACGACGCTGATCGGCGCCATGCTGGTCAAGAAGGGCGAGGCCGATGGCATGATCTGCGGCACGGTCAGCACCACGGCCGCGCACCTGCGCTACATCGACCAGGTGCTGGGCGGCACGAACAAGGTCTACGCGGCCATGAACGGGCTGGTCCTGCCGGGCCGCCAGATCTTCCTGGTGGACACCCACGTCAACATCGACCCGACCGCCGAGGAACTGGCCGAGATCACGATGATGGCGGCGGAAGAACTCAAGCGCTTCGGTATCGAGCCGAAGGTGGGCCTGCTGTCGCATTCGAACTTCGGTACGTCCGAGGCGCCTTCGGCACGCAAGATGCGCGATACGCTCGCCATCCTGCGCGAACGCGCACCGGAACTCGAGGTGGATGGCGAGATGCACGGCGACAGCGCGCTCGACCAGAAGCTGCGTGATTCGCTGGTGCCGGACGGCGCGCTGGTGGGCGAGGCCAACCTGCTGGTGTGCCCGAATATCGACGCAGCCAACATCTCGTACAACCTGCTCAAGGTGGCGGCGGGCAATAACGTGGCCATCGGCCCGATCCTGCTCGGCGTGAAGGAGCCGGTGCACATCCTGACGCCGTCGGCCACGGTGCGGCGTATCGTCAACATGACCTCGCTGGTCGTGGTGGATGCGGCGGCCAAGCGCTGAAGTCGGGTATTTGCCACGCGGTATCAGGAAAGCCGGGTTCGCCCGGCTTTTTTCATGCAGCCGTTCGGGGCATCGTATGCAAGGTTAGTATGCGCCCACATCCAAATAACATATTGAAACAATTGAAGATTTCCGGCGCGGCGGCGCGCAGGGATTGATTATTGGTGGACATGCGCGTAACCTTACGCCTTTGAATGCAGGCGCTCGTCCCGGGCGCGCCGGTGCCCGCGAGCAGGTTTCGCGCGCCGGAATGACCGTCCAACCAATATTTCGATAACGTGGGATCCAGGATTTCCCCGAACCAGACGCAGCGGCAGTCACTTTGGCAGTCCCTGAGCCTGGCACGACGCCTGGGCCATGTGTTGGCGGGCGCGGCGCTGTCGGTGGCCATCGCCACCGGTGCGCAGGTTGCGGTGGCTCGGCAGGCGACGCAGGATCTGGGCGCCAGCATCGACGGCATGGCGGGAACCATCGCCACGCAGCAGTTGCCCAACGATGCGCGCCAGACACTGGAGCGCATCGAGTCCGGCGGGCCGTTTCCGTTCGACAAGGATGGTTCGCGGTTCGGTAATTACGAACGCATCCTGCCGCAGCAGCCGCGCGGGTATTACCGCGAATACACCGTCAAGAACAGCAACACCAAAAGCCGGAATCGGGGAGCCAGGCGGATCGTTTGTGGTGGGGATCAGCGCGCCGCCAACGACTGCTATTACACGGAAGACCACTACAACAGTTTCAAACGGATAACCAAATGATGACTGACATTTTCGGATTGGGCGACGCCCTTGCCGCCCGCGAGGAGCGCGGCGCCGGAGATGGCTGGCAACGGGCCCACCATCAGGCCCAGAACCTTTATGACAACGTGCTCATGATGCCCCGACAGGAGCTCACGCACAGACTTCCGCCCGCATGCGCGCCCGCCATGGTGACCTGGGCCGACGACGGCACCAGCGAGGGAGCCATGAACCTGTTCAAGACGGTGCGTCCGAACATCGTCCAGTCGATTCGCGCGTTCCGCGTGCCTGAGCTGGCCCACGCGGCCGCCGCGCTGAACCAGCATTTCCTGTACGCCAATTGCGCCCATTGCGCGAGCAAGGCGGAGATCCTTGAGACGATTGCCACGGAATTCACCTTCCCGAAGCATTTCGGCAAGAATTTCGATGCGCTGTCTGATTGCCTGACGGACATGATCCACAAGGCCGGCCCGCAGCCGGGCTTCGTGATCGTGCTGGAAGGACTGCCGATTGCGCAGAAATTCGACAAGGAAGGGCGTGAGGTGCTGCTCGACGTCTTCCGCGACGCGGCCGAGTTCTGGGCCGAGCGCAAGGTCCAGTTCCGGGTGTTCTACTCATTCGCCTGAAGCCGCCTGCTGAATAAGAAATGCCCGCTGTTGCAGCGGGCATTTTCTTTTTGCAGGTTCGGACGGGGCAGGTCAGGCCGATGGCGGCAACTGGCCGTTCGGCGTGAGCCGGTCGATCAGCTCGGGCAGGCCCTCGCTGAGGCTGGCCGCCACGTCGTCCTGCGACATGCCCGTGGTTTCCGCCAGCGATTGCAGCGCGCCGCTGCCGCCGAGTGCGCCGCTCAGGTCCGCCGGGCTGACCGGCTCGTTGGCGCCGCCGCCAATCCACGAATCCACCTGCTGGCCGAGACCGGCCTGCGAGAGCATGTCGCGGAGCGCGCCGATGCCGCCCGTGGCCGCACCCATTGCCTGCGCGCTGCCGGTGGCCTCGCCCTGGCCGCCCAGCAGGCCGCCGAGCAGCGAGCCGAGGTCCATGCCGCCGGGCGCCGGCGCGCTGCCACCGCCCAGCATGCCGCCGAGCATCCCGCCCAATCCTCCAAGTCCACCCAGTCCGCCAAGCCCGCCCGCCGCGCCCGGATCGCTCGCGTCGGCCGGCGCCACGCTGCCATCGGCGCCCTGTGTCTTGTTGCGCATCGCCATCATGGCCAGCAGGCCGAGCGCGATCATCAGCTTCGGATTCATGCCGCCCCCGCCGGGCTGGCCATCTTCGCGTTGCCCGCCCAGTTGGCCGAGCACGCCGCCCAGCACGCTATCGAGTAGTCCCATCATCGACTCCTTTGGAGTTTGGAAGGTCAGAATCCGCCAAGTACGGCGTTCAGGGCCGCCAGGCAGGTCAGCCCGGCGGTTTCGGTACGAAGGATGCGCGGCCCCAGCGACACGCCCGTGAATCCGGCGCGGATCGCCGCCGCCTCTTCCTCGGGAGATAGCCCGCCTTCGGGGCCGATCACCAGCGTTACGCCCTGTTCGCGCCAGGCATCGCGGTGCGCGGCGGCCAACTCGGGCAGCGACGCCGACGCGCGTGGCGAAAGCAGCAGCCGCGGCGCACCTCCAGCCGGTTGGGCCGATGCCGCCAGCCACGCTTCCAAGGTAGCCAGCGGCGCCACGTCCGGCAAGCGGTTCCGTCCGCATTGCTCGCACGCGGCCTGCACAAGGGCCTGCCAGTGCGCCTGGCGGCGCGCGGCGCGGTCGCCCGACAGCCGCACGACCGAGCGCGCAGCCTGCAGGGGCTGGATCTCGGTGACGCCGAGTTCGACGGCTTTCTCGATCAGCCAGTCCATCTTGTCGCCGCCGGCCAGCCCCTGCGCCAGCGTCACGCGGTAGGGCAGTTCGGCCTCGGCCGGGTCGTGGCCGGCCACCTGCGCGGTGGCGTGCCGCTTGCCGATGTCCGCCAGCGTGGCCGCGTGGCTGCCGCCGCGGCCGTCGAACAGCGTGATGGCGTCGCCCGGGGCGAGGCGCAGCACCTGGATGTGACGCACCACGGCGTCGGGCAAGTCGAGCACGGCATCGGCAGTCAGTGCCGAGTCAATGAAAAAGCGAGGGGGCATCAGTCAGTCAGGAGTTGGCGGGCGCCTTGGCCGGGTCGAGGCGGGTGGCGAAGCCCCAGCGGTAGCCATCCGGGTCTTCGACCATGCAGTAGCGGTCGCCCCAGAACTGGTCGGCGGGCGGCATCACGCTGATGGCGCCGGCGGCGAGGGCCTGGGCGTAGATGGCGTCCACGTCGCCACAGTAGACATAGAAGGTCTGCGGGGCCTCCACGCCGAGCGAGCGCGGCGTGCGGGCGGTGCTGCCCCAGGCGCCTTCAGGCGCGAACATGACCACGAGTTCGCCCTGGTAGTGCATCTCGGCGTGGGTCGGCACGCCGTTTTCGTCGAGCACATGGCCGGCGGTGAAGCCGAACGCGCGGCTGTAGAAGTCGAGCGCGGCGCGACCACTGGCCACCGTGAGGTACGGGGTCAGCCAGGGCGTGTTGGACGGTCTGGGCATGATGGTCTCCGGATGGGCAGGCGTTTCCGGTGCATGTTACTTGGAGCCGCCGGCGCTGTCGAAGATCGCCTGCAGATGGCGCGGGTGCGTGAACAGCGTCGGATGGAGATCGGCGTGGTAGCAGCGCAGCGCGGACGCAAGCTGCCACTGGCGCAGGCGCGCGGCGATCTGGCTCGCGGGGCAGGCGGCGATGTCGAGTGCGTCGCTGGTCAGCGCGATCCCCCACAGCGCGCCGTAGGCCGGGATGAACGTGGCGAGCGGCGCCACATGGGCGAATAGTTCGCGCAGGCGCGCCAGCAGCAGCCGGGCTGTGTCGGGCCGGTGCAGCGGCGGGCCGAGGTGGATCGACATCGCCCCGCCCGGCGCCAGGCAGCGGCGCGCGGCCTGCAGGCCGTGGAGGGAGAAGAGTGCGGTGGCCGGGCTGCCATCGTCGGCTTCGGTCAGATCGAAGACGATCAGGTCGAAGCGCCGGCCGGCACGGCCGAAGGCTTCCATCAGCCCGAGCGCGTCGCCGATGGCGATGTGCAGGCGCGGATCGTCGGGCTTGCTGGGCGCACTCAGGGCGCCCTGATGGATGCCCGGCAGCCATTCGCGCGCCAGGCGGACCACCTCGGCGTCCAGTTCGGCCACCAGCACCTCGCGGATCGTGGGAATGCGCAGCAGTTCGAAGGCCGAGCCGCCGTCACCGCCGCCCACCACCAGCGCACTGCGCGGGCTGCCGTGCGCCGCGGCCATGGGATGGACCATCAATTCATGCTGGATCCAGGCGTCCGCTTCGGTGCTCATCACGCGGCCATCGAGCCGGAAGATGCGGCCAAATTGGGCGCTGTCGCCAATTTCGATCTGTTGATGGGCGGAACGTGACGCCGCAACCACATGGATATCGCCCAATGTGGCGCCTACGCCGGGTGCCAGCCATTCGGTCCAGCTTTGACGACCCCTTCGAGCCGTGCCCGGGCGTCCGGAAATACCCTCTGCTTCTGCTAAAATTGCGGTTTTCCCGCGCTCAGGTTCTCGCCGCATGTCTGCCCTCGCCCATCCCGCCACCAGCCCTTTCGCCTCGCAGCCCGCCAAATTGATGGCGGACGCCATCCGCGTGCTTGCCATGGACGCCGTCCAGCAAGCCAATTCCGGTCACCCCGGTGCACCGATGGGCATGGCGGATATCGCCGTGGCGCTCTGGGGCCGGCACCTGAAGCATAACCCCACGAACCCGCACTGGCCCGACCGCGACCGCTTCGTGCTGTCCAACGGCCACGGCTCGATGCTGGTCTACGCGCTGCTGCACCTGACCGGCTACGACCTGCCGATCGAGGAACTGCGCAACTTCCGACAACTGCACAGCAAGACCGCCGGCCACCCCGAGTACGGCATCACGCCGGGCGTGGAAACCACCACCGGCCCGCTGGGCCAGGGCATCACCAACGCGGTGGGCATGGCGCTGGCCGAGCGCCTGCTGGGCGAGGAATTCAACCGCCCCGGCTACGACATCGTCAACCATCACACCTATGTGTTCCTGGGCGATGGCTGCCTGATGGAAGGCATCAGCCACGAAGCCTGCTCGCTGGCCGGCACGCTCAAGCTGAACAAGCTGATTGCGATGTGGGATGACAACGGCATCTCGATCGACGGCGACGTGGTGCACTGGTTCGCCGACGACACCCCGAAGCGCTTCGAAGCCTACGGCTGGAACGTGATCCGTGGCGTGGACGGCCATGACGTGGTGGCCGTGGACAACGCCATCGCGCAGGCCAAGGCCAGCGACAAGCCGACCCTGATCTGCTGCCGTACGATCATCGGCAAGGGTGCCCCGAACAAGCAAGGCGGCCACGACGTGCACGGCGCCCCGCTGGGCGGTGCCGAAGTGCTGGCCACGCGCGAGGCGCTGGGCTGGACGCACGCCCCGTTCGAACTCCCGCAGGACGCCTACACCGCCTGGGACGCCAAGACCAACGGCAACGCGCTGGAGCGCGCCTGGAACGCGCTGTTCGAGTCGTACGCCGAAGTGCATCCGTATGAAGCCGGCGAATTCACGCGCCGTATGCGCGGCGAGCTGCCGGGCGCATTCGACGCCGCCGTGGACGCCTTCATCGCCAAGTGCGAGGAAAAGGCCGAAACGATCGCCACGCGCAAGGCCAGCCAGAACACCATCGAGGCCTTCGGCCCGGTGCTGCCCGAATTCCTGGGCGGCTCGGCCGACCTGACCGGCTCGAACCTGACCAACTGGTCGGGCAGCCAGGCCGTGCGCGTGGACGCCTGGGGCAACCACATCAACTACGGTGTGCGCGAGTTCGGCATGAGCGCCATCATGAACGGCATCACGCTGCATGGCGGCTACATCCCCTACGGCGCCACGTTCCTGACTTTCTCGGACTACAGCCGCAACGCGCTGCGCATGGCCGCGCTGATGCGGATCCGCTCGCTGTTCGTGTTCACGCACGATTCCATCGGCCTGGGCGAAGACGGCCCGACCCACCAGTCGATCGAGCACGTGGCCAGCCTGCGCCTGATTCCGAACATGGATGTCTGGCGTACCGCCGACACCACCGAGACCGCCGTGGCCTGGGCCGAGGCGATCCGCCGCGAGAACGGCCCGAGCTGCCTGATCTTCAGCCGCCAGAACCTGCCGTTCCAGCGCCGCGATGACGTCACGCGCGCCAATATCGCACGCGGCGGCTATGTGCTGCGCGATGGCACCAACCCGCGCACCAAGCGTCCGGACGCGGTGATCCTGGCCACGGGCTCCGAAGTGGGCCTGGCCGTGGGCGCCGCCGAGCAGCTGGCTGCCGATGGCGTGCACGTGCGCGTGGTATCGGTGCCGGCGACGACCGTGTTCGACAAGCAGGACGCCGCCTACAAGGTCAGCGTGCTGCCGGCTGGCGTGCCGCGCGTGGCAGTGGAGGCCGGCGTCAGCGACTTCTGGTGGAAGTACCAGGTCCAGGCGGTGGTCGGCATCGACACCTTCGGCGAATCCGCCCCGGCCGGCGTGCTGTTCAAGCACTTCGGCTTCACGGTGGAAAACGTCGCCGATACCGTGCGCGCCACGCTCGCCCAGTAATTCCCGCCCGCGCGGCAGCCGGTGCGACGCGCCGGTTGCGGCGCCGGCCCCGCTTTCATCGATCGCACTCTAGGAGATAGACATGACCATCAAGATCGGCATCAACGGCTTCGGCCGCATCGGGCGCATGGTGTTCCGTGCCGCCGTGGCCAACTTCAAGGACGTTGAAGTGGTCGCCATCAACGACCTGCTCGAGCCCGATTACCTGGCCTATATGCTCAAGTACGACTCGGTGCACGGCCGCTTTGACGGCGAAGTGGCCGTGGACGGCAACACGCTGGTCGTGAACGGCAAGAAAATTCGCCTGACCGCCGTGAAGGACCCGGCCGAGCTGAAGTGGGGCGAGGTGGGCGCGGACGTGGTCATCGAATCGACCGGCATCTTCCTGACCAAGGAAGGCGCACAGAAGCACATCGACGCGGGCGCGAAGAAGGTGATCATGTCGGCGCCGTCGAAGGACGACACTCCGATGTTCGTGTACGGCGTGAACCACGCCTCGTACAAGGGCGAGGCGATCATCTCGAACGCCAGCTGCACGACGAACTGCCTGGCCCCGGTGGCCAAGGTGCTGAACGACAAGTGGGGCATCAAGCGCGGCCTGATGACCACGGTGCACGCCGCCACGGCAACGCAGAAGACCGTCGACGGCCCGTCGAACAAGGACTGGCGCGGTGGCCGCGGCATCCTGGAAAACATCATCCCTTCGTCGACTGGCGCTGCCAAGGCCGTGGGCGTGGTGATTCCGCAGCTGAACAAGAAGCTGACCGGCATGTCGTTCCGCGTGCCGACCTCGGATGTGTCCGTGGTCGACCTGACCGTCGAACTCGAAAAGTCGGCAACTTACGATGAAATCTGCGCCGAAATGAAGGCACAGAGCCAGGGCGCGCTGAAGGGCGTGCTGGGCTACACCGAAGACAAGGTCGTGGCGACGGATTTCCGTGGCGACGCGCGCACCTCGATCTTCGACGCCGAAGCCGGCATCGCGCTGGATGGCACCTTCATCAAGGTCGTGAGCTGGTACGACAACGAGTGGGGCTATTCGAACAAGTGCCTGGAAATGGCACGCGTGGTGGCCAAGTAATCGTCGCAGGCTGGACGAAGTACGATAAAAAACGCGCCTTCGGGCGCGTTTTTTTTATGGCTGCGAGGCGAGTGGCGGTAGCGGCTGGGCGTCGACGCCGTCGCCATCGACAATGAAATGGCCGCCGGCCACATGGTGGATGGTGCGCAGTGCATCGTGGCCGGCAAAGTGCCAGCGGCCCTCGCTGAACACGCGGCCGTCGGCATGCGCGGCCACCACTTCGCCGAGGAACAGGTCATAGCCGGCCTGGATGGCAGGTTCCGGCAGCAGCCGGCATTCGAGCCACGCGGCACAGCCCTCGAGCAACGGCGCACCGACGACATCGCCCTGGAAAGTCTGCAGTCCGTAGGCGGCGAACTTGTCGATCCCTTGCTGCTCGGAGATGGCCAGGCCAGAACTGGAGCCGAGGGCTTGCGTGACATCCACCTGGCTCACCGTCGGCACGTGCAGCGCGAATTCACCGCTGGCCTCGAGCAGTTGGCGCGTCCACGTGGCTTTGTCGAGCACCACGGCCACCTTCGGCGGTGCGAAGTCCAGCGGCATGGCCCAGGCCGCCGCCATGATGTTGCGCTGGCCGCCATGCGCGGCGCTGACCAGCACGGTCGGGCCATGGTTGAGCAGCCGGTAGGCTTTGGCGAGTTCGACGGGAAGGCGGTGGGACGTCATGGCGCGAAATCGGACGATTCTGAGTGAAAGATGCGGGCTTCCGCTCACTATACGCCGTCGGCGCAAAGGCTACCGGGGCGTCTTTTGACATTATCTGTCGCTATCCAGTCAAATCCCGCCCAATCCGAGCCCTCGTAGTGCGAGAAATGATGAATTTGCTTTTCCCGGTAGTTTTTTTCTCTTACACTCGGAAGAATCTGTTGAACTCTGATGTGCAGCCAGTGAAAGTGGTGGGGCCATCTAAGCGTGGGCATAACAACCGGGCCTGATCATGGTGAATGTGGATACCAAGCTGCTGGTGATTTTCACCGAGCTGCTGAGCAAGCGAAACGCCACATATGTGGCGGAAAAGATGCATATGACCGCACCTGCGGTCTCGCATTCGCTTGGCCGCCTGCGCGAGATCTTCGACGATCCTCTTTTTATCCGCGTGCCTCACGGCCTGACGCCGACGCCGCGCGCGCTGGAACTGGGCCCCAAGATCCGCGACATGCTGGATCTCTGGTCGTCCATCAATGAAGGTGAAGTCGACGACTTCGACCCGGCTATCGCGACCGGCACCTTGAATATCGGCTTTGCCGCCGAACTGGGCGACACGGTCTTCAATCGTTTCATTCTCCGTATCAAGCAGATGGCGCCGGAACTGCACATCCGGCTGGTCGAATCCCATTCGTGGGAATCGGACGTCGCTTCGATGCGCGCCAATGAGCTGGACCTCGCATTTTCGCCATTCCCGACCCGGCATCCGGAGATCGTCGAGGAGATGGTGACGTCGTTGAACCTCTGGGTTTGCGCCCGCAAGGACCACCCGCTGCTCAAGACCGATTTGACGCTTGAGCAATACCTCGATTGCAGCCATATCTTCATGGCGCACTCGGGCGGCGCCGGCCGTCCGGCTCCGTCGCTGATTCCGCTCGATTACGCCCTGCAGCAACGAGGCCTCAAGCGGAATGCGACGCTGACGGTACATTCGTGGCGTGCTCAGGCCGAACTGGCTGCCCAGACCGACATGATCTTCACGGTCAACGCGCTGACCAAGGACATGGCCTGCGAGACCTACGGCCTCAAGGCTTTCCCGCTACCAGCTGAACTCAACACGCTGCTGGGCCTGAACATGTTCTGGCACCGCAGCCGCAACACGCACCCCATGCTGGTATGGGCGCGTGGCCTGTTCCGGCAAGTGGTAGCCGAGTTCGTCGGCGTCCAGGCCGTCACCCCGCGCGGCCTGCGCGTGGTGGAAGAACAGGATCAGGATATTCCGCAGCCGTAATCGGACTCTGCAGCAAGCGGTTAAACGACTCGGGCGCCTTGTGCGCCCGAGTCGTTTTTATTTGTGCCATCGCAAAGTGCCAGCAGTTTCGGACATGTCTCATATCCGGCCAGGTGATGCCCTGCTAGCGTCGCCATTCGCAACCAACCCAGGGAGCAATGAATGGCGCAGGACATTTTCTTGAACCTCAGCGGCATCGCGGGCGAGTCCATCGACGCGACGCATTCTGGTGATATCGAAGTGCTCGAGTGGGCGTGGTCCGTCAGGCAGCCCGCAAACATGCACGCGGGCAGCGGGGGCGGGGCCGGCAAGTGCACCGTCGAGGATCTGACGTTTGACCACTATACGGATCGGGCCTCGCCCAATCTTGTCCAGTACTGCCTCACCGGCAAGCATATTGCCCGCGCCATCCTCGTCATGAGAAAGGCGGGCGGATCACCACTCGAATATCTGAAGATGACGATGGAGGACGTGCTGGTCACGCAGGTGGCTCCCGTCTACTACAACACCATGCGCGTGCCGAGGGAGCGCGTGGCGCTGTCGTTTTCGCGATTCCGGCAGGAGTATGTCGTGCAGAACGCGGGTGGCGGTAGTGCGGGGACGATAGGGGTGGGGTACGACGTCAAGGCCAATGCGGTGATTTGAGGAGAGGTCATGTTGCTTATATCGAAGAGCGGCATCGTTGACGCCGAGCGGGTCAAGGTGAAGATCTTTCCGGATTGGAGAGAACCCCCATGCTCAAGGTCAACGGGATAGTGGTCCACCAAACGAACTCTTCCACATCGGGCAGTACGTTCGCGCATTATCAGAAGGCGGGAGCGCATGGCGCGCATTTTCTGATCGACAAGGATGGGACGATATACCAGACCGCATCCGTGTATAAGCGTACCAACCATGTTGGCTGGCTTAAATCACGCTGCCTGGAAACCAGCCAGTGTGCGCCTGCCGAATTTCGGGATGCGCAGAGAATCAAGGGGATCAAGAAGCTCTCCGCGTATGAGCACAAGAAAGAGTCTCCAGCGCGATATCCGGGCAACAATGACTCAATCGGAATTGAAATCGTTGGCCGGGAAATCGGTAAAGTCGAGGGATATGAGGCCGTCAACGAAGCGCAAAATAGATCGTTGCGTTGGCTAGTCAGGGAGCTCGCCGAAACGTTGGGAGTGTCGATGCGCGAAGTGCACAAGCACCCCGACATATCCTACAAAAAGCCGTCGGAAGCGAGGTCGGCGAAATGGCAGGACTGAGAAACGCCGCACTAGCGCTATGTCTCTTGAGTGGGCTAGCAACTCATTCTTACGCTAGAGATGTTAAGAAGGTCGTTGTGGAGAGCGTCGGCCTGAGCGATATAGAGGGGGTTGCCGAGGAGGCCTGCAAAGCGTTTAAGCCAACCGCTTCTCAGATCCGGGCGTATTTCTCAAGAGCTTATCCAGTTGACGGATTCTGGTCGACTAATAAATTCTATTCTCCGTGCCATGCGAAAGGCTCTGTGGAATTTTCCGACGGAAATGCGGGGCGGTGGATCCTGACGTCCAGTGGCATCGCCGAGTTGACGTGGAACCTAAGCGGGCGGGTAGTGCTATATCACGAGAAAAATGGGTGGAGCGACCCATTTCGAGGCATGTACGATGGGCCGGAGCAATAGCGCGGCCGAGGGGAGGCGAGGGGGCAACGACTCGATCTAGCCTCCCAAATAAAAAAAACCGGCGCCGAGGCGCCGGTTTTTGTTGCCTTCTCGCTGGGCCGTGGCCCGCGGCGGCTTATCGTTTGGGTCTGTGGGGACAGTCGTTCTTGGTGCAGTTGCCGTACAGCGACAATGCGTGTTCCTGCAGTGCAAAGCCGCGCTCGCGCGCAATGCTTTGCTGGCGTTGCTCGATGTCGGAGTCGAAGAATTCCTCGACCCGGCCGCAATCGAGGCACACCAGGTGATCATGGTGCTTGCCTTCGTTGAGTTCGAAGATCGCCTTGCCTGATTCGAAGTTGTTGCGCGACAGCAGACCCGCCTGCTCGAATTGGGTCAGGACGCGATATACCGTGGCGAGACCGATATCCATGTGCTCGTTGAGCAGGATGCGGTACACGTCTTCGGCGCTCAGGTGGCGCTGTTCACTGGTCTGGAAGATCTCGAGGATCTTGAGGCGGGGGACGGTCGCCTTCAGGCCGATGTTTTTGAGGTCCGCCGGACTCGGCATAGGCGTGACTCCCTAGAGTACAATGTCTGGATAGTTGAATCATAAGGGTTTTGGCGACAAAAGTCGCCCCGGTGCCACGGCCTGTACCGGACCCGGCACTATCCTTTCCCGTCTGAAAGCGAGATCCATGCGTTCATTCCGTACGACCGCCATGCGCCTGCCGCTGGTGTCTTCCCTGCTGGCGGCCGCCGTGCTGGCCGGCGCCTGCTCGGCCTATGACAGCACGTCGCGCAAGGTGGCCGACGCCATCACGCCGTATCGTATCAATATCGTACAGGGCAATTTCGTCTCGCGTGAGGCAGCGTCGCAGTTGCGCGAAGGCATGACGCGCGATCAGGTCCGCTTCCTGCTGGGCACGCCGCTCTTGACCGACGTTTTCCACGGCAATCGCTGGGACTACGTGTTCTCGTTCCGCCGCGGCAGCACGCCAGTCGTGCAGCAGCGCCGCTACACGGTGTTCTTCGATGGCGACAAGCTGGTCAAGTTTGGCGGGGACGAACTGCCGTCCGAATATGAGCTGATCGCCGAAATCGACGGGATGAAGGCAGCCCTGCGCAACCAGACGCCGGGCAAGATCGTGACGAGTTCGAGCAGCGCACCGGCTGACGCCCCGGCCACGCCGGCACCGGCCGCACCGGCAGGCGCTGCCGATAGTGCCGCCCCCGTGCCGCCGACCGCCGCGCCGGCCCCCGAAGCCGCCCCGGCTCCGGCCACCCCGCCAGCCACGCCCACGCCCGACACGTCCGCCAAACCGGCAAGCTGACCGGCACGCGGCCCGTTGCGGGCCGCGCCCGGACGCCATGCCGCCTCGCCGCCCCGGCCGGGCGGCGCCCCTTCCCCCGACATCGCACAATCACCATGAATATTGCAATCGCAGGCGCTTCCGGCCGCATGGGCCGCATGCTCATCGAACATGTGCTGAATACCGACGGCGTGACGCTGACCGGCGCGCTCGACGTGCCCGGCGCCGCCGCGCTGGGCCAGGATGCCGGGCTATTCCTGGGCCGCGCCACGGGTGTGACGATTTCGTCCGATGTGGACGCCGTACTCGGCGCCGCCGACTGCCTGATCGACTTCACGCGCCCCGAAGGCACGCTGGCCCACGTGGCGGCGGCGCGCCGGCTCGGCAAGAAGATGGTGATCGGCACCACGGGCTTCGACGCCGCCGGCAAGCAGGCGCTGGCGGACGCTGCCAAGTCGATCGCCATCGTCTTCGCCGCGAACATGAGCGTGGGGGTGAACGCCACCTTCAAGCTGCTGGAAGTGGCGGCAAAGCTACTTTCGACCGGCTATGACATCGAGATCATCGAAGCCCACCATCGTCATAAAGTGGACGCGCCATCGGGCACGGCGCTGGCCATGGGCGAGGTGGTTGCCGGCGCGCTGGGCCGCAGCCTGGACGATTGCGCCGTCTACGCCCGCGAAGGCCATACCGGCCCGCGCGACGCCAACAGCATCGGCTTTGCCACCGTGCGCGGCGGCGATATCGTCGGCGATCACACCGTGATGTTCGCCGGCATTGGCGAGCGCATCGAGATCAGCCACAAGTCGTCGAGCCGCCAGTCGTACGCCGATGGCGCCGTGCGCGCGGCGCGCTTCCTGGCCGACAAGCCGGCCGGCCTGTTCGACATGCAGGACGTGCTGGGCCTGAAGTAAGCCCGGCACACGCCAAAAATTGCCGAAAATGGCCCGCCGCGTGGCCATTTTCAGACTTTTCGCCGTCCGTGGCGGGTGTCCGCCACGGTTATAATCGGCTCTTTCGCAAATCGGTCCGCCCGGCACCCCAGGTGCGCGCGGAACGCCGTCCCCGATCCGACGTCCTGATCCGTCGTACCAAACATGCAAGACAAATATCTTCCTTCCGCCGTTGAACAAGCCGCCCAGCAGCACTGGCAGGCCACCGAAGCCTACAAGGTGGCCGAGCACGCTGTGGGTCCCGACGGGAAGGAGAAGTCGAAGTTCTACGCCTGCTCGATGCTGCCGTACCCGTCGGGCAAGCTGCACATGGGTCACGTGCGGAACTACACGATCAACGACGTAATGGCGCGCTACCTGCGCATGAACGGCCACAACGTGCTGATGCCGATGGGCTGGGACGCGTTCGGCATGCCGGCCGAGAACGCCGCGCTGAACAACCACGTGGCGCCAGCCGCCTGGACCTACGACAACATCGCTTACATGAAGAAGCAGATGCAGTCGATGGGCCTGGCGATCGACTGGTCGCGCGAGGTGGCAACCTGCAGCCCGGACTACTACCGCTGGAACCAGTGGCTGTTCCTGAAGATGCTGGAAAAGGGCATCGCCTACCGCAAGACCGGCACGGTCAACTGGGACCCCGTGGACCAGACCGTGCTGGCGAACGAGCAGGTCATCGACGGGCGCGGCTGGCGCTCGGGCGCGGTGGTGGAAAAGCGCGAAATTCCGATGTATTACCTGCGGATTACCGATTATGCGGACGAGTTGCTCGGTGATCTGGATGCGCTGGGCTGGCCCGAGCGCGTCAAGGTCATGCAGCAGAACTGGATCGGCAAGAGCACCGGCGTGCGCTTCGCGTTCCCGCACAAGATTTCGGGCGCGGACGGCAAGCTCGTCAATGACGGCAAGCTGTACGTGTTCACGACCCGTGCCGACACGATCATGGGCGTGACGTTCTGCGCCGTGGCCGCCGAGCACCCGCTGGCTACCCTGGCCGCGGCGAACAACCCGACGCTGGCCGCCTTCATCGACGAATGCAAGCATGGTTCGGTCATGGAAGCCGACATGGCGACCATGGAGAAGAAGGGCATGCCGACCGGGCTCCAGGTCGAGCACCCGCTGACCGGCGAGCCGGTGGACGTCTGGGTCGGCAACTATGTGCTGATGAGCTACGGCGACGGCGCCGTGATGGGCGTGCCGGCGCACGACGAGCGCGACTTCGCGTTCGCGAACAAGTACCAGCTGGCGATCCGGCAGGTGGTGGACGTCAAGGCCCAGCCGTTCTCCACCGAAGCGTGGCAGGAATGGTACGGCGACAAGGAAGCCGGCAAGCTGGTCCACAGCGGCAAGTACGATGGCCTGGGCTATCAGGCCGCGGTGGACGCCATCGCGGCCGACCTCGCCGCCAAGGGCCTGGGCGAGAAGAAGGTGACCTGGCGCCTGCGCGACTGGGGCATCTCGCGCCAGCGCTACTGGGGCACGCCGATCCCGTTGATCCATTGCGATGCCTGCGGCGTGGTGCCGGTGCCCGAGCAGGACCTGCCCGTGGTGCTGCCGGAAGACCTCGTGCCGGACGGCACCGGCAACCCGCTGAACAAGGACCCGCGCTTCCTGAACTGCACGTGCCCGTCCTGCGGCAAGCCCGCGCGCCGCGAGACCGACACGATGGATACCTTCATCGACTCGTGCTGGTACTACATGCGCTACACGTGCCCGGACGCCCCGACGATGGTCGACGCCCGCAACGACTACTGGATGCCGATGGACCAGTACATCGGCGGCATCGAGCACGCGATCCTGCATTTGCTGTACGCCCGCTTCTGGACCAAGGTCATGCGCGATATGGGCCTGGTCAAGTTCAGCGAGCCGTTCACGAACCTGCTGACGCAGGGGATGGTGCTCAACGAGACCTATTACCGCGAGGACGCCTCCGGCAAGAAGCACTGGTACAACCCGGCCGAGGTGGACGTGCGGACCGACGAGCGCGGCCGCCCGCTGGGTGCCACGCTGAAGGCGGACGGCCAGCCGGTGGTGATCGGCGGCGTGGAGAAGATGTCGAAGTCGAAGAACAACGGCATCGATCCGCAGGCGCTGATCGACCAGTACGGCGCCGACACGGCGCGCCTGTTCGTCATGTTCGCCGCGCCGCCCGAGCAGCAGCTCGAGTGGAGCGGTTCGGGCGTGGAAGGCGCGTCGCGCTTCCTGCGCCGCGTGTGGAACTTCGCCCATGCCAACGCCCAGGCGATTCGCGATGGTGCCGGCACGGCGTGCACGGCCGATGACGCCGCGCTGCGCCGCGACCTCCACGGCGTGCTGAAGCAAGCGAATTACGATTACCAGCGCATCCAGTACAACACCGTGGTCTCGGCCACGATGAAGATGCTGAACGCGCTGGAAGACGCCAAGGGCGCCTCGCCGGCCGCGCGCCGCGAGGGCTTCGGCATCCTGCTGCGCGTGCTGTACCCGGTAGTGCCGCACGTTACGCACGCGCTGTGGCAGGAGCTGGGCTACGCCGAGCAGGGCGGCGACCTGCTGGACGCCGCCTGGCCGCAGGTGGACGAAGCCGCGCTGGTGCGTAGCGAGATCGAACTGGTGCTCCAGGTGAACGGCAAGGTCCGTGGCAGCCTGACGGTGCCGGCCGATGCCGATCGCGCCGCCATCGAGGCCACGGCCGCCGCGAGCGAGATTGTGGCGAAGTTCGCCGCCGGCGCCGCGCCCAAGAAGATCGTGGTTGTGCCGGGCCGACTCGTCAACGTGGTGCTCTGAGGCGCCCGGAAACAAGGGAATTGCGAAGCATGGACGGAATCAACACAGGACGTCGCAGGGTGCTGGCCGCGATGGCGGCAGCCGGCTTGCTGGCCGGCTGCGGCTTTCACATGCGCGGCAACGCCGACTTCGCGTTCAAGCGACTCTATATTGGGCTTCCGGCCAATTCGCTGATGGGATCGGACCTGCGCCGCAACATCCGCAATGGCTCGGACACGCAGATCGTCGATGATCTGAAGGAAGCCGACGCGATTCTCGATGTGCTGGGTGACACCCGCGGCAAGTCGATCCTGTCGATCACGACCGAGGGCGTGGTGCGCGAATACCGGTTGTCGCAGCGGTTCAGCTTCCGCCTGCGCGACCCGGCCGGCAAGGAACTGATTCCGCCGTCGCAACTGGTCCTGACCCGCGACCTGACCTACAACGAAGCCAACACGCTGGCCAAGGACTACGAGGAGCAGCAGCTCTATCGCGACATGCAGCGCGATATCGTCCAGCAGCTGATGCGCCGCCTGGCCTCGGTCAAGGCCATCTGAGAGCGGCTAGACTCCGCCCCGCACCGCGATGCAACTGAAGCTCGACGGACTCGACGCGCACCTGAAGCAGGCCCAGGCCAAGGGCATGGCGCCGCTGTACGTCGTGCATGGCGACGAACACCTGCTGGTGCTCGAAGCGGTAGACCGGCTGCGCCGCACCGCGCGCGAGGCCGGTTTTTCCGAGCGGGACGTCCTCGTGGCGGAGCGCGGCTTCCACTGGAGCCAGCTGGTCGAGGCCCAGCAGTCGATGTCGCTGTTCGGCGACCGGAAAATCGTGGAATTGCGGATCCCGACCGGCAAGCCCGGCAAGGATGGCGGCGAGGCGCTGCGCGCCGTGGCGGCCCAGCCGTCGCCGGACGTGGTGATGCTCGTCACGCTGCCCCGGCTTGATTTCGCCACATCCAAGTCAGCGTGGTTCCAGGCGCTGGAGTCCGCCGGGGTATCGATCAAGGTCGATGCCGTGGACCGCACGCGGCTGCCGGCCTGGGTTGGCGAGCGGCTGGGATTGCAGCAGCAGCGCGTGGAACCGGGCGAGGCCGGGCGCCGCGCGCTCCAGTTCATCGCCGACAAGGTGGAAGGCAACCTGCTCGCCGCCCACCAGGAAATCCAGAAGCTCGGCCTGCTGTACCCGCCCGGCGTGCTTACCTTCGACCAGGTGCACGACGCGGTGCTCAATGTGGCCCGTTACGACGTCTTCAAGCTGTCCGAGGCGATGCTCGGCGGCGACGTGCCGCGCCTCACGCGCATGCTCGAAGGGCTGCGCGGCGAGGGCGAGGCCACGGTGCTGGTGCTCTGGGCGCTGACCGAGGAAATTCGCGTATTATCCAAAGTCCGGCAAGGGCTGGCGGCCGGCAAGCCGGCGGGCGTGCTGATGCGCGAATTGCGCGTCTGGGGCCCACGCGAGCGGCTGGTGCCGCAGGCCGCGCAGCGGTTGGCGCTGCCGCAGCTGGAAGCCGCGCTGGCCATGGCCGCCCGGCTGGACCGGCAGGTCAAGGGCCTGTCCGACCTGCCAGGCGCAGGCGGCCTGGGCGGCAGCCTCCCGGCCGAGCCATGGGATGGCCTGCTGCAACTGGCGCTGATGATCGCGCGCCCGGCCTGAGTTTCCGATCGACCGGTCGCCTGACCTACCCGCACGACACCGGCCCCCGGGCCCCCGAGACACTACTACGCAGTCGAGCCAGGAACGCCTGGACACCATCATGACCGAGTTCGATCTCAACGCTTACATGGACCGCGTTGGCCAGCAGGCCCGCGCGGCGTCGCGCGCGATGGCGCGGGCCACCACGGCCGACAAGAACCGCGCGCTGCTGACCATCGCCGCCGCCATCCGCCGGGATGCCGACAAGCTCAAGGCCGTGAATGCGCGCGATGTGGAGCGTGCCCGGGCCAACGGCCAGGACGCCGCGTTCGTGGACCGCCTGACGCTGTCCGACAAGGCCATCGACACGATGGCGGCCGGGCTGGGGCAGATCGCCGCGCTGGCGGACCCGATCGGCGAGATCACCAATATGAAGTTCCGCCCGACCGGCATCCAGGTCGGTCAGATGCGCGTACCGCTGGGCGTGATCGGCATCATCTATGAGTCGCGCCCGAACGTGACCATCGACGCCGCGGCACTGTGCCTGAAGTCCGGCAACGCCACGATCCTGCGCGGCGGCTCCGAAGCCATCGAGTCGAACACGGCACTGGCCGCGCTGGTGGCGGAAGGGCTGTCGTCGGCCGGGCTGCCGGCCGAGGCCGTGCAGGTCATCGAGACCACCGACCGCGCCGCCGTGGGCCGGCTGATCACGATGACCGAATACGTCGATGTGATCGTGCCGCGCGGCGGCAAGAGCCTGATCGCGCGCCTGATGGAAGAGGCGCGCGTGCCGATGATCAAGCACCTGGACGGCATCTGCCACGTCTACATCGACACCGATGCGGACCTGGACAAGGCCATCCGCGTGGCCGACAACGCCAAGACGCAGCGCTACGCGCCGTGCAACACGATGGAAACGCTGCTGGTGTCGCGCTACATCGCCGCCGCCGTGCTGCCGCCGTTGGCCAGCATCTATCAGGAGAAAGGCGTGGAGCTGCGCGTCTGCGCCGCCACGCGCGCCACGCTGGAAGCGGCCGGCTTCGGCAAGCTGGTCGATGCCACCGAGGAGGACTGGCGCCTCGAATACCTGGCGCCGGTGCTGGCCATCCGCACCGTGGACGGGCTCGACGCGGCCATCGACCATATCAATACCTATGGCTCGGCCCACACCGATTCGATCATCACCGAGAACTACACCGCCGGCATGCGATTCCTGCGCGAGGTGGATTCGGCCAGCGTGATGATCAACGCCTCCACGCGCTTCGCCGATGGTTTCGAATACGGCCTGGGCGCGGAGATCGGCATTTCCAACGACAAGCTCCACGCACGCGGCCCCGTCGGGCTGGAGGGGCTGACTTCGTTGAAATACGTCGTATTCGGGCACGGGGAAATCCGGACCTGAGGATTGCCGGCCACGCTTCTTAAATACGCCAAAACAACGTCCACCACCAATGCTCTGGGTCAAGTCGTTCCATATCGTCTTTGTCGTGTCGTGGTTCGCGGGGCTGTTCTACCTGCCGCGCATCTTCGTCAACCTGGCGATGGAGACCGATCCGGCCGGCGTGCAGCGGCTGCTGCTGATGGCGCGCAAGCTGTTCCGGTTCATGACCATGCTGGCCGTGCCGGCCGTGGTGTTCGGGCTGTGGCTGTACCTCGGCTATGGCATCGGACGCGGCACGGGGCAGGGCTGGATGCACGCCAAGCTGGCGCTGGTGCTGGTGCTGATCGGCTACCACCACGGCTGCGGCGTGCTGTTGCGCAAGTTCGAGCGGGGCGCCAATGCACGCTCGCACACGTTCTATCGATGGTTCAACGAAGTGCCGGTGCTGGTGCTGCTGGCTATCGTGATCCTCGTGGTCGTGAAGCCGTTTTAAGCGATCTACGATTCAGCGTTCTCCCCCAAAGCCTTACATGAGGTCATGATGAGCAAGCAGGTCGAGTACTTCCTGGCGCCGCAGTCCCCGTTTACCTACCTCGGACATGCCCGCTTCGTCGACATCGCCAACCGCCATAACGCCCAGGTGCTGCTGAAGCCGGTGGATCTTGGCAAGGTGTTCGCGGTGTCCGGCGGCGTGCCGCTGGCGCAGCGTCCGCCGCAGCGCCAGGCATACCGGCTGGTGGAACTCGAGCGTTGGAGCCAGTTCCTGAACATGCCGATGCATCTGCATCCGACGTTCTTCCCGGTGTCCGGCGATGCCGCCGCCCGGCTGATCATCGCCGCGCAACTGGCGCACGGCACGGCGCGCGCGCTGGAGTTGACCGGCGCCATCTGCCGGGGCGTGTGGGCGGACCAGCGCAATATCGCCGATGCGGCCACGCTGGCGCTGATCGCGGACGAGGCCGGCCTGGACGGCGCCAATCTGCTCAAGGCCAGCGAGGGTCAGGCCGTGCAGGCCGCCTACGCGCAGAATACGCAGGACGCGCTCTCCGCCAACGTGTACGGCGCCCCGTGGTTCGTGCTGGATGGCCAGCCGTACTGGGGCCAGGACCGCCTCGATTTCCTGGACCGCGCCCTGGCCGCCGACTAGCGGTCCGCCGCGCGGTCCGCTACGCTAGTCTCACTCCCGTCCGCCACGGCGGACGTTTTTGTTTGCAGGATGCTCTTCCCATGACCCAAGCCTTCTTTGCTCCCTGCCCGCGTGGCCTGGAATCCGCCCTTGCCGAGGAACTGCGGGAAATCGCCCAGTATCCGGCCGTGGTGGCCGCCGCGCCGTTCCAGGTGCATCGCGAGGTGCCGGGCGGCGTGCCGTTCTCGGGCGAGATGGCGGCGGCCTATGCCGTCAACCTGCACTCGCGCATCGCCAGCCGCGTGCTGCTGCGCGTGGCGCAGCGCGGCTACCGGCATGAGGACGATGTCTACGCGCTGGCCCGCCAGCAACGCTGGGATCAGTGGTTTTCGCCGGATGAGTCGCTGCGGGTGGACATCACCGCGCACAAGTCACCGCTGCACAGCCTGAACTTCACCGCGCTGCGCGTGAAGGACGGTGTTTGCGATGCCATGCGCGAGGCGCTCGGCGACCGTCCCAGCGTCGATACGGTCAGCCCGGATGTGCGGATTTATGCGCATTTGACCGAGTTCGACTGCACGCTCTACCTCGACACCACCGGCGAGCCGCTGTTCAAGCGCGGCTGGCGCATGGAGAAGGGCGAGGCGCCGCTCAAGGAAAACCTCGCCGCCGGCATCCTGCGGCTGGCGGGATGGGTGCAGGGCCAGACCGACCGCCCGTTCTTTGATCCGATGTGCGGCAGCGGCACGTTCCTGGTGGAGGCGGCGCAGGTGGCGCTGGGCCTCCCGCCGGGCGGGGCGCGGACCTTCGCGTTCGAATGGCTCAAGGGCATGGACAACAAGGCCTGGCAGGCCCTGCGCGCCGATGCGCAACGCGCCAAGGAGGCGGCGGCCAAGGGCGTGGCGGCGCTGGAGATCGCCGGATCGGACATTTCCACGGACATGCTGACCATGGCGGACGCCAACTGGCAGCGCGCCGGGCTGCCGGGCGAGGTGCCCCTGAAGCAGGTGGATGCGCGCTTTGTGCAGCCACCGTTCGCCACGCCGGGCGTGATGCTGATGAATCCGCCCTATGGCGAGCGGATTGCCGTGCGCGGCGAGCAGCGCCGGGGCGCACTGCCCGAGGCCCCGCGCGACGAGGCCGAGGAGGCCGCCGCGAACCAGTTCGCCAGCGCCTTCGCTACCACCTTGAAGCAACACTTCGCGGGCTGGCAGGCGTGGGTGTTCACGGGCGACCTGAGTATGCCGAAGCGCCTGCGGCTCAAGGAATCGCGCCGCACGCCGCTCTACAACGGCAATATCGAATGCCGGCTGTTCCGCTTCGACATGGTGCGCGGCGGCAACCGCAAGGAAGGCGGGGAAGCGCCGAAGGAATAAGGGGGATGCGGGACGGTCAGGCTTATGCCTGCTTGTTCCGGCCCGTCAGCGCCTCGGGGTTGCGGGCGAAATCGCTCAGGAACCCCTGCAGGCTCACCACCGGCTCCTGGAGCAGGTGGCGCGGCAGGTCGAACAGCGCGTAGAAATACTCCTCGCGCCCTTCGCACCGCTCGGCCGGCAGGCAGTATTGCTCCCAGTCGGCGCACGCCGGCGTGTACATGCCGTTGCCGGGCCAGAAGAACGGCACGATGCGGCCTTCGCGCAGCCCTTCGATCAGCGTGGCCGGCGCCTCGTAGGCTTCGGCCGACTCCACCTGGCTCATCAGCCCGGCGCGCGTCTCGATCACCATCAGCGTGGCATGTCCCTGCGCCGTCAGCAGCAGGATGCCCACCGGATTCGGATACAGGTAGTACTCGACGAAGCCATAGCGCGCGGCGGTCTGGCGCACGCGGTCGGCCATCACCGGATCGGACAGGAACGCGTACGAGTGCCGCGTGAGCAGGTCGCGCAGCGTGCGCGAGATCGCCGCGAAATACTGTTGCTGGAGTGCGTCGATTTCCTGGTCGAGCCGCGCCACCATGTTCGGATCGTGCTTCTTCACATAGCGGTCGATCAGCCCATGGTTGAAGCCTTGCACCGCAATGCTTTCGTCGGCGGTGCCGGTCAGCAGGATGGTCTTGCACGGCAGGTCCTGCAGCGCCTGGCAGAACTCGAGGCCATCCATCTGCGGCATCGAGTAGTCCACCACGATCACCCCGGGCTGCATGAAGCGATGGATGTCGTGGACCTGGCGATAGATGCGGTCCACGTCGAGTTGCACGGTGCGCCGCTCGCTCAGGAAGGTCAGGTCGTCGTGGGTCACGCGCACGGGCAGGAAGGCCGGATGCCGGGTGGCATAGGCTTCGCGGATCCATGTCAGTGCCTCGCGCGGGTCGGTGAAGCTCACCACGGCGCGCGACGCGTCCATCTGGAATGCCAGGCTGTCGATAAACGATTTGCTGTCGTCCACCAGCACCGTCAGGACGGGGTGATGGAAGACCGACAGGTTCCTGTCATGCGGGCTGAATGTCATGGTGCGATCTACGCTGCGGCCGGCAGCGAATGAAGAGCGAGGGTTTGGGGGCCGTGGCAAGCCAGTATAGCGCGCGGATGGGTCCACGCAATGTTGCCGCACCAAAGGAGGCCAAAAGCAAACGGCCGGCGTTGGTTGCCGGCCGCATGTCTTCGATTTCGTTGATTTCAGGTCTTCACGCCGCTTTAATCACCGAGGGTTTCCGGCCTGATTGTCAGTCGGATTCCGATTCCGATTCGGATTTGCGTTCCGCGGTGTCCGGCCTTATTCCACGGCCTTGAACATGTCCTCGACCACCTTCTTGGCATCGCCGAACACCATCATGGTCTTGTCCATATAGAACAGCTCGTTGTCCAGGCCCGCGTACCCGGCCGCCATCGAGCGCTTGTTCACGATGATGGTCTTGGCCTTGTACGCCTCCAGGATCGGCATGCCGGCGATGGGCGACTTCGGATCGGTCTTGGCGGCCGGGTTGACCACGTCGTTGGCGCCCAGCACCAGCACAACGTCGGCCTGCCCGAACTCGCTGTTGATGTCCTCCATCTCGAAGACCTGGTCGTACGGCACCTCGGCTTCCGCCAGCAGCACGTTCATATGGCCCGGCATGCGGCCCGCCACGGGGTGGATCGCGTACTTTACGATCACGCCCTTGTCGTGCAGCTTCTCGGTCAATTCTTTAAGTGCATGCTGAGCGCGGGCCACCGCCAGGCCGTAGCCGGGCACGATGATCACGGTTTCGGCATTGCCCATCAGGAACGCGGCGTCGTCGGCCGAGCCGGACTTCACGTTGCGCTGGGCCTGCGCGCCGGCCGGGCCGGCTGCCGCCGCGTCGCCGCCGAAGCCGCCCAGAATCACGTTGAAGAACGAGCGGTTCATCGCCTTGCACATGATGTACGAGAGGATGGCACCGGACGAGCCCACCAGCGAGCCGGCGATGATCAGCATCGGATTGTTCAGCGAGAAGCCGATGCCCGCCGCCGCCCAGCCCGAGTACGAGTTCAGCATCGAGACCACCACAGGCATGTCCGCGCCGCCGATCGGGATGATGATCAGCACGCCCAGCACGAAGGCCAGCGCCAGCATGATGAGGAACGGCAGCCACGCCTGCGACAGGAAGAAGATGATGCCGAAGCCGAACATCGCCACGGCCAGCAGCAGGTTCAGCCAGTGCTGGCCCGGGAACACCACCGGGGCGCCCTGGAACAGCCGGAACTTGTAGCGCCCCGCCAGCTTGCCGAAGGCGATCACCGAGCCCGAGAACGTGATGGCGCCGACGAAGCAGCCGATGAACAGTTCGATCCGGTTGCCGGTGGGAATCAGGTGCGAGCCAGCCGGCGCGATGCCGAACGCAGCCGGCTCCGCCACGGCGGCCACGGCGATGAACACCGCCGCGAGACCGATCAGCGAGTGCATCGCCGCCACCAGTTCCGGCATCTTGGTCATCTCGACCTTGCGCGCCACATAGGCGCCGATGCCGCCACCGACGACCAGCGCGCCGAAGATCAGCGCCAGGCCCGTGCCCACCGACGACTGGGCCGTGCCCGCCGCCAGGAACTCCTCCTTGAGCTTGACGATCAGCGCCAGCGTGGTCACCACGGCGATGGCCATGCCGATCATGCCGAAGGTGTTGCCCTTGCGGGCCGAAGCGGGGTGGGACAGGCCCTTGAGCGCCTGGATGAAGCAGACCGAGGCCACGAGGTACAGCAGCGTGACGAGGTTCATGCTGACGAGTCCGGTCATCGTGCCCCCTCCTTGCCAGCCAGCTTCTTCGGTTCCTTCTTCTTGAACATCTCCAGCATGCGCTGGGTCACGAGGAAGCCGCCGAACACATTGACGGCCGCCAGCGCCACCGCCAGCGTGCCCATGATGCGGCCCACGCTGCCTTCCGTGAGGCCGGCCGCCAGCATGGCGCCGACGATGATGATGGCCGAGATCGCATTGGTCACGGCCATCAGCGGGGTGTGCAGGGCCGGCGTTACCGTCCAGACCACGTGGTATCCCACGTAGATTGCCAGCACAAAGATGATCAGGTTGATCACCGTGTGGTTCACCATCTCCATCGACTTCTCCTCGTTGCTTTCGAATTCTTCGTGCTTCGTATCGATGTGGGACTGCAGGGCCGGCACCGCCACCGCGCCGGGCGGCTCGCCCCGGGCGCGGCTATCGCAAAAAATCCAGAAAGATCAGTCGATCTTCTTGATTTCCTTGATGCGGTTCTTCTCGTCCACCAGGATGACCTTGGGCTTATAGGTCTTCACTTCCTCGTCGCTCATCGGTGCGTAGGTGCAGATGATCAGGTGGTCGCCCAGGTGCGCGCGGCGCGCGGCGGCGCCGTTCAGCGAGATCTCGCCGCTACCGCGTGCACCCTTGATGATGTACGTGGAGAAGCGCTCGCCGTTCTGTACGTTGTACAGCTCGATCTTTTCGAACTCCTTCATGTCGGCAGCGTCGAGAAGATTCTCGTCGATGCCGCACGATCCCTCGTAATGGAGGTCCGCCTGCGTCACGGTGACACGGTGGAGCTTGGCGCGGAGCATGTTGCGTTGCATGGGTGATACGTCCTTGGTTGAGGCTGGGTGGGCCGTCCGCCGGTGTGTCCTGGCGTGGCGGCTCCGGTTGGGAATCTAGGCGGCCTGCCTGACGAGCTGGCCGTCCTTGCACATCAGGCAGGCGGCGACGATGTCGTCCTCAAGGTTGAGCGTGTAGCGCGCATCCTTGTCGACGATCAGCTTGAGGAAGTCGAGCACGTTGCGCGCGTAGAGCGCCGAGGCGTCCGCGGCGACCATGCCGGCCAGGTTGGTGTAGCCGATCAGGACCACGCCGTGGCGTTCCACGACCTCGTCGGCCACGGTCAGCGGGCAGTTGCCGCCCTGGGCGGCGGCCAGGTCGACCACTACCGAGCCGGGCTTCATCTGCTTGACAGTGTCTTCCTGCAGCAGCACGGGCGCCTTGCGGCCCGGGATCAGCGCGGTGGTGATGACGATGTCGGCCTGCGTGGCGCGCTGGTGCACCAGTTCCGCCTGGCGGCGCATCCAGTCGGCCGGCATGGGACGGGCGTAGCCGCCCACGCCCTGGGCGATCTCGCGTTCCTCGTCGGTCTCGAACGGTACGTCGAGAAATTTGGCGCCAAGCGACTCGATCTGCTCTTTTACGGCGGGGCGGACGTCCGAGGCCTCGATCACGGCGCCCAGCCGCTTGGCCGTGGCAATCGCCTGGAGACCGGCCACGCCGGCGCCAAGGATCAGCACGCGCGCGGCCTTCACCGTGCCGGCGGCCGTCATCAGCATCGGCATGAAGCGCTGGTAGTGGTGCGCGGCCACCAGCACGGCCTTGTAGCCGGCGATGTTGGCCTGCGACGACAGCACGTCCATGCTCTGCGCGCGCGTGGTGCGCGGCGCGGCCTCGAGCGCGAACGCGGTGATGGCCGCACTGGCCATGCGCGCGTTGTTCTCGATATCGAAGGGATTGAGCATGCCCACCAGCACGGCGCCCGGCTTGATCTGGGCGCGCTCGGCATCGTCCGGTGCCCGCACCTTCAGCACCAGCTCGGCGCCGAAGGCATCGGCAGCCGTGCCGATCCGTGCGCCGGCGGCTTCGAACGCCGCGTCGGGAATGCTGGCGCGTACGCCTGCGCCAGCCTGCACCGTGACCTGATGCCCTTGGGCAACGTACTTCTTGATGGTCTCCGGGGTGGCGGCGACGCGTGCCTCGCCTGCCCGCGTTTCCTGCGGGATGCCGATATGCATCGTCAATTTCTCCTTTAGCTGGCGTCGTATCTGATTGGGCGGGCTGACGTCCTGGCCCGTTGGTCCACCGCGGCGCGGCGCACCAATTTTTGCGCAGCTTACCCGAAACTTACGTTCGGTGGTGACTGCCCGGTCGACGATTTGTGCGGTCGCCACGACTCATTTTTGCGACGCATGAAACGACTCGTTTAATGCAGGCAGGATTCCCTCTTGATTCGAACATGTTGCCGGGGCGCCCAATCTTGATGCCGATTTGATGCGCCGCTCCGTATCGTGACGGGTACGCCGCTTTCCCTCTTTTTCGGGGAAGGGCGCCTCCAAACACCCGTTACGCATCCAGCATCCATGATCGCTACCCGCCTTACCGCCCTCGTCCTCCTTGCCGCCCCGTGCGCCACCGCGCTCGCCCAGGAGGCGGAAGCCTCGCCCCACACCTTCACCGCCAATGTCACGCTGGCCAGCGAATACCGCTACCGGGGCCTGATGCAGTCCGACCGCCGCCCGGCCATCCAGGGCGGGTTCGACTACACCCACGCGAGCGGGCTCTACCTCGGCAACTGGAACTCAAGCATCAGCTGGCTTTCGGACAGCAACGCGGAAGTCTCCGCCCCGGTGGAGATGGATTTCTACGGCGGCTTCCGCAACACGTTCAAGCTGGCCGACGCCGAATTCAACTATGACCTCGGCGTGCTCGAGTACTACTACCCTGGCGATTATCCGAGTGGCTTCACGCGTCCCTACACCACCGAGGTCTATGCCGGCATCGGCTACGGCCCAGTGTTCCTCAAGTACTCGCACGCGCTGACCAACCTGTTCGGATTTGGCGACACCAAGAACAGCTACTACATCGACCTCACGGCCAACGTGCCGCTCAATGTGTGGGACCTGACGGTCAACGCGCACGTGGGCTACCAGGGCGTGAAGAACCTCAGCGACGCCTCGTATACCGACTGGAAAATCGGCGTGACCAAGGACTTCGGCAAGGGCCTGAGCGTGGCCGTAGCCTACCTCGACACCAACGCCAAGCGTGGCACTTATACGAATTCGCATGGCCGCTACATGGGCAAGGCGACCGCGCTCGCGTCCATCACAAAGACGTTCTGACCGGGTTCGACGACGCGGCGTTGATGCGTTGTTGATACCCGGCGCCGCGATTGCTGCATCAATTTGAGACGCCGCTCCCTAGCATGGAGCCATGTTCCACAGACGATCCGCCCCGCGCGGATTCAAGCGTAATGCGACAGTCGCGACAGTCCTCGAGCCTCGCCGTTGCCTTTGCCACCGTCCCGCGCCGCCGCGCCGGGCGTGACGCCCTGCCAGCCTCCGCCGCCAGCGATGGCCACTGGATCCGCCTGCGCCTGGCGGTGGCCTCGGCGCAGGTCTTCATGCTGCGCCAGACGCTGCACGTGGCCATCGGCAAGCTCGCCCGTGTGTATGTGGTGGAGGTGGACCATCGGCACGGGGAAACCACGCTCCATGTGGAAGTGGAGCGCGCCGGCCGCGACGCCGCCATGCACGCCATCATGACCGCGCTGCCGGCCGCCGAGTTCGGCATCACGACGATGCTGGGGAGCGATCATGCCGCGCACTGATTCGGTCATCGGCGATGGCCTGTGGCTGCCGCTGGTCACGCCGCTGCGCCACGGCGCGCCCGACCTGCGCGCCGCCCAGCAACTGGCCGCGCACTATGCTGGCGCCGGTGTGGATGGCCTGATCGTGCTCGGCACGACGGGCGAGGGCGGCCTGCTGACCGAGGCAGAGCGGCTGATGGTCACCGCAGCCGTGCTTGAGGTGGCGCAGGGCCGCATGCCGGTCATGGCGGGCGTGGGCGGCGTGGACACGCGCTCGGTCTGCGAGCAGGTGCGCACGCTGGATCGATTCGACCTCGCCGGCTACCTCGTCCCGCCGCCGTACTACCTGCGCGTGTCGGACGAGGGCATCGCCTGGCACGTGCGCCGCGTGGCCAGCCAGACGGCGCGCCCGCTGATGCTCTACAACGTGCCGAAGCGCACCGGCTCCACGATTTCCCCCGCGCTGGCACTGCGGCTGGCCGACCATCCGCAGGTCGTGGCGATCAAGGAATGCGACCGCACCGGGCTGCGCGCGTTGGCCGGGCAGGATGCCCTGCGCGTGTTCTGCGGCGAGGATGCCGCCATGCTCGACCACCTGCTGGCCGACGGCGCAGGCGTGGTGCCGGCTGCCGCCCATATCCGCCCGGACTTGTTCGTCCGGCTGCTGCAACTGGCCCGCACCGGCTGCGACGAAGCGGCGCGCGCGCTGTTCCGCCAGCTCTCGCCGCTGATCGACCTGATGTTCGCCGAGCCGAACCCGGCGCCGGTCAAGGCCGCGCTGGCGCTGGCAGGCCTGGCCCGCGCCGAGGTGCGCCAGCCGCTCACGCCGGCCACGCGCGCGCTGACGGCCCGCCTGGAAGCGGCCATGGCCCTGCTGCCGCCCGCGGTGTTTCCGCCCTTTCCGCCTTCATCCCTGCACATTCCGACAGCAACCGGTAAAATGCCGGATTGCTTAAAAAATGTGCATCATGTCACGTGAATGGAACGCCAGCGTCACAGTTGCCGCTGTCATCGAACGCGGCGGCCGCTTCCTGTTGGTTGAAGAGGAAACGCGCGACGGCCTGCGGCTGAACCAGCCGGCCGGCCACCTGGAAGCGGGCGAGAGCCTGATCCGCGCCGTCGTGCGCGAGACCCTCGAGGAAACCGCCCACACCTTCGAGCCGCGCGCGCTGATCGGCTGCTATATGAGCCGGGGGCTCTCCTCGCGCGACCAGGGCGACACCACCTATATCCGCTTCGCCTTCACGGGCGACCTCGGCACGCTCGATGAAGGCCGCCAGCTCGATACCGGCATCATCCGCACGCTGTGGATGACCGCCGAGGAACTGCGCGCCTGCCCCGAGCGCCATCGCACCCCGTTGCTGATGGCCTGCGTGAACGATTACCTCGCCGGCAAGCGCTTCGCGCTGGATGTGCTTTATACGCATCCCACAAGCGTGGCGGTCAGCACCGGAGACGCATCGTGAGCGGCAAGCGGGTGGTGGTGGGTATGTCGGGCGGGGTCGATTCGTCGGTCACCGCGTGGCTGCTCAAGCAGCAGGGGTACGAAGTCATCGGCCTGTTCATGAAGAACTGGGAGGACGATGACGACAGCGAATACTGCTCCACGCGCGAGGACTGGCTCGACGTGGTGTCCGTGGCCGACCTGATCGGCGTGGACGTGGAGGCGGTGAACTTCGCCGCCGAGTACAAGGACCGCGTGTTCGCCGATTTCCTGCGCGAATACTCGGCCGGGCGCACGCCCAATCCGGACGTGCTCTGCAATGCCGAGATCAAGTTCAAGGCGTTCCTGGACCACGCGATGTCGCTCGGCGCCGAGACCATCGCCACGGGCCACTATGCGCGCGTGCGGCAGGCGGACAACGGGCGCTTCGAGCTGCTCAAGGCGTTCGACCACACCAAAGACCAGAGCTACTTCCTGCACCGGCTGAACCAGGCGCAGCTGTCGCGCACGCTGTTCCCGCTGGGCGAGATGCCGAAGACGCGCGTGCGCGAGATTGCCGCCGAAATCGGCCTGCCGAACGCGAAGAAGAAGGATTCGACCGGGATCTGTTTTATCGGTGAACGGCCGTTCCGCGACTTCCTCAATCGCTACCTGCCGACCAAGCCGGGGCCGATGAAGACGCCCGAGGGCAAGGTGGTGGGGGAGCACATCGGGCTGGCGTTCTATACGCTGGGCCAGCGCAAGGGCATTGGGCTGGGCGGCAGCCGCGAAGGCAGCGGCGACGCCTGGTACGTGGCGCGCAAGGACATGGCCAATAACTCGCTCTACGTGGTGCAGGGGCACGACCATCCGTGGCTGCTGACGCCGGTGCTGGAAGCGGCGGACCTGTCCTGGGTGGCGGGTGAGCCACCTGCGGCCGGCGCCGAGATGGCGGCCAAGACGCGCTATCGCCAGAGCGATGCGGCCTGCCGCGTGGAAGCGGCCAACGGCGAGGCGCTGAAGCTGGCCTTCGCCGAAGCGCAGTGGGCGGTGACGCCGGGGCAGTCGGCCGTTCTCTACGACGGCGACGTCTGCCTGGGCGGCGGCATCATCCAGTAATTGTCTGATGAGGCACATCGGCGCACAGAGGCGCCGGCGTGCCCAATCTACCGCTCAACCCGCCGAAGGCGGGGCGGTGTCGATGAACGACTGGCGCTTCTCGATCTTTTCCTGGAACGCGGCGAGGTTCGGGTACTGCTCGCGCCAGGCGATGTCCGGGAAACGGAAATCCAGATAGGCCAGCGCGCAGCCCACGGCCACATCGGCCAGGGTGAAATGGATGCCGGTGCACCACGGGCGGTCGCCCAGGCCGGAAGACATCGCGCCCAGTGCGGCGTCGATCTTGGTCCGCTGGCGCTTGACCCATGATTCGCTGCGCTGGCCCTCTTCGCGCTGGGTGGTTTCCAGGCGGACCAGCAGCGCGGCGTCGAGCAGGCCATCGGCCAGGGCTTCCCAGCAGCGCACTTCGAGGCGCTCGCGGCTGCCTTGCGGAATCAGGCGGCCGACTGGCGACAGCGTATCGGCGTATTCGGCGATCACGCGCGAATCGAAGACCGCGCCGCCATCCTCCATGACCAGGCAGGGCACCTTGCCGAGCGGGTTGAACTGGCCGATGATGGTCGCGGGCGACCAGACGTTCTCCTCGATCATCTGGTAGTCGACCTTCTTTTCCGCCAGCACGACGCGCACCTTGCGCGCGTACGGGCTGGTGTGGGACGCATACAGCTTCATGTTCTCCCCTTGAGCTTGTTATGAAGTGCATCGGCGCTCTGTGGCTGCCATGGCGCCCTGGCGGGCGGCATGTCGATGGACTTCATAACAGGCTACTGGAACGGCGAGCGCGAGTATACCCGCGCCGGCCCGCGGATGCCGTGTCAATGCGGCGCTTCGCACGCTCTGTGTCGCCTGACCCATGGCGCGCCGCACAGGCGCGGTGGGCGATGGTAAAATCCCGCGTTGCGCGATGCCGGCCAGCCCTTTGTGGCGTGCCGGCGGCAGGTCCGATGGCGCGCCCGGCGGCTCGCCCCGTGCGGCGCATCGGTCGCTTGAAGCCGCCCGCCTCGCCAGTCTTCGCATGGTTACCGCGCCCCCGCGGAAACCCGTCTTCCCTCTTTCTCCCGGTTGCCAGCATGTCCACCCCATCCCTTTCGCCGCTCACCGCACTGTCTCCCATCGATGGCCGTTATGCCGCCAAGGCCGACGCGCTGCGCGAGTGGCTCTCCGAGGCGGCCTTCATGCGTAATCGCGTGAAGGTCGAGGTCAACTGGCTGATCGCCCTGGCCCAGGCCGGCCTGCCGGACGTGCCGAAGTTCTCGGCCGATTCCGAGGCGAAGCTGCAGGCACTGGTGGAGAACTTCACCGAAGCCGACGCCGCCCGCATCAAGGACATCGAGGCCGTGACCAACCACGACGTCAAGGCCGTGGAGTACTGGCTCAAGGAACAGGTCAAGGGCAACGCCGAGCTGGAGGCCGCGAGCGAGTTCATCCACTTCGCCTGCACCTCGGAAGACATCAACAACACCTCGCACGGCATGATGCTCAAGGGCGCCCGTGACGGCGTGCTGGTGCCCACGCTCCAGCGCGTGCAGGCCCGCCTGGTGGAACTGGCCAAGGCCAACGCTACCCAGCCGATGCTGTCGCGCACGCACGGCCAGCCGGCCAGCCCGACCACGCTGGGCAAGGAAATGGCCAACGTGGCCGCCCGCCTGGCGCGCGCCATCGAGCGCATCCAGCGCGTGGAACTGCTCGGCAAGATGAATGGCGCGGTGGGTAACTACAACGCCCACCTGTCGGCCTACCCGACGTTCGACTGGGAAGCGTTCTCGAAGCAGGTGATCGAGTCGCGCCTGGGCCTGAGCTTTAACCCGTACACCATCCAGATCGAGCCGCACGACTACATGGCCGAGCTGTTCGACGCCATCGCGCGCGCCAACACGATCCTGCTGGACCTGAACCGGGACGTGTGGGGCTATATCTCGCTGGGCTACTTCAAGCAGCGGACCAAGGCCGGCGAGATCGGCTCGTCGACGATGCCGCACAAGGTCAATCCGATCGACTTCGAGAACTCGGAAGGCAACCTCGGCCTGGCCAACGCCGTGCTGCGCCACCTTTCGGAAAAGCTGCCGGTTTCGCGCTGGCAGCGTGACCTGACGGACTCCACCGTGCTGCGCAACATGGGCGTGGCGTTCGGCTACAGCCTGCTGGCCTACGAGGCCTGCCTGCGCGGCCTGGGCAAGCTGGAAACCAATCCGGAACGCCTGAACGAAGACCTCGACAACTGCTGGGAAGTGCTGGCCGAGCCGGTGCAGACCGTGATGCGCCGCTTTGGCGTGCCGAACCCGTACGAACAGCTCAAGGAGCTGACGCGCGGCAAGGGCATCTCGCGCGAGGCGCTGCAGACCTTCGTGTCGGGCCTGGCGATTCCGGACGATGCCAAGCAACTGCTGCTGGACATGACGCCGGCCAGCTACATCGGCAAGGCCGTGGAACTGGCGAACAAGATCTGACGACGCAGGCGGACCCGGAAGGGGTCTGAATCGACGGGAAAGAAGGGCTGGCGTTGCGCTGGCCCTTTTTTTCGCCCCTGCGGCAATGCGTCACATCAAATCATTTGAACGACTTCATGAAGTTCCGCATCTCATAGCGCACGGACGAATGCCAATAATGCGAGAATTCCTGCCAGCAGGGTAGGGCGACACAAGCCCCCGCTGGCCGATGGCCGGTCCGGACGATCGCTATAAGAAAAATCGAAGGGATTCACAGACATGACTTCATACGGGGTGCACAGCGTCGCGCGCAGTCGCGGCGGCAATGGTGCCAATGGCTACACGGCGACCGCTATCGGCCTGCACTGGCTGATCGCGTTCGGCATTTTCGCGGCGTTCGGGCTGGGCCTGTACATGACCGGCATTCCGGGCCTGACGCCGACCAAGCTCAAGCTCTTCTCGTGGCATAAATGGCTCGGCGTGACGATCTTCGCCGTGGCCGTGCTGCGCGTGCTGTGGCGCGCTACCCACGCCGCACCGCCCGTGGCGGCCGGCACGCCGGCCTGGCAGGCCCGCGCCGCCGCCGCCGCGCACCATCTGCTGTATGTGCTGATTATCGTGGTGCCGCTGACCGGCTACTTCTATAGCCTATCGGCCGGCGTGCCGGTGGTCTACCTGGGTCTCTGGAAGATGCCGGTACTGATCGAGGCCAATACCACGCTCAAGCCGATCCTGCAGGCCGCCCACGCCTGGCTCAACTACCTGATGGCAGGTATCGTGCTGCTGCACGCGGCCGCCGCCATCAAGCACCAGGTGATCGACCGCGACGGCACGCTCGCCCGGATGATTCCGTTCCTGCGCTGAATGACATCGTATTTTCCTGAGAGGAGTGCACCGATGAAACGCATGACCCGTCCTGGCGCCATCGTCGTGGCCGCCGCGCTGGCCACGGCCGGCCTGGCCGCCAACCTGGCCTGGGCGCAGATCGACACAGCCAAGAGCACCGTCACCGCCACGGCGCGGCAGATCGGCGTGCCGATGGAAGGCAAGTTCAAGAAATTCGACGCAACGGTCGATTTCGACCCGGCCAAGCTGGCCACGTCGTCCGCCAAGGTGGAAATCGACGTGTCGAGCTTCGAGATCGGCGATGCCGAGACCACCAAGGAGGTCAAGGGCAAGGACTGGTTCGACGCTGCCAAGTATCCCAAGGCCGTGTTCCAGTCCACCGCCATCAAGGCCGGCGCGGCGGGCAAGTACGATGTGACTGGCAAGCTGACCATCAAGGGCAAGACCCTGGACGTGGTGGTGCCTGCCACGTACAAGCAGGACGCGGCAGGGCAGGTGTTTGACGGTGTGCTGCCGATCAAGCGCACCGTGTTCAATATCGGCGACGGCGAATGGAAGGACACTTCCGTGGTGGCCGACGACGTGCAGATCAAGTTCCACATCGTAACCCCGGCGAAGAAGGGCTGAGGCAGGCCGCGTGCCCGCCCATCGATTTCCTCGCTGTATTTCGACTTTCCTCTCCAACCTTTTGACGGGAGACCTAGACATGAAGATGCGCACCCTGTTCGCGGCTGTTGCCGCTGCCTCCGCCACGCTGGCCGCCGGCGCCGCCATGGCCAATGCCGTGACCTACAACGTGGACCCGACCCACACCTACCCGAGCTTCGAGGCCGACCACCTGGGTGGCCTGTCCAACTGGCGCGGCAAGTTCGACAAGTCGACCGGCGTGGTCACGCTGGACCGCGCGGCCAAGGCCGGCACGGTCGAGATCAAGATCGACCCGTCGTCGATCGACTTCGGCAACGCCAAGCTGAACGAGCATGCCAAGGGCCCGGAAATGTTCGACGTGCAGGCCTTCCCGGAAGCCACGTACAAGGGCAAGTTCTCGAAGTTCAAGGGCGACGTGCCGACCGAAGTGGATGGCGTGCTGACGCTGCGCGGCGTGTCCAAGCCGGTGAAGCTGGAAATCCGCCAGTTCAAGTGCATCGAACACCCGATGCTCAAGCGCGAGGCATGCGGCGCCGATGCGGTGGGCCAGTTCAACCGCGCGGACTTCGGCATCGACTACGGCGCGAAGTACGGTTTCAAACAGGACGTCAAGCTGGCGATCCAGGTGGAAGCCGTCAAGGCGGACTAAGTCAGGCGTTTGTTACAAGACGCGAAGGGCCGGCAACACGCCGGCCCTTTTTTTCGTTCCTGCCGATACCCCTCTTCATGGCGCGGAAGCAATGTTGTATGGTTTCCGACAGCCACAGTACAATGGCTCGCCGCAGTCCCACCTTCGGGGGCGCCGCGCCTGCCATTCCTGGCGTGCGTCTGCCCCATAACCGGTCACGCGCATTGTTATGAGTATTGGCTGCATTCCCTGATTCCGGTATCCCCGCCGCAAGCTTCTTGCCTGAGCTGTACCCGGCCGGCCCCTTCGGGTGCCCCGGCCCGCAGCGTTCCCTGGATTTCCCTGGCGCGATACCGTGTACTCCAAAACGCAAATCGATCCGGTAGTTAGCTTCCGCAACTCGCAGGGCGAGCAGGTGCGGGGCACGATCATCAATCTCCAGCGCAAGTCGCTGGTGATGGAAATCTACAATCCTTACTCGATCGTTCAGGTCAGCGAGGTGCTCAGTGAGCTGAGCGTGCGGATGGGGGCGAAGAACGCCTACCTCGGCAAGGCCGTGGTCATGAGCCTGGTGAATACCGGCCTGACCGCCGTGGTCTCCCTGACGCTGATCGACGAATGGCGCGAGCTGACCGACGTCAACGACGCACCGAAATCGGTCGCGCGCGAGGCCGAACTCTTCGTGCAGGACTGGGACACCCGTTTCAATATCCGCCGCGACTACCAGATCGTGGTCAACGAGATGCGCGCGTATCTCTCGGAGGTGTCGCGCTGGGTCGAGCAGGTGGACCTGACCGAGTCGCTGCCGAAGACCGAGGGGCGCCTGCGCGAGGACGTGTTCTACGAGCTGGCCGTGCCGCTGATGGGCAAGGTCAAGGTCTACCTGGACTGGCTCGAGGGCGAGGCCCAGCAGGTGGACCCCGAGATCGCCCCGGTGCACCGTACCTACGCCCAGGCGGCCCTGCACCCGCTGCTGCTGCGAGCCCCGTTCGTCTATCGGACATTTACGAAGCCGCTCGGCTATGCCGGCGACTACGAGATGGTCAACCAGATCCTGAGCGACCCGCAACAGGGGCCGACCACGTACTTCCAGATCGTCAACACAGCGTTTCTGAAGGCGGCGGTGGCCACCGCGCACCGCAACCGGATCGACCTGCTGGTCGATTACCTGACCCGCCAGGCCGAGCGCGCGCGCGCCGAAGGCCGGCCGTTCCGCGTGCTGAACGTGGGCTGCGGGCCGGCGTTCGAGATCCAGCGCTTCGTGCGCGAGTATCCGAATCCGGAACTGCTGTCGTTCCAGCTCGTGGATTTCAGCGAGGAAACGCTCGCTTACACGCGCAGTTCCATCGAGCGCTCGGCGGCTTCGGCCGGGCACAAGGTGTCCGTCGACATGGTCCACCAGTCGGTGCATGACCTGCTCAAGCGCCGCATCTCGCCCGACGACCCCACCACGCGTACGTTCGACGCCGTGTACTGCGCCGGGCTGTTCGACTACCTGTCGGACAAGGTCTGCGCGCGGCTGCTGACCTATTTCGCCTCGCGCACGCGCCCGGGCGGCAACCTGCTGGTTACGAATGTCCACTCCGACAACCCCGAGAAGTTCGGGATGGAGCACCTGCTGGAGTGGTACCTGATCTACCGCGACGAGGCCAGTATGGCCTCGCTGCTGCCGGAGAACTCGAATGCCCACCGACTCTATGTCGATGAAACCGGCGTCAATGTCTTCGCCGAAGCCGCTATCCAGTGACGCCGAGGCGGCGCCGTCCGCCCCGGCCGCGCGTGGCAACGAGCTGTACGCCGGCTACCAGTCCGAACTGGCCGACTTCCGCCTGGCGTTCAGCCGGGGCGGCGCCTACACGGCCATCGTACTGGTGCTGCTGGGCGTAGGGCTCGACTACGGCCAGTATCCGGACAAGCAGCTGCCATTCGCCGTGGCGCGGATCGTGGTGTCGCTGCTGATCGCCGGGGTGATCGTCGCGCTGTACAGCAACGCCGGCCGCCGCTTCGCGCCGTGGCTGACGATGTCGTGGCTGCTGCTGCCGCAGGTCATGATCGCGTGGATGATCTCGCAGACCGAAGGCGTGGAGTCGCCGTACTACGTGGGCCTGAACCTGGCGATCTTCGCCTCGGGTATCGCGCTGCCGTTCGGGCTCTGGCAGAACCTCGTCTTCGGCGTGCTCTCGTACCTGCTCTACGCCGCGGCGTGTTTGCTGCACTCGGGCGGCGTCGAGCCGATGGGCACTTTCATCGTCAATTCGCTGTTCCTGCTCTTTGCCGCGGCAGCCAGTGGCGTGTACACGTTCTTTAATGAACGGGCGCGCTTCATGCTGTTCCGCCTGAAGGCCGAAGTGGCTGACAAGAACACCGAACTCGAGGTCATCAACCGCAAGCTGGTCGATATCAAGGGCCAGATGCTCCAGCAGGAGAAGATGGCGGCCATCGGTACGCTGGCGGCGGGGTTGCTGCACGAAGTCAACAATCCGGTGAACTTCTGCCTGATGGCGATCGAGGTGGCCATGGAGGAACCGGTCACCAAGAACGAGCCGGGCCTCGAGGAATGCCTGGTCGATGCCAAGCAGGGCATGCAGCGCATCCAGCATATCGTCTCCGACCTGAAGACATTCGCCTACCGCAAGCCGGGGGCCGAGGTGGAGGGCACCCCGTTCCTGTTCGAGAAGGCTCTCGACTCATCGGTCCGGCTGACCGCGCACGAGTTGCGCGGCGTAAAGGTCACGCGCGAATTGCCCGACGATACGCTGGTGATGGGCGACGAAGCGGCCATTATCGGCGTGCTGATCAACCTTTTCTCGAATGCCGCGCTGGCCATGCGAAAGGCCGGTACGCAGCAGCCTGCCATCCACACCACGGTGAAGTGGACCGATGGGCGGATGCACGTGGCCGTACGCGACAACGGGCCGGGCATCGCGCCGGAGCATCTCGCGCGCGTGTTCGAGCCGTTCTTCACCACCCGCGAGGTGGGCCAGGGGCTTGGCCTCGGGCTGTCGATCAGCTACGCGGTTGTCGAGCGCCACGGCGGCGTGCTGTTTGCCGAGAGCGAACTGGGCCAGTGGGCCGCGTTCAGCTTCGACCTGCCGCGCGCGGAGTGAGGGGGCAATGAGCGATACCAGCCAGCCGCGCCCGACCGTGCTCTACGTCGATGACGAAGAGATGGCGTGCAAATACTTCGCGCGGGCCGTCGGCAACGAATATGAGGTGCTGTCGGCCACCAGCGCCGATGCCGCCATGGCGGTGCTGCACGCACATCACGCGCAGATTTCCATTCTAGTAACCGATTTCCGCATGCCGGGGCGTGATGGCGGTGATTTGCTGCGCCAGGTGGCGCAGGAATACCCGCATATCGTCCGCCTGCTCGTGACGGCCTATGCCGACAAGGACATGCTGCTGAAGACCGTGAACAGCGGCGAGGTCTTCCGCATCCTGGAAAAGCCGCTGGCCGTGGCCGAGATCCGCGACGTGCTGCGGCTGGCCGGCGAGCGCCACCGGGAACGCGCGGTCCGTCAGCAGCGCCTGATGGCCATCGACGAGACGCTGGCGTTCCTGGCCCATGAGCTGAACACCCCGCTGGCGGCCATCGCCAACTTCGCGCGCGGCATCGGCTCGCGCGTGGCGGGCGAGTACAGCCCGCAGCGCAACGCCGAGATCGGCCATGCGGCCGGTGCGATGCATGACAACGCCCAGTATTGCCTGGCAGTGCTGTCGTCGTTCCTGCAGTCCGTGCGCAGCAGCGCGGGCACGGTGGCGCCCAAGCCGGGTGTTGGGCAGGAGGTCAGCGCGGGCGCGCTGGTGGCATCGCTACTGGATACCTATCCTTTTGCCGATAACCAACGTGACTGGGTGCAAGTTGAGCTGCATGGCGATTTTCCGGTGCCGACGCTGCCGAATTGCGTGGCGCTGGTGCTGTCGTCCGTCATGAGCAACGCGCTGCGGGCGCTGGGCGACGTGCCCACGCCGGCGCTGCGCTTCGTGGTGGTGGCTGGCGAGCGCCCCGAGATCCGTATTGCTGACAATGGTCCCGGCATTCCCCCGGAAGTGATGGACCGGCTGCTTGTGGACCCGGTCACGACGCACGCGGCGGCCGGCGGCAGCGGCCTCGGCATGATTTTCTGCAACCGCGTGATGCAGTCGTTCGGCGGCGGCATCCGCATTGCCTCGGCAACCGGGGCCGGCACCACCGTTACCCTCGATTTCCCAAATTTCAAGAATCGTATGCACAGGAGTGATCGATGAGCGAACTGAATACTACGCAGGCACCCCCGGCGATTCTGTTCGTCGATGACGAGGCCACGGCCGTCAAATACTTCCAGCGCGCCATTGGCCAGCTGGCTCCGGTGGTAACCGGCGGCTCGGTGGAGGAGGGCAAGGCCCTGCTCGACGCCCATGCCGATAGCCTCGCCGTGCTGGTTTCGGACCAGCGCATGCCGGGCGAGTATGGCAATGAACTGCTGCGCTACGCGCGCGAGCGCTACCCGCACATTGTGCGCATCCTGACCACGGCCTATTCGGAACTGGACCAGACCGTGGAAGCGGTGAACCAGGGCCAGATCCATCGCTATATCAAGAAGCCGTGGGATATCACCGCGCTGCGCATGGAGCTGAAGCAGGCGCTGGAGCTGGCCGGGCTGCGCAAGGAGCGTGACCAATTGCTGCGCGAGAAGCTGTCGGTGCTGCAAAAGCAGACCGTGGCCACGCGCGTCGGCATGGTGCAGGCGTTGTGCGCGAGCCTGATCGGCCCGGGCCGCTTCCAGCCGGTGGAAACCTATCTCGCCGGCACCTCGCTGGCTGGCGCGCGCAACGCGGAACCTGACTGGCAACGCCTGGACTACGCCGATCTGGTCGGCGCGGAGAGTCAGCGCAGCGGCACGTTCGGCCACGCAGTGGGCAAGCGGCTCATCGAATTGCGAGGTCGTCTGGCCGGGAAGGGTGCCGCCGACGCGGTGGCGGTCCTCGCCGAAACGCTGGGCGACGGCGCCGTGCGGCGCGACGGCGATACTGTGACCTGGCTGGCCCCGTCGGCGCTCGGCGAGTTCGTTGGCAACCCGGTGGGCGAGGTGGTTTCGGCCGGGCACGCCGACTGGCTGGCCGTTCTGCTATGGATCGAGGAAGCCGGTGGCGCGCTGAAGTTGCAGCGCGAGGCCGATGCCATCTCGGCACGCGCCGGCGTGCGGACCGAGACGTTCGCTTCGGACCGCCTCGCGGTGTGGATCGAGCAGCTGTCGGACTAAGCCTGCGGCATAGCAACGAAAAAGGCGCCCTCGGGCGCCTTTTTCGTTTCCAGCGTGCCAGCAGCCGTCAGGCCTGCGCGCCGAAGTTCGGGTCGTTGCGGTCGTTGGTATCGCCGGGCTTCTTCTCGCCCTTGATCAGGTCCTCGCGCTTCACGCCCAGCCACATCGCCAGCGCCGCAGCCACGAACACCGACGAATAGATACCGAACAGGATACCCACCGTCAGGGCCAGCGCGAAGTAATGGAGCGTCGGGCCGCCGAAGAAGAACATCGACAGCACCATCATTTCGGTCGAACCGTGCGTGATGATGGTCCGCGACATCGTGCTGGTGATCGCGTTGTCGATGACCTCGTGCGTGGTCATCTTGCGGTACTTGCGGAAGTTCTCGCGAATCCGGTCGAAGATCACGACCGACTCGTTGACCGAGTAACCCAGCACCGCCAGCACCGCCGCGAGCACCGACAGCGAGAATTCCCACTGGAAGAACGCGAAGAAGCCCAGGATGATCACGATGTCGTGCAGGTTGGCGATGATGCCCGCCACCGCGAACTTCCACTCGAAGCGGAACGACAGGTAGATCACGATGCCGGCCACCACGCACAGCAGCGCCAGCAGGCCATCCGTGGCCAGTTCCTTGCCCACCTGCGGGCCGACGAACTCCACGCGCTGGAGCTTCACGTCCGGCGTGGCGGCCTGCAGCGCGCCCATGACCTGCTCGCTCTGCTGGGCCGAGGTCACCGGCTTGCCGTCCGGACCCTTCTGCAGCGGCAGACGGATCATGATGTCGCGCGAGGTGCCAAAGTTCTGCACCTGCACGTCGGTGTAGCCGAGCTTGCCGACCTGTCCCCGAATCTTCTCAAGGTCGGCCGCCTGCGAGTAGGTCACCTCCATCACCGTACCGCCGGTGAACTCGATCGACAGGTGCAGGCCCTTCTGCCAGAGGAAGAAGACAGCCGCGGCAAACGTCAGGAAGGAAATCACGTTGAAGACCAACGCGTGCTTCATGAACGGAATGTCGCGCTTGATGCGGAAAAATTCCATGATGTTGTCCTGATGTGTCCGTGCTTACTTGGCGACCGGCGTTTCGGTGTCCGGCTTCCAGATCTGGCCGATGGCCACGCTCTGGAGCTTCTTCTTGCGGCCGTACCAGAGGTTGACCAGGCCGCGGTTGAAGAACACCGCCGAGAACATCGAGGTCAGGATGCCCAGGCAGTGCACCACCGCGAAGCCGCGCACCGGGCCCGAACCGAAGGCCAGCAGCGCGAGGCCGGCGATCAGGGTGGTCACGTTGGAGTCCAGGATGGTGGCCCACGCGCGGTCGAAACCGACCGCGATGGCCATCTGCGGCGAGGCCCCCGAGCGCAGCTCCTCGCGGATACGCTCGTTGATCAGCACGTTGGCGTCGATGGCCATGCCCAGCACCAGCGCGATAGCGGCGATGCCCGGCAGCGTCAGCGTAGCCTGCAGCATCGACAGCACGGCAATCAGCAGCAGCAGGTTAACGCCCAGCGCGGCCACCGAGAACATGCCGAACAGCATGTAGTACAGCACCATGAACACGGCGATGGCGCCGAAGCCATAGGCCACGGAGTCGAAGCCCTTCTGGATGTTGTCCGCGCCCAGCGACGGGCCGATCGTGCGTTCCTCGATGATGTCCATCGGAGCCGCCAGCGAGCCGGCGCGCAGCAGCAGCGCCAGGTCATTGGCCGCCTCGGTCGAGTACGAGCCCGTGATCTGGAAGCTCGAACCCAGTTCCGACTGGATCGTCGCCACGGTCAGGACTTCACCTTTGCCCTTCTCGAACAGCACGATGCCCATCGGCTTGCCGATGTTCTCGCGCGACACGTCACGCAGCACGCGACCGCCCTGGGCGTCGAGCTTGATGTTGACGGACGGGCGCTGGTTCTGGTCGAAGCCGGCCGAGGCGGATTCGATGCGGTCGCCGGTGAAGATCACCTGCTTCTTGAGGACCACCGGCGCGCCGTTGCCCTGGGTGAACAGCTCGCTGCCGAACGGCACCGGGTCGCCCGGACGCGGGTTGCGCGGCGCGTCGTTGTCGGCCAGGCGGGCCTCCAGCGTGGCCGTGCGGCCGATGATGTCCTTGGCCTTGGCGGTGTCCTGCACGCCGGGCAGCTGCACCACGATGCGGTCCGCGCCCTGTTGCTGGATCACCGGCTCGGCCACGCCGAGTTCGTTCACGCGGTTGTGCAGCGTGGTGATGTTCTGCTTGACGGCGGCGTCCTGCACGGCCTTGCGGGCTGCGTCGGTGAACGTGCCGACCACGTTGTTGCCGTCCATCGTGAACGACAGTTCCCGCAGGCTGTCGGCCAGCACGGCGCGCGCGCGGTCGCCATCGGCGGCGCTGCCGAAGCGCACGATCAGGCGGGCGCCATCGCGGTCGATGCCGCCATGGCGGATGTTCTTGTCACGGAGCAGGGTGCGGGCATCGCCGGACAGGCTGTCCAGCTTCTTGTCCACCGCGCCCTTCATGTCCACCTGGAGCAGGAAGTGCACGCCACCGCGCAAATCCAGGCCCAGGTACATTGGCAGCGCGTGCATTGCGGTCAGCCAGCGCGGCGAACCGGACAGCAGGTTCAGCGCCACCACGTAGGTCGGGTCGGCCGGATCCGGGTTCAGCGCCCGGGTCAGCGCATCCTTGGCCTTGAGCTGCTCGTCCGTGGTGCGGAAACGCGCCTTGACCGAGCCGGACTGGCCGGACACGTCGAAGAACACGCCGTCAGGCTGGAGCTGACTCTGCGCCAGCACCTCCTCCACGCGCTTCTGCATGGACAGGTCGACCTTGACGGTGGCCTTGGCGGACGAGACCTGCACGGCCGGGGCCTCGCCGAAGAAGTTCGGCAGGGTGTAGATGATGCCGATGGCCAGGGCCACCAGGATCACGATGTACTTCCAAAGCGGATAACGATTCATCTCTGGCCAGTCATTGCGGTTGGCGTGGCCGACGGGCGCGCGGGGGGCGCGCCGATCCGGCCGGACCGGTTGGCAAACAGCCGCCTGGCAGCCCTGGCCGGGTCTGGTATGGACCCGCGGGCTGGTTCAGGCGGCTGCTGGGGCATGCGCACGGCAAGATGAACAGCCGTGCTGACGAACATGCCGGGAAAATCAGGCGGGTTCAGGCGCCGCATGCGTGGCGCCCGGCGGGCCCGGTCAGAGCGACTTCAGCGAGCCCTTCGGCAGCACCGTGGTCACGGCATTCTTCTGCACGGTGACTTCGGTGCCTTCGGAGATTTCCACTACCACGTATTGCTCGTTGACCTTGACCACGCGGCCCAGGATGCCGCCGGCGGTGACGACTTCGTCATTCTTGGCCAGCGCTTCCATCATCGCCTTGGCTTCCTTCTGGCGCTTCATTTGCGGGCGGATCATGATGAACCACAGCACCGCAAACATCAGGATGATGGGCAGGAAGCTCATCAGGCCACCCGCCGCGCCACCGGCGCTGGCAGTCTGGGCAAAAGCGTTGGAAATCAGCACGTTACTTCTCCGTCACAAAGGTCAATCAGGGAATCGGGCATTCTATCACCCGTGTTTGTCCCGCCAGAGCATTCTAGGTTCGAATTGCGGGTTTGTTCGGGGTGATTTGCACGTCCTTTTCCAGACGTTGCAGACACCCGCCAACATTCGACCATGCCACCGCCCGAAGTTCATTCGGTTGTCTGGTTTTCAGAACATTCTCAAGCGGCGCCTACTTGGTCCCGCGCGCGCGGTGCTCGGCGAACTGGCGCCGGAACGGCTCGAAGCGGTGCTCCTCGATAGCCGTGCGCATCTCGCGCATCAGTTCCAGGTAGTAATAGAGGTTGTGGATCGTGTTCAGGCGCGCGCCGAGGATTTCGCCCACGCGGTGCAGGTGGTGCAGGTAGGCGCGCGAGAAATTGCGGCAGGTGTAGCAGCCGCAGGTCTCGTCCAGCGGGCGCGGGTCGTTGCGGTGGGCCGCGTTGCGGATTTTCACGTCGCCAAAGCGGGTGAACAGCCAGCCGTTGCGGGCGTTGCGGGTCGGCATCACGCAGTCGAACATGTCCACGCCCGAGGCCACGCCGGCCACCAGGTCTTCCGGCGTGCCCACGCCCATCAGGTAGTGCGGCTTGTTGGCCGGCAGGCGGGGGCCCACGTGTTCCAGCACGCGCATCATGTCTTCCTTGGGCTCGCCCACGGACAGCCCGCCGATGGCGTAGCCGTGGAAGTCCAACTCGGACAGCCCGGCCAGCGACTCGTCGCGCAGATCCTCGAACATGCCGCCCTGGACGATGCCGAACAGCGCGTTCGGGTTGTCCAGCCGCTCGAACTCGTCGCGCGAGCGCTTGGCCCAGCGCAGGCTCATGCGCATCGAGCGCGCGGCCTCGTCGTGCGTGGCGGGGCGGCCATCGATCTCATAAGGCGTGCACTCATCGAACTGCATGACGATGTCCGAGTTCAGCGTGCGCTGGATCTGCATCGAGATCTCGGGCGACAGGAACAGCTTGTCGCCATTCACCGGCGACGCGAACGTGACCCCATCTTCGGTGATCTTGCGTAGTTCTCCGAGTGAAAACACCTGAAAACCGCCTGAATCGGTCAGGATGGGCTTGTCCCAGCCGACAAAGCGATGCAGGCCCTCATGCGCCTCCACCACGTCCAGCCCGGGGCGCAGCCACAGGTGGAAGGTGTTGCCGAGGATGATCTGCGCGCCGATCTCGTTCAGTTCGAGCGGCGACATGGCCTTGACCGAGCCATAGGTGCCCACGGGCATGAAGATGGGCGTCTCCACGACGCCGTGGTTCAGGGTGACGCGGCCGCGGCGGGCGTTGCCATCGGTGGTCAGCAGTTCGAAATCGAGCATTTGGCGGGTCTCAGGTCAGTCCAGGCGGGTCAACAGCATGGCGTCGCCGTAGCTGAAGAAGCGGTAGCGTTGATCCACGGCGTGGCGATAGGTGGCGCGGATGGCCTCCACGCCGGCCAGCGCCGAGACCAGCATCAGCAGCGTGGACTTGGGCAGGTGGAAGTTGGTGATCAGGGCATCGACCAGCCGGAAGCGGTACCCCGGCGTGATGAAGATGTCGGTGTCGCCGCTGTGCGGGGCCAGCGTGCCGTCCGCCGCCGCGGCGGATTCGAGCGCGCGCAGCGAGGTGGTGCCCACGGCGATCACCCGGCCGCCGCGCGCGCGGGTCTCGCGCACCGCCTCGGCCAGTTCGGGCGTGATGGCGTACCACTCCGCGTGCATCTTGTGTTCGGCGAGGTTCTCCGTCCGCACCGGCTGGAACGTGCCGGCGCCCACGTGCAGCGTCAGGAACGCGCGGCGCACGCCCTTGGCATCGAGCCGCGCGAACAGCGCGTCGTCGAAATGGAGCCCGGCCGTCGGCGCCGCCACGGCGCCCGGGTTGCGGGCATAGACGGTCTGGTAGCGGGTTTCGTCGTAGGCGTCGGGATCGTGCGTGATGTAGGGCGGCAGCGGCAGGCGGCCGTATTGCTCGATCAGGTCCAGCGCGGGCGCGGGAAAGCGCAGCGTGAAGAACTGGTCGACGCGCGGCCCCACCGTCACGGCGAAGGCATCGTCGGCCAAGTGCAGTTGGCTGCCCTCAGCGGGCGTTTTCGACGCGCGCACCTGCGCCAGCACCGTATGGCTGTCGACCACGCGCTCCACCAGCACCTCTACCCGGCCGCCGCTCGGCTTCTGGCCGAAGAAGCGCGCCTTGATCACGCGGGTGTCGTTGAAGACCAGCAGGTCGTTGGGACCGAGGTAGTCCAGGATGTCGCTGAACGCGCGGTCGACCAAGCGCACGGCGTCGGCACGGTCTTCCGGCGCGGTCCGCTCCACCACGAGCAGGCGGCTGGCGCTGCGGTCGGGCAGGGCGGATTGCGCGATCAGCTCGGGCGGCAGGGGAAAATCGAAGTCGGATAGCGTCAACATTGCTTCAGAATAGCGGGCACGGCAAGCGGGTGGCGGCACCGGGTTGGGGCGTCGTCACAGGCATGGGTACAATCGGCGAATCCGACATTGTAAGGCTTGGGACGTCCGCGCATCGGCCAGTCCCCCGTTTACCGCCCATATTCACGCGCTGATGCCAGGCACCGCCACCGACTCCCTCGACCGTCGCGACGATAGCGAAAACAGCGAACCCAGCGACCGCAACGACACGTCCGTCGAGCGCGCCCCGAAGGGCAAGCCGGCCGCGCCGGCCAAGCCGTCGTCGGCCGTGGCCCGCCTGGCCAAGCTGGGGCTGCGCCGCCCGGTGGACCTCGTGCTGCACCTGCCCATGCGCTACGAGGACGAAACCGCGCTGGAAACCATCGGCGAGGCCATCCGCCGCGCCGGCATGGGCCTGGCCGCGCAGGTGGAGGGCGAGGTCATCTCGAACGAGGTTACCTTCCGGCCGCGCCGCCAGCTGGTGGTCAAGATCGCCGACGACACCGGCGAGCTGACGCTCCGCTTTCTCAATTTCTATGGCAGCCAGACCAAGCAGATGGCCGAAGGCGTGCGCCTGCGCGTGCGCGGCGAGATCCGCGGCGGCTTCTTCGGCGCCGAGATGGTCCACCCGCAGGTGCGCCCCGTGGTGCCCGGCGAGGCCCTGCCAGACCGCCTGACCCCGGTCTATCCCGCCACGGCCGGCATCTCGCAAGCCTATCTGTGCAAGGCGATTGGCGGGGCGATGTCCCGCACGCCGATGCCCGAGACGCTGCCGCAGGCCGTGCTGCAGGGCCCGGTTGCCCAGCTAAAGCTGGCGCCGCTGGCCGATTGCCTGCGCCTGCTGCACAACCCGCCGCCGCAGGAGAGCGAGGCCGCGCTGGCGGACCGCTCGCACCCGGCCTGGCAGCGGATCAAATTCGACGAATTGCTGGCCCAGCAGATCTCGCTGCGGCGCTCGCAGGCCGCGCGGCGCGAGAAGAACGCGCCGTCGATGCCGCGCCACGCGGACGGGCTGCTCACGCGCTTCCTGGCCGCGCTGCCGTTCCGGCTGACCGGGGCGCAGGAGCGCGTGGTGGAGGAGATTGCCGCCGACATGACGCGCCCGCACCCGATGCACCGCCTGCTCCAGGGCGACGTGGGCAGCGGCAAGACCATCGTGGCCGCGCTGGCCGCCTGCCAGGCCATCGACGCCGGTTATCAGGCCGCCCTGATGGCACCCACTGAAATCCTCGCCGAGCAACACTTCCGCAAGCTTTCCGCGTGGCTGGAGCCGCTGGGCGTGCCCGTGGTCTGGCTGGCCGGCAGCCTCAAGGCGAAGGAGAAGCGCGAGGCCGCTGCGCGCGTGGAATCGGGCGAGGCGCAGCTGGTCATCGGCACCCACGCGCTGATCCAGGACACCGTGCGCTTTGCGCGGCTCGGGCTGTCCGTGGTCGATGAACAGCACCGCTTCGGCGTGGCGCAGCGGCTGGCGCTGCGCGGCAAGGCGGGGGAGGCGGACACGAAAGCCGCGCCGGACAAGGTTCCGCATCAACTGATGATGTCGGCCACGCCGATCCCGCGCACGCTGGCCATGACCTACTACGCCGACCTCGATGTGTCCGTGATCGACGAACTGCCGCCGGGCCGCACGCCAATCGTGACCCGGCTCGTCAACGACGCGCGGCGCGACGAGGTGATCGAACGCGTGCACCACGCCGCCGCCGAGGGCCGCCAGGTCTACTGGGTGTGCCCGCTGATCGAGGAATCGGAGGCGCTCCAGCTACAGACTGCCGTCGAGACGTATGAAACGCTAATCGCCGCGCTGCCGGACCTGCGCGTGGGGCTGGTCCACGGCCGCCTGCCGCCCGCCGAGAAGGCTGCGGTCATGGGCGATTTCAGCGCCAACCGGCTCCAGGTGCTGGTGGCGACCACGGTGATCGAGGTGGGGGTGGATGTGCCGAACGCCTCGCTGATGGTGATCGAGCATGCCGAGCGCTTCGGCCTGGCCCAGCTGCACCAGCTGCGCGGGCGCGTGGGGCGGGGCAGCGCGGAATCGGTCTGCCTGCTGATGTATCAGGCGCCGCTCTCGCCCACGGCGCGCGAGCGGCTGGCCACGATGCGTGAGACCACCGATGGCTTCGAGATCGCCCGGCGCGACCTCCAGATCCGCGGCCCCGGCGAATTCCTGGGCGCGCGCCAGTCGGGCGAGGCCATGCTGCGCTTTGCCGACCTCAACACCGATGCCTGGCTGGTGGACTATGCCCAGGAAGCTGCCGAACTGATGCTGGCGCGCTTCCCCGAGGCCGTGGAAGCGCATCTTCTGCGCTGGCTGGGGGGGCGGGAGCACTTTTTGAAGGCGTGACGGCGCGTAAGACAAGTCTTATATGTGCCTAAGACGATACATTACAGTGCCGATCTGACAGAAGGCACAATCGAAGTTAAAATCTATCGCCTAACCGAACCTGATAAGTCATGACGCTCACCGAACTCAAGTACATCGTCGCCGTGGCGCGCGAGCGCCATTTCGGCCGGGCGGCCGAGGCGTGCTTCGTTTCGCAGCCGACGCTGTCGGTGGCCATCAAGAAGCTGGAAGACGAGCTGACCGTGCAGATCTTCGAGCGCGGCACCTCCGAGGTGTCGGTGACGGCCATTGGCGAGCAGATCGTGGCCCAGGCCCAGCGCGTGCTGGAGCAGACCATGGCCATCCGCGAGATCGCCAAGCAGGGCAAGGACCCGCTGGCCGGGCCGCTGCGCGTGGGCGTGATCTATACGATCGGGCCGTACCTGTTGCCGATGCTGGTCAAGCAGATGATCGGCACGGTGCCGCAGATGCCGCTGATGCTGCAGGAAAACTATACGAACAAGCTGATCGAACTGCTCAAGCAGGGCGAGATCGACTGCGCGATCATGGCCGAGCCGTTCCCGGATTCGGGCCTGACCGTGCGCCCGCTGTACGACGAGCCCTTCGTGGTGGCCGTGCCGCGCGGCCATCAACTGGCCGAGCAGCGCAGTGTCGATCCGGACGAACTCAAGCAGCAGACCATGCTGCTGCTGGGCAGCGGGCACTGCTTCCGCGACCACGTGCTGGGCGTGTGCCCGGAGCTGTCGCGCTTCTCGCAGGCCGCCGACGGCATCCAGAAGACCTTCGAAGGGTCGTCGCTTGAGACGATTCGCCATATGGTGGCCAGCGGCGTGGGCATTACCGTGCTGCCGCGCACCTCGGTGCCCGACCTGAAGCCGCGCAACGACATGCTCGCCTACGTGCCCTTCGCCGATCCGGTGCCGGACCGCCGCGTGGTGCTGGCGTGGCGCAAGAGCTTCACGCGCCTGCCCGCCATGGAGGCGCTGGCCAATGCGGTGGCGGCGTGCGACCTGGCCGGCGTGAGCCGGATTGGCGACGCGGCGTCCGTGGAAGCGGTGGCCGCCTGAGCGGATTCTCACGACATCCACGTCGACATCGATCACGGCAGGGGCGCTTCCCTGCCGTTTTTGTTTGCGCCGCATCGAGACATAGCCAATCGCTATGCAATAGGTTGATATTATCGAATGTGAAGTTCGATAGATTTTCCTATACTTCACTCATCGACACCCCGCCTGCGGGGCATCCACCGACTGAAGCGGAGAAACACCATGACGATGCTCGACCTGTTCGTGACCGAATTCCAGCAACTGCGCACGGCCGCCGACGAGGGTCCGCGCACCGAGGAGGCCAGCCGCCTGCGCCGCAAGGTGGTGCGCAAGGAGATCGGCATGGCCATCGTCGCGCTGGGTGCGATGGCGATGTTCTTCCACGCGGCGCAGGGTTTTGCCTTCCTCGGCACATAAAGCTAATGCGATAATGGCCGCCGACTGCCCCCCGACAATCTGAATGGCGTGGGCTGGATTCCTCGTGGCTACAAACGGAGCTGAACGACCATGGCAAAGAAGAATGAGATGAGCGTGAACATCGGCATGTCCGACAAGGACCGCAAGAAGATTGCGGAAGGCCTGTCCAAGCTGCTGGCGGATACCTACACCCTCTACCTCAAGACCCACAACTTCCACTGGAACGTGACGGGGCCGATGTTCAACACGCTGCATACGATGTTCGAGACGCAGTACACCGAGCTGGCGCTGGCCGTGGACGCCATCGCCGAGCGGATCCGCGCGCTGGGCTACCCGGCACCGGGCACGTACAAGGAGTACGCGAAGCTGTCGTCGATCGCCGAGGAAGAAGGCGTGCCCGACGCGACCGAGATGATCCGCAAGCTGGTGGAAGGCCAGGAAGCCGTGGTGCGCACCGCGCGCTCGCTGTTCCCGGCCATCGATGCAGCGGGCGACGAGCCCTCGGCCGACCTGCTGACCCAGCGCATGCAGACGCACGAAAAGACCGCGTGGATGCTGCGCGCGATGCTGGCCTGAGTCTGTCTGACCAGCGCACAACGCGTCACGGCTATCCACGCCGCGACGCGTTTTTTGTTTTGTCTCGCCAGAAGTGAACGCAGTCCCCATGTCCGAACATTCCGCCGCCCCGCCGCAACCCCGCCGTCCCGGACGCCTCGCGCTCTACGCGCGGCTGGTGCGGATCGACAAGCCCATCGGTACCCTGCTGCTGCTGTGGCCCACGCTGTGGGCGCTGTGGATGGCTGCCGAAGGGCCGCCCGCCTGGGGTATTTTCTGGATTTTCTTCGTCGGCACGTTCCTGATGCGCTCGTCGGGCTGCGCCATGAACGACTGGGCCGACCGTGACTTCGACAAGCATGTGAAGCGCACCAAGGAGCGGCCGCTGACCGCTGGCTACATCGCCGGCTGGGAGGCGCTGGTGGTGGCCGCCGTGCTGGCGCTGGCGGCGTTCGCGCTGATCCTGCCGCTGAACGGGCTGACCAAGGCGCTGGCCGTGGTGGCGGCCGTGGTAGCCGGCACCTATCCGTTCTTCAAGCGATTCTTCGCGATTCCGCAGGCCTACCTCGGCATTGCCTTCGGGTTTGGGATTCCGATGGCGTTCGCGGCGGTGCAGGGGGAGGTGCCCCCCGTGGCGTGGCTGATGCTGCTGGCCAACGTCTTCTGGTCCGTGGCCTACGACACCGCCTATGCGATGGTCGACCGTGACGACGACCTGCTGATCGGCATCAAGACCTCGGCGATCACCTTCGGTCGCTTCGACGTGGCGGCGATCATGCTCTGCTACGCCGGCTTCCTGGGCCTGATGGCCTGGGCTGGCGCGCTGCTGGGGCTGGGCTGGCCGTATTACGCCGGGCTGGTGGGGGCGGCCGGTCTGGCCGGCTACCACTACACGCTGATCCGTGACCGCGACCGCATGAAGTGCTTCGCGGCGTTCCGGCACAACAACTGGCTGGGCGGGGTGGTGTTCGCAGGAACGGCGCTCGCCTACTGGCTGAAGTAAGCGGCCGTTCAGCGTTGGTCCGGACTCCCGCCCGGACTATTCCTCAGTCCTTGCCGAACTCGGCGCCCATCTCGCGGCCCCGGGCCGCCGCCGCGTGCATGGCGCGGACGAAGGCGTCCTGCATCTTGTCCGCGTCCATCGACGTCAGCGCCGCGTAGGTCGTGCCGCCCTTCGATGTCACGCGCTCGCGCAGCAGGGACACCGGCTCCGACGACTCGGCAGCTAGCGCGGCCGCGCCCCGGAACGTCTCCACGCCCAGCTGGCGGCCCTGTTCGGCGGTCAGGCCCATCTCCTTCGCCGCGCGCTCCATGGCTTCGATGAAGTAGAAGACGTAGGCCGGGCCGCTGCCCGAGAGGGCCGTCACGGCGTCGATCTGGTTGTCGTCATCGACCCAGACGCACTGGCCCACGGCTTGCGCCACAGCCGTGGCGATGGCGCGGTCCGCCTTGCTCAGGCCCGGCGCGGCGGCCAGGCCGGTCATGCCCATGCCGGCCAGCGCCGGGGTGTTGGGCATCGCCCGTACCAGGCGCGAGGTGCCCAGCCAGCGGCCCATGTCCTGGAGCCGGATGCCGGCCGCCACGCTGATGATCAGATTGCCCTGGCTGGCGCCCAGATGCGGCACGAGCGGCGCCACGGCGTCGCGGAACTGCTGCGGCTTGACCGCCAGCACGATGACGTGGCTGGCGCCGAAGCGGGCGTCCGGCGCGGCCTGGGTCCGGACGCCGAGCGTCTGTTCCAGCCGCTGGCGGGCATCGTCCGACGGATCGATGACGCAAATGGCGCGCGCGGGCACGCCGCGGGCCACCAGGCCGCCGATCAGGGCGGAGGCCATGTTGCCGCCGCCGAGGAAGCCGAAGGTGAGCGTATCGAGCATGTCTTTCCTTGTCTTTTCCGAATGTTGCCGGGTCGATGCGTGTCGCCCGGCGTTCTTGTGGGTGGGGGGGCGCTGCGCCGTCAGGCGCGCGCGCCGAAAATCGCGGTGCCGATGCGCACCAGTGTGGCGCCCTCGGTGATGGCCGCGCCCATGTCCGCGGACATGCCCATCGAGAGCGTGTCTACGTGTAGACCGGATTGCCGGAGTTGATCAAGCAACCCGCGCAGCGCCGCGAACGGCCGGCGCTGGGCCTCCGGGTCGTCGGCCGGCGCCGGAATCGCCATCAGCCCGCGCAGCCGCAGGTTCGGCAGGGCGGCGATGGCCTGCGCCAGCGGCAGTACCTCGGCCGGCGCCACGCCGCTCTTGCTGGCCTCTTCGCTGATATTGACCTGGATGCAGACCTGGAGCGGCGCCATGCCCACCGGCCGCTGGGCCGACAGCCGCTCGGCGATCTTCAGCCGGTCGATGGCGTGGACCCAGTCGAACTGCTCGGCCACCGGCCGGGTCTTGTTACTTTGCAGCGGGCCGATGAAATGCCAGGCGATCCGGTCGCGCAGGTCGGCCAGGGCGGCGATCTTGTCGAGGCCTTCCTGGACGTAGTTTTCCCCGAAAGCGGCCTGCCCGGCCTGGAAAGCCGCCCGCACGGTGGCCGGCGCGACGGTCTTGGAGACGGCCAGCAGGGTGACCGCGGACGGGTCCCTGCCGGCTTGTTGTGCAGCCGCCGCGATGTCATTTAGCACGGCTTGCAAGTTGGCGGCGATTACAGACATAATCCGGCGGACATACCAAAGAAGTACACAACAACAAGTCGTATATTAGGGTGGGGTCATTATAGATGGACATCGCGCAGCTATTGGCTTTTGCGGTCAAGAACAAGGCATCCGATCTCCACCTCTCGGCAGACATGCCGCCGATGGTGCGTATTCACGGGGATATGCGGCGGATCAACGTGGCGGCCATGGGCCACAAGGACGTCCACGCCATGGTGTACGACATCATGAGCGACGTTCAGCGCAAGAGCTACGAAGAACGCCTCGAGGTCGACTTCTCGTTCGAGATTGCCGGCCTGTCACGGTTCCGGGTCAATGCCTACACCACGCAGCGCGGCTCCGCCGCCGTGTTCCGGACCATTCCGTCGAAAGTCCTGACGCTCGATGACCTCCATGCACCGGCCGTGTTCGCGGACCTCTGCATCAAGCCACGCGGTCTCGTGCTCGTGACCGGGCCGACCGGCTCGGGCAAGTCGACCACGCTGGCGGCCATGGTCGATCACCGCAACGACAACGACATGGGTCACATCCTCACGGTGGAAGACCCGATCGAATTCGTCCACACCTCCAAGAAAAGCCTGATCAACCAGCGCGAACTGGGCCCGCACACGCATTCGTTCTCGAACGCGCTGCGCTCGGCGCTGCGTGAGGATCCGGATGTGATCCTGGTGGGCGAATTGCGTGACCTGGAAACCATCCGGCTGGCGCTGACCGCCGCCGAAACCGGCCACCTGGTCTTCGCCACGCTGCACACGAGTTCCGCCGCCAAGACCATCGACCGGGTCGTGGACGTGTTCCCGCCCGAGGAAAAGGACATGGTGCGGACCATGCTGTCGGAATCGCTCGAGGCCGTGATCTCCCAGACGCTGCTCAAGACGCGCGACGGCAACGGCCGGACCGCGGCGCACGAGATCATGATCGCCACGCCCGCCATCCGCCACCTGATCCGCGAGAACAAGATCGCGCAGATGTACTCGATGATGCAGACGTCGAGCGGTATGGGCATGCAGACGCTCGACCAGTGCCTGAGCGACCTGATCAAGCGTGGCATGATCAACTACAACGACGCGCGGGCGATTGCCAAGAATCCCGACGCCTTCATGGGCTAAGGGGAGGCCGACGCCATGCTCGACCGCGAATCCGCCGCGAAGTACATCAACGACCTGCTGGAGCTGATGGTCAACAACCGCGGCTCGGACCTGTTCATCACGTCCGAATTCCCGCCGGCCATCAAGGTGGACGGCAAGATCACGCCCGTCTCTCAGCAGCCGCTCAACCCGGCGCAGGCGCTGGGCCTGGTCCGTTCGATCATGAACGAGCGCCAGGTGAAGGAATTCGACGAAAGCCGCGAGTGCAACTTCGCGATTACCGCGCCGAACGCCGGGCGCTTCCGCGTCTCGGCCTTCATCCAGCAGGGCAAGGCCGGCATGGTGGTGCGGACGATCAACACGCGCATTCCGTCGGTGGAAGACCTGGACCTGCCCACGTCGCTCCATGAGATCGTCATGGCCAAGCGCGGGCTGGTAATCGTGACCGGCGCCACGGGCTCGGGCAAGTCCACCTCGCTGGCGGCCATGCTCGACCACCGCAACGCGCACTCGTACGGCCACATCATCACGATCGAGGACCCGATCGAGTACGTGCACGCGCACCAGAACTGCGTCGTCACGCAGCGCGAGGTCGGCATCGACACCGAGTCGTGGCACGTGGCGCTGAAGAACACCCTGCGCCAGGCGCCGGATGTGATCCTGATCGGCGAAATCCGCGACCGCGACACCATGGAATACGCGATGCAGTACGCCGAGACGGGCCACCTGTGCCTGGCCACGCTGCACGCCAACAACGCCAACCAGGCCATCGACCGGATCATCAACTTCTTCCCCGAGGAGAAGCGCCAGCAGCTGCTGATCGACCTGTCGCTGAACCTCAAGGCGATGATCTCGCAGCGGCTGCTGCCGCGCGCCGGCCGCAAGGGCCGCGTGCCGGCCGTGGAGATCATGATCGGAACGCCGCTGGTGGCCGACCTGATCTTCAAGGGCGAGATCCACGAGCTCAAGGAAGTTATCAAGAAGTCCCGTGAGCAGGGCATGATCTCCTTCGACCAGGCGTTGTTCGAACTGTACGAGGAAGAGAAGATCGCCTACGAGGACGCGCTCAAGAACGCCGACTCGCTGAATGACCTGCGCCTGATGATCAAGCTCCACAGCGCCCGCCACCGCGACGCCGACCTGGGTGCCGGCACCGAGCACCTGAACGTCATTTGATCGGACGACCGGCGGGCGCGGTATGCTCGCGGTTGTCTGCAATGCATTCTCCGGAGCCGCCATGAGCAACGTCTACCAGTTCGAAGCGAAGTCCCTGTCCGGCCAGCCGGTGCCGCTGGCCGATTTCCACGGCAAGGTGCTGCTGATCGTCAACACGGCCAGCGAGTGCGGCTTCACGCCCCAGTACGCCGGGCTGGAGGCGCTGCACGAGGCCTACGAGCCGCGCGGCCTGGCGGTGCTCGGCTTCCCCTGCAACCAGTTCGGCAAGCAGGAGCCGGGCGACGCGGCGCAGATCGGCCAGTTCTGCGAGACGCGCTTCCAGGTCAAGTTTCCGATGTTCGAGAAGATCGAGGTCAACGGCGCCGGTGCCCATCCGCTCTACAAGTGGCTGACCTCGGAAAAGCCCGGCGTGCTCGGCACCCAGGGCATCAAGTGGAACTTCACCAAGTTCCTGCTGCGCCGCGATGGCACGGTCTTCAAGCGCTACGCACCGACGACCAAGCCCGAGGACATCCGCGCGGATATCGAGACGCTGCTGAGCGATCCGGCAGCCTGATGGGTCAGCCGGGCCTGACTGGCCTCAGCCCGGCATATCGGACTGCACCGCGCGCAGGAAGCCGTTGAGCGAGCGGTCCGGCGTCTCGTGGAATTGCTCGTCGAGGATCTCGATGGTGCGGCAGCGGTCCAGCCGGAAGCTGCGATAGTCGGACCGCGCCGTGCACCACGCCGCCAGCAGCCAGACATTGCCCCAGAAGAACAGCCCCAGCGGCTGCACCACGCGCTCGGTGACGCGCTGCTGGGCATCGATATAGTCGAGCCGCAGCAGCCGTTGCGCGCCAATGGCGCCATGCACGGTGTCGAAGGCCTCGCGCACGGCCGGATGGTTGAGGTACTCGGGCGCGAAAATCCGGCTCTGCTGCGCCGCCACGCGGCGCGGGGGCGGCAGGGCGGCCATCAGCTTCTCCAGCGCCGGATCCGCCGCCGCGGCCAGCGCGCCGCCGCCCCAGGCCTTGAGCAGGCGCAGGCCGGCGACCATCGCTTCCACTTCCATCGCGGTGAACATCAGCGGCGGCACATCGTAATCCGGCCGCAGCCGGTAGCCGATGCCAGCCTCGCCCTCCACCGGCACCCCCGACAGCGACAGCGCCTGGATGTCACGGTAGACCGTGCGCTCGGACACGCCCAGCCGCTGCGCCAGCAATGCCGCCGTGGTCAGCCGGCGGCCACGCAGGACCTGCACGATCTGGAAGAGGCGGTCGGCACGGCGGCTCATGGGCTGGGGAAGAATGAAGGAGGCGGGGGGCCGGATGGGCGCATCATGCCCGCCGGCTCCTGACAGCGTACTGTCAGGAGGGTGTCAGGGGTGGCAGGGGAACCCGCCCCGGTCAGTGGGGCATCCATGCCGCCAGCACCGGCACCACGATGGCGGTCAGCACGCCGTTCAGGCCCATGCCCAGCGCGGCGAAGGCGCCGGCCTCCTGGTTGACCTGGAACGCGCGCGCCGTGCCGATGCCGTGGGCCGCCACGCCGGTGGCGAAGCCGCGAATCACGTAGTCGCGCACGCGCAGCATGTTGAGCAGGCCGGTGGTGCTGACCGCGCCGATGATGCCGGTGGCCATCACCAGCACGGCCGTCAGCGAGGGCAGGCCGCCGATCTTCTCGGACACCCCCATGGCGATCGGGATCGTGACCGACTTGGGCGCCAGCGAGCGCACCACCTCGGGCGACGCCCCCAGCGCGTAGGCGATGCCCACCGCCGACACCACGGCCACCAGCGATCCCGCCACCAGCCCGCAAAGCAGCGGGAAGACGTGCGCGCGCAGCTTCGGCAACTGGGTGTAGAGCGGCACCGCCAGTGCCACCGTGGCCGGCCCGAGCAGGAAGTGGACGAACTGCGCCCCGTCGAAGTAGGTCTTGTACGGCGTGCCGGTCACGGTCAGCACGGTGACGAGGATGGCCACCGAGATCATCACCGGGTTGGCCAGCGGCGAGTACCGCGCGCGCTCGTAGATCCGGAACGCGAAGACGTAGGCGATCAGCGTGGCGGTGAGCCCGATCAGCGGGCTGGCCGACAGGTAGACCCAGATCTCGTTCAGACGCGGCGACATCATGGCTGCGCCCCGCTATCGGCAGCTTCGGCGGCTTCGGCCTGGGGCGGCGCCGGCTTGCGCATCAGCGCCCGGGTGACCAGCGCGGTCACGACGATGGCCAGCCAGGTGGAGATGACCAGCGCGACGACAATCGGCATCCATTCGCCGCCAATCCGGTTGGCGTGGACCATGATGCCGACGCCGGCCGGCACGAACAGCAGCGACAGGTGCTTGAGCAGCTCGCTGGTGGTGTTCTGGATGATGGGGAGCAGGCGGTTGTCGAAGACCAGCCAGCCGAACAGCAGGAGCATGCCGATCACAGGACCGGGCACGGGCAGGCGCAGCGCGTAGCTGATCACCTCGCCCACGGTCTGGAAGACCAGCAGGATGGCAAACGTCTGGAGCATGGGGGCGCATCAGGGTCGAAATGTGCCGACATGGTACTCCGATGGCGCGGGCCGTGTTTTGCTCCCCTCTCCCTTTGGGAGAGGGCTGGGGGAGAGGGCTGGGGGAGAGGGCAGGCGCATCCACGAAGCGTCACCGCGCAGTTCGCTCAATCCCTCTCCCCCGACCCCTCTCCAACAAGCGGGCGAGGGGAGAACTCCCTACGCGCAGACCATGCGCTCCACCAGTTCCACCCAGTGCATCACCGGCGTGTCGGTGCCGCTTTGCAGGTGCGTGATGCAGCCAATATTGGCCGAGACGATGGCATCGGGCGAGGAGGCCTGGAGCTTGGCGAGCTTGTCGTCGCGCAGCGGATAGGACAACTCCGGCTGCAGCACCGAGTACGTACCCGCCGAGCCGCAGCACAGGTGGCTGTCGGCGCAGAGCCGCACCTCGATGCCCAGGCCGGTCAGTAGCGCCTCCACCTTGCCGCGGATCTGCTGGCCGTGCTGAAGCGTACAGGGCGGATGGTAAGCCACGCGCCGGCCCTCGCGCGGCACGGCGCCGGCCAGCTTGTGCAGGTCGTCGGCGAAGTCGGGCAGGATCTCGGACAGGTCGCGCGTCATCGCCGAAACCCGTGCCGCGCGCTCCGCGTAGGCGCGGTCGTGGCGCAGCAGGTGGCCGTAGTCCTTCACCATCACGCCGCAGCCGGAGGCCGTCATGACGATGGCCTCCGCGCCGGATTCGATATAGGGCCACCAGGCGTCGATGTTGGCGCGCATATTGTCCAGCCCGCCGTCGTGGTCGCCGGTGTGGAAGCGGATCGCGCCGCAGCAGCCGGCCTCGCTCGCCACCACCAGTTGCACGCCGAGCTTGTCCAGCACGCGCGCGGTGGCCACGTTGATGTTGGGCGACATCGCCGGCTGCACGCAGCCGTCCAGCAGCAGCATCTTGCGGGTGTGCGTGGTGCGCGGCCACGGCCCCGTCGGCGAGGTGATCGCCGGCAGCTTGTTGCGCAGCGCCACCGGCAGCATCGGACGCATCATCTGGCCGAGCTTCAGCGCCGGGCCGAACAGCTTCGGCCGGGTCAGCCCCTCGCGCAGCAGCCAGCGCGCCATCCGCTCTTTTGCGGGGCGGTGGATGCCTTGCGCCTCGAGTCGCTCATCCACCACCTTCCGGCCGATATCGACCAGCCGCCCGTACTTCACGCCGGACGGGCAGGTCGATTCGCAGTTGCGGCAGGTCAGGCAGCGGTCCAGGTGCAGCCGCGTGCTTTCCGTCACGGGCTGGCCCTCGAGCATCTGCTTCATCAGGTAGATGCGGCCGCGCGGGCCGTCCAGCTCATCGCCGAGCAACTGGTAGGTGGGGCAAGTGGCGGTGCAGAAGCCGCAGTGCACGCACTTGCCGACGATGGACTTGGCTTCTTCGCCTTCGGGCGTGTTGCGCAGGAATTCGGCCAGTGTGGTTTGCATGGTTCGGGGGGCTTGGGCGGTGGGCGGCTCAGAGGCCGGTGTACAGGCGCTGCGGATTGAAGATGCCGGCGGGGTCGAAGGTGGCCTTCAGCCGCTTGTGGATGGCGGCCAGCGGGGCCGACAGCGGCGTGAACACGCCGACTGCCTTGTCGCCGTTGCGGAACAGCGTGGCGTGGCCGCCGGCAGCCTGGGCGATGGCGCGCACCGAATCGGCCGAGACCGTGGCGGGGTCGCCCTCGGGCGCCAGCCACCAGCGCTGGCCGCCGCCCCATTCCACAAGCTGCGTGCCGGGCAGGTCCAGCGGCGGGGCGATGGGCGGCACGGCAATGCGCCACAGCGCGCGACCATCGTCTTTGGTGGGGGCCGGGGCGAAGAAGGGGTGGGACTGCTCGCGCAGCGCGGCCCAGAGCGCGAGCGCCTCGCCGGGCTCGACGCGATCGCCGCCCAGCTTCTCGCACGCGGCGCGCACGGCCGCCGTGGCGCCCGAGAGCCGCACGTCAAGCACGCCGTCCTGCCACGCCGACGCCGCGATCGGCAGCGGCTGGCCGCCCCAGCGGTTCAGGCGCTCGATGGCTTCGGCCTGCGGCAGCGCAAAGCGGAGCGTGGCGTCGTCGAACGGTATCGGCAGCACCTTCAGCGAGACCTCCAGGATCAGGCCGAGCGTGCCGAGCGAGCCGGTCAGCAGCCGCGAGACGTCATAGCCGGCCACGTTCTTCATCACCTGCCCGCCGAAGTTGAGCACCTCGCCGCGCCCGTCCATCAGCTGCACACCGAGCACGAAATCGCGCAGCGCGCCCACCGACTGCCGGCGCGGGCCGGACAGCCCGGCCGCCACGGCGCCGCCCAGCGTGGCGATGCCGGGCGCGGCGAAATGCGGCGCCTCGAAGGCCAGCATCTGGCGACGTTCGGCCAGCGCGGTCTCGATCTCGGCCAGCGGCGTGCCGCAGCGTGCCGTGACCACCAGCTCCGCCGGGTCATAGTCGACGATGCCGGCGTGCGGGCGCGTGTCGAGCACGGTGCCGACCAGCGCCTGGCCGTAGAAGTCCTTGCTGCCGCCGCCGCGCAGGCGCAGCGGGGCGCGGCTGTCGCCGGCCTGGCGGATGGCATCGCGAAAGGCGTCGAGTGTGGCTTCCATATGGGGGACCCTTGGCGTTTTTTGTTGGGTTGTCGTCGAATCAGGGCTGGCGCGGCGGCGTCTTGCCGGGGCCGCCGAGATCCTCGAACCCCGTCGGGTTCTCGACCTGATAGGGAGGCAGCACCGTCCCGCAATGCTTGCAGAAGCCCGCGTCGGGGTCGTGCCCCTCGGTCAGGCAGTGCTCGCAACAGCGCGTGGTCAGCGGCCGCCGGATGATGCTGGCCGCCAGTTCCGCGCCGACGATGCCGGTCGGGAAGGCGATGATCCCGTAGCCGAGCAGGATGGTCAGCGAGGTGATGAACTGCCCGATGGGCGTGCGCGGCACGATGTCGCCGAAGCCGGTCGTGGTCAGCGTGACGATGGCCCAGTACATGCTGACCGGGATGCTGGTGAAGCCGTGCCGCGGGCCTTCCACCACGTACATGATCGTGCCGAGGATGATCGTGATGATGAACACGGTGCCCAGGAACACGAAAATCTTGCGGCGGCTGTTGGACAGCGCCATGGCCAGGATCTGGGCTTCCTCGAAATAGACCGTGAGCTTGAGGATCCGGAACACGCGCAGCAGCCGCAGCAGCCGCACGTCGATCAGGAAGGCCAGTTCTGGCACGAAGAACGCGGCCCAGGTCGGGATGATCGAGATGAAGTCGATGATGCCGAAGAAGCTGAACGCGTAGCGCAGCGGCCGGCGCACCACCAGCAGCCGCATCACGTACTCGGCCGTGAACAGCAGCGTGAACATCCACTCCAGCAGCGTGAACGCCAGCCCGGCGCGCGCGTTGATCGACGGCACGCTGTCCAGCATCACGATGGCCACGCTGGTCACGATGGCGATCAGCAGCACGATGTCGAACAGGCGCCCCTGGCGCGTGTCGGCCTCGAAGATGATCGTGTACCAGCGCTGGCGCCAGCCGGCTTCGGGCTGGCCCAGGCGCTGCCGGGTGCGCGCGTTGAGGAAGCGCTCCTGGCGGGCGTCCCGTTGGTGGGTGTTGGGGTTGGGCATGGGTGGCGATGGTGAGCGGGTAGCGGTGGGGCGCGTGGCCCGCCCGGTACCCGCCCGCGCTCAGAAGCGCGGCAGGTCCGGATGCGGCAGCAGGCCGCGCCTGACGTGCATCTTGCCGTACTCGGCGCAGCGCGCCAGCGTCGGGATGGCCTTGTCCGGGTTCAGCAGCCGGGCCGGGTCGAAGGCGGCCTTCACGCCGAAGAACGCATCGCGCTCGGCCGGCGAGAACTGCACGCACATCGAATTCAGCTTCTCCACGCCCACGCCGTGCTCGCCGGTGACGGTGCCGCCCAGTTCCACGCAGGACTCCAGGATGTCGGCACCGAACAGTTCGGCGCGATGCCATTCGTCGAGGTCCTCGCCGTTGAACAGGATCAGCGGGTGCATGTTGCCATCGCCGGCATGGAAGACGTTGATGCAGCGCAAGGCGTACTTGCGTTCCATCGCCTCGATCCGCTTGAGCAGCGTGCCGATGTGCTTGCGCGGGATCGTGCCGTCCATGCAGTAGTAGTCGGGCGAGATGCGCCCGGCGGCCGGGAAGGCGTTCTTGCGCCCGCTCCAGAAGCGCAGCCGTTCGGCCTCGCTCTGCGACACCGTGATCCGCGTGGCGCCCGAGCGGCGCAGCACCTCGCTCATCCGCTCGATCTCCTCGGCCACTTCCTCGGGCGTGCCGTCCGATTCGCACAGCAGGATGGCGGCGGCGTCGAGGTCGTAGCCCGCCTTGACGAACTCCTCCACGGCGGCCGTGGCGGGCTTGTCCATCATCTCCAGGCCGGCCGGGATGATGCCGGCGGCAATCACGTCGGCCACGGCGTTGCCGCCTTTTTCCACATCGTCGAAGCTGGCCATGATGACCTGCGCGAGCTGCGGCTTGGGAATCAGCCGGACCGTGATCTCGGTGGCGACGGCCAGCATGCCCTCGGAGCCGATCAGCGTGGCCAGCAGGTCCAGGCCCGGCGCGTCGGGCGCCTCGGAGCCGAAGACCACCACATCGCCCTCCATCGTCACGGCGCGCACGCGCAGCACGTTGTGCACGGTGAGGCCGTACTTGAGGCAGTGCACGCCGCCCGAGTTCTCGGCCACGTTGCCGCCGATGGAGCAGGCGATCTGCGAGGACGGGTCGGGTGCGTAATAGAGATTGTGCGGCGCGGCGGCCTCGGAGATGGCGAGGTTGCGCACGCCGGGCTGGACCACGGCGGTGCGCGAGTAGGAATCGACCGAGAGGATGCGCTTGAACTTGGCCAGCGACAGCACCAGCCCGCCGGCGATGGGCATCGCCCCGCCCGAGAGGCTCGTGCCGGAGCCGCGCGGCACTACCGGCACCCCGAGTTCGTGGCACAGGCGCAGGATGGCGCAGACCTGTTCCTCGGTGTCGGGCAGGACCACGGCGTCGGGCACCTGGCGGTAGGCGGCCAGGCCATCGCACTCGTACGGCACGGTGTCCTCGGCCTTCCAGAGCACGGCGGCAGGCGGGAGGATGCGGGCCAGGCCGGCCAGCAGCGCGGCGCGGGGGCCGTCGGCCTGCGTGGCAGCGCCGGCCAGGGTGTGGGCGTCTTGCGGGGCGTTCATGGCAACTCCTTGACGAGCCGGCCGCCGCGCATCGCTTCACGCACCCGGCCGGGACGGCAGACTATAGCGCAGGCCCCCTGCCACGGGAGCCTTCGCCCACGTGAATTCGGCATGGCAAGCCGATCAAAACTGCTCATGCCATGCGCCCCGGCCCGGCTGGCGCGCGCTTCTCTCTCCAGCCTAGTGGCCCGGACGCTACCAGTCCAGCCCGAGCAGCCAGTCGACGAAGTAGCGCGCCTCTGGCTGGAGCGGCGCTTGCTCGCGCTCGACGATGTAGTAGCCGTGCGGCGAGACCGATTCCACATCGAGCAGCTTGACCATCTGTCCGGCGGCCAGCCACTGGCGCGCCATGCGCTGGCGCACCAGTCCCACGCCCTGGTTCGAGACGATGGCTTCCAGCATCAGGCCGATATCGTTGAATTGCGGGCCGGTCTGGGGCTCCGGCCAGTCGAGCCCGGCGGTCTCGAACCACGGCCGCCACGGCTCCAGCGGACTGCGCAGCAGCACGAGGTTGTGCAGGTCGTCTGGCTTGGCGATGGCGCGCCCGTTGACCCGCTCGTAGTACTCCCGCCCGCACGCCGGAAACACCGGTTCGACTAGCAGTTTCGTGGTTTTGAGGCCCGAATAGCGTCCCGTGCCGTAGCGGATCTCGACATCGGTGTCCTCGGCCTTCACATCGAGGAAGGGCACGGACAGGTGCAGTTCCAGGTCGATATGGGGGTAGAGCGCGCCGAACTCGGGCAGGCGCGGCACCAGGTGCTGCCGGCCGAACGTCGGCGGAATGGCCACCCGCAGCCGCGTGCGCAGCTTGTTGTACTCGGGGCGGGCCAGTTCGTTGAGGGACTTCAGCGCGTCCTGCACATTGCGCTGGTAGCGCGTGCCGGCGGCGGTGAGCCGCAGCGCGGCGTTGGAGCGCACGAACAGGTCGTCGCCCCATAATTCCTCCAGATTCTTGATGCGGTGCGAGACCGCGCTGGGCGTGACGGACAGTTCTTCCGCCGCACGCGCGAAGCTGCCAAGCCGCGCGGCGGCCTCGAACGCGATCAGCAGGTGCAGGGGCGGGACGCGGTGGAACACCGATGCCATGGCGCGGGCCCCCGGTCAGCGCGCCGCGCTGAAGATCTTGCCCGGATTCAGAATCTGATTGGGATCGAGCGCCGCCTTGATCGCCCGCATCAGGTCCAGTGCATCCTCGCCGTGCTCCTGCACGAGGAAACCCATCTTGTGCAGCCCCACGCCGTGCTCGCCGGTGCAGGTGCCGCCCATGGCCAGCGCCCGTTCGACGATGCGGCGGTTGATGTCCTCCGCCTCGGCCATTTCCTCGGGCTTGGCCGGGTCGACCAGGATCGCCACGTGGAAGTTGCCATCGCCGACATGGCCGACGATGGGGCAGGGCAGCTGCGAGGCGTTCAGGTCGCGCTCGGTCTCGGTCACGCAGTCGGCCAGGCGGGAAATCGGCACGCAGACGTCGGTTGTCACGGACTTGCAGCCGGGCTTGAGCTGCAGCATCGCGAAGTAGGCCGTATGGCGCGCATTCCAGAGCCGGCTGCGGTCTTCGGGGCGCGTGGCCCATTCGAAGCCCTGGCCGCCGTGCTCGTCGGCAATCTGCTGCACGGTTTCGGCCTGCTCGCGCACGCCGGCCTCGGTGCCGTGGAACTCGAAGAACAGGTGCGGGGTTTCCGGCAGCGTGAGGTTGTCGTGGCGGTTGATCGCGCGGATGGCCAGCGCATCGACGAACTCCACGCGGGCCACCGGCACGCCAAGCTGGATGGTCTGGATCGTGGCGCGCACGGCGTCGCCCATGCTCGGGAACGCGCACACGGCGGCCGAGATCGCTTCCGGCTGCGGGTAGAGCCGCACGGTGACCTCGGTGATGATGCCGAGCGTGCCTTCGCTGCCGACGAACAGCCGGGTCAGGTCATAGCCGGCCGACGACTTGCGCGCCTGGGTGCCGGTGCGGATCACGCGGCCGTCCGCCGTGACCACGGTCAGGGCCAGCACGTTCTCGCGCATCGTGCCGTAGCGGACCGCGTTGGTGCCGGAGGCGCGCGTGGCGCACATCCCGCCCAGCGAGGCATCGGCGCCCGGGTCGATCGGGAAGAACAGCCCGGTGTCCTTGATTTCCTGGTTCAGCTGCTTGCGGGTCACGCCCGGCTGCACCGTCACGGTCAGGTCCTCGGGATGCACCGCCAGCACGCGGTTCATCTGGGAGAGGTCCAGGCTGATGCCCCCGGCCACGGCCAGCAGGTGGCCTTCGAGCGACGATCCGGCGCCGTAGGGGATCAGCGGCACCCCATGCTGGTTGCAGAGGCTGGCCAGTTCGGCGATTTCCTCGGTGGTGTGGGCGAAGACCACGGCGTCCGGGGCGGCGGGCGGGAACGGGGATTCGTCGCGGCCATGGTGGGCGCAGACGCCGGCCGAGGTGGAAAACCGTTCGCCGAAGCGGGCGGCCAGTGTCTCGGCCAGGGCAACGGGAAGGGGACGGCGCGCCAGGGCGGCGGCGGGCGTGGGGTGGTTCATGCTTTTGTCTCCGGCGAATCCCGCCATTCTACGCCGTCCGCGTCACGCGGCGGACCGCATCGCGGCGCCCGGAACCCGCCCCGAAGCCCGGGTTCGGGGCCATAATTGCGCCACTTCAAACCAAGACGAGGGAGACCGGCATGGGTAACCGCCTGTCCAAGATCGCCACCCGCACCGGTGACGCCGGCACCACCGGGCTGGGCGACGGCAGCCGCACGGGCAAGAACAGCGAGCGCATCGCCGCCATCGGCGACGTGGACGAACTGAATTCCCACATCGGCCTGCTGCTGACCGAGCCGGACCTGCCGGATGACGTGCGCGCCGCCCTGCTCCATATCCAGCACGACCTGTTCGACCTGGGCGGCGAGCTGTCGATTCCGGGCTACACGCTGCTCAAGGAAGCGCAGGTGATCCAGCTGGACGACTGGCTGGCGCACTACAACGCGAACCTGCCCCGGCTGGCGGAGTTCATCCTGCCGGGCGGCAGCCGCGCCGCCGCCCAGGCCCACGTCTGCCGTACGGTGTGCCGCCGGGCGGAGCGGGCGCTGGTGGCGCTGGGCGCCACCGAGGCCCTCAACGAGGCGCCGCGCCAGTACCTGAACCGGCTCTCGGACCTGCTGTTCGTGCTCGCCCGGGTGCTGAATCGGGCCGGCGGCGGCACCGACGTCCTCTGGCAGCGCGAGCGGCAGTCCTGATATCCGCCAAAAAAGATAACAATAAGCCACTTTTTGGCCGCTCCCGACGCAGGCACGGTGCTACCCCGCAAAACCGAGAAAATTACTCGGAATTGCGGGTTCTGCCCTTGAAATGCCCCCGGACGGCCACATTTCGCACTCAGGTTGAATTGCAGCCGCTGCGCCAAAGCAGGGCTCAATAGGAGAGAACACAAATGGGTAAGATCATCGGTATCGACTTGGGTACCACCAATAGCTGCGTTGCGATCCTGGAAGGCAACACGCCGAAGGTCATCGAGAACGCCGAAGGCACGCGCACCACCCCGTCGATCATCGCCTACATGGAAGATGGCGAGATCCTGGTCGGCGCGCCGGCCAAGCGCCAGGCGGTCACGAATCCGCGCAACACGCTGTACGCCGTGAAGCGCCTGATCGGCCGCAAGTTCGAAGAAAAGGAAGTGCAGAAGGACATCGGCCTGATGCCCTACGCCATCGTCAAGGCCGATAACGGCGACGCATGGGTGGGCGCGCGTGACCAGAAGCTGGCCCCGCCGCAGGTGTCCGCCGAAGTGCTGCGCAAGATGAAGAAGACCGCCGAGGACTACCTGGGCGAGCCGGTGACCGAAGCCGTGATCACCGTGCCGGCTTACTTCAACGACTCGCAGCGTCAGGCGACCAAGGACGCCGGCCGCATCGCGGGCCTGGACGTCAAGCGCATCATCAACGAGCCGACTGCCGCCGCGCTGGCGTTCGGCATGGACAAGAACGAGAAGGGCGACCGCAAGATCGCCGTGTACGACCTCGGCGGCGGCACGTTCGACATCTCGATCATCGAGATCGCGGACGTGGACGGCGAGAAGCAGTTCGAAGTGCTGTCGACCAACGGCGACACCTTCCTCGGTGGCGAGGACTTCGACCAGCGCATCATCGACTACATCATCGGCGAGTTCAAGAAGGACCAGGGCGTTGACCTGTCCAAGGACGTGCTGGCGCTGCAACGCCTGAAGGAAGCCGCTGAAAAGGCCAAGATCGAGCTGTCCAGCTCGCAGCAGACCGAGATCAACCTGCCGTACATCACGGCGGATGCCTCGGGTCCGAAGCACTTGAACCTGAAGATCACGCGCGCCAAGCTGGAAGCGCTGGTGGAAGACCTGATCAAGCGCACGATCGACCCGTGCCGCACCGCCATCAAGGATGCGGGCGTCAAGGTGGGCGATATCGACGACGTGATCCTGGTCGGCGGCATGACCCGCATGCCCAAGGTGCAGGAGCAGGTGCGCGAGTTCTTCGGCAAGGAAGCGCGTAAGGACGTGAACCCGGACGAAGCCGTGGCCGTCGGTGCCGCGATCCAGGGCTCGGTGCTGTCCGGCGACCGTACCGACGTGCTGCTGCTGGACGTGACGCCGCTGTCGCTGGGCATCGAGACGCTGGGCGGCGTGATGACCAAGATGATCAGCAAGAACACGACCATCCCGACCAAGCACGCACAGGTCTTCTCGACGGCCGACGACAACCAGCCGGCGGTGACGATCAAGGTGTTCCAGGGCGAGCGCGAGATGGCCAGCGGCAACAAGCTGCTGGGCGAGTTCAACCTGGAAGGCATTCCGCCGTCGCCGCGTGGCACGCCGCAGATCGAGGTCTCGTTCGACATCGACGCCAACGGCATCCTGCACGTGGGCGCCAAGGACAAGGCCACCGGCAAGGAAAACCGCATCACTATCAAGGCGAACTCGGGTCTGTCGGAAGACGAGATCCAGCGCATGGTGAAGGACGCCGAGGCCAACGCCGAGGAAGACAAGCGCGCCCGTGAGCTGGCCGATGCCCGCAATCAGGCCGATGCGCTGGTCCACTCGACCCGCAAGGCCGTGATCGAGCATGGCGACAAGCTCGAGGCCGGCGAGAAGGAAAAGATCGAAGTCGCGATCAAGGAACTGGAAGACGCCGCACGCGGCGGCGACAAGGCCGAGATCGAAACCAAGATCAACGCGCTGTCCGAAGCGAGCCAGAAGCTGGGCGAGAAGGTCTACGCCGACATGCAGGCCAAGGCCGGTGAAGCCGGCGGTGCGGCCGGTGCCGCGGGCGGCCAGCAGCAGTCCCAGGCGCAGCCGCAGGACGATAACGTCGTGGACGCCGAGTTCAAGGAAGTGAACGACAAGAAGTAAGCGGGAATCAGCGGGAGCGGCGCAGGTGCATCCAGCGCCACTCCCGCCCCGACGCCGGGCGATGGTGTTCTGACACAGGGTGAGAAACCGTGGTCGAACACCTCGCTCGGCTTTTTTGCTATTCGCCCGACCGGTGATTCTTTGCCGGGCAGGCCAATCAGGTAAGAGCCACCATGGCAAAACGTGACTATTACGAAGTGCTCGGGGTAGGCAAGAACGCGAGCGACGAAGAGATCAAGAAGGCTTATCGCAAGCTCGCGATGAAGTACCACCCGGACCGCAATCCGGACAGCAAGGAAGCGGAAGACAAGTTCAAGGAGGGCAAGGAAGCGTACGAGATGCTCTCCGACCCCGAGAAGAAGGCGGCCTACGACCAGTATGGCCACGCCGGCGTGGACCCGAACATGGCTGGCGGCTTCGGCGGCGGCCAGGGCTACGGCGGGTTTGCCGAAGCCTTCGGCGACATCTTCGGCGACATCTTCGGCCAGCAGGGCGGCCAGCGTCGCGGCAACGGCCCGCAGGCCTACCGTGGCGCCGACCTGCGCTACAGCATGGAAATCTCGCTGGAGCAGGCCGCGCATGGCCACGAGGCGCAGATCCGCGTGCCGCACTGGGAAGACTGCGAACACTGCCACGGCAATGGCGCCGAGCCGGGATCGTCGGTGGAAACCTGCCCGACCTGTAACGGCGTGGGCCAGGTGCGTGTGTCGCAAGGCTTCTTCACGATGCAGCAGACCTGCCCGAAGTGCCACGGCAGCGGCAAGTTCATCCCCAAGCCGTGCGTGAAGTGCCATGGCCAGGGCAAGCTGAAGTCGCAGAAGACGCTGGAAGTGAAGATTCCGGCCGGCATCGACGAAGGCATGCGCATCCGCTCGTCGGGCAATGGCGAGCCGGGCATCAACGGCGGCCCCCCGGGCGACCTGTATGTGGAAGTGCACATCAAGGCGCACGAGGTATTCGAGCGTGATGGCGATGACCTGCACTGCCAGATGCCGATCTCCTTCGCCACGGCGGCGCTGGGCGGCGAACTGGAAGTGCCGACGCTGGGCGGCCGCGCCAGCTTCCCGGTGCCGGAAGGCACGCAGGGCGGCAAGACGTTCCGGCTGCGTGGCAAGGGCATCAAGGGTGTGCGGTCGGGCTATCCCGGCGACCTCTACGTCCATGTGAACGTGGAAACGCCGGTCAAGCTGACCGAGGCCCAGAAGGACATGCTGCGTGAATTCGACCGCTCGGTGCACGAGGGCGGCTCGCGCCACAGCCCGCAGGAGCAGTCCTGGCTGGACAAGGTGAAAAGCTTCTTCAGCTAAATCGCCGGATTGCCCGGCAGGCAGGACGATGAAACCGGCCACGTGACCAGCGTGGCCGGTTTTTTCATGCCCGGCGCGGCGATAATGCGGCATTGATGCACCCTGCCGAGTTGCCGTGGTTCCGCCGTCCCCCGCCCCCTCCAGCGCCAGTTTCGACCCCTTCGTCCTGCTTGACGATGCCGCCGCCGCACCCGGCGTGGCGGCGTCGCGCCTCTATACGGAGTTTGTCCAGGCCGATGTCCTGCCCGCCGGCACCGATCCCGCCACGCTGGATGCGCTGCTGGCCGCCGGCTGGCGCCACGGGCTGCATGCCACGCTGTTCGCGCCGTACGAGTACGGCGGGGCGCTGGTCGGGGCGCCGGTCCATTGCGGCGATGCGCTGCCGTTCCATGACGGCGCGCTGCAACTGCTCTGGTTCCGCGACCTGGCCCGGCTTGACGGCGACGCCGTAGGCGCATGGCTGGCCGCGCGGGCAGAATCCTCCCCGGCCGGGGCGATGGACGTACGCGCCGAGCCGTCGCACGCCGTCTACGCGGACGCCATCGCGCGCATCCACGCCTATATCGAGGCCGGCGATACCTATCAGGTGAATTTCACGCAGCGGCTCCGCTTCTCCGCCTTCGGCGACCCGGTGACGTTCTACGCCGCGCTGCGGGCCGCGCAGCCGGTGCCGTTCGGCGTGCTGGCCTGGCTACCCGGCGATGGCTGGGTGCTGTCGCTATCGCCCGAGCTGTTCGTCGAACACGACGGCGCCGGGCATCTGGTGACCCGGCCGATGAAGGGCACCGCGCCGCGCATCGGGGACGCCGAGCAGGATGCCCGCGCCGCGCGCCGGCTGGCTGCCGACGCCAAGAACCGGGCCGAAAACGTGATGATCGTCGACCTGCTGCGCAACGACCTGGGCCGCATCGCCCAGCCCGGCAGCGTGGCCGTGCCCGACCGCTTCGTGGTCCAGCCATTCGGCCGCGTGCTGCAGATGACCTCCACCGTGACGGCCACGGCGCGGCCCGGCACCGGCTTCGGCGCGCTGATGGCGGCGCTGTTCCCATGCGGCTCGATCACCGGCGCGCCCAAGCGGCGGACCATGCAGATCATCGCCGAACTGGAAACCGCGCCGCGCGGCCTCTACACGGGCGCCATCGGCTGGCTCGATGCGCCGGCCGATGGCCAGCCCTGCGGCGCCTTCGGCATGTCCGTGGCCATCCGCACGCTGGTGCTGGGGCCGCAGGGTGACGACGGCCTGCGCCGGGGCGAGATGGGGGTGGGCGGCGGCATCGTCCATGACAGCGTGGCCGCCGACGAATTCGCCGAGTGCGGCTGGAAGGCGCGCTTCCTGACTGCGCACGATCCCGGCTTCACGCTGTTCGAGACCATGCACGCGCGCGATGGCGTGGTGCTGCACCGCGAGCGCCATCTGACGCGGCTGGCGCATTCCACGGCCGTGTTCGGCTTCGCGTTCGACCAGCCCGCCGCGCGGGCGGCCATGCAGGCCGAGGCAGGGCGGCTGGGCGATGGCGACTGGCGGCTGCGGATGGCCGTCGACAAGGCCGGCGCGCTGGCCTTCGCGAGCGGCCCGCTGGCGCCGCGCGCCGAGCCGGTGGCGCTACTCGACCTGGCCGCGACGCCCTTGCCGGTGGCCGACCCGATGCGCCGCCACAAGTCCAGCGCCCGCGCCACGTTCGATGCCGGCTGGCAGGCGGCCGAGCGCGAGGGCGGCTTCGACGCGCTGTTCTTCAACACGCGCGACGAGTTGCTCGAAGGCGGACGCAGTTCGGTGTTCGTGAAGGTGGGCGGGCGCTGGCTGACGCCGCCGCTGTCGGCGGACATCCTGCCGGGCGTGATGCGCGCCGTGGTGCTCGAAGCGGGCGACGCACTGATCGACGGCCCGATCGAACAGGCCGTGGTCACGCGTGAGATGGTGCGGCACGCCGAGGCCATCGTCATCGCCAATGCGCTGCGCGGGACGATGCGGGCGCGGCTGCGCTAAATAGGAAGCGTAGGCGCCAGCCGCCTACCGATGCCGCGTATCGAGCCGGCCGTCCCCCAGTTTCCATCTGACCACCCCGGGCAGGTTGATCAGTTCCCGGTCGTGGCAGACCATCACCACGGAGCGGCCTTCCGCCGCCAGTTCCCCGATCAGCGCAATCACCTGCTCGCGCGCGTGGCCGTCGAGGTTGGAGGTCGGTTCGTCGAGCAGCAGCAATTCCGGCTCCAGCACCTTGGCTCGCGCCAGCGCCACGCGCTGGACTTCGCCACCGGACAGCTTTTCCGGCGCGGTGTCCTGCACATGGACGATGCCGGCCCAGCCCAGCGCCGCGCCCACGCGCCGCTCGATCTCGTCGTGCGCCACGCCCCGGGCCCGCAGGCCATAGGCGATGTTGTCGCGTACCGAGGTGCGGAACAGGTAGGGATGCTGGTGCATATAGGCCACGCGCTGGCGCAGCGCGGGCGGGAGCGGCGTCAGCGGCGCCTCGCGGTGCTTGCCGCCTTCGTCTTGCCACGCCACGGTCGCGCCCGGTGCCGGCTCCAGCCCGGCCATCATCCGCAGCAGCGTGGACTTGCCCGCGCCGTTCACGCCGGTCAGCGCCACGGCGGCGGCGCGCGGGAATACCAGTTCGGGGATGTCGAACAACTGGCGAGCGCCGACGCGCCGCGCCAGACCCCGCACCGTCAGCAGTGCGCTGGTCATCGCCGGAACCCTCCCGCGCCTTGCAGCCAGGCGAGCATGATGTTGACGGCCAGCGCCAGTGCCACCAGCACGATGCCGAGCGCGATGCCCTGCGCGAACTCGCCCTTGCTGGTCTCCAGCGCGATGGCCGTGGTGATGGTGCGCGTGGAGCCTTCGATATTGCCGCCGATCATCAGCGCCGAGCCCACCTCGGCAATCACGCGCCCGAAGCCGGCCACCACGGCCGCCATCAGGCCGAAACGCAGTTCGCGCAGCACGGTGAAGAAGGTGCGCCAGCGGCCGGCGCCGAGCACCCAGGCGGTCTCGCGCAGGCGCGGATCCGCCGCCTGCATGGCCGCGAGCGAGAACGCCAGCACCACGGGAAAGCCGATCACGGCCTGCCCGAAGACCATGCCGGATGGGGTGAACAGCAGGGAGAAACTACCCAGCGGCCCCTGCCGCGTGAACAGCAGGTAGAGCACCAGGCCAACCAGCACCGTCGGGAACGACAGGAAGGCCTGCGCCAGCACCACCACCACGCGCCGGCCGGGAAAGGCATGGGTGGCGATCAGGTAGGCGGCGCCGATGGCCGGCACGGTGGCCAGCGCCAGGCCGAGCACCGCCACCATCAGCGAGGTCCAGACGATGAACCATAGCGCGCCGTCCCCGCTGGCCAGCAGGCGAAAAGCGTCCAGCGTGGCCGTGCCGATCTCCACGTGGGCGCGCTCAGGCGGAGAACGTGTGCTCGACGGCCGGGAAGCTGCCGTCCTTCACGGCGGCGACATAGGCGCGCACGGCGGCCTCGATCGAGGTCTGGCCGTCCATGAAGTTGCGCACGAACTTGGCCTTGCGGCCCGGATAGATATTGAGCATGTCCTGCAGCACCAGCACCTGGCCGGAGCAGTCCACGCCGGCGCCGATGCCGATGGTCGGAATCGTCAGCTGTGCCGTGACCTCGCCAGCCAGCGCGGCCGGCACGGCTTCCATGACGATCAGCTGCGCACCGGCGGCCTGCAGCGCCAGCGCGTCACGCTTGAGCTGCGCGGCGCCGGCATCGGTCTTGCCCTGCACCTTGAAGCCGCCCAGCGCGTGCACCGACTGCGGGGTCAGGCCGATGTGGGCGCACACCGGAATGCTGCGCTCGACCAGGAACTTCACGGTGGGAGCGAGCCAGTCGCCGCCTTCCAGCTTCACCATCTGCGCGCCCGCGCGCATCAGCGCGGCGGCGCTCTCGAAGGCCTGCGTGGGCGTGCCGTAGGTGCCGAACGGCAGGTCCGAAACCAGCAGCGCGGTCTGGTTGCCGCGCGCCACGCATTCGGTGTGATAGACCATGTGCGGCAGCGTGACGGGCAGCGTGGTCTGCTGGCCCTGCATTACGTTGCCGAGCGAATCGCCGACGAGGATGACTTCCACGCCGCAGAAATCGAGCAGTGCGGCGAAGCTCGAGTCGTAGGCAGTCAGCATGACGATCTTGTCGTCGGCGGCACGCATGGCCTGGAGCTTGGGAATGGTGACGGTCTTGCGGGAGGGGTCGAGGAGGTAACTCATGGCAGTGCCCGTGGGGGTGTGTGGCTGCCTGGGCCTGAGGCGGGCAGGGCGGTCAGGGGGCCGCGAGATTCAGGAAGGCCTTGCGGCCCCGCATGTTCTCGATGCGCGACAGTAGTGTACGGAAATCGCCGTCGTTGTCCACCGGATTGAAGCGCGCGGTGTCCACGATCAGGACCGGCGCCTCGTCGTAGCGGTGGAACAGTTCGCCGTAGGCGTCGGTCAGCCGCTGGAGGTAGGTTTCGTCGATGCCGGACTCGCCAGGCAGGCCGCGTCGCGCAATGCGCTCGCGCAGCAGCGACGGCGTGGCCTGGAGCATGATGACCAGGTCCACGCGCTGGGCCGGCACCTGGAGCCGGGCGGCGAGCGCGTCGTAGAGCGCGAGTTCGTCGGCTTCGAGGGTCAGCGCCGCATAGAGGCGGTCACGTGCGTAGAGGAAATTGCCGATCACGCGCTGGCCGGCCAGCAGCGCGGCCTGCCATTGCTGGATCTGGGTGGCGCGCTGGTCCAGGCAGTGCAACTGCATCGGCAGGGCATAGCGCTGCGGCTCGCGGTAGAAGCGTTCGAGGAAGGGGTTCTGGCGTGCGCCGTCAGGCAGTTCGCCGGCCTGGAGCGTGCGGGCCAGGCGCTGCGCCAGCGAGGTCTTGCCGGAGCCGACGGGCCCTTCGACGACGATGCGGCGCAGATGGTCGAGCATGGCTCGTGGGGTGCCGATGGATCAGGCGTGGATCACGCCTGCGTGCCGCCTTCCTGCAGGCGGGGGCATTTGCATGAGGAAAACTTCTCGATGCGCTGGTCGCGCACGCCGGGCAGGAAGTCCGCCGCGCGGCCACGGCCCGGGATGACCAGCTCGCCGTCCAGCTCCACCAGCGGCACCAGCACGAAGGCGCGCTCGGTGATGCGTGGATGCGGCACGGTCATCGCCTCGGAGTCGATCCGGTCGGCGCCGAACAGCAGCAGGTCGAGGTCCAGCGTGCGCGGCGCGTTGTGAAACGGGCGCTCGCGGCCGAACTGGTCCTCGATGTGGTGGCAGATGCGCAACAGCTGCGGCGCGGTGAAGGACGTCTCCACCTTCACCACGGCGTTGAAGTAGTCGTCGCCGCTGGCGTCGACGGGTGCGGTGCGGTAGAACGAGGACTTGGCCAATACCGTGATGCCGACCTGCTGGGCCAGGCACACGATGGCGTCCTTCAGTGCCTGGCGGGCATCGCCGAGATTGGCGCCGATGCCGATAAAGGCAAGTGTCATGTTATTCCTCCGGCTGGGCGCGGCCGGACTCCGATGCGGCTTGACCCCCCTCCGCCGCGTCCGTGTCGCCCCGGGAAGAAACTTTATCCGATTTCCGCGGACCGCGCCGACGACGCTTCTTGCGCGCCGGGCCCTCGCCATCGACGCCCGCGAAGCCTTCGCCCTCGTCGGCACCCTGGCCGCCCTGGCCACCGGCGGCGCCCGAGCCACCCTTGCCGCGCTTCTGGCGGGTGGCCTCGATCATGTCTTCGCGCGTATCGGGCGGCGCGTTCTGGAAGTCGGTCCACCATTGGCCGATTTCAGCCGGCTGTTCGCCCGATTCGCAGCGCAGTTGCAGGAAGTCATAGCCGGCACGGAAGCGCGGCGATTCCAGCAGGCGGAACGGCATGCGGCCCACGCGCTTCTCGAAGCGCGGCTGCATGCCCCAGATGTCGCGCATGTCGGTGACAAAGCGGCGCTGGATGGCCAGTTGGCCGGTCTGCTTCTCCAGCACCATGTCCATGGCCGTGTTGAGCGCCGCAATCGCGTGCTCGCCCTCGTCGCGCAGCTTGTTCCAGCGTTGCAGCACGTGGTGCCACAGCAGCGCGGCGAACAGGAAACCGGGCGACACCGGCTTGCCGGCCTGCACGCGGCGGTCGGTGTTGTCGAGCGCCAGCTGCACGAAGCGCTGGCCCATCGGCTGCTCCAGCGCCACGTCCAGCAGCGGCAGCAGGCCCTTGTGCAGGCCGGCCTTGCGCAGCTCCTGCAGCGAGGCCCAGGCGTGCCCGGACATCAGCAGCTTCAGCATTTCGTCGAACAGGCGCGCGCTCGGCACGTTGTGGATCAGCGGGGCCAGTTCGGCGATGGGCTCGCGCGTCGCTTCGTCGATCGAAAAACCTGTCTTGGCCGCGAAGCGCACCACGCGCAGCATGCGCACCGGGTCTTCGCGGTAGCGCGTGACCGGGTCGCCGATCATCCGCAGCGTGCGCGCGCGGATGTCTTCCATGCCGTGATGGTAGTCATGCACGGTCTGCGCGGCCGGGTCGTAGTACATCGCGTTGATCGTGAAGTCGCGGCGCTCGGCGTCCTCGGCCTGGGAGCCCCAGACGTTGTCGCGCAGCACGCGGCCGCTGGCGTCGATCGCGTGCGTCTTGCTGTCCAGCTCGGCGCGCTTCAGGCGGCGGCCTTCGGGCAGCGTCTCGCTGGCAATGGCGTCCACCAGCGCGCGGAACGTCGAGACCTCGATGATTTCCTGCTCGCGGCCGCCGTAGAAGGTCACGTGCACGATCTGGAAGCGCCGGCCGATGATGCGCGAGCGGCGGAACAGTGCCTGCACCTCTTCGGGCGTGGCGTTGGTCGCCACGTCGAAGTCCTTCGGCTTGATGCCGAGCAGCACGTCGCGCACGGCGCCGCCGACGATAAAGGCCTGGAAACCGGCCTGCTGGAGCGTGGCGGTGACCTTGACCGCGTTGCGCGAGAGCAGCGTGGGGTCGATCTGGTGTTCGTCCACGTTGACGATGCGCTGCGTATGGGCGCGCCCGGTGCGGCGCAGCTTGGGGCCAGGCTTGCCGAGCAGCCGGTTGATGAGCTTCTTGATCACGTCAGAACAGGTCCATGATGCGCCAGCCGGCCGCGGCCGCATGGTTGCGCAGGCGGTCGTCGGGATTGGCGGCGATCGGCTCGCTGACCTTTTCCAGCAGCGGCAGGTCGTTGGCGGAATCGCTATAGAACGTCGTGGTGCCGAAGTCTTCCCACTGGGTGCCGAGGCCCTTGAGCCACTGCTCCACGCGGGCGATCTTGCCCTCGCGGAAGCTCGGCACGCCGAAGACCTCGCCCGTGAAGGCGCTTTCCGGCTTGCCGTCGGACGTGGCCGGCTCGGTGGCGATCAGGTGCTTGATGCCGAAGGCCTGGGCGATCGGCGCGGTGACGAAGCTGTTGGTAGCCGTCACCACGGCGCACAGGTCGCCCGCCTCCAGGTGCTTGTAGACCAGCGCCTTGGCCTGCGGGGTGATGACCGGGTCGATCACCTCGCGCATGAAGCGCTGGCGCCAGGCGTCCAGCCGGTCACGCGGATTGGCAGCCAGCGGGGCCAGCGCGAAGCGCAGGAACGCCTGGATATCCAGGGTGCCCGCCTTGTATTGCCCATAGAACTCGTCGTTCTTGCGACGATAGGATTCCTCGTCGACAACGCCCATGCGGACCAGGAAGCGGCCCCATTCGTGGTCGCTGTCGGTGGGGATCAGGGTGTGGTCGAGGTCAAACAGTGCCAGATTCATGGGCGGCGATTTTACATTAAGGTACACATGGCGGTTGGCGCGGCTTGGCGCGCCAGGACCATTTTGGGAGCGGATTTCGTGCCAGCTTCGGCGCGGATTCGCGATTTATTCGCGGAATTCCGCAAACATCTCGCGCAGCAGCGGCAGGGTGACCGCGCGCTTGCGCTCGAGCGAATACGTGTCCAGCGCGTCCAGCAGGGCCATCAGGCTGGGCATGTCGCGGTAATGCCGCGTGACCAGCCAGTGGGGGATTTCGGGCGATAACTGCAAGCCACGCTCGCGCGCGGCCTGCAGCAGGGCGGCCATCTTGTCGTCATCGGACAGCGAGGCCACCTGGTAGACCAGCCCCCAGCCGAGCCGGGTGCGCAGGTCTTCACGTACCGGCATGGCACGCGGCGCCAGGCCGCCCGCCACCACCAGCGCGGTGCGCACGTGGGCGCGCACCTCGTTATACAGCGAAAACACGGCGATCTGTCGCGCTTCGTCGAGCAATTCCACATCATCGACGGTGTAAAGCCGGCAGGACGGGTCGAAATTGAAGTCGGCGAGCGCGTGGTGCGGGCTCAGGTAGCGGCAGTTCAGGCCGGTATGGAGCGCCGCGTCGCACACTGCGTGCAGCAGGTGGGTGCGCCCCGAGCCGACCTCGCCCCACAGGTAGATCAGCCGGTCGTTGGCGTGTTCCTGGGCGATGGCGGCCGGCAGCTCGCGCAGGCGCTGCACCGGCTCCCGGTTCGAAGCCACGAAAAAGTTCTCGAACGTGGACGGCGGCGGGCTGCCGAGCTCGAGCGAAAGCTGCTTATGACGCGATGACATGACGTTTTCGTAACTTCCTACCTCGGTTCCATCAGTTTCTGTGGGCTTCAATCAGTTGCGATACAGATCGCTAGCCATGTAAACGCGCCGGATCTGCCGCGCGCCGACCAGCAGCACCGCACAGGTCGGCAGGGCCAGCAGCACGCCGAAGAAGCCAAACAACTGGCCGAATGCCAGCAGCGCGAAGATCACCACCAGCGGGTGCAGCCCGATGCGCTCGCCCACCAGGCGCGGCGTCAGGTAGAAGCTTTCCACGAACTGCCCGATGCCGTATACCACGGCCACGGCGCCCAGCCCGTACAAATTACCGAATTGCAGCAGCGCAGCCAGGATCGCCAGCGCTAGCCCCAGCCCGAAACCGATGTACGGGATGAACACGGCCAGCCCGGTGAACACGCCCACCGGAACGCCCACCTCGAACCCGGCGATGGTCAGCCCGATCGAATAAAGTGCAGCAAGAATCACCATAACCAGGATCTGGCCGCGCAGGTACTGGGAAAGCAGCGCATCGGTCTCATTCGACAGCTCGCGCACCTTCGGCACCCAGCGGCGCGGCACCAGCCGCTCGATACGCCGCATGACCATATGCCAGTCCATCATCAGGTAATACATGACGATGGGGATGATGAACAGCATCCCGAACACGCTGATCAGGGCCGAGCCGGACACCTTCGCATAATTCAGCACCACCTGGAACAGGTCTTCCGGGCTCGCCGCGAAGCGGTCCTGGAGCATGTTGCGCAGGCCGGGGAAGTCAAAGCGCACGCGCACCCCCAGTTCTGCCAGGCGGGGCGACACCACATTGTTGAGCTTTTGCAACAGCAGCGGCACCTGCTCGCGGATCTGCGGGATCTCGCGCTGGAGCACGGCGATCAGCAGCAGCACCAGCAGCACCACGATAATGGTCAGCAGGCCGATCATCAGCGTCACGCCGATAAAGCGCGGCACGCGGCGGCGCTGCAGCCAGTCCACGCCCGGCGTGAGAATGTACGCAAAAATGAACGCGAACAGGAAGGGCGTGAGCACCGGCGCCAGCGCCACGATGGCGGCGAACAGGCCGGCGGCCACGACGATCCAGATCAGGATACGTTTGGAGTCTGGCGAGAGCAGGGGAGCGTTCATCGAAAGGGTCCGGAAACCGCCGGGCGGGGCACTTTGGCCGGTCTGGTGACCGGGTGTCGCCGCGAAACTGGTAGCCGGGAGCCTGTATCCGTTAAAATCGCGATTCTAACGGACTCGCGCCCGCCCTCCGTGGCGCCGGGCGCCGTAATCCACACTTTACCTCGTCAAAGACAAGCAGGATCTCATGAGCGCATCCCAGAACGCCGGCCAGGCAGGCCTTTCCTACCGCGATGCCGGTGTTGACATCGACGCCGGCGACGCGCTGGTAGACCGCATCAAGCCGTTCGCCAAGCGCACCATGCGTGAAGGCGTGATGGCCGGCATCGGCGGATTCGGCGCGCTGTTCGAACTCTCGAAGAAGTTCCAGGAGCCGGTGCTGGTGTCCGGCACGGACGGCGTGGGCACCAAGCTCAAGCTGGCCTTCCAGCTGAACCGCCATGACACCGTGGGCCAGGATCTGGTGGCGATGAGCGTCAACGACATCCTGGTGCAGGGCGCCGAGCCGCTGTTCTTCCTCGACTACTTCGCCTGCGGCAAGCTGGACGTGGACACGGCCGCTACCGTGATCCAGGGCATCGCTCATGGCTGCGAACTGGCCGGCTGCGCGCTGATCGGCGGCGAGACCGCCGAAATGCCGAGCATGTACCCGGACGGCGAGTACGACCTGGCCGGCTTCGCGGTGGGCGCGGTGGAAAAGCGCAAGATCATCGATGGCAGCACGATTATCCCGGGCGACGTGGTGCTGGGCCTGGCTTCGTCGGGCGCGCATTCGAACGGTTACTCGCTGGTGCGCAAGATCATCGACGTGGCCAAGCCGGACCTGAACGCCGACTTCCACGGCCAGCGCCTGCAGGACGCCATCATGGCGCCGACGCGCATCTACGTGAAGCCGCTGCTCTCGCTGATCGAGACGCTGCCGGTCAAGGGCATGGCCCACATCACCGGCGGCGGCCTGACCGAGAACGTGCCGCGCGTGCTGGCCGACAACGTCACCGCCGTGATCCAGAAGGATGCCTGGACGCTGCCGCCGCTGTTCCAGTGGCTCCAGGAGCAAGGCCGCGTGGCCGATGCGGAAATGCACCGCGTGTTCAACTGCGGCATCGGCATGGTCGTGATCGTGGCGAAGGAAGACGCCGAACGCGCGATCCGTCACCTCCAGGCGGCTGGCGAAGCCGTGTGGCAGATCGGCGAAATCCGCGAACGCGAGGAAGGCCAGGCTCAGACCGTGGTGGTCTGAGCGCGGTCCAATCCCTCGCAGGATGGCAAAACGCCCGATGGCAACATCGGGCGTTTTTGTTTTTGGGCTTGCTCGATGCAGGGGCGCAGGGCCTCAGGGCTGGCCGCCGAGCTTGGTCAGCGCATCCCCGGTCACGCGGCAGATGCGCCAGTCCGGCATCACGTTGGCGCCCATCGCCTGATAGAAATCGATCGACGGCTGGTTCCAGTCCAGCACCGACCATTCGAAGCGCCCGCAGCCGCGCGCCACGGCGATGCCGGCCAGATGGCGCAGCAGCGCCTTGCCCAGTCCGTGGCCGCGCCACGCGGGCTCCACGAACAGGTCTTCGAGGTACAGCCCCGGCTTGGCCAGAAAGGTCGAGAAATTGTGAAAGAACAGCGCGAAGCCGACTGCCTGCCTGCCGGCTGCCGTCTCCACCTCCACCAGCACCGCCTCGGCATGTGGGCGGTCGCCGAACAGCGCGGTCTGGATTTTTTCCGGCGTGGCTTCGACGAGATGGGTGAGCTTTTCATACTCGGCCAGCGCGGCGATCAGGCGAAATAGCGTGGTGCTGTCTGCGGGCTCGGCAGGGCGGATGGCGAAGGCGGTCATGGGAACGGTAGTAAGCGGCGAATGCGGGAATGAGTCGGGAATGCTACTCCAACATCCCAGCCAGCCGGGCCACCTGGGCCACGTAGTCCGGGGCGAGGCAGTCCACGCTGACGCGCTCGGGCGTGCTGCGCAGCCAGGTGAGCTGGCGCTTGCAGAGCTGGCGCGTGGCGGCGATGCCGCGTTCGCGCATGGTCGAGGCATCGCAGGCGCCGTCGAGGAACTCCCACACCTGCCGGTAGCCGACGCAGCGCATCGACGGCAGGCCGAGATGCAGGTCGCCGCGCGCGCGCAGCCGTTGCACCTCGTCGATCAGGCCGCCGGCCAGCATCGCATCGAATCTTTCCGAGATCCGCGTGTGCAACACCGCGCGATCCGACGGCTCCAGCGCAATCACGCGGTAGCGCGCATCGGCCGCGCCGGTGAAGGTGCGGGCATCAGCCTGGCGGGCCAGCAGCGCGGACATCGGCTGTCCGCTTAGTCGGAAAATCTCCAGCGCGCGCTGGATGCGCTGCGCATCGTTGGGCGCCAGCCGGGCGGCGGTCACCGGGTCTACCTCGGCCAGCATCGCGTGCAGCGCCGGCCAGCCGCGTTCGGCCGCCAGGGCGTCGAGTTCGGCGCGCAGCGTGGCGTCGGCCTGCGGCAGGTCGTTCAGGCCCTGCGTCAGCGCCTTGTAATAGAGCATGGTCCCGCCCACGATCAGCGGCGCCCGGCCGCGCGCGCGGATCTCGGCGATCAGCCGCTCGGCATCGGTCACGAACTGCGCGGCGGAGTAGCTGTCGACTGGATCGATGATGTCGATCAGATGGTGCGGCACGCTGGCCAGTTCGTCGCGCGTGGGTTTGGCGGTGCCGATGTCCATCTCGCGATAGACCAGCGCGGAGTCGAGGCTGATGATCTCCACCGGCGTGTGCGCGGCCAGCGCCAGCGCGGCGGCGGTCTTGCCGGAGGCGGTGGGGCCGAGCAGGCAGACGACCGGCGGCAGGGCGGAAGACAGCGGAGCGGAAGACAGCGCAGACATCGACAAACTGTTACTGGCCACGCAGGAACAGCCGGTCCAGCTCGGCCACAGTGAGCTGCACCCAGGTGGGGCGCCCGTGGTTGCATTGGTCGGCGCGCTCGGTCTGCTCCATCTGGCGCAGCAGCGCGTTCATCTCTTCCAGCGTGAGCTTGCGATTGGCGCGCACGGCGCTGTGGCAGGCCAGCGTGGCGAGCAGCTCGTTCTGGCGCTCGGCCAGCACGCGCGAGCCGCCATAGGACTGGAGGTCGCGCAGCACGTCGCGCGCGAGCGCCTCGGCATCGGCCTGCTTGAGCAGTGCGGGAATGGCACGCACGGCCAGCGTGGTCGGGGAGACCGGGGCGATGTCGAAACCGAGCAGGGTCAGCGTTTCCTGATGTTCCTCGGCCGCGCCGATCTCGACCGGGCTGGCCGGCAGCGTGACCGGGATCAGCAGCGGCTGTACGGCTAGTTCACGCGCTTCGAGTGCCGTCTTGATCTGCTCGTACAGGATGCGTTCGTGCGCGGCATGCATGTCCACCAGCACCAGCCCGCGCGCGTTCTGCGCCAGCACGTAGATGCCGTGGAGCTGGGCCACCGCGTAGCCGAGCGGGTGATCGGCCTCGGCGCCGTCCGTATCGTGCTGGACGAAGGGCGAGGAGGTGCCCATCGGCAGGCGATCGAGCAGGCTGGGCGGTTCGTCGGCCCGGGCGGCCTGGGCATCGGCCAGCCAGGCGGGCGGCTGCGCGGACGGCTGCCAGGCGCGGCCGGCGCCATCGCCGGTGGCCTCGCGCACCATGCCGAGATAGGCCTGACGCGGCTGAGCGATGCCGAGTTCGGTCTGGCGGCCTGCGGAGTAGTTAACCCACTGCGGCGCCGCGCCGGGTACGCCGCCGGCCATGCCGCTGCCCCCGATCGGGCTTGCGTTCGGCATCATGGCGCCATCCGCTGCATCGGTATGCAGGCTGTCGCCCTGTTCGCCGGCCTGCCGCGCCAGGCAGCGCTGCACGGCGTGGTAGACGAACTGGTGCACCGCGCGGGATTCGCGGAAGCGCACCTCGATCTTCGACGGATGCACGTTCACATCGACCATTTCCGGCGGCAGGTCCAGGCACAGCACGTACGACGGGAAGCGGTCGCCATGCAGGACGTCCTGATAGGCGCTACGCACGGCGTGGTTGAGCAGCTTGTCGCGCACAAAACGGCCGTTGACGAAGAAGTACTGCTGGTCCGGCCGCCCCCGGGACGCCGTGGGCAGCCCCGCGAAGCCATAGAGGTGCAGCGTGCCGGCTTCCTCGTCCAGCGCCAGCCGGGCGCGTGCGAAGTCGGTGCCGAGCACCTGCGCGGTGCGCGTGGCCACGTCGCCGCCGTTCCAGTGCTCGAGCGGCTTGCCGTTGTGATGGACCGAAATCGTGACATCGGGCCGCGCCAGCGCCACCCGCCGGATCATCTCCAGGCAGTGTCCCAGCTCGGTTTGTTCCGTTTTAAGGAACTTTCGGCGCGCTGGCGTGTTGAAGTACAGGTGCTGCACATCGACCATCGTGCCGACCCCGCCCGAGGCGGGCTGGAGATGGCCGGTGTCGGCGCTGACCTGGGTGGCATGGGCGGCATCGGCGGTGCGGCTGGTCAGCACGAGGTGCGAGACCGAGGCGATGGACGCGAGCGCCTCGCCCCGGAAGCCCAGCGTGAGCACCGACTCCAGTTCGTCGAGCGAGGCGATCTTGCTGGTGGCGTGGCGCGTCAGCGCGACGGGCAGTTCGTCGGCGGGAATGCCGCAGCCGTTGTCCGTGATGACCATGCGCCGCACGCCGCCTTCTTCGAGCCGGATGGCCAGCTGCGTGGCGCCGGCATCGAGTGCATTTTCGAGCAGTTCCTTGACCACCGAGGCGGGCCGTTCCACCACCTCGCCGGCGGCGATCTGGCTGATCAACTGGTCCGGCAGGGCGCGGATGGGGCGGCTGGGCTGGGTGGTGCGGAGGGCGTCGGCAGGCATGCGGCGATTATACGTGCGGCCGGACACCTTTTCGGCACACTTGGGCCGCCCGGGTGACGGACGCGCCCGGCGGCTCTTGTATCATGGGGACCTTCTTCTAGGGGATCAGTTTGGACACCGTATTGCAACTGCTGGACATGGTCCTGCACATCGACAAATTCCTCGGCCAGTTCGTTCAGGACTATGGCGTCTGGGTGTACGGCATCCTGTTCGCCATCGTCTTCGCCGAGACCGGCCTGGTGGTGCTGCCGTTCCTGCCCGGCGACTCCCTGCTGTTCATTGCCGGCGCCATGTGCGCCACCGGGGCGATGAACGAGTGGGTGCTTTGCGGCCTGCTGTTGGTGGCCGCGATCACGGGCAACACGGTCAACTACTTCGTGGGGAGCTGGATCGGGCCGAAGGTGTTCGACCACCAATGGCGCTTCCTGGACCAGAAGGCGCTGCGCAAGACGCACGACTTCTACGAGCGCCACGGTGGCAAGACGCTGGTGATGGCGCGTTTCATCCCGATCGTGCGGACTTTCGCGCCGTTCGTGGCGGGGGTGTCGCAGATGACGTTCGCGCGCTTCCAGATGTTCAACGTGCTTGGCGCGGTGGCCTGGGTCTGCGGACTGGTGTTCGCCGGCTACTTCTTCGGCAATTTGCCCTTCATCAAGCAGTACCTGAACCTGATCGTGCTGGCGGGCATTGGTGCGGCGGTGGTGCCGCTGGTGCTGGGCGGGCTGTGGAAGCTGGTACGCGGCAAGCCGCGCACCCGTGCGGATCTCAAGGACTGATGGGGATGAGCCCAGCGATTAGCTGAGGCTCCGGCTCATCATCCGCAGCGCCGGCATGCGGTCGCGGATCTGGGTCGTATCGGCCGCATCGGGACGGGCCTGGACGTAGGCTTCCAGGTCCTCCAGCGCCGGCCGGAAGCACTCCAGGTTGGCATACGCCAGCCCCCGATCGCGCACTTCCTCGATCGAATTCGGCAACAGGATCACCAGGCGGTTCTGCACCGCCAGCAGCCGTTGCCAGCGCGATTCCTGCAGGTAGATCGCCTTCAGGTTGCGCAGCAGGCGGGCGACGATCTCGCGGTGGCTCGCCACCTGCAGAAACAGCCCCAGCGGCACCTGGTTCGGGTCCGAAATCCCCTCCCGTTCGAGGTAGGGGTCCAGCATCTCCTGCAACTGCTCCTTCGACAGCGTCTCCCCGGTGAGAGGGTCCAGCACCACCTCGCCGGCGGGGATGGTCATGCGCACGAGGAAATGATTCGGGAACGACACGCCCTTCAGCGGCAGCCCGATCTGCTGCCCCAACTCCATATAGAGCACCGCCAGCGTGATCGGAATGCCGCGCCGCTGGCGCAGCACCACGTTCAGGTAGGAATTGTCCGGATCGTAGTAGTCGTTGGCGTTGGCGCCGAAACCGAGATCGCGGTAGAAGAAATGATTGAGCAGGCGCAGGCGCTGGATGGCGGGCGTGCCCTCGGCAATCCGCCGCTTGAGCCGCAGCGCGAGTACGTCGAGGGAGGCCAGTTCGGCTTGGAGGTCGAGGTCCGGGTACGCGTCCTGGGCGATGGAGAGCGCGGTTTCCGTCAGCGGGATGCCGTTTTCGTCGGCCACGAGGCTGGCGAAGTAATCCAGGACTTTCGTGGATGTCATTGCGGGTTCCTGACTAGCCGGCGCGGCGCCGGAAGGCGGCGTAACGCAGCCCCATGATCCACAGTGTACCGAAGTAGACCACCGCCGCAAGTACCAGGCACGACGCCATCAGCGCGATGCGCGCAAGCGGCGTGGCGCCCATCGCCACCCAGTCGAAGTTCCGGGCGAACCACAGCAGCATGCCCGCCAGGATCAGCACCGCCGCGAGCAGCCGGGCGAGAAACAGGCCCCAGCCCGGGGCCGGCCGGTAGAAGCCGCGCCGGCGCAGGCCGAAGAACAGCAGCAGGGCGTTGACGGTGGCGCCGAAGCTGATCGACAGCGCCAGCCCGGCGTGGCCCAGCAGCGGCACGAAGACGTAGTTCGACGCCTGCGTGATGACCAGCACCAGCAGCGCGATCTTCACCGGCGTGCGGATGTCCTGCCGCGCGTAGAAGCCCGGCGTCAGGATCTTGATCAGGATCAGCGCCACCAGGCCGGTGCCGTACGACACCAGCGCCTGGCGCGTCATTTCCACCGCGTGGGCGTCGAACTTGCCATAGTGGAACAGTACGGCCGTCAGCGGCGTGCCGAACACGAACAGGCCCACGGCGGCGGGCACGGCCAGCAGGAAGGTCAGGCGCAGGCCCCAGTCGAGCAGGCCCGAGTACTCCTCGCGGTCGTCCGTGGCGCTGGCGCGCGAGAGGCTCGGCAGCAGGATGGTGCCCAGCGCCACGCCCAGCAGCGCGGTCGGGAATTCCATCAGGCGGTCCGCATAGGTCAGGTACGAGACGCTGCCGGCGGCCAGGTGCGAGGCGATATTCGTGTTGATGATCAGGCTGATCTGCGCCACCGACACGGCCAGCAGCGCCGGCAGCATCTGACGGATCACGCGCCGCACGCCGGCGTCCGACCAGGCCGCGCGCAGGTTGAACGAGAGCCGCGGCATCACGCCGAGCCGGCGCAGCGCCGGCACCTGGATGACCAGCTGGAGCACGCCGCCCGCCAGCACGCCCCAGGCCTGGGCATAGATCGGCTGGCTCATGTGCGGGCCGACGAACAGCGCCGCCACGATCAGGCAAAGGTTCAGCAGCACCGGGGTGAAGGCCGGCACGGCGAAGTTGCGCCAGGTATTGAGGATGCCCGACGCCAGCGCCACCATCGAGATCAGGCCGATGTACGGGAACATGACGCGCGTCATGAACACTGCCGAGTTGTAGGTCTCGGAGTCGCCCCGGAAGCCGGTGGCCACCACCGTCATCACCACCGGGGCGCCGATCACGCCCAGCACGGACACCGCCACGAGCACCCAGGACATCACCGTGGCCACCGCGTCGATCAGGTGGTGGGTCTCGTCCGGCCCGCGCTTGCCGTGGTATTCGTTCAGGATCGGGACGAAAGCCTGCGAGAATGCGCCCTCGGCAAAGACCCGGCGTAGCAGGTTAGGTATGCGAAACGCCACATTGAAGGCGTCGGTCATGTCCGAGGCGCCGAAGGCCCGGGCAATCAGGATTTCGCGCACCAGCCCCGTGATGCGGGAGAGCATGGTCAGGCTGCTGATGGTGGCAAGCGCTTTGAGCAGGTTCAAGATGGGCCGTGAAAGTTGCTGCGGCGCCACGTATGAGGCGGGGGCCGGCTGGGAATGTGGCGGCTATTATACGGATCGGGCCGCGCGGCACGCCCAGGATGCGGCAGGTGCGTATCGGTCTTGCCCACCGTGCCGGCATGTGTGTATAATCGCCGATTCGCAAAGGACAGTCGCGTTCCGGATTCGTGTGTCAGAGCATCCCGGGTCGCACGATGTGACTTAATTGTTGCGTCCCAAATTATTGCGTCGCCCCGGGCGCGCATTCTGAATTCAGGAAGAAATTACATGGCAAATTCCGCACAAGCCCGCAAGCGCGCGCGCCAGGCCGTCGCCCAGAACGCTCACAACTCGAGCCTGCGTTCGCGTCTGCGCACCGCCGTCAAGGCCGTTCGCAAGGCAATCAACGCTGGTGACAAGGCCGCCGCTGCCGAGATCTTCAAGCAGTCGCAGACCGTGATCGACAGCATCGCCGACAAGAAGATCGTGCACAAGAACAAGGCTGCACGTCACAAGTCGCGCCTGTCGGCTGCCATCAAGTCGATGGCTGCCTGATTGCCGCACGGGCCGCTTCGGCGGTCCTGTAGCAGTCCGAGTGGTACCGCAGTGCGCCGGATCGGCATCGGTCCGGTATGAAAAAAGCTCGTCAATGCGACGAGCTTTTTTGCGTTCTGACGCCAGCTTGGCCCGGGTGTCCGGGCCGGGCAGGGATCTTCAGTCGTTCAGGAAGCAGGCTTCCACCACCTGGAGGTTGTTGTCGCGGGCGAAGTTGAGGACGAAGTCGAGCGCCTTCGGCTCGATGTCGCGCAGGCGGGTGTCGACCACCACGTTCTTCACGCCGGCCACGATCACGGGCCGCACATAGGGCGAGTAGGTCAGGCGGGGATCGCCAGTGTCGCCCTCGGGGCGAAATTGCGCCATCACGCCACACAGCCGCTCCGCCCAATCGCTCGGTCGAAAGGTCTTGCCTTCCTTGGTGACGCCTTGGATGAAGTATTCGCGAACGTTGGGGGTGGTCATGGGACTGCGGGGATAAGACGGTGACTCGACGGTAAACCCGCTGGACGGGCGCCCGTTTGACGTGTCCGGCCGGCGATTGGTTCGCACGCATCCGGATGGGAGAGCGGGGCGCTTTGTCTGCGGGGGCACTTTTGATGCCGACGGCGGGCGGTGGCATGGGTATGCCGGGGCCCCGCGTGAATCAGCGAGTATTATATCTTATATAAGACCTGCGCATAGGGGCGAATCCTGTCGGGAAGCTGTCAGCGCGAGCATGCGGGCCGATCTGCCCGGGCTCGCCAAAGCTGGAATAATCCCTTATGATTCTTGCAATTACATTGCGTAAGCGACGCGAAAGGCGGCTCCGCGACACGCTCCGACCCTCAGGGACAGCCAGTACCGGCTTCCGGGTTGCGTGTCCTGATCGAGCCGCCTTCTTTGTTTTATGAGCCCAACCCCGATCAAGCATTACCTCCAGTTCAGCGATTTCGGACCCGAAGAGTACGAATACCTGCTGGACCGCGCGCGGATCCTCAAGGCCAAGTTCAAGAACTACGAGACATGGCACCCGCTGCACGACCGCACGCTGGCCATGATCTTCGAGAAGAATTCCACGCGCACGCGCCTGTCGTTCGAAGCCGGCATCCACCAGCTCGGCGGCCATGCGGTGTTCCTGAACACGCGTGACTCCCAGCTGGGCCGCGGCGAGCCGATCGAGGACGCCGCGCAGGTGATCTCGCGCATGGTCGACATCATCATGATCCGCACGTTCGGCCAGGAGATCCTGGAGCGTTTTGCCGCGCATTCGCGCGTGCCGGTCATCAACGGGCTCACCAACGAATACCACCCGTGCCAGGTGCTGGCCGATATCTTCACCTACATCGAGCAGCGCGGCAGCATTGCCGGCAAGACGGTGGCGTGGATCGGCGATGCCAACAACATGGCGTACACCTGGATCCAGGCCGCCGAGCGCCTGGGTTTCACGTTCCATTTCTCGGCGCCGCCGGGATACCAGCTCGATCCGGCCATGGTGCCGGCCACGGCCGCACACCTCGTCAAGGTGTTCGATAATCCGCTCGATGCCTGCCAGGGCGCGCACCTGGTGACCACCGATGTCTGGACCAGCATGGGCTTCGAGGCCGAGAACGACGTGCGCAAGCGCGCGTTCCAGGACTGGATGGTGACCACGGCGATGATGGACCGCGCCACCGATGACGCGCTGTTCATGCACTGCCTGCCCGCCCACCGTGGCGAGGAAGTGGAAGCGGCGGTCATCGACGGCCCGCGCAGCGTGGTCTGGGAGGAAGCCGAGAACCGCCTCCACGTGCAGAAGGCGCTGATGGAATTCCTGCTCTGCGGCCGCTACTGAACACCGCGCCACACCCGACGAAATGGGGCCTGCAAGGGCCCCGTTTTTACGTCCAAATCCCTGAGGAGAATGAACAAATGAGTCAGTTCGACAATGTTTCCGTCGTCAAGAAGGCCAACCTGTACTTCGACGGCAAGTGCGTGAGCCACACGGTGGTGTTTCCCGATGGCACGCGCAAGACGCTGGGCGTGATCTTCCCGGCCACGCTGAACTTCAATACCGGCGCGCCGGAGATCATGGAGATCAACGGCGGTAGCTGCCGCGTGCGTCTGGCCGGTTCGGAGGAATGGAAGACCTATGCTGCGGGCCAGCAGTTCGACGTGCCAGGCAACAGCAATTTCGATATCGAAGTGACCGAGACGCTGGACTACGTCTGCCACTTTGGCTGATTTGCCGGGGTGAGGGGGCCGCGCAGCGGCCTCAGAGGATCACCGGCTCCGGCTCGATCCGCACGCCGAAGCGCGCCTGGACCGTATCGACGATGCGGTCCGCCAGCTTCAGCAGCGCGGCACCCGTGCCGCCGCCGTGGTGTACCAGCACCAGCGCCTGTTTACCGTAGACGCCCACCGGGCCGTCGTCCAACCCCTTGAACCCGCACTGATCGATCAGCCAGCCCGCCGCGAGCTTGTAGCCGCCATCGGGCTGTGGATAACTGACCAGCGACGGGTGCGCGGCCAGCAGCGCGTTGCGCAGCGCGGCATCGACCACAGGATTCTTGAAGAAACTGCCAGCGTTGCCGATCTTGGCCGGGTCCGGCAGCTTGCGCGAGCGAATGGCCACCACGGCATCGCGGACCCGGGCCGCATCGGGCGCCGCCACGGGGTCCAACTCGCGCGCCAGTTCGCCATAGTTGAGCACCGGCACCCATGCCTTCGGCAGGCGCAGCGTGACGGCGGTGATCAGGTAGCGCTCGCGCCCCTCGCGCTTGAACAGGCTGTCCCGGTAGCCGAATGCGCACTGTTCGCGATCCAGGGTGACGAAGACGCCAGTCTGGCGGTCATAGGCGCGCAGGCTGGCGAAGCGCTCGCGCAACTCCACGCCATAGGCGCCGATGTTCTGGATCGGCGCCGCGCCGGCCGTGCCGGGGATCAGGGCGAGGTTTTCCAGCCCGGGGTGGCCGTCCGCGATGGTGCGGCCCACCAGCCCGTGCCAGTTCTCGCCGGCGCCGGCGGTGACCAGCCAGTCGTCGCCGTCTTCCGCCACCGCGTAGCCGGGAATTTCCATCAGCAGCACCAGCGCGTCGAGGTCGCCAGTCAGCACCACGTTGCTGCCGCCGCCCAGCACCACCAGCGGCAGGCCCTGCGCGCGCGGGTCGGCCAGCGCGGCCAGCAGGTCGGCTTCGGAGCGAATGTGGGCCGCGAGGCGCGCCCGGACATCGAAACCGAATGTATTGTGCCGGCGCAGGGGATAGAATTCGTGGAAATCTGCCATCAAGGGAAGGGTTTGCGGCCGCCGCGGCGGGCGACCCGGACTGCGGGGTAGGCCCGATTATACGTAGGAGAATCGAAAATGCCGTCGTTCGACGTAGTGTGTGAAGCCAATATGGTGGAAGTGAAGAACGCCGTGGAGCAGTCCAACAAGGAAATCTCCACGCGCTTCGACTTCAAGGGCTCCGACGCCCGTGTGGAGCAGAAGGAAGGCGAGCTGACCGCGTTTGCCGACGATGACTTCAAGCTCGGCCAGGTCAAGGACGTACTCATCAACAAGATGGCCAAGCGCAACGTGGACGTGCGCTTCCTCGACTACGGCAAGACCGAGAAGATGAGCGGCGACAAGCTCAAGCAGGTCATCACGATCAAGAAGGGCGTGACTGGCGACCTGGCCAAGAAGATCGTCCGCATGATCAAGGACAGCAAGATCAAGGTGCAGGCCAGCATCCAGGGCGACGCCGTGCGCGTCTCCGGCACCAAGCGCGACGACCTGCAGTCGGTGATCGCGCTGCTGCGCAAGGATGTTTCCGACGCGCCGCTGGACTTCAACAACTTCCGCGACTAAGCGCCCGCCGGCGCGGCGGCATGCGCCGCGCCGAGACCTGTCTTATTGCGCCTGCCGCGCCTGCTGCGGCAGGCCGCCAATCTTCGCGCCCGGCTTGATGCCCTTCTGCGCGAACCATCCCTTGTTCATCTCGAGCGCATAGCGCACCGCCGCGCGCGGGCAGTGGTTGTCTTCGCTCTGCGGGGCCATGTCCTCGATGTTCACGATGCTGCCGTCGTCGGCCAGGAAGGCGATCGAGAGCGGCAGGTTCGTGTTCTTCATCCAGAAGCAGTGACCCGCCTTCTCATCGAAGACGAACAGCATGCCGGCGTTGGCGGGCATGGTCTTGCGATACATCAGGCCACGCTCGCGCGCCTCCGGGGAGGCGGCCACTTCGGCCTGGATGGCATACATGCCGGCCGTCAGCGGGATCACGGGCAGCGCGGCCTGCGCCTGGGCGAGGCTGGCGAAGGACGTCAGCGCGGCGGCGCCGGCGGCCAGCAGAATCTTGGGCACGAGTTGCATGGCTTGGGAGAGGATTTGGATGTTCGACCGCCGAGAGCATAGCGCAGCCCGGCGCCACCGCGCTTGCGCGGACACATCGGCGCAAGAAAAAAGGCAGGCCGCCGATGCGCGCCTGCCTTTCCGAGGGGCGGCGCGCCGGGCTTGCGCCGGGCCGCCGCAGCACCGCCCTTACTGGGTGGTGGTTGCCGAAGCTGCCTTCTTGGTGGAGGCGTGCTTCGTGTGCTTTTTCTTGCTGGTCTTCGCGGGCTTGGTGGCTTCCTTGGCGGCCGGTGCAGCGTCCGTGGCGGGAGCGGCCGGAGCCTGGGCAAACGCGCCAGTGGCGAACAGTCCGACAACCAGGGCAGCGATCAGTTTTTTCATTGCGAGTACCTCAAAGTGGGTTCTGCGTAGGGAAATCGACGGGACCGTGGCTGTCCCGTCTGCCCTCTGAAACGGCGCGCGCAATCGCGCCGTTGACGTCGCGCTTGTCACTATTTGTAACGGCGCCTTACCGGTGGACGAGCCTGCGGGCGAGGGGATGGCCTTGGCGACGACTGCGGCAGACCGAGCACGGCCGGGTCGATCTCGCACCAGGCGCCAGGCGCCAGTCCCAGCTCGGGCAAGGCCAGCGCGCCGATGCCCACGCGCACCAGCCGCAGCGTGGGAAACCCCACGGCGGCGGTCATCCGCCTGACCTGGCGATTCTTGCCCTCGCGGATCTGCAATTCCACCCAGGTGGTGGGGATGGCCGCGCGGAACCGGATTGGCGGATCGCGGGTCCAGAGCCAGTTGGGTTCGTCGACGATGCGCGCCGAGGCGGGCAGCGTGCGGAAATCGCCAAGATCGACGCCGGCGCGCAGCGTGGCCAGCGCGGCGGCATCCGGCACCCCTTCGACCTGCGCCAGGTAGGTCTTGGCCAGCTTGTGGTGCGGGTCCGCGATGCGGGCCTGGAGCGCGCCATCATCGGTCAGCAGCAGCAGGCCCTCGCTGTCGGCATCCAGCCGGCCGGCCGGATAGACGCCGGGCACGCGCACGCAGTCGGCCAGCGTCGGCCGCGTAGGGTGCGCGGAGAACTGGCTCATCGTGTTGAACGGCTTGTTCAGGGCAATCAAGGTCATGGGCGCGAAGTATGCCAGCGCGGGCGGACTGCGGACAGCGGCCCGATTTGGCGAATCCCAAATCCATGTTGCATAATAATAAGACTAGTCTTATGTCTTATATAAGACTCATTTGACAATATCCATGCGAACCGAGCAGCGAGGCGGGCTTCCCCTCTACAATGCCTCGCATCAGTCACGCATTGGCGTTGCCGGGCACCGGCCGGGCAGCGGACACAACCCGCAAGTGGAGACGTTCATGTACCAGCACATCAAGGTCCCGGCAGGCGAGAAGATCACGGTCAACGCCGACTCCTCGCTCAACGTGCCGGACAATCCCATCATTCCGTATATCGAGGGCGACGGCACGGGTGTGGATATCACCCCGGTGATGCTCAAGGTGGTGGACGCAGCCGTGGAAAAGGCCTACGGCGGCAAGCGCAAGCTGGCCTGGATGGAGATCTACGCCGGCGAGAAGTCCACGCGCCTCTACGGCCCGGACGTGTGGCTGCCGGACGAGACGTTGCAGGTGGTGAAGGACTACGTGGTGTCGATCAAGGGTCCGCTGACCACGCCGGTGGGCGGCGGCATCCGCTCCCTGAACGTGGCGCTGCGCCAGCAGCTCGACCTTTACGTCTGCCTGCGCCCGGTACGCTACTTCAAGGGCGTGCCCTCGCCGGTGCGCGAGCCGGAGAAGATCGACATGGTGATCTTCCGCGAGAATTCGGAAGATATCTATGCCGGCATCGAGTGGGAGGCTGGCAGCGAAGGCGCCAAGAAGCTGATCAAGTTCCTGCAGGACGAGATGGGCGTCAAGAAAATCCGATTCCCGGAGACGTCGGGCATCGGCGTGAAGCCGGTTTCGCGCGAGGGCACGCAGCGGCTGGTGCGCAAGGCGATCCAGTATGCAATCGACAACGACAAGCCGTCGGTCACGCTGGTGCACAAGGGCAACATCATGAAGTTCACCGAGGGTGGCTTCCGTGACTGGGGCTATGAGCTGGCGCTGCAGGAATTCGGCGCGGAGCTGGTCGACGGCGGCCCGTGGTGCAAACTGAAGAATCCGAAGACGGGCCGCGATATCGTCATCAAGGACGCGATTGCCGATGCCTTCCTGCAGCAGATCCTGCTGCGTCCGGCCGAGTATTCGGTCATCGCCACGCTGAACCTGAACGGCGATTATGTCTCTGACGCGCTGGCGGCCCAGGTGGGCGGCATCGGCATTGCGCCGGGCGCGAATATGTCCGACACCGTGGCCATGTTCGAAGCCACCCACGGCACTGCGCCGAAATATGCCGGCAAGGATTATGTGAATCCAGGCTCGGAAATCCTCTCGGCAGAAATGATGCTGCGCCACATGGGCTGGACCGAAGCGGCCGACCTGATCATCCGGTCGATGGAAAAATCGATCCAGTCGAAAAAGGTGACCTACGACTTCGCGCGGCTGCTGGAAGGCGCCACGCAGGTGTCCTGCTCGGGGTTCGGACAGGTGATGATCGACAATATGTAAGGGCGGTTCCGGCCTCACTGGCCGAAGTCGAAGACAAAACCCCGGTGGCTGAAAGGCCGCCGGGGTTTTTTGTTGGATTGCGGGTACCCCTTACTGACTCAATCCAATCGTCCGCCCATTCAACGGCTGTACCGGCCGGGCGTTCATTGGATAAAGCGCCTTGAATGCCGCGATCTGCGCCGCCGAGATTCCTACCGGCTGCTTTATCACGTGCCACAGCACGCCCTCGCTGCATGGCGGCGTGGTCAAGCTGCCGGTGTAGGCAAAATAGGTGCGATCCTTCGGCAGCAATGCCTCCGGGTTCAACGTGCCAGCCAGTTTCACCGGCTCGGCGCCGTGGGCCGGCATGGACGAGAAAACCTGTTCGATGATTGGATTGGCGCCGCCCTCCTCGAATAGCACGGCCACGACGGCGAGTTGCCCGGTACTGTTCATATGGACCATGTGCGCGACCATCGGATAGGTCTTGCCGTCGATGACCTCTTCGCTCGGGGTATGGAAGTGGAACTGGATGAGTTCGTAGTCGCCCGAAGGCAGGTGCGCCTTGCTGCCGCTCTCTGGCCGGACGGCGATGGTGTGGCCGTTGTTGAGCACCTTGGCACTGCCGGCGGCGTACGCGAAGCGGATCGGCTTGAACCCGCCGGGCACGGCACCGCGGATGTCAATCGGCGATTGTTCCTTGCCGAGCTTGCAAGTCGCGTATTCGGCGTCCAGGTCGCCCCAGGCGGGGCTTTCGTAGGTCCACGGTGCGTGATGCGGCGCTGCCGCAATCGCGCTCAAGGCGCACGTGGATAAGAGGGCGGCGGACAGCAACTGTTTCATGTGAAATTCCGTTTCTGAGGGGCGCGGCGCGCAGTCTACCGGCTCGCGTGCCGGACCAGAACGTCAAGACGGTATTTTCAGAAATGCACGATGTGCATGCCGCCGCGCCATATGCATTGCACCGCGACATGGACCCTTCTGGCGATTGACCTCGCCATCCGCTACAACATCAGAACTCAGTGTTTTACGAGGAGACCTTCATGGATGACCCGTTTGGAAGACGCGCGCTCGGGGCGGCGCTCTTCTACAAGGATCCGCTGACCGCGCTCGACTGGCTCGAACGCGCGTTTGGCTTCGAGCGCGTGATGGTGATTACCGACAAGGAGGGCCATCTCGTGCATTCGGAGATGCGCTATCGCGACAGTTACCTGATGGTGGGGAGCGAGTGGGCCGACTACACGGCCAGCCCGGCGTCGGTTGGCGGCAAGAACACGCAGGCGGTGCACGTGCACATGCCGGACGGTCTCGACGACCATTGCGAGCGGGCGCGCGCCGCCGGCGCGGTGATTGTGCGCGAGCCGGAAGACCAGTTCTACGGCGATCGCGTCTATTCGGCGCGCGACCCGGAGGGCCATGTCTGGAGTTTCGGGCAGTCGGTGCGCAAGGTCAGCCGCGAGGCGGCCGAGCTGTCCAGCGGGCTGAATATCGAGGGGTGGACTGGCTGACGCATGCCGCGCCGACCGTGCAAAACAAGAAGCCCGGTTTTCACCGGGCTTCTTGTTGGATGCGTGGCGTGTCGCTTGTGAACCGCTACTGCAGCGTGCCGCGCTGGCGGACCAGCGTGGCACAGGATCCCGTTCCGGGGGAGCGCGTCCCCCCGCATCCGTTTGACCGCCGCGGCTCTGAGGCCCGTACGGTCGCGGCGCGACTTTTACTGCGCGTCCTGGATATTCGTGGCCTGCTTGCCCTTAGGGCCCTGCACCACCTCGAACTCCACGCGCTGGCCTTCCTTCAGCGTCTTGAAACCCGCCATCTGGATTGCCGAAAAGTGCGCAAACAGTTCTTCCTCGCCATCGTCCGGCTTGATAAAACCGAAACCCTTGGCGTCATTGAACCATTTGACGATACCGCTAGCCATAAACTCCCCCAACGAAAAAACAGATTTTCAAGCGGGGAAACCTGTGGCCAGCCGCATGACGCCGGCGCGCCCGCCGGGCCGATCCTTGTCGGATTCGGCCGGTGGAATCGCCGGGTCTTGTGGAGCGCGTGGCAAGACATTGCGATCCGCCTGATAATCAGGTGGAAAACGTCGTGCCGACGCCGGTCGTGGGCCTCCCTGCTCACGGAATCATCCGGGCCGGCCTTGTACGTTTGGCTCGCCGGTCGGGCCTGGATGTGCGACCGATTTTTCTGGCAAACCACCATACTGTCAAGCTGGCAGATTCCCCACTCGGCGTAGGGTGTGGCGGGATTGAAACGGCGCGGAATGGTACCTTTGCGACAGGCGTGCAGCCTGCCCGAAGGCCGGGCGCGCCGTGCACCACGGACGTGCGGCGTAAGTCGTTTGCGGCATTTCCGTGCGTTCGGACACGTTGGAACTTTCCGAAGGTGTGGCCCTTGAATACGTGGCCATTTCCCCAAATTGCAGACTTGTGAGTAAGGGTTAGAATAAAGCCATGGCGACACGGCTGGCGAATACCCCACAACGCGAGACAGGCACCGTCATCGAACGGAAGGAGCAACAGCTCAAACCCCCGGCGATGTACAAGGTGGTCCTGCTCAACGACGACTACACACCGATGGAGTTCGTCGTGATGATCCTGCAGCAGTATTTCAGCAGGGACCGGGAAACGGCGACGCAGATCATGCTCACCGTCCACCGGGAAGGCAAGGGCGTTTGCGGTATCTACACGCGGGATATCGCGGCGACCAAGGTCGAGCTTGTATCAACCCATGCGCGGCAGGCGGGCCACCCGTTGCAGTGCGTGATGGAGGAAGCATGATTGCGCAAGAATTGGAAGTAAGCCTGCACATGGCTTTTGTCGAAGCCCGCCAGGCGCGCCACGAGTTCATTACCGTGGAACACCTGCTGCTGGCGTTGCTCGACAACCCGACGGCAGCCGAAGTGCTGCGCGCGTGCGCAGCCAATATCGAGGACTTGCGCACCAGCCTGAAGAACTTCATTGCCGATAACACCCCAGTCGTACCGGGGTCGGACGAGGTGGACACGCAACCCACGCTGGGCTTCCAGCGGGTGATCCAGCGCGCCATCATGCACGTGCAGTCCACGTCCAACGGCAAGAAGGAAGTCACTGGCGCCAATGTTCTGGTGGCTATCTTCGGCGAAAAGGACTCACATGCGGTCTACTACCTGCAACAGCAGGGAGTGACGCGCCTCGATGTCGTCAATTTCATCAGCCACGGCATCCGCAAGGACCAGTCCGAGCCGGCCAAGCACGGCGAGGGTAATGCCGAGGGCGAGGGTGGCGACGGCAAGGAAAGTCCGCTCGAGCAGTACACCCAGAACCTGAACGCCCTGGCCAAGGCCGGCAAGATCGATCCGCTGATCGGCCGGGATTCCGAGGTGGAGCGCGTGGTGCAGGTGCTGTGCCGCCGACGCAAGAACAACCCGCTGCTGGTGGGCGAGGCTGGCGTGGGCAAGACCGCCATCGCCGAGGGTCTGGCGTGGCGCATCACCAAGAACGAGGTGCCTGACATCCTGGAAAAGGCTGTCGTGTACTCGCTCGACATGGGCGCGCTGCTGGCCGGCACCAAGTATCGGGGCGATTTCGAACAACGCCTGAAGGGCGTGCTGAAGTCGCTCAAGGACAATCCGAACGCGATCCTGTTCATCGACGAAATCCACACGCTGATCGGCGCAGGCGCCGCCTCGGGCGGCACGCTGGACGCCAGCAACCTGCTCAAGCCGGCGCTGTCGTCTGGGGCGCTCAAGTGCGTCGGTGCGACCACGTTCACCGAATATCGCGGCATTTTCGAGAAAGATGCGGCCTTGTCGCGTCGTTTCCAGAAGATCGACGTGGTCGAGCCCTCGGTAGACCAGACCGTGCAGATCCTGCGTGGCCTGAAGTCTCGCTTCGAGGAGCACCACGGCGTCAAGTACGCCGCCGCGGCACTGACTGCTGCAGCCGAGCTGTCAGCGCGCTTCATCACCGACCGTCATCTGCCGGACAAGGCCATTGATGTGATCGATGAGGCAGGTGCTGCGCAGCGCATCCTGCCGAAGTCGAAGCAGAAGAAGACCATTGGCAAGGGCGAGATCGAGGACATCGTCTCGCGCATCGCGCGGATCCCGCCGCAGAGCGTGAACCAGGACGATCGCAGCAAGCTGCAGACGCTGGATCGCGACCTGAAGTCGGTGGTGTTCGGGCAAGACCCGGCCATCGAGGCGCTGTCGTCGGCCATCAAGATGTCGCGGGCTGGCCTGGGCAAGACGGACAAGCCGATCGGCTCGTTCCTGTTCTCGGGCCCGACCGGCGTCGGCAAGACCGAAGTCGCCAAGCAGCTCGCCTTCATCATGGGCATCGAGTTGCTCCGCTTCGACATGTCCGAATACATGGAGCGCCACGCGGTCAGCCGCCTGATCGGTGCGCCTCCGGGCTATGTCGGCTTCGATCAGGGTGGTTTGCTGACCGAGGCGGTGACGAAGAAGCCGCACTGCGTGCTGCTGCTCGATGAGATCGAAAAGGCGCATCCGGATATTTTCAATATCCTGCTGCAGGTGATGGACCATGGGGCGCTGACCGATAACAACGGCCGGCGCGCTGACTTCCGCAACGTGATCATCATCATGACCACGAACGCGGGGGCGGAGACCATGAACCGCGCCACGATTGGCTTCACGAGCGCGCGCGAGCAGGGCGACGAAATGGCGGACATCAAGCGTATGTTCACGCCGGAGTTCCGCAACCGCCTGGACGCGACCATCAGCTTCCGTTCGCTGGATGAGGAAATCATCCTGCGCGTGGTGGACAAGTTCCTGATGCAACTGGAAGAGCAGTTGCACGAGAAGAAGGTGGAAGCGAGCTTCACCGAGACCCTACGCAAGTTCCTGGCCAAGAAGGGCTTCGATCCGCTGATGGGTGCGCGGCCGATGCAGCGCCTGATCCAGGACATGATCCGCAAGGCACTTGCCGACGAACTGCTGTTCGGCAAGCTGGTGACCGGCGGCAAGGTGGTCGTGGACCTGGACGAGGGCGATCAGATCAAGCTGACGTTCTCCGAGGCCGATCCGGAACCGCCGGAGGCACCGGAAAGCGAACAGCGCGCCGAGGCCTGAACCTGACGAGGCGTTGCGGGCCGGCCTCAGTGCCGGCCCGTTTGTTCCTGGATTGTTCCATTTCTGGGCGATCAACGATGCCCGCGCCAGCAACGTGGGCGATCATCGGGCAAAATAGAGGGTGGCGGCGTGCCGCCCTTTCTTTTTTGTACGCGGTCGGTTGACCGCCCAGCCTGAGTTATCGATGTCTTCTCCCGAACGCGCGCGGCTCCGCCGCCTGCTGCTCAAGACGCTGCCGATGGGGGCCATGCCCGCGTCCCTGGCGTCCTTCGCTGCCGTGACCCATGCCGACACCGGTATCGGCAACCGGCCGATTGCGATGGTGTTGCCGTTCCCACCGGGTGGCAGCGTGGACATCGTCGCGCGCCAGCTGCAACCGGGGCTGAAGACTGGCCTCGGCCAGACCGTCGTGGTCGACAACAAGCCCGGCGCGGGCGGCCTGATCGCCAGCAGCACCGTGGCGCGCGCCAAGCCGGACGGCACGACGCTGCTGATGGCGTTCGATACGCACGCGATCAACCCATTTGCGTACAAGAACCTCCCGTACGACACCTTCAAAGACTTCACGCCGATTACCCAGTTGGTGCGTTTTCCGCTGGTCATTGCCGCGAACCCGGGCGTGGGTGCATCGAACGTCAAGGAATTGATCGAGCTGGCCAAGGCCAAGCCGGGCGGCATCCGCTACGCCTCGTCGGGCATCGGCAGCCTGAATCAGCTTGCCGCCGAGGCGCTGGCCACCGAGGCCGGCGTGCAGTTCCTCCACGTGCCCTACAAGGGCGGCGGCCCTGCCGTGCAGGCCGTGCTGGCGGGCGAGGTGGACGTGTTCTTCAGCAGCTTCGCGGCAGTGCAGGCGCACGTCGCGGCCAAGACCATCAAGGTGCTTGGCGTGACTGGCACGAGCCGCATCCGCCAGTTGCCGCAGGTGCCGACCGTGGCCGAGCAGGGCTTCAAGGGCTTCGAGGCCTATTCGTGGATCGGCGTGTTCGGCCCGGCCGGCATGCAGCCCGCCACGGTGATGCGACTGCACGACGCGTTGGCGGAATCGATCCGTCAGCCCAAGGTGGTCGAGGCGCTGTCGGCACAGGGGTTCGAGATCGCCGTGGGTACGCCGGCGGACCTCGGCAACCTGGTGCGGCACGAGCACGACAAATGGCAGGCCGTGGCCCGCAAGGCCAATATCCAGTTCGAATAAGCGATGACGGCTGTCTCCGAACCGTTCGATCACGCCGTGGTGGTCTGCGGCGATCTTGATGCCGCCGCCGCCAATTGGCGTGCACTCGGCTTCACATTGACCCCGCGCGGCTATCACACGCTTGGTTCGCAGAACCACTGCATCATGCTGGCGCGCGATTATCTCGAGCTGCTCCACGTGACCGCGCCGAGCCCGAGCCGCCAGTATTACTGGGACGCCCAGCAGCGCGGCGACGGTTGCGCGGCGATGTCCTGCAAGAGCCGCGATGCGTTTGCCACGGCGGCACGACTGCGTGCGGCGGGCTACAAGACATCCGATCCGATCGAATTCTCTCGGCCGGTGCGGCTGGACGATGGTTCGGAGCATCCGGCCACCTTCCGCGTGACGGCCCTCGACGACGCCCCCGGCGCGCGTTACTTCGTCTGCGAGCACCGCACGCCCGAGCTGCTGTGGCGTCCGGAATGGCTGGCGCACGCAAACGGCGCCACCGCCATCGAGGCAGCCTACTTGGTTGTGGAAGCGGGGCAGGTGGGGGCGGCGGCTGCCGCCTATGTGGAGATCACGGCCGGCAAGCTGATTGCCGCCGATGATCGCGTCGCGCGCATCGCGGTGGATGGCGCCGAACTGGTTATCTCGACGGCCGACGCGCTCGCCGAGGTGACGGGTACGCTACAAATCACCGCCGAATCGACGGGCTATGCCGCGATCCGGCTCAGGACCTCGGATCTGGCGAAAGCGCGCACTTACTGGGGCACGCAGTCGATTGCCACCGTGGACCTTGGCCCGCAGGCCACACTGATCCCGGCGGCCAGCGCCAACGGCGTGGCGCTGATCTTCGCGCAGGCCTGATCGAGCCTTACAGGTTCGGCGCTCAGCCGGCCTTGGCGTGATGCACGCCGGTCGAGCCGAAGCCGCCCGCGCCGCGGGCGGTGTCCGCCGAGAACTCGGTCACGGTCGTGAATACGGGCCGCAGCACCGGCACGAACATCATCTGGGCGATGCGCTCGCCGGGCTGGATCACGATCGGCTCGGTGCCGGGCGCATTGCGATTCCACACACTCACCATGATTTGGCCTTGGTAATCGGCGTCGATCACCCCGATCGTATTGCCGAGCACGAGACCTTTCTTATGTCCCAGGCCCGAACGCGGCACGATGGTGGCGGCCATGTACGGATTGCCCATGTGCACGGCGATGCCGGCCGGCACCAGTTGCGCGGCGGTGCCGGGGGCGATGCTGACCGGGCCGTCCACGCAAGCATGCAGGTCGATGGCGGCGGCCATGTCGCTCTGGTAGGCCGGCAGGCCCCAGTCATTGAGGCGGGTGTCCAGGACCTTGATTTCGACGGCGGGGTTCAGGGGTGCGGTCATGTGCAAATCCGGGTAGTTGGCTCAGGAAAGAGCCAGGAAAGTATCTTAAGAAGGCGGGATGGGATGATACCGCGCGTGCGCGGCTCAGCCGACCGACGCGCCGAAGAGGTCGAACGCCTCGGCGAGCAACTGGTAGGTGCGCAGCCGCGCCGCGTACGAAGCCGTCACGCTCAGCACCACCAGCTCATCGGCCGCGAAGCGCTCGCGCAACGCCAGCATGCGCTCGGCCACCACCTCGGGCGTGCCGCAGATGGTGCGCGGACGTTCGCGCTCGATGATCATGCGATCGCGCTCGCTCGGCGTGAAATCGGCCGCCTGGGCCAGCGAGGGGATCGGCGCGTTGACGCCATACGCCATCTGCAGGCGGCGGATGTCCACGGCGCGCTCCAGTTCTGCCGCTTCCGCCTCGGTATCGGCGCAGATCACGAAGACCGCCGCCGCGCTGTAGGGGGCATCCTCATAGCCGGGTTCGAAGCCGGCCCGGTACTGCTGCGCCACGGCGTGCCCGCCATGGGCATTGATGAAGTGGGCGAAGGCAAAGCGGAGGCCGAGCTTGGCGGCCAGCGCGCCGCCGAAATCGCTTGAGCCGAGCACCCAGAGTTCGGGCCGGGTGTCGATGGCCGGCTGCAGCAGCACGCCTTCGGCCACGTGGCCGGGCGGCACCTCGCCGCGCAGCAGCCAGGCCAGGTCCTGCACCTGCTGGGGAAACTGGTCGCCCCGGTTGTACTGGCCCATGGACACGGCCTGCGCCGTGCGCATGTCGCCGCCGGGCGCGCGGCCCACGCCCAGATCGATCCGGTTCGGGAACAGGCCTTCGAGCATGCGGAACTGCTCGGCCACCTTGAAGGGGCTGTAGTAGGGCAGCATCACGCCGCCCGAGCCGAGCCGGATACGGTTTGTCACACTGCCGAGCCGCGCCAGCATGACCTCGGGCGCCGGGTTGCACACGCCCTGCAGGCCATGGTGCTCGGCGCACCAGTAGCGGGTGTAGCCGAGGTCGTCGGCGAGTTGGGCCAGTTCGACGGTGGCGGCCAGCGCGTCGCGCGCGCTGTGGCCGGCAATCACCGGGCTCTGGTCGAGCACGGACAGGCGCAATTTGGGACGATTCACAGCAGTCATGCTTACGAAGGCTCAGACGGGTTTGCGCGGCAGGCGTTGGCCGATGGCGGCCACGAGGTCGCGTGCGAGCGAGAGCTTGTCCGCGCGCGGCAGCCGGGTCATGCCGCCCGCATCGAACAGCACGATCTCGTTGTCGTCCATACCGAAGGTGTGGTGGCCGATGTTGCCCACCAGCAGCGGCACGCCCTTGCGCTGGCGCTTCTGCTCGCCGTACTGCTCCAGGTTCTCGCTTTCGGCGGCGAACCCCACGCAATAGGGCGCATCGGCGCGCGCGGCCACGGCGGCCAGGATGTCCGGATTCTGGATGAACTGCAGCGTTGGCGTGTCGGTGTCGTTGGCCTTCTTGAGCTTCTGCCGGGAGACCTCGGCGGGGCGCCAGTCGGCCACCGCTGCCACGGCGACGAAGACGTCGACATCACGCAACTGCGCCATCACCGTGTCGTGCATCTGCTGGGCGCTGCGCACGTCGGTGCGCACCACGCCGCGCGGCGTGTCCAGCGCAGTGGGGCCGGCCACGAGCAGGACATCGGCGCCGGCCTCGCGAGCGGCGCGGGCAATCGAGAAGCCCATCTTGCCCGACGACAGGTTGGTGATGCCGCGCACAGGATCGATCGCCTCGAAAGTCGGCCCAGCCGTGATCAGCACGCGCTTGCCGGCGAGCGGCTTGGGCTGGAAGAAGGCGACGAGATCCTCGACGATCTCCGCCGGTTCCAGCATCCGACCGTCGCCAATCTCGCCGCACGCCTGGTCGCCGGTGCCCGGGCCGAGGATCGCCACGCCGTCCGCGCGCAGTTGCGCGGCGTTGCGCTGCGTGGGCGCGGCGGCCCACATCTGGCGGTTCATCGCCGGCGCCACCAGTAGCGGGCATTCACGCGCGATGCAGAGCGTTGTCAGCAGATCGTCGCACAGGCCGTTGGCCACCTTGGCCAGGAAATCGGTGGAGGCTGGGGCGATCAGGATGGCATCGGCCTCGCGCGAGAGGTCGATGTGGGCCATGTTGTTATCGATGCGCGCGTCCCACTGCGACAGGAACACGGGTCGCCCCGAGAGCGCCTGCATGGTCACGGGCGTGATGAAGTGCGTTGCCGCCTCGGTCATCGCCACCTGCACGGTGGCCCCGGCCTTGGTCAGCAGGCGGACCAGCTCGGCCGACTTGTAGCAGGCGATGCCGCCGGTCAGGCCAAGGACGATGTGCTTGCCTCGCAGATCCATGGGTAGGCTCTCAGGGTTCCAGTCAGTGACGACGAACGCGTCGCAGTTCGTCCAGAATCAGCAGCACCGCGCCGACCGTGATGGCGCAATCGGCCACGTTGAACGCCGGGAAATGCATGTTGCGCCAGTGGAAGTCGAGGAAGTCGATCACATGGCCGTACAGCACGCGATCCACGACGTTGCCGATGGCGCCGCCCAGGATCAGGGACACCGCCAGGCAGAACAGCTTCTGTCCCGTATGGCGGTACAGCAGCCAGACGATGAACCCGCCCACCACCACGCCCAGCAGCGTGAAGAACCAGCGCTGCCAGCCGCCGGCATCGGCCAGGAAGCTGAACGCCGCGCCCTTGTTATAGACCAGCACGAGGTTGAAGAAGCGCGTGACCGGGCGCGACTCGCCGTACTGGAACGACCGCGTGATCAGGATCTTGAAGAACTGGTCGATCAGGACCACCAGCAGCGCGAAGGCCATCCAGAGCCACGGCGTGACGTTGGCACTGCCACGGCTCTTGGAGGTTTTGCGGGCCGGCGTGGCGCGCGTCGATCGGGTGGAGGACGATGCCATCAGGCGTGGCTCCTGTGTTCACCGGCGCCGAACAGGTTGCTGTCGCAGCGGCCGCAAAGGGTCGGATGTTCGGGGTTATGGCCCACATCGGCGCGGTAATGCCAGCAACGCTCGCACTTTGCGTGCGCCGACGGCGTGACTGTGACGAGCAGGTCGCCGCCTTCCGGCGCGGCCGTGACCTTGGCCGCAGAGGTCAGCAGCACGAAGCGCAGGTCGTCGTGCAGGCTTTGCAGGGCCTCCAGCACCGGGCCGCCGGCCGCGATCGTGACTTCGGCCTGCAGCGACGAGCCGATCTCGCCTTCCACACGCACCGACTCCAGCTGCTTGGTCACTTCCGCGCGCACGGCGCGGATTTCGTGCCACTTTTGCAGGAGATCGTCGGCGTTGTCGACGGCGGGCACCGCGTAGTACGTGCTCGTGAAGATGGTGTCCGTGTGCGCGGTGCCGTGGGCGAAGATCTGCCATGCTTCCTCGGCCGTGAACGACAGGAACGGCGCCATCCAGTGCAGCATGGCCTGGGTGATGTGATACAGCGCGTTCTGGGCGGCGCGGCGGGCCTGCGAGTCGGGCGCCGTGGTGTACAGGCGGTCCTTGAGCACGTCCAGGTAGAAGCCGCCCAGGTCTTCCGAGCAGAAGGTCTGGAGCTTGGCCACCACCGGGTGGAACTCGTACGCCTGGTAGTGCGACAGCACTTCCTTCTGCAGGCGGTCCGTCAGGGCCACGGCGTAGCGGTCGATCTCGAGCCATTCCGAGGCCGGCAGCGCATGCTTGGCGTGATCGTAGTCGGTCAGGTTCGACAGCAGGAATCGCAGCGTATTACGAATCCGGCGATAGCCTTCCACCACGCGCTTCAGGATTTCGTCCGAGATCGACAGTTCGCCGGAGTAGTCCGTGGAAGCCACCCACAGGCGGATGATCTCGGCACCCATCTTATTGGAGATGTCCTGCGGCGACACGGTGTTGCCGACCGATTTGGACATCTTGCGACCTTCGCCGTCCACGGTGAAGCCGTGGGTCAGCAGCGCCTTGTAGGGCGGCTTGCCGTACAGCATCGAGGCGGTCAGCAGCGACGAGTGGAACCAGCCGCGATGCTGGTCCGAGCCTTCGAGGTACAGGTCCGCCAGGCGGCCATCGGGCGTATCGGCGGACGGATCGTAGAGATCATCGCGGTGCGAGCCCCGGATCACGGTCCAATGCGTGGTGCCGGAGTCGAACCAGACGTCGAGCGTGTCGCGGTTCTTTTCGTAGACGGCGGCCTCATCGCTTAGCAATTCCTTCGGATCGAGCGCCTGCCAGGCCTCGATGCCGTGCTGCTCCACGCGCTGGGCGATCTGCTCCAGCAGCTCCGGCGTGCGCGGATGCAGGGCGCCCGTTTCCTTGTGGACGAAGAACGCCATCGGCACGCCCCATTGGCGCTGGCGCGAGAGCGTCCAGTCCGGGCGGTTGGCGATCATATTGTGCAGCCGCTGCTTGCCCCAGGCGGGGAAGAACTCGGTGGCCTCGATGCCGGCCAGCGCGGTTGCGCGCAGCGTGGGGCCGTTGTCGACCGGGTTCACGTCCATCCCCGCGAACCACTGCGAGGTGGCGCGGTAGATGATCGGCGTCTTGTGACGCCAGCAGTGCATGTAGCTGTGCTCGTACTTATGCGAGTTGAACAGGTTTCCAGACTCGCGCAGCACCTCCACGATCTTGGGGTTCGCGGCCCAGATCGACAGCCCGCCGAACAGCGGCAGCGTGCTGGCGTAGACGCCATCGCCCATCACCGGGCTGATGATGTCCGCGTCGGGCATGCCGTGCGCCTTGCACGACTGGAAGTCTTCCACGCCATAGGCCGGCGCCGAGTGGACGATGCCGGTACCGGTATCGGTGGTCACGTAGTCGCCGAGGTAGACCGGCGAGGTGCGCGCGTAGCCGGCATCGATCTTGGCCAGCGGGTGGTGGAAGCGGATTTCCGACAGCGCGTCGCCGCGCGCGGTGGCCACCACGCTGCCTTCCAGCGCGTAGGTCTTGAGCTGTTCCTCGACGCGGTCCTTGGCCAGGATCAGGAAGCCGCGCGGCGTGTCCACCAGCGCGTATTCCACTTCCGGGTGCATGTTCAGCGCCTGGTTGCTCGGGATGGTCCACGGCGTGGTGGTCCAGATCACCACCCAGCCGGGCTTGCCTTCGAGCTGCGCCACCGGCACGTGGAAGGCGTGCGCGAGCTTGTCGACTTCCGCGAACGGGAAGCCCACGTCGATCGACAGGTCGGTCTTGTCCTTGTACTCGACCTCAGCTTCGGCCAGCGCCGAACCGCAGTCGAAACACCAGTTCACGGGCTTCAGGCCACGGAACACGTAACCCTTCTCCATGATCTTGCCCAGCGCACGCAGCTCATCGGCTTCGTTGCTGAAGTTCATGGTCAGGTAGGGGTGGTCCCAGTCGCCCAGCACGCCCAGGCGCTCGAAGTCCACCTTCTGGCGGGCGATCTGTTCGGTGGCGTAGGCGCGGGCCTTGGCCTGCACTTCCTGCACCGGCAGGCCCTTGCCGAATTTCTTCTCGATCTGGATCTCGATCGGCATGCCGTGGCAGTCCCAGCCCGGCACATACACGGCGTCCAGCCCTGTCAGCCCGCGCGCCTTGATGATCATGTCCTTGAGGACCTTGTTCACGGCGTGGCCAATGTGGATGTCGCCGTTGGCATACGGGGGGCCATCGTGCAGCACGAACTTCTTCGCGCCCTTGCGCGCGGCGCGAATCTTCTTGTAGAGCTGCTTGTCCTGCCACTGCTTCACCCATTGCGGCTCGCGCTTGGGCAGGTCGCCACGCATGGGGAAGGGGGTATCCAGCAGGTTCACCGGATACTTGCTTTTCTCGGGCTTGGCGCGTTTCTCGTCGGACATGTTCGATTCTCGGGGCAATTCAGTGGGGCGCGGCGGGTGGAATGGCCGGCGCGCTGGTCATGGGGTACGGCGGGGCGGGTCCCGGCTGCTGCACCTTCGGCAGCGGCCGGCCGCTAGCTAATTCGGTCGGTGGCGGAGGTGGCGAAGTCGCGCCGGCCCGGGCCGGCCTCGGTGCCGCCGGGGGCGGCCAGGCCGAAGAAGGCGCGGGCGTCGAGGGTGTCCTGGGCGATGGCCGCCGTCAGGGCCTCGAGCGTGTCGAAGCGCGCTTCATCGCGCAGCTTCTTCATGAATTCCACGCGGACCAGCTTGCCGTAAAGGTTCTCGTTGAAGTCGAACAGATGCACTTCCAGCAGCACGCGGCCGGCATCCTCGACGGTGGGGCGCACGCCGATGCTGGCCACGCCGGGCAGCGGATGATCGGCCAGCCCGTGCACCTGCACCACGAAGATGCCGTTCACGGCGGGCCGCTTGTGCGAGATCTTGAGGTTCAGCGTCGGGAAACCGAGGTCGCGGCCGAGCTTGCGGCCGTGGATCACGTGGCCGCTGATGGCGTAGCCATGGCCCAGCAGGCGTCGGGCGTGTTCGAGGTCGCCATCGGCCAGCGCCTGCCGCACGGCCGAGCTGGAGATACGGATGCCGCCTTCGGAGACGGAGCCCATTTGCTCGACGTCGAAGCCGAACTGGCGGCCCGCTTCCTCAAGATAGGCAAAGTCGCCGGCGCGGCGGGCGCCGAAGCGGAAATCATCGCCCACCAGCACCCAGCGCGCGTGCAGCCCGTGCCAGAGCACGTTCTCGACGAAGGCTTGCGGAGACTGGGCGGCGAAATGGGCGTTGAAGTGCTCCACCACCACGCGGTCCACCCCGTTGCGGCGCAGGGCGTCGAGCTTGTCGCGCAACAGCGCGATGCGCGTGGGCGCGCGCTCGGGTGTGAAGAATTCGCGCGGATGCGGCTCGAACGTCATTACACAGAGCGGCAGGCCGCGGGCATCCGCGGCGGCGCGCGCGCGCGCGAGCAACGACTGGTGGCCGCGATGCACACCGTCGAAATTGCCGATGGTGAGCGCGCAGGGCGCCCGGCTTTCGGCGTTGGGCAGGCCGCGGAAGACTTTCACGAGGACGGCGGACTAAGCGTTTTGGGGAAAGGGGGCATTATAAGGCGAATGGGGCGGCTTGCCCCGCTTTGGGGGCGGACCGGGGCGGGCAGGGCGGCGCCTTGCCCGCAAGCGTTGACTTTGTGCGTCATCCGGCCCGCCAGGCGTGGCGCCCTCAGGCAAAAGGCGGCATGATATGCGCGACTCCGACATGCCACGGCCCCCTTTGAACGCGCTGCTCAACAAGATCTTGCCCCCGCCCGGGCCACAACTGGACACCGAGACGCGGGCCAAGCTGCTTGCCACGGTGCACCGCGTTTCGCCCACCGGCATCGCCGCGTCGGTCCTGCTACCGTGGCTGACCGCCGCTGCCTTCTGGAGCGAGGCCAACCACTTCGCCCTGCTGGCCTGGTGCGCGATCATGGCGGTCCTGACCGCCGGCGGCACCTGGTTCTACCTTGGCTACCAGCGCGACGCCGGCAGAATGAGCCGTTCGGCGCACACGCGCAAGTGGTGGAACCACATGCGCGCGATTGCCTTCCTCACCGGCCTGACCTGGGGCAGCTCCGCGCTGCTCCATCTGTATTCCAGCTCCGTGGTGTTCTCGAGCGTGCTGTACCTGCTCACGCTCGGCGTGCTGGCGGGCGGCGCCACCTCGCAGTCGCCTATCCCGTCGAACCTTGTCTTCGCGGGCGTCCCGATCCTCGTGCCGAATGTCTTGCTGGCCGATTTCGCCTTCCCGAACCATGGCGGCTACGTGCAGGTGCTGCTCGCCCTGTACGCGCTGATGCTGGCGCGGCACGCGCTGAACCTGCAGCAGACGCTGGTGCGCGCCATCCAGCTGGAGAGCGAAAGCCGCCGGCTGGCCAAGCAGTTCCAGGAGGAAAAGGAGCGCGCGCTCCACGCCAGCGAGGAGAAATCCCGCTTCCTGGCCGCTGCCAGCCACGACCTGCGCCAGCCCGTGCATGCGCTGGTCATGCTCGTGGAAGCGTTGCGTGCGCGCAACCAGTCGAGCTCGCTCCATCCGCTGGTGGAGCAGGTGGCGGCCGGCACGCAGACCATCGACCTGCTGTTCCGGTCCTTGCTCGACCTCTCCAAGCTCGAAGGCCGCAAGGTGCTGCCGACGCTGGAGCCTTGCGAGCTGAGTTCGCTGATCAACGATGTCATGAGCCAGTTCGCCGCCGATGCGCGCGACAGCGGCCTGACCCTGAGCCCGCGCGTGCCGAGCGAGCTGTACGCGATGGCCGAGCCGGTGCTGCTGCGCCGCGCGCTGTTCAACCTCGTGCAGAACGCGCTGCGCTATACCAAGCGCGGCGGCGTGCTGGTGACGGCGCGGCAGCGGCGCAAGCACATCCGGCTCGAAGTCTGGGACACCGGCGCCGGCATCACGCCCGAGCACCTGCCGGACATTTTCTCGCCGTATTACCAGGTCCATAACCCGCAGCGCGACCCCTCGCAGGGCCTGGGGCTGGGTCTGGCGATCTTCAAGGAATGCGTGCGGTTGATGCGCGGCACCTACGGCGTGCGCTCGGTGCCGGGCAAGGGCTCGGTGTTCTGGTTCGCGCTGGCGCCGGTGCCGGCGGAGACCATCGAAGCCGTGCGCGCCATGCGCGCCAACGTCCAGGCGCAGGAGGCCAAGCCGGAACGGCTGCGCGGCACCGTGCTCGTGGTGGACGACGACAGCCAGATCCGCAAGGCCTGGATCGCGCTGATGGAGGCGTGGGGCATCCGCGTGGCCTGCGCCGCCCATGGCGCCGAGGCCGACGCGCTGTTCGCCAAGGGGCTGAAGCCGGACATCATCTTCTGCGACCTGCGCCTGCCCGGCAGCGAAAACGGGCTGGACCTGCTCGAACGCTGGCAGACCACGCAGCCCCAGGCGCGCAGCGCGCTGCTGACCGGCGACCTGAAATCGGCGGCGCTCCAGGCGGCCGAGGAGGCGGGCTACTTCGTGCTGCCCAAGCCGGTGGACCCGAGCAACCTGCGCATGTTGCTGCGGCGCTGGCTCCATCCGGCCTGATCGCTGTTCTGCAATGCAAAACGCCACCGCTAGGGGGGTGGCGTTATTGCTTGAAGATCCTACGATGAATTACTGGCGAAGCCGGAACCGTTCCATGCGCGACATGACCTGCATCCGCGTGCGCACGCCCAGCCGTTGCAGAATGGCGGAGACGTGCTCCTTGACCGTATTCTCGGTGAGGCCCAGCTTGCGGGCGATGACCTTGTTCGGCAGTCCTTCCAGCACCAGCGCGAGCACCGAGCCCTGGCGCGGCGTCAGGCCCAGTTCGGCCGGCGTCACGGGAATGCCGTGGGCGGGGCCGAAGGACTGGGAGCGGCCGGAGAGCGCCTCGTCGGTCGGGAAGCTGGTATCGCCGGCCAGCACTTTGCGCACGGCGGCCGTGAACGCGTTGGCATCGAGGTGCTTGCCCACGAAGCCGCAGGCGGAGAGCGCCCGCGCGCGGCCCACGATCTCTGGCGTGGCCTCGGCGGACATGAAGATGAAGCGCGCGCTCGGGATCACGGTCTTGAATGCCAGCATGGCATCGAAGCCGGTACCGTCGTTCAGCCAGATATCGAGCAGCACGATATCGGGGCGCAATCCCTGGTTTAGCGAGTGGAGGGCTTCCTTGGCACTGCCCGCCGCGTGGACGGCGACATCGGGCATCACCTCCGCGAGAAATGCGGTGGTGCCTGAGAGGGCCATAGGATGATCATCGACCACCAACAAAGTCGGTGCAGCGTTCGACATGCGTATTCCCGTCTAATTTCCCGTCTCGTCCTTGTTGTCACCTACTTGCACAGTGGCGCGTGGACGTAGTGACCACTCTATCAGAGCGGGGGAGGCGTCACAATCCATCACACAGGGGTATATGCATCGTACTGGGCGCCGCGCGCCCGCTCCGGAGGCCGGTTTCGCGTGAATTAAGTACCTAATGTGCTCGCTTTGCAAGCGTTTGGACCACAGCTTGGTAGAATCGCGCCGATGAAAAATATTGTGATCCTGATTTCCGGGCGTGGCAGCAACATGGAAGCCATCGTCCGGGCCTGCGCCGCGGAGCAGTGGCCGGGGCGCGTGGCGGCGGTGCTGTCGAACCGTCCCGACGCCAGCGGCCTGGCGTTTGCGGGGGAACACGGCATTGCCACGGGCGTGGTGGACCACAAGCAGTACCCCGATCGTGCCGGTTTCGATGCGGCGATGCGCGATGCCATCGACGCGCACCAGCCCGATCTCGTTGTGCTGGCGGGCTTCATGCGCATCTTGACGCCCGAATTCGTGGAGCATTACGCGGGCCGGATGCTGAATATCCACCCGTCGCTGCTGCCCAGTTTCCCGGGTCTCCATACCCATCGCCAGGCCCTTGAGGCCGGCGTCAAGTTTCACGGGGCGACAGTCCATTTCGTCACTCCGGAGCTCGATCATGGTCCGATCGTGCTGCAAGCAGCACTCGATGTTCTGCCTGGCGACACTCCCGAGTCGCTCGCCACGCGTTTGCTCGACTGCGAGCATGTGATGTATCCCCGCGCCGTCCGCTGGTTTGTGGAAGACCGTCTGCAGGTACGAGACGGCGTGGTTCAAGTTCAACCGGCCGAACCGCAGTGGTTCCTGGCCCTCTCCGCTCCGGCGGCAGGCATCTCTCAATGAGTCGTAATCCCGCAACACCTCAGGACAAAAGCCAGCGTTCGCGCGGCAGCAAAGGCAAGGGCAGCCCGATCCGCATGGCCCCCACGCCGCGCCCGCAAGGGGTGGATGGCGCACATGGGCGCTCGGGTAGCCTGCAGGCTTTCCACCTGCAACACATCGAACGGCTGCTGGGCAAGGTGCTGCTGTTCGCACGCCCGGCCGACGCCGTCGTCAGCTACTACTTCCGCGAGAACGCGAAACTCGGTCATCGGGATCGCGGCATCATCGCCGAGGCGATCTATGCAGTGTTGCGCCGACGCGTCGAATTCGGCCAATTCGCCGAAAGTGGCACCGGTGCGGCCACCCGCCGACTGGGCCTGCTGGGCCTCGCCGCGACGCTGGGCCGCGATGTCCTGAGCCCGTTCCTTTACCCGGATGAAGCCGAGTGGCTGGACCGTCTGACGACGATCGAGCGCTCCAGCCTCTCGCCGCGCGTGCGGGCGAACCTGCCGGAATGGCTCTACGACGACCTCGTCGCGCACCATGGCGAAGCCTTCACCACCGCCCTCGGCGATGCGTGGCTGCGTCCCGCGCCGCTGGATCTGCGCGTGAACACGGCCAAGATCTCCCGCGAAGAAGCGCTGGCCGAACTGGAAACGGCTGGCATCGCCGCCGAAGTCGCCCCGATGTCGCCCGCCGGCATCCGCCTCAAGGGCAAGCCCGCGCTGAACCAGTTGCCGCTGTTTATCAACGGCGGCGTGGAAGTGCAGGACGAAGGCAGCCAACTGCTGTGCCACCTCGTGGCGCCCAAGCGTGGCGAGATGGTTGTGGATTTCTGCGCCGGCGCGGGTGGCAAGACGCTGTCGCTGGGCGCCGCCATGCGCTCGACCGGCCGGCTCTACGCCTTCGACGTCTCCGAGAAGCGTCTGGCCAACCTGAAGCCGCGCCTGGCGCGCAGCGGGCTGTCGAACGTCCATCCGGTGCTGATCGATTCCGAACGCGACGCCAAGATCAAGCGTCTGGCTGGCAAGATCGACCGCGTACTGGTGGATGCGCCTTGCAGCGGCCTCGGCACCCTGCGCCGCAACCCGGACCTGAAGTGGCGCCAGTCGCCGGAGTCGGTGGTTGAGCTGACCGCGAAGCAGTCGGCCATCCTTGACTCGGCGGCCCGCCTGGTGAAGGGCGGCGGACGAGTCGTATATGCGACTTGCAGCGTGCTGGAAGCTGAAAACGAGGCAATCGTCCGCGATTTCCTGGCAACCCACGAGAATTTCCGCCTCGTGCCGGTGGCTGAAGTGCTGGCCGAGCAAAAGATCGAAGTGCCCCAGTTGCCGGCAGAAGGCGGCATGTTGGCGCTGTTTCCGCATATCCATCAGACCGATGGCTTCTTCGCGGCGGTGTTGGAACGCACCCGATAAGCCCCGGCGCCCATGGAGCATTCCGGATTTGGCAAGATGCTGGACGACCTGCTCCGCGATGCAGGCGGGCCGGGCTTCTTCTGGCAGCTTGGGGTGCTGGCCGCCTGCCTGGTGGTGGCATGGCCGCTCGCGCGCCATGTGACCCGCCGGCTGGAAGCGCGCTACGAATCCTCGAGTTTCTCGCTCCGGCTGGCCGCCGTCAGCCTTGAGCGGGCGATGTTTCCGCTGATTGGCTGGCTGCTGGTCCTGGCCGCGCGCTTCGCGCTGGCGCCGTTCCTGTCGATCAGCGTGCTGCGGCTGGCGCTGGTGCCGCTGTTCGGCATCACCTCGCTTTATGTCGGCTTCTATATCCTGCGGCGCGTATTGTCGGGCAACGGGCAGTTGCACGGCATGCTGGTGCTGGTGGAGAAGGTGCTGACCACGGTGGTCTGGCTCGGCATGGCGCTGTACGTGCTGGGCGTGCTGTCCGACGTGATGGCGTGGATGCATGCGGTGCGCTTCTCGATCGGCGGCAAGCACGACGTCAGCCTGGCCAGCACGCTGATGGCCGTGGTCTGGATTCTGCTGACCGTGCTCGCGGCGATGTGGTTTGGCTCGTGGCTCGAGGAGCGGCTGATGCGCGCGCCGAGCCTCGATTCGAACCTGAAGGTGGTGCTTACGCGCATCGCCAAGGCGTTGCTGCTGCTGGTGTCGCTGCTGCTGAGCCTGTCGCTGGTCGGCATCGATCTGACCGTGCTGTCGGTATTCGGCGGCGCGCTGGGCGTGGGCCTCGGCCTGGGCCTGCAGAAGATTGCCAGCAACTACATCTCGGGCTTCATCATCCTGCTGGACCGCTCGGTCAAGCTCGGCGACCAGATCACGGTGGACAAGTACACCGGCATCGTCTCGCAGATCCGCACCCGCTACACCGTGGTGCGTAATGGTGACGGCGAGACGCTGGTGCCGAATGAGCAACTTGTCGCCCAATCGGTGCAGAACCATTCGTTTTCAGGGACAAATGTGCGCGTAGCGACACGCGTGCAGGCCGACTACGCCGCCGACCCCGAAACGGTGATCACGCTGCTCCAGGATTGCGTGCGCGGCCTGCCGCGTGTGCTGCCCGAGCCGGCCCCGGCTGCGTTTCTTGTCATGTTTGCGGACAGCGGCATCGAGTACGAGGTGGCGGTCAACATTGCCGACCCGCAAAACGGCAAGCTCGGGGTGCAATCGGCGATGAATCGTGCTATTTGGCGCACTTTCCGCGAACATGGCATCGCGATCCCGTATCCCCAGCGGGAGATGCGCGTGCTGGCATCCCAGGCGGCGCCTGCGCCACCCCTCGCATGAAAGGGGAACGAAAGCCATAGGGGGCACTCAAAGTCGGGGAAAAAGCGGATGTTCGAGTGGCGCCGATCCGGTAGAATACCGGGTTGACGCGCGCTTGCAGAGCAAGCCGCAGCCCCACACAAAACAGCCGCCAGATTGCAGCGGCTCGTGCCTTCGCCCGGCTCCCATACTGTTTCGACAGGTTGCGCCAGGCGCCAGTAATAATCGCAATCGCCTGATTTCGCAGTCTTTTTTCTGCGCGTTCGCCGTGCCGCACCATTGTGCCGCGCTGCAAGACCTTCGATTCACAGACGGAGAACAGTTTGTTCGACTCAATTCTTGACTGGGCCGCCAACGGCCTTGCCAACTGGTCCTGGTGGGAGATCGTGATCTTCACCCTCGTGGTGACGCATATCACGATCGCCGGCGTGACCATTTTCCTGCACCGCTGCATGGCGCACCGGTCGCTGGACCTGCACCCTATTGCGCAACACTTCTTCCGCTTTTGGCTCTGGCTGACGACGGGCATGGTGACCAAGGAATGGACCGCCATCCACCGCAAGCACCACGCCAAGTGCGAGACCGAGGACGATCCGCACAGCCCGCAGACCCGCGGCATCCGCAAGGTGCTGCTGGAAGGCGCGGAGCTGTATCGCGAGGAAGCCAAGAACAAGGAAACCGTCGCCAAGTTCGGCCATGGCACGCCTGACGACTGGGTCGAGCGCAACGTGTACTCGCGCTTCGCCTGGCAGGGCGTTGGCCTGATGCTGATCATCGACGTGGCGCTGTTCGGCGTGATCGGCCTGTCGGTCTGGGCCGTGCAGATGCTCTGGATCCCGATCCACGCGGCCGGCATCATCAACGGCCTGGGCCACTGGTGGGGCTATCGCAACTACGATTGCGAGGATGCTTCGACCAACGTGTCGCCGTGGGGCTTTATCATCGGCGGCGAAGAGCTGCACAACAACCACCACACGTATCCGACGTCGGCCAAGTTCTCGATCAAGTGGTACGAGATCGATGTGGGCTGGTGGTACATCCGTGCGATGCAGTCCGTGGGCCTGGCCAAGGTCAAGAAGACCCCGCCCAAGGCGCGTCTGGTGGATGCCCGCCCGGTGGACCACAACACGCTGGAAGCGATCATCGCCAACCGCTACGACGTTATGGCGCGCTACGCCAAGGCCGTGAAGAGCGCATACAACGAGGAACTGGAGAAGCTGAAGGAAGGCCGTGCGGCCGACTACAGCCACTTCAAGCTCGCCCGCAAGTGGTTCCATCGCGAGGAAGGCAAGCTGGCCGCGCCGCAGCGCCAGCAACTGGCCAGCATCGTCGAGCAGAACAAGGCGCTGCATACCTTCGTGGAAATGCGCCGCGAACTCGCCGCGATCTGGGGTCGTTCGAGCCTCACACGCGAGCAGCTGCTCCAGCAACTGCAGGCGTGGTGCCATCGCGCCGAAGCCAGCGGAATCCAGGCCCTGCAAGAGTTTTCGCTGCGCCTGCGCCGGTACGCCTGATACAATTCTCGTCGCGCCCGCATGGTAAAAGCCCCGCCCCTGGCGGGGCTTTTCTTTTCGCTACACTCCCCCATGTCCAGGTCAGACCGCGTGCTTCCAAGCGCGGCGGCCCACGGGTGCCCCGAGGAGTACTGCTGAGATGACCCCACAAACGATCAAGTCCATCGAGTTCGAGAAACCGAACCTGACGGATACCGAAAGCGCAGCCGGCGGCAGTTGCGTGGCCCATGCCTGGGCCAAGGTACCGCCCGCGCTGACCCCCGACGAGCGCCAGGCACTCAAGGCCCGCATCCGCAAGCTGCTCAAGGAGCGCAACGCGGTGCTCGTGGCCCACTATTACGTCGATGCCGACCTGCAGGACCTGGCCGAGGAAACCGGCGGCTGCGTGTCGGACTCGCTGGAAATGGCGCGCTTCGGCCGCGATCATGCGGCTCAGACGCTGGTCGTGGCCGGCGTGCGCTTCATGGGCGAGACCGCCAAGATCCTGAGCCCCGAGAAGACCATCCTGATGCCGGACCTCGACGCCACGTGCTCGCTGGATCTCGGCTGCCCGGCTGACGAATTCTCGGCATTCTGCGACGCCCACCCGGATCGCACGGTGGTGGTCTATGCCAATACCAGTGCGGCCGTGAAGGCCCGTGCGGATTGGATGGTGACGTCGAGCATCGGCCTGAAAATCGTCGAACATCTACACGCGCGCGGCGAGAAAATTCTTTGGGCACCGGACAAGCACCTCGGCGGCTACATCCAGAAGGAAACCGGCGCCGACATGCTGCTGTGGCAGGGCTCCTGCCTGGTGCATGACGAGTTCAAAGGCATCGAGCTGGACCTGCTGCGCAAGGACTATCCGAATGCCAAGATCCTGGTGCACCCGGAATCCCCGGCCAATGTGGTGGCGCAGGCGGACGTGGTGGGTTCCACGAGCCAACTGATCGCGGCGGCCCAGCACCTCGACGCCAACGAGTTCATCGTGGCCACCGACAACGGCATCCTGCACAAGATGCGGATGGCCGCGCCGGGCAAGCACTTCATCGAGGCTCCCACGGCCGGCAACAGCGCCACCTGCAAGAGCTGCGCGCATTGCCCGTGGATGGCCATGAATGCGCTGACCAATCTGGCCGAAGTGCTGGAAACGGGGCGCAACGAGATCCAAGTGGACCCGATCATCGGCCAGCGCGCCGTTACCTGCATTGATCGGATGCTCAACTTCGCCGCGCAGCAGAAGGCCAATGTGCGGCCGGCCAGCGATCTGGCCCAGACGGGCGCGCTGTTCCAGGGAGTGGGCCCGGCATGACTGTGAATTCCGTGTTCGATAGTTACGGCCCGGCGCTGCCCGCGGCGCTGGCAGCCAACGTGCAGGCCGCGATTGCCGAGGATGTGGGCACCGGCGACCTGACGGGCCTGCTGATTCCGGCCGACAAACCCGTGCAGGCGCGCGTGATCGTGCGCGAGAGCGCGGTGCTGTGCGGCCAGCCCTGGTTTGAGGCGTGTATGGCGGCCGTCGATGCGCGGCTCCAGGTGCGCTGGCTCAAGGAGGAGGGCGCGCGGATGGCCCCCGATGATGTGGTGTGCGAGATTGCCGGCCCGGCCCGTGCGCTGCTGACGGCGGAGCGGCCATCGCTGAACTTCCTGCAACTGCTGTCCGGCGTGGCCACGGCCACCCGGCGCTATGCGGATCTGATTGCCGGCACGCGGGCCCGCGTGCTCGACACCCGCAAGACGCTGCCCGGCCTGCGCCTGGCGCAGAAGTACGCGGTGCGCATCGGCGGCGGCGAGAATCAGCGGCTGGCGCTCTATGACGGCATCCTGATCAAGGAAAACCATATCGCGGCGGCGGGCAGCATCACGGCGTCCATGCAGGCTGCGCTGGCGCTGGGCACGGACGCCTCGGTGCAGATCGAGGTGGAGTCAATCGCCGAACTGGAAGAGGCACTCGCTGCCGGCGCCAAATCGGTCCTGATCGACAACTTTACGGTGCCGATGATGCGCGAAGCGGTGGAAATCAACCGTGGTCGGGCGCTGCTGGAGGTGTCGGGCGGCGTCAATGCCGAGTCGATTCGGGAATTCGCCGAAACGGGCGTGGACCGGATCTCGGTGGGCGCGCTGACCAAGGATGTGCGCGCGACCGACTATTCGCTGCGGATCGTTGGGTAACGCGCAAAGCGCATCGCAAAAGGGAAGGGGCCGTATCGGCCCCTTTTTCACGTCTGTTTTACGACTTTTGCTTGTTCTGTCGATGCTGCGCCGCGCGGCCCAGCAGCGGCTGGAGCACGGTCGGCAACGCCTTGGGCAGCGTGTCGGGGTAGTCGCGGCTGAAGTGGAGGCCCCGGCTTTCGTGGCGCGAGTACGCGCTGTCGACGATCAGTGCCGCCACTTCGACCAGATTGCGCAGTTCCAGCAGGTCGCGCGTGACGCGGAAGTTGGCGTAGTACTCGGCAATTTCCTCGCGTAACAGACCAATCCGGTGCTGGGCGCGCTCGAGGCGCTTGTCCGTGCGGACGATGCCGACGTAGTTCCACATCATGCGGCGCAGTTCGTCCCAGTTGTGGGACACCACCACTTCCTCGTCCGCATCGGCCACGCGGCTGGCATCCCAGGCGGGCAGGCTGATATCCGGCGCGCCGGCCTTGTCCTGCCGGGCGATGTCCTCGGCGGCTGCGCGACCGATCACCATGCATTCGAGCAGCGAGTTGGAGGCCAGCCGGTTTGCGCCGTGCAGGCCGGTGCAGGCGGTCTCGCCCACGGCATAGAGGTTCGACAGGTCCGTGCGACCCGCAGTGTCGGTCACCACGCCGCCGCACGTGTAGTGGGCGGCCGGTACCACGGGAATCGGCTCGCGGGTGATATCGATGCCCAACTCCAGGCAACGTGCGTAGATCGTCGGGAAATGTTCCTTCAGGAACGCTTCCGGCTGGTGCGTGATGTCGAGGTAGACGCAGTCGAGGCCGCGCTTCTTCATCTCGAAGTCGATCGCGCGCGCCACCACGTCGCGCGGTGCCAGTTCGGCACGCGGATCGTGGTCGGGCATGAAGCGGGTGCCGTCGGGCAACTTCAGCAGGCCACCTTCGCCACGTACCGCCTCGGAAATCAGGAACGACTTGGCGTAGGGGTGGTAGAGGCAGGTCGGGTGGAACTGGATAAATTCCATGTTCGACACCCGGCAGCCGGCGCGCCACGCCATGGCGATGCCGTCGCCGGTTGCGGTGTCGGGGTTGGTCGTATAGAGATAGACCTTGCCCGCGCCGCCGGCGGCCAGCACCGTGTGGGTGGCCGTGATGGTACGCACGGCGCCCGTGGTGTCGTCGAGCACATAGAGGCCGTAGCAGCGGTTGCCTGGCAGGCCGAGCTTGGTGGCCGTGATCAGGTCGATCGCGAAGTGGTCCTCGATGATCGTGATGTTCGGGTGCTGGCGTGCCTGCTCGGTCAGCGTGGTGACCACGGCGTGGCCCGTGGCGTCCGCCGCGTGGATGATGCGGCGCCGGCTGTGGCCGCCTTCGCGCGTCAGGTGGAAGCCCAGTTCTGCCTGGGCATCGCGGGTGAAGGGCACGCCCCGGTCGATTAGCCACTGGATGGCCTCGCGTCCATGCTCCACGATGTAGCGCGTCGCGCCTTCGTCGCACAGGCCGGCGCCGGCGACCAGCGTGTCCTGCGTGTGTTCGTCGTGGCTGTCGCCGGAGTCGAGCACTGCGGCGATGCCGCCCTGGGCCCAGTCGCTGGCGCCATGCGTCATGGCGCGCTTGCTGAGGATGACAACCCGGTGGCTATCGGCCAGTTGCAGCGCGACGGTGAGGCCGGCCAGCCCGCTGCCGACGATCGCGACGTCGAAGTTCATGGTGCAGGGTTCGCGCGGAGCGAATGCGCGTCAGGGAAAGCTGGAAAGTGTACACCCGCATACCGGTTCGCGGACGCCCCAGCCCTTGCCGCATAAGGGTTTGCGGTCAATAAAAACGGGCAACAAAAAACCCCGCGAAGCGAGGTGCTCGGCGGGGTTCTTCATCGGAGACCAGATCAATTACTTGATCTTGGTTTCCTTGTAAGGCACGTGCTTACGGGCGACGGGATCGAACTTCGAGATCTCCATCTTTTCCGGCATGGTGCGCTTGTTCTTGGTGGTCGTGTAGAAATGACCCGTACCTGCGGTCGATTCCAGCTTGATCTTGTCGCGTCCGCCTTTGCTGGCCATGTTGTACTCCTATTTAGACTTCGCCGCGTGCGCGCAGGTCGGCGAGCACGGAGTCGATGCCTTTCTTGTCGATCAGGCGCAGGCCGGCGTTCGAGACGCGCAGGCTCACCCAGCGGTTTTCCGATTCAACGAAGAAGCGGCGATTCTGCAGATTGGGCAGAAAACGGCGCTTGGTCTTGTTGTTTGCGTGGGAAACGTTGTTGCCGACCATCGGCGCTTTCCCGGTCACTTGACAGACGCGTGCCATGAAGCACTCCTAAATCTTATTCGTGGACAATGTTCGCAACAGATCAACAAAAGGCGCGCGGGCCCGGACTGCAGCGGATTGAGACTTCAGCAAAACGAACATTATAGACCGGAAACGACTGGCGAATCAACGCCTTCCGCGCTGAGGGGAAGACTTAGTGTTGTGCCGCAGGTTTGCCGTGCTGCCGGGATCACGTGGACGCGCTCACGTGGGCGGGACGGCGGGCAGCCGGTCATGCTCGGCGAACGAATAGATATCGCTGCCGGCGACAATGTAATGGTCCAGCAGCCCGATGTCCAGCACGGCGAGCGCCCGGGCGAGGTGCCGTGTGGTGGAAAGGTCAGCGAAGCTGGGTTCTACGGGGCCGTGCGGGTGGTTGTGGGCGACGATGACATGGGCGGCGTTGTATGAAAGCGCTTCGCGCGCCACTTCTCGTGGATAGACCGTGACGCCACCCAGGGATCCGCGTCCAAGCTCTACATTGGCGAGCAGGCGGTACGCACTATCCAGATAGAGGGCGATGAAGACCTCGTGCGGCAAGCGCGACAGCGTCAGCCGCAGGTAGGCGCGGACCGCGCGCTCGGAATCCAGGCCGCGCGGGGCCTTGAGCGTCTCGGCCAGCGCGCGCCGGGTCAGTTCCGGCACCACGCGCAGCTGGGCCTGCTTGGCGGCCCCCATGCCCTTGATCGTGGCAAGGGTATCGGTATCTGCGGCAAACAGCCGCGTCAGCGAGCCGAAGCGCCCCAGCAGTTCCCGGGCGAGGTCCACGGCGCTCTTGCCGGGGCTGCCCACACGTAGGAAAACAGCGAGTAATTCGGCGTCGGACAATGCTCCCGGGCCGCCCAGCGCCAGCTTTTCGYGGGGGCGCTCCTGGGCGGGCCAGCGGGGAATTGGCAGCATCGACATCGAATCGTCTCCAGAAATTGCCACACTAACTGTCATGCCGGCTGCGACGGAGGCCGGCGGCAGACGGGCCAGTCGAATACAATACGGGTTGTTGACCGGTTGATCACCCATGAATTTGCAAACTTTTGCGTCAGAAGCGGAAGGCGGCGGCGCGGCTGCCCGCAAGACAGTCCTGGCGGACTCCTTCCTGACCCTCCACTACAGCATCTCCCTCGAGAACGGCACCGAAGTCGTGAGCACGTTCGAGGAAAAACCCGCCACGCTGCTGCTTGGCCAGGGCCAGCTCGCGCCCAACCTCGAGGCGGCGCTGCTCGGCATGCCCGAGGGCCAGCGCATGACTTACCGCCTGGCGCCGGAGCATGCCTTCGGCCCGCGCAACCCCGAACTGCTGCAGTGGGTCTCGCTGGCCACGCTGCGCGAGAACAGCTCGTTCGAGGAAGACTATTCGCCCGGCGACCTCGTGGAATTCAATGCACCGAACGGCGGCAAGTACGCCGGCGTGCTAAAGGAATTCGGCGAGACCGCCGCGCTGTTCGACTTCAACCACCCGCTGGCCGGACAGACCATCCTGTTCGATGTCCAATTGATCGGAATTCTCTGATGTCAGCCGTTGTGACGGACCCCAGCATGCCCGAGCTCACCCTCCCCATCGACGCCGAGATCCTGATGGCGCAGCCGCGTGGCTTCTGCGCCGGCGTGGACCGCGCGATCGAGATCGTCGAACGCGCGCTGGCGCTGTTCGGCGCGCCGATCTATGTGCGCCACGAGATTGTCCACAATGCCTACGTGGTGGCCGATCTGCGCAACAAGGGCGCGGTGTTCGTCGACGAACTCGACGAAGTGCCACCCGGTTCGACCGTGATCTTCAGCGCGCATGGCGTGTCGAAGGAAGTGCGCGCAGACGCCACCGCGCGCGGCCTGACCGTGTTCGACGCCACCTGCCCGCTGGTGACCAAGGTGCACGTCGAGGTAGGCAAGATGCGCGCCGAAGGCTGCGAGATCATCATGATCGGCCACAAGGGGCATCCCGAGGTGGAAGGCACGATGGGCCAGGCCGAGCGCGGCATGCTGCTGGTGGAGTCGGTCGAGGACGTCAACCGTCTGGCCGTGTCCGACCCGTCGCAACTGGCCTACGTCACGCAGACCACGTTGTCGGTGGACGAGACTGCCGAGATCGTGGCGGCGCTGAAGGCGCGCTTCCCGGATATCCGCGAGCCCAAGAAACAAGACATCTGCTATGCCACGCAGAACCGCCAGGACGCCGTGAAGTTCATGGCGCCGCAGGTGGAAGTGGTGATCGTGGTGGGCAGCCCGAACAGCTCGAACTCGAACCGCCTGCGCGAGCTGGCGGATCGCCTCGGCGTGCCGGCCTACATGGTCGACGATCCTGACCAGCTCAAGCCCGAGTGGGTGGCAGGCAAGCGCCGGATCGGCCTGACCGCAGGGGCCTCGGCCCCCGAAGCACTGGCCCAGGCCATCGTCGAGCGCCTGCGCACGTTCGGCGTGCGCAGCGTGCGAGCGCTGGAAGGCGTGGAAGAGAACATGTCCTTCCCGCTGCCGCGCGGCCTCGCCAGCGTGTCCGTGCAGTCCTGATCCTGCCTGTTTCCGCCTGATTGCCGGACATCGACCTGAAGCGGGTCGGTGTCCGCGCCCGTCGTTCTCCCGTCCCGCCGCTTCTTCTTCCTTCCCCGTTTTTCGCTGTTCTGCCATCGCACCGCGCTGGTGCGTATCGTTGCGTCCGCTATTTTTGTCGCGACGTGCGCTGCCGCACTATCGGAGACATTTAAGGACTTACAAAACCGCGCCCGGCGCCATAATGCCGCAATACGTGTCTTAACACCCAGACAATATCAGGGTAATCCCCGAGGATGGGGTTTTCCCTATTATGGTGCGGCGCTACATTCTGCACATTAGAGAGGCGGCCCGGTATTTGAAATGAAATACCTAATTAATACCTGGCCATTATATGTGGCGCGGCGCAGGCTTGTGACGTGGCGCAAGCGCCTCCGGCGAGACTCGGGCACGATTCTTGTAAGCACAGGTGACGGGTCTGCCAAATGGGCGGAGATTGCCCCAATCTGTGCATTGGGGAAATTCCCTAGCGCAATTGGTGGGTAAATGGTTCAGGTTGTTGCGTCGCGTATTGCATCCGCAAAGAAAGGGGATACAATGCGCGCGTTTCAAATTGAAACTAAACAAAGGGCGGTCCAGGGAATACGTCCGGGAGGCGTAGTATTTCCCTGTTTTTGTGAATCCTAGGAGATCACTCATGCAATTCACGTTTGCCAAGATTCTGCCGATCGCGGCCGCTGTGGCGCTGGTCGCTGCATGTGGCAAGAAAGAAGAAAAGCCGGCTGATGCGGCAGCATCGGCACCTGCCGCGGCGGCACCGGCTGCAGGTGGCGGTGAAACCATCGTCAAGATCGGCCACGCGGCTCCGCTGACGGGCGGCATTGCCCACCTTGGCAAGGACAACGAAAACGGCGCGCGCCTGGCCGTGGAAGAAGTCAACAAGACCGGTCTGGAAATCGGCGGCAAGAAGATCAAGCTGGAACTGGTGGGCGAAGACGACGCCGCCGATCCGAAGACCGGCACCGCCGTGGCCCAGAAGCTGGTGGACGCGAAGGTCGTCGCCGTGGTGGGTCACCTGAACTCGGGCGTCTCGATCCCGGCTTCGAAGATCTACAGCGATGCCGGCATCGTCCAGATCTCGCCGTCGTCGACCAACCCCGACTACACCAAGCAAGGCTTCAAGACCACGTACCGCGTGGTGGCTACCGACGCCCAGCAGGGTCCGGCACTGGCCAACTACGCCGCCAAGAGCCTGGGCGCCAAGAGCGTGGCCATCGTCGACGATGCCACCGCCTACGGCAAGGGCCTGGCCGACGAGTTCGAGAAGACCGCCAAGGCTTCGGGCGTGAACGTGGTGGCACGTGAAGCCACCAACGACAAGGCCACGGACTTCAAGGCCATCCTGACCAAGATCAAGGGCAAGAAGCCGGACGTGATCATGTACGGCGGCATGGATGCCACCGGCGGTCCGTTCGCCAAGCAGGCCAAGGAACTGGGCATCACCTCGAAGATCGTGGGCGGCGACGGCGTGTGTACCGACAAGGTGGCTGAGCTGGCCGGCGATGCCGTGACCAACATCATCTGCTCGGAAGCCGGTCTGGCCCTGTCGAAGATGGAAGCCGGCGACGACTTCCAGAAGCGCTACCAGGCACGTTTCAACGCCCCGGTGCAGATCTACGCACCGTTCACGTATGACGCCGTGATGGTGGTCGTCGATGCCATGAAGCGCGCCAACTCGTCCGAGCCGGCCGCCATCCTGGCCGAAATGCCCAAGACGAACTACAAGGGCGTGATCGGCAACATCGCCTTCGACGAAAAGGGCGACATGAAGGAAGGCACCATCACGCTGTACGAGTACAAGGACAAGAAGAAGTCCGTCCTCGACGTCGTGAAGATGTAATTCCGGGCTTACCGGCCCATCCGAACGGCACCGTGAGTATTTTGCGGTGCCGTTCTTTTTAGTCTCGCCAACGGTTGACAGCATCCTTACCATGGATGGAACAGGGCGGGCAGCACACCAGCAAGTCATCACCTCTCTACCCGACCCATCCAACATTACCGTCCCACCCACGGCATCCACACCATGCCGCGCGGCCTGGGGCTGAAGCAGGAGTTTTCATGGATATCTTTATCCAGCAGATCGTGAACGGTCTGGTGCTCGGCAGCATCTATGCGCTGATCGCACTGGGCTACACCATGGTCTACGGCATTCTGGGCATCATCAATTTCGCGCACGGCGACGTGCTGATGATTGGCGCGCTGACCGCGCTGTCGGCCATCATGGGGCTGCAGAAGTTCGCGCCCGGCCTGCCCGAGTGGCTGACGCTGGTGATCGCCACGCTGATCGCCATGCCCGTCTGTGCAGTACTGTCCTTTTCGATCGAGCGGATTGCCTACCGGCCGCTGCGCAACGCGCCGCGCCTGGCCCCGCTGATCACCGCCATCGGCGTCTCCATCATCCTCCAGACGATGGGCATGCTGATCTGGTCGCGCAACCCGCTGACCTTCCCGCAGCTGCTGCCCTCGAGCCCGATCGACATCGGTTCCACGGGCGCCACCATCACCGGCAAGGAAATCGTCATCATCGGCATGGCCGTGATGGTGATGGCTGGCCTGCTGGCCCTGGTCAACCGCACCAAGCTCGGCCGCGCGATGCGCGCCACCGCCGAGAACCAGAAGGTGGCGGGCCTGATGGGCGTGAACCCCAACTTCGTGATTTCGGCCACGTTCATGATCGGCGCCGCCCTGGCGGCGCTGGCAGGCGTGATGATGGCCACCAACTACGGCAACGCGCACTTCTACATGGGCTTCATCCCCGGGCTGAAGGCGTTCACCGCCGCGGTGCTGGGCGGCATCGGCAACCTGGCCGGGGCGATGGTCGGCGGCATGCTGCTGGGCCTGATCGAAGCACTGGGCGCCGGCTACATCGGCGACCTGACCAACGGGGTGTTCGGCTCGAATTACCAGGACGTGTTCGCGTTCGTCGTGCTGATTACCGTACTTGTGTTCCGTCCGTCCGGCATCATGGGCGAACGCGTGGCCGACCGCGCCTGAGGAGAGCGAATCCATGAATACTCCGATTCCATCCACGGCCGTCGCGGCACCGTCGCGCGTGCCGGCCAAGACGCTGGCGGCCCTGCTGGGCTTCCTCGTCGTGGCGCTGTGCGCGCCATTCTTCGTCCAGACCTTCGGCGGCAACTACTGGGTGCGCGTGCTCGACTTCGCGCTGCTCTACATCATGCTGGCGCTGGGCCTGAACATCGTGGTCGGCTTTGCCGGCCTGCTGGACCTGGGCTACATCGCGTTCTACGCGGTGGGCGCCTACCTCATGGCGCTGCTCGGTTCGCCGCACCTCGCCAACCAGTTCGAGTGGATCCACCAGCTGTTCCCGAACGGGCTGCATCTGTCGATGTGGTTCGTGCTGCCCATTGCACTTGGGGTGGCGGCGCTGTTCGGCGTCATGCTGGGCGCGCCTACCCTCAAGCTACGGGGCGACTACCTGGCCATCGTGACGCTGGGCTTCGGTGAGATCGTTCGTATTTTCATGAACAACCTGGACCGCCCGGTCAACATCACCAACGGCCCCAAGGGCATCACGGCGGTAGACCCGGTGCACATCTTCGGCTTCGACTTCTCGAAATCCCACGAGATCTTCGGGCTGAAGTTCACGCCGGTGTTCATGTACTACTACCTGCTGGTGTTCTTGGTCATCGTGATCGTGTTCATCTGCCTGCGCCTGCAGAACTCGCGGATCGGCCGGGCCTGGGTGGCGATTCGTGAAGACGAGATTGCCGCCAAGGCGATGGGCATCAACACCCGTAACGTGAAGCTGCTGGCGTTCGCCATGGGCGCCTCGTTCGGTGGTGTGTCGGGTGCTGTATTCGGCGCATTCCAGGGCTTTGTCTCGCCCGAGTCGTTCACGCTGTGGGAATCGATCTACATCCTGGCCATCGTGGTGCTGGGCGGCATGGGCCATATCCCGGGCGTGATCCTGGGCGGCATCCTGCTGGTGGGCTTCCAGGAACTGCTGCGCGTGGTGGCGGAGCCGATGCAGACCGGCCTGTTCGGCCATGTCATCGTCGATGCCGAGGTGCTGCGCCAGCTGATGTTCGGCCTGGCACTGGTGGGGGTGATGCTGTATCGCCCGGCCGGCATCTGGCCGTCGCCGCGCAAGGAAGATCGCCCGGTGGTGCGCCGGGCGGGCAGCGTTGGCCGTTTCTGACCAGGAGGACATCATGAGCAACAACGAATTCCTCCTGTCCGTACAGGGGGTCAACAAGCGCTTCGGCGGCCTGCAGGCCCTGTCCGACGTGGGCCTGCAGATCCGCAAGGGCGAGATCTACGGCCTGATCGGCCCCAACGGCGCCGGCAAGACCACGTTCTTCAACGTTATCACCGGCCTGTACACGCCCGATTCGGGCGAGTTCGTGCTGGGCGGCAGCGCCTACCAGCCGACGGCCGTGCATGAAGTGGCCCGGACCGGCATTGCCCGCACGTTCCAGAACATCCGCCTGTTCGGCGAGATGACCGCGCTGGAGAACGTGATGGTGGGCCGCCACGTGCGGACCAAGGCCGGCGTGCTCGGCGCGATCTTCCGTCCGCCCTCGGTACGGCGCGAGGAAGAGGGCATCGAGGACATGGCCCACGATCTGCTGGACTACGTCGGCATCGGCAAGTACGCCAACTTCACCGCGCGCAACCTCTCCTACGGCCACCAGCGCCGCCTGGAGATTGCCCGCGCGCTGGCCACCGAGCCCAAGCTGCTGGCGCTGGACGAGCCCGCGGCCGGCATGAACGCCACCGAGAAGGTGGAGCTGCGCGGCCTGCTCGACAAGATCCGCAACGACGGCCGCACCATCCTGCTGATCGAGCACGATGTGAAGCTGGTGATGGGCCTGTGCAACCAGATGACCGTGCTGGACTACGGCAAGGTCATCGCCCAGGGCCTGCCGCAAGACGTGCAGAACAATCCCGCGGTGATCGAGGCTTACCTCGGCGCATCGGCACACTAAGGCGGGAGAGACGCGCAATGAAACAGACAGTACTGAAGATTTCCGGCCTGAAGGTCGCCTACGGCGGCATCCAGGCCGTCAAGGGCGTGGACCTGGACATCCACGACGGCGAGCTGGTGACGCTGATCGGCGCCAACGGCGCGGGCAAGACCACCACCATGAAGGCCATCACCGGCCTGCAGGGCTGGGCCGGCGGCGACGTGGAGTACATGGGCAAGTCGATCAAGGGCGTGCCCAGCTACACGCTGCTGAAGCAGGGTCTGGCGATGGTGCCGGAAGGCCGCGGCGTGTTCGCGCGCATGACCATCACCGAGAACCTGCAGATGGGCGCGTACACGCGCAACGATGACGCGGGCATCAAGCGCGATATCGACCGCATGTTCGAGACCTTCCCGCGCCTGAAGGAGCGGGCGGACCAGCTGGCCGGCACGATGTCTGGCGGCGAGCAGCAGATGCTGGCCATGGCGCGCGCGCTGATGAGCCAGCCCAAGCTGCTGCTGCTGGACGAGCCGTCGATGGGTCTCTCGCCGATCATGGTCGAGAAAATCTTCGAGGTGGTCCGCACGGTGTCCGCGCAGGGCGTGACCGTACTGCTGGTGGAGCAGAACGCGCGCCTGGCGCTGCAGGCTGCCCACCGCGGCTACGTGATGGAGTCCGGCCTGATCACCATGAGCGGCGACGCCAAGCAGATGCTGGACGACCCCAAGGTGCGCGCGGCCTACCTGGGCGAGTAATCGCCCGGCAGCATCCCGGCCAGTAAAAAAGCCTCGCGATTCGCATCGCGAGGCTTTTTTTATCGACCGAAGCCGGGGATCAGGCCAGCTTCTTGAGCAGCGTGCGCAGCATGCCGATCATCTGGTCGATCTCGCCGCGCGTGACGTTCAGCGCCGGCATGAAGCGCAGCAGGCCCGGACGCGGGGCGTTCAGCAGCAGTCCTTCCGGCCCCATGTCGCGCGCTTCTTCGACGATCTGCGCGCCGATCTCCTTGTTCAGCACGAGCGCGCGCAGCAGACCTTCGCCACGCTCGCCGCCCAGGCCGAATTCGGCCGACAGCGCCAGCAGCTGCTCGCGCAGGTACTCGGCCTTGGCCTTTACCTCGTCCAGGAAGCCCGGCGCGGTCAGCTGGGCGATCACGCTGCTGCCCACCGCCGTCATCAGCGGGTTGCCGTTGTAGGTGCCGCCCTGGTCGCCGGCCTCGAAGCTGGCCACCTCGGCCTTGCAGAGCAGGGCGGAGAGCGGCACGCCGCCGCCGATGCCCTTGCCCAGCGTCATGATGTCCGGCTCCACGCCCGACAGCTCGTAGGCGAACAGCGTGCCGCAGCGGCCGCAGCCGGTCTGCACTTCATCGACGATGAACAGCAGCTTGTGCTTGTCCGCCAGCGCGCGCAGGCCCTGCATGAACTCGCGCGTGGCGGGAATCACGCCGCCTTCGCCCTGCACCGGCTCCAGCATGATGCCGACGGTCTTGTCGGTGATCAGGGCCTCCACGGAAGCCAGGTCGTTCAGCTCCGCCTTCGGGAAGCCCGGCACCTGCGGCGCGAAGATGGTGTCCCAGCCGGCCTTGCCCGACGCGCTCATGGTGGCGAGCGTGCGGCCATGGAAGCTGTGGTCCATGGTGATGATCTCGTACGCGCCGTTCTTGTGCTTGCGCCCCCACTTGCGGGCCAGCTTGATCGCGCCTTCGTTGGCCTCGGCGCCGCTGTTGGCGAAGAAGACCTTGTCGAAGCAGCTGTTGTCGGTGAGCTGCTTGGACAGCACCAGCATCGGCTCGTTGTAGAAGGCGGGGCTCGGGTTCAGCAGCTTGCGGGCCTGCTTCTCCAGCGCCTCGATCATGCCTTCGTTCGAATGGCCCAGGCTGTTCACCGCCCAGCCCTGCACGAAGTCCAGGTATCGCTTGCCGTTATGGTCCGTCAGCCAGGAGCCCTTGCCTTCGGTGAAGACCAGCTCGGGGCGGTTGGTGATGTACATCAGGGATTGGACGGGAAAATCGGCAAATGCCATGGCGGACTCCTGGGTTCGGCGAGTAAGGGGTGAGAGGATCAGACCGGCAAAAACAAAAAGCCACGGGGGTTGCCCGTGGCTTGTCGACCTGAACAGATGCAATGGACGGTCAGCCGCGAGGCACCCTGAGAGGGAGCGACGTACGTGCGCGGCGTCGGAGCATGATCGTGTTCATGTCGGCCAATATAAGGCGCATGCACCCGGGTGTCAAAACCAAATGTGGAAAGTCTGGCAGACCCGGGTGGCATTGTTGTGTCGACGGAACGGCTTGGGGGTGGTCAGGCGGCCCCGGCCGGGTGCATGTCGGCCTCGGACGTGAACGAATCGGCGAAGAACGCGTCCTCGTGCAGTTTGCACTGGGCGGTGAAGTCCGTGCGGGCCGCGTTGACCATCACCGGGGCGCCGCAGGCGTAGACCTCGTGGCCGGACAGGTCCGGATGATCGTCGATCACGGCCTGGTGCACGAAGCCGGTGCGGCCAGCCCAGTTGTCGTCGGGCTGGGCGTTGGAGATCACCGGCACGTACTGGAAGTTCGGCAGGTCGCGCGCCCACTGCTCGCACAGCGTGTGCATGTAGAGGTCGGCCGGGCGGCGGCCGCCCCAGTACAGCGTCATCTTGCGGTCGATGCCGGTATAGGCGGCATGCTCGACGATGGCCTTGATCGGCGCGAAACCCGTGCCGGAGGCCAGCAGGATGATCGGCTTGTCCGAGTCCTCGCGCAGGAAGAAGCTGCCCAGCGGGCCTTCGAAGCGCAGGATGTCGCGCTCCTTCATGGCCGGGGCGCCTTCCTTGGCACCGAACACGTAGTCGGTGAACGCGCCGCCGGGCATATGGCGGATGTGCAGCTCGATCGGGCCTTCCTCGTGCGGCGGCGTGGCGATGGAGTAGCTGCGGCGCTTGCCGTCCCGCAGCAGGAATTCCACGTACTGGCCGGCCAGGTACTGCATGCGCTCGGTGGCGGGCAGTTGCAGGCGGATGGCGATCACGTCGTCCGCCAGGCGCTCCAGCGTGCTCACGCGGCAGGGAATCTTCTTGATGGGGATGTCACCGGCGCCGTGTACTTCGCGGCACTCGATGGTGATATCCGAAGTGGCGTTGGCGCAGCAGAACAGCGCGCGGCCTTCGGTCTTTTCCTGGGCCGTCAGGGCCGAGGCGGCATGGTCGCCCTGGACGAAGCTGCCTTCGACCACACGGCCCTTGCAGGAGCCACAGGCGCCGTTCTTGCAGCCGTAGGGCAGGCCGATGCTGTGGCGCAGGGCCGCGCCGAGGATGGTTTCATCGGCAGCCACCTCGAACTTGTGGCCGCTGGGCATGACGGTTACTTGATAAGCCATAATCAGGTCTATGAGCCAAATTCTGTCGCCGCATGCGGCATTGTCTTACTCCCGGGCGGGTCGCCGCCTGGGCCGTCCGCGCCTGCTGATCGTCGGCTGCGGTGATGTCGGTTCGCGGGTGCTGCGCCTGCTGGCGACGCGCATGCGCGTGTTCGCCGTGACGTCGCAGCCTGCCCGGCGGGCCGAGTTGCGCGCCGCGGGCGCGGTGCCGCTGGTGGCCGATCTGGACCGGCCTGCCACGCTGGCAAGGCTGCGTGGACTGGCGGACCGGGTCATCGACCTGGCCCCGCCGCCCGCGCAGGGGAATGGCGATCCGCGCACACGTGCCTTGCTGGCTGCGTTGCGCCGTACGGCATGGCGCCGCGCCCGGTCGGGGCGCATGGCTGCCCACGCCGCCAGCGAGGCCGCCATTCTACCCGAGCGAGGCTGGCACCGCGCGTTTGAGGCGGCGGCCCGGCATCAGTCCGCCGGAGCCTTTGTCTATGCCAGCACGACTGGCGTCTATGGCGATCGGGGCGGCGCCCGCGTCCAGGAATTCGACACCGTGCGGCCGAAGACGCCCCGGGCGCGCCGCCGCGTGGCGGCCGAGTCCGCCGTGCGCCAGTTCGGGCGCGACGCAGGCTGGCGCGCCAGCATCGTCCGCATTCCCGGCATCTACGCGGCGGACCGCCTGCCTGTAGCCCGCCTGCACAAGGGCACGCCGGCGCTGGCGTCGCAGGACGACGTCTACACCAGCCATATCCACGCCGACGACCTCGCCCGCACCATGATCGCGGCGCTCTGGCGCGGCCGGCCCCAGCGCGTGGTGCACGCCAGCGACGACACCGAGCTGCGCATGGCCGATTACTTCGACCTCGTGGCAGACCGCCGTGGCCTGCCCCGGCCCCCGCGCATCACCCGCGAGCAAGCGCGCGAGGTGATCGAACCGGCACTGCTGAGCTTCATGAGCGAATCGCGCCGGCTCGACAACGGCCGGCTCAAGCGCGAGTTGCGGCTGCGGCTGCGCTATCCCACCGTCACGGACTTCTTCGACGCCTGACTGGGCCCTGACCCAGCCTGCGGCTCCCCTGGCACACCGCTTGCGATCCCTATCGCCGCGGTGCTGCTGTCTATACAGGACTGTGCACAATCACCCCATAACGGTGCGATTCAAGGCGTATTCGGCGCTTTTATAGGGCCTCGCCTAGTGCAAACCCCGCGTTGACTTGTATAGACAGGCATTGCACCATTGCCCGACCACAAAGGAGCCGACAGCATGACCCTGCACCGCCGCGCAACGCTCGCCGCCATCGCCCTCGCATCCCTCGTCACCACGCTCGCCGTCCCGGCCCACGCGCAGAACACGCCCGTGACGCTCGGCATGAGTGGCTGGACCGGCTTCGCCCCGCTCACGCTCGCCGACAAGGCCGGCATCTTCAAGAAGAACGGCGTGGACGTGGATATCAAGATGATTCCGCAGAAGGACCGTCACCTGGCGCTGGCCTCGGGCGCGATCCAGTGCGCGGCCACCACGGTGGAGACCCACGTGGCCTGGAATGCCAACGGCGTGCCGATCACGCAGATCGTGCAATTAGACAAGTCTTATGGCGCGGACGGCCTGGCCGTGCGCGGGGATGTGAAGTCCTTCGCGGACCTCAAGGGCAAGACCATTGGCGTGGATGCGCCGGGCACCGCGCCGTACTTCGGCCTGGCGTGGATGCTCAAGAAGAACGGCATGACGCTCAAGGACGTGAAGCTGACCACGCTGTCCCCGCAGGCCGCGGCGCAGGCTTTCGTGGCCGGGCAGAACGATGGCGCGATGACCTACGAGCCGTATCTGTCGACGGTGCGCGCCAATCCGGACAAGGGCAAGATCCTCGCCACCACGCTCGACTACCCGATGGTCACCGACACCCTCGGCTGCGCGCCGAAATGGCTCAAGGACAATCCCAAGGCCGCCCAGGCGCTGGTGGACAGCTACTTCGAGGCGCTTGAGATGATTCGCAAGGATCCGGCCAAGTCGAACGAGATCATGGGTGCGGCGGTCAAGCAGACCGGCGAGCAGTTCGCCAAGTCGTCGGCCTACCTGCGCTGGCAGGACAAGGACGCCAATCGCACCTTCTTCGCGGGCGAGCTGGCCAGCTTCAGCAAGGAGGCCGCGGCCGTGCTGCTCGATATCGGCGTGATCCGCCAGGCGCCGGACGTGACCACGCTCTATGACGCCCGATTCCTCAAGTAAGCCGGAGGCCGCCGTGAGCCAGATTTCCCAGGTTTCCACGCCCGTGGCGCGCATGCCCGCACCGGCGAACGGTGCAAGCGGCGATGACAGCACCGCCGCCGCGCGCCGCCGCCATCCGTGGCTGTCGCCGCTGGTGCCGGTGGGCGGCCACGCGCGCTGGCTGCTCGGCCTGTCGTTCTTCGCGGTCTTCTTCGCGGTGTGGGCGGCGGTCACGCTGGGCGGCTTCGTGCCGCGCACCTTCCTGGCCGATCCGCTGACCATGGCGCGCGAAGGCGTGGTCCTGTTCACGCAATACAACTTCCTCGGCGACATCGGCATGACGGTGTGGCGCGTGGTCGGCGGCTTCTTGCTGGCCGCCGTGCTGGCCGTACCGCTCGGCATCTTCATGGGCGCGTACAAGGCGGCGGAAGCGTTCTTCGAGCCCTTTGTCTCGTTCTGCCGCTACCTGCCGGCCTCGGCCTTTATCCCGCTGCTGATCCTCTGGGCCGGCATCGGCGAGACGCAGAAGCTGCTGGTGATCTTCATCGGCTCGTTCTTTCAGATTGTGCTGATGGTGGCGGTGACGGTGGGCGGGGCGCGCAAGGATCTGGTGGAGGCCGCCTACACGCTCGGCGCCACGCCGCGCGGCATCGTGCGGCGCGTGCTGATTCCGGGCGCGGCGCCGGAGATTGCCGAAATCCTGCGGCTGGTGCTGGGCTGGGCCTGGACCTATGTGATCGTGGCGGAGCTGATCGGCTCGTCGTCCGGCATCGGCCACATGATCACGGACAGCCAGGCGCTGCTCAACACCGGGCAGATCATCTTCGGGATCATCGTTATCGGCTGCATCGGGCTGGTGTCCGACCTCGTCTTCAAGCTGGCCAACCAGCGCCTGTTTCCGTGGAGTTCGATCAAATGAGCGCGCTGTCGATCCAGCAGGTTTCTCGTACTTTTTCGAATCCGCGCGGTGGCGTCACCCAGGCGCTGCTGCCGGTGGACTTCGATGTGCGCGACAACGACTTCGTCACCATCCTTGGCCCGTCAGGCTGCGGCAAGTCCACGCTGCTGCGCATCGTGGCAGGGCTGGACACGCCCTCGGGCGGGCGCGTGCTGCTCGACGGCCAGCCGGTGGCCGGGCCGGGCGCCGATCGCGGCATGGTGTTCCAGTCGTACACGCTCTTTCCGTGGCTGACCATCGAGCAGAACGTGCGCTTCGGCTTGCGTGAGCGCGGCATGAGCGCGGCGAACCAGAAGGAGCGGAGCGACTATTTCATGGCCCGCGTGGGGCTGCGCGGCTTCGAGCACCACTACCCGAAGCAGCTCTCGGGCGGCATGCAGCAGCGCACGGCGATTGCGCGGGCGCTGGCCAACGACCCCAAGATCCTGCTGCTCGACGAGCCCTTCGGCGCGCTGGACAACCAGACCCGCGTGCTGATGCAGGAGCTGCTGCTCGGCATCTGGGAGTCCGCGCGCAAAACGGTATTATTCGTCACGCACGATATCGACGAGGCCATCTTCATGGCCAACCGCGTGGCGGTGTTTTCCGCCAGACCGGGTCGGATCAAGAGCGAGATCGCGGTGGATTTCCCCCATCCGCGCCATTACACGATCAAGACTTCGCCCGAGTTCTCCGCGCTGAAGGCGCGGCTGACCGAGGAAATTCGTGCCGAGGCCATGGCCGCGGCCGAGCACTGACCGCCATGAATCACCCCGCTGCCGGCCCCATCCCGACCAACCCCTCCACGCCTTCGGCGCCCTCCGCGCTCTATCAGCAGGTGAAGGAGTACATCGCCCGCCAGATCCAGAGCGGCGCATGGCAGCCGGGCGACCGCGTGCCGTCGGAGCAGGAGCTGGTGACCCGGTTCTCGGTGTCGCGCATGACCGTCAACCGGGCGCTGCGCGAGCTGTCCGAGCAGGGCAGGGTGGTGCGCGTGGCCGGCGTGGGCACCTTCGTGGCGGAGCACAAGCCGCAATCGACGCTGCTCTCCGTGGTCAACTTGCAGGACGAGATCCGCATGCGCGGCCATGACTATGCGTGCGATGTGATCCTGGTGGAGCGCGTCTCGGCGTCGATCGAGGTGGCGGCGGCGCTCGAGCTGCGCACCGGCGAGTCGGTCTATCACTCGGTCTGCGTGCATCGCGAGGACGGCGTCCCGGTGCAGCTGGAAGACCGCTACGTCAATCCGCGCGTGGCGCCGGACTTCATCACCCAGGATTTCCGCGATACGCAGCCGGGCGAATACCTGCTGCGCAACGTGCCTTACGACCAGGTGGAACACGTGGTCGATGCGATTGCCGCTACCCCCGAGCAGGCCGCGCAACTGGAAATGCCGCCGACCCAACCGTGCCTGCTCCTGACGCGGCGCACCTGGACGAGTGGCGTGCCGGTCACGTTCGTGCGCTGCCTGCATCCGGGCAACCGCTATCGCCTCGGCAGCCGCTTCCGCGCCGACGGCAATCCGGCCTTCGGCTAAAACTGAGTAGCTGGGGCCAGTTAGTACTGGCCTTCGGCCCCCATTTTCGACTAACCTGTATAGACAGGCTCATACAACTGATTTTAGAACGCGGTTGAGCCGATTCTCAAAAGATCCCCAAAGATCCAACAGGACGATGCAGCACATGACCACTCCCGATTCCCGCCCCGACCTGACGCTGGACCCCGGCCACGTCACCCTGGCCGACCTGCGCCGCATCTACCGGGGCGAAGTGCGCCTGGTGATGGCGGACGCGGCCTGGGCCGGCGTGCGCGCGGCGCAGGCCACCGTGCAGGACATCATCGACGCCGACGCCGTCGTCTACGGCATCAACACCGGCTTCGGCAAGCTGGCCCAGTCGCGCATTCCGCATGACAAGCTGGCCGAGCTGCAACGCAACCTCGTGCTCTCCCACAGCGTGGGCACCGGCCCGGACCTCGCGGCGGACACCGTGCGCCTGATCCTGGCGATGAAGGCCATCAGCCTCGCGCGCGGCCATTCGGGCGTGCGCCCGGCCGTGATCGAGGCGCTGCTGGCGCTGGCCAACCACGGCGTGACGCCGTGTATCCCGGCCAAGGGCTCGGTGGGCGCCAGCGGCGACCTCGCCCCGTTGGCCCATATGTCGTGCACGCTGATCGGCGTGGGCGATGTCTATATAGATAGCCGCCGCGTGCCGGCGGCGCAGGGGCTGGCCCACGCCGGGCTGGAGACCTTCGCGCTCGGCCCCAAGGAAGGGCTGGCGCTGCTGAACGGCACGCAGGTCTCCACCGCGCTGGCGCTGGCCGGCCTGTTCGCCGCCGAAGACGCCTTCGCGGCCGGATTGGTGGCCGGGGCGCTCTCGCTCGAAGCCATCAAGGGCTCGGTCAAGCCGTTCGATGCGCGCATTCACGCCGCGCGGGGCCAGGTCGGCCAGATCGAGGTGGCCGGCGCGGTGCGGGCGATGCTCGACGGCAGCGAGATCGTCGATTCCCACAAGGGCTGCGGTCGCGTGCAGGACCCGTACTCGATCCGCTGCCAGCCGCAGGTGATGGGCGCCTGCCTGGACAACCTGACTCATGCCGCGCGCATCCTGCGCATCGAGGCCAACGCGGCGTCCGACAACCCGCTGGTCTTCCCCGAACAGGGCGACGTGGTCTCGGGCGGCAACTTCCACGCCGAGCCGGTGGCCTTCGCCGCCGACATCCTCGCGCTGGCCATCGCCGAGATTGGCGCGATTTCCGAACGCCGGCTGGCGCTGCTGCTCGATACCGGGCTGTCCGGCCTGCCGCCGTTCCTGGTGCGCGATGGCGGCCTGCACTCCGGTTTCATGATCGCGCAGGTGACGGCGGCGGCACTCGCCTCCGAGAACAAGTCGCTCTCGCATCCGTCCAGCGTGGACAGCCTGCCGACCTCCGCCAACCAGGAAGACCATGTGTCGATGGCCACCTACGGCGCGCGCCGGCTCGGCGAGATGGCGGCCAATACAGCGGTGATCGTCGGCATCGAGGCGATGGCCGCCGCGCAGGGCATCGAATTCCATCGGCCGCTGAAGTCGTCGCCGCTGGTGGAGCAGGAACTGGCACGCATCCGCGCCCGCGTGGACTTTGTCGAGGGCGACCGCTACCTCGCGCCCGACATCGAGGCCATGAAGCAATGGGTCGTGCAGGGCGATGCCGGGGCCGGCTGGCCCGAGGCCGTGCGCGCGATCCTGCCGACGAATGCCAGCTGATTTCAGCCTCTGACCCCCATCTGACAAATTCGAATCTCCCAACGGAGCCCCCCGACCATGAACGCTAACGAACACCAATTCCAGCGCGGCCAGCGCGAGATCCGCGCGCCGCACGGCAGCCAGTTGCATTGCAAGAACTGGCTGATCGAAGCTGCCTACCGGATGATCCAGAACAACCTCGACCCCGATGTGGCCGAGCGCCCGCAGGACCTGGTGGTCTACGGCGGCATCGGCAAGGCCGCGCGCAACTGGGAATGCTTCGACGCCATCCTGGACAGCCTGCGCCGCCTGGGCGAGGACGAATCGCTGCTGGTGCAGTCGGGCAAGCCGGTGGGCATTTTCCGCACGCACCCGGACGCGCCGCGCGTGCTGATCGCCAACTCCAACCTCGTGCCGCACTGGGCCAACTGGGACAAGTTCAACGAGCTGGACCGCGCCGGACTGATGATGTACGGCCAGATGACGGCCGGCTCGTGGATCTATATCGGCACGCAGGGCATCGTGCAGGGCACCTTCGAGACCTTTGTCGAGGCCGGCAACCAGCACTTCGGCGGCGACCTCGCCGGCAAATGGATCCTGACGGCCGGGCTGGGCGGCATGGGCGGCGCGCAGCCGCTGGCCGGGGTGCTGGCCGGAGCCTGCGTGCTGGCCATCGAGTGCGAGGAATCGCGCATCGACTTCCGGCTGCGCACGCGCTATGTGGACAAGAAGGCCACTACGCTGGACGAGGCGCTGGCCATGATCGCCGACGCCACCGCGAAGAAGGAGGCCATCTCGGTCGGCCTGCTCGGCAACGCCGCCGAGATCGTGCCGGAGCTGGCGCGTCGCGCCCAGGCCGGCGGCATGCGGCCGGACATCGTCACTGACCAGACCTCGGCCCATGACCTCGTCAACGGCTACCTGCCCGAGGGCTGGACCGTGGCGCAGTGGGAAGACCTGCGCCAGCGCGACCCGAAGGCGGTGGAAGCCGCCGCGCGCGCGTCCATCGTCAAGCATGTGAAGGCGATGCTGGCCTTCAAGGCGATGGGCGTGCCGACGCTGGACTACGGCAACAACATCCGCCAGGTGGCGTTCGACGAAGGCGTGAAGAACGCGTTCGATTTCCCGGGCTTCGTGCCGGCGTATATCCGCCCGCTGTTCTGCCGCGGCAAGGGGCCGTTCCGCTGGGTGGCGCTCTCGGGCGACCCGGAAGACATCTACAAGACCGACGCCAAGATGAAGGAGCTGTTCCCCGAGGACAAGCACCTGCACCGCTGGCTGGACATGGCGCGTGACCGCATTGCCTTCCAGGGCCTGCCGTCGCGGATCTGCTGGGTGGGGCTGGACGAGCGCCACCGCGCCGGGCTGGCGTTCAACGAGATGGTGAAGTCGGGCGAACTCAAGGCGCCCATCGTGATTGGGCGCGATCACCTCGACTGCGGCTCGGTGGCCTCGCCGAACCGGGAGACCGAGGCCATGCGCGACGGTTCCGATGCCGTGTCAGACTGGCCGCTGCTCAACGCACTGCTGAATACCGCCGGCGGCGCCACCTGGGTCAGCCTGCACCATGGCGGCGGCGTGGGCATGGGCTTCTCGCAGCATGCCGGGGTCGTCATCGTCTGCGATGGCACCGACGCTGCCGCGAAGCGCATCGAACGTGTACTCTGGAATGATCCGGCCACGGGCGTCATGCGCCATGCCGATGCCGGTTACGAGAGCGCCATCGCCTGCGCCCAGGAGAAGGGCCTGGACCTGCCGATGGTGAAGGGTTGAAGGGTTGAACGCTTGAAAGGTTGGAAGCGAGCATGAAGGAACTGGAGCCGGGTGTGGTGCGGTTTGCCCTCGACGCCATCGCCCCCACGCCGTGGAAGAACGGCGGCGGTACCACGCGCGAGATCGCCGTGTGGCCGCCGGGCGCGGGCATGGACGCCTTCGCGTGGCGCGTAAGCGTGGCGGACATCGTCGCCGACGGGCCGTTCTCGGCCTTCCCCGGCATTGACCGCCAGATCGCGCTGCTGGACGGCGCCGGCGTGCATCTGCAGGCCCACGACGACTCGTTCTGCCACCGGCTCACGGCCATCGGCGAGCCGTTCGGGTTTGCCGGCGACACGGCCGTGCACGCCACGCTGGTGGAGGGCCCGACGCGCGACTTCAACGTGATGTCCCGGCGCGGGGTGTGCCACGCCGACGTGACCCTGCAGCGCCAGCCGTTCGACGTGGAAACCGGCAACGACGCCGTGATGGTGTTCGTGATCCGGGGCGAATGGCGCGGTGCCGATGGCCTGACGCTACGGGATGGCGAGGGCCTGCTGGTGTCGGCAGGCGCTGCGCCGGGCCGGCTGGCGTTGGCACCGGCCGAAATCTCCGCGCTGTGCCTGCGCGTGTTGCTGCAAATGGAGCCTGCTCAATGACGATTTCCCACGCGCCGTCTGCCGATGGCGTCTGGCACCACTGCCACCTGCTGCCCGAGCCCGGGCAGGACACGGCGCTCCGCGATGGCGCTATCGTCGTGGCCGATGGCCGCATCGTCTGGATCGGCGCGCACGCGGCGCTGCCGGACAGTTATCTCCACCTGCCGCGCCACGACGCCGGGGGCGCCTGGATCACCCCCGGTCTGGTCGATTGCCATACCCATCTGGTTTATGGCGGCCAGCGCGCCGACGAGTTCGCGATGCGGCTGGCCGGCGCCAGCTACGAGGAGATTGCCCGGGCCGGTGGCGGCATCGTCTCCACGGTGCGCGCCACGCGCGAGGCCGACGAGGACACGCTGTTCGCCCAGGCCGCGGCGCGGCTGCAGCCGCTGCTGGCCGAAGGCGTGACCGCCATCGAAATCAAGTCCGGCTATGGACTCTCGCTGGACGCCGAGCGCAAGCAGTTGCGCGTGGCGCGCCGGCTCGGCACGGCCTTCGGCGTCACCGTCCACACCACCTTCCTGGGTGCGCACGCGCTGCCACCCGAGTACGTGGGCCGGGCGGACGACTATATCGATCTGGTCTGCGACACCATGCTGCCGGCGCTGGCCGGGGAAGGGCTGGTCGATGCCGTGGATGCGTTCTGCGAGGGCATCGGCTTCTCGCCCGCGCAGACCACGCGCGTGTTCGAGGCCGCCACGCGGCACGGCCTGCCCGTCAAGCTCCATGCCGAGCAACTCAGCAACCTCGGCGGCGCGGCGCTGGCGGCGAGCTTCCACGCGCTGTCCGCCGACCATCTCGAACATCTGGACGAGGCCGGCGTACGCGCCATGGCCGCCGCCGGCACCGTGGCCGTGCTGCTGCCGGGCGCCTACTACTTCCTGCGCGATACCCACCTGCCGCCGCTGGCGCTGCTGCGCGAGCACGGCGTGCGGATTGCGCTGGCGACCGACCATAACCCGGGCACCTCGCCGACCACCTCGCTGCTGCTGATGATGAACATGGCCTGCACGCTGTTCCGCATGACCGTGCCCGAGGTGCTGGCCGGGGTGACCACCCACGCGGCGCACGCGCTGGGCGCGGCGGACCGGCATGGCACGCTCGCCGCCGGGCGAGCGGCGGACTTCGTGCTGTGGCAGGTGGCCACGCCGGCCGAGCTGGCCTACTGGTTCGGCCGCAATCCCTGCGCGGCAGTGGTGCGGCAGGGACGTATCTATCCGACTGGGGCTAGCGTGGGGGGCACGCCATGAGCGCGGGCCATCTCTTCGCACCGTCCGCCCTGCTGCCCGAAGGCTGGGCGCGCAACGTCCGCCTGGGCTGGGACGCGCAGGGCAGGCTGACCGAGGTCACGCCCGACGCCACCGCCGCCCCGGGGGACGAACACGCGGCGGGCCCGGTGCTGCCGGGCATGCCCAACCTCCACTCGCACGCATTCCAGCGCGGCTTTGCCGGGCTGACCGAGTACCGCAGCATCACGGCGGACGAAGACCCGGCCGGCGGCGACTCGTTCTGGAGCTGGCGCACGCTGATGTACCGCTTCGCGCTGCGGCTCTCGCCGGACGCGCTGGAGGCCATCGCCACCCAGCTCTATATAGAGATGCTGCGCGCCGGCTATACCAGCGTCTGCGAATTCCATTACGTCCATCATGATCCGGAGGGCCAGCCGTACGCCACGCCCGCCGAGATGTCGCTGCGGCTGCTGCGCGCGGCGCACCGGGCCGGCATCGGCATGACGCTGCTGCCGGTGCTGTACCAGACCGCCGGTTTCGGCGGCAAGCCGGCGCAGGCGGACCAGCGGCGCTTCCTGCACGACACCGATGCCATGCTGGCGCTGCTCGCCGACCTCGCCCCGGCCTGCGCCGAGCACGGCGCGCGGCTCGGGCTGGCGCCGCACTCGCTGCGCGCGGTGCCGCCGGAGAGCCTGGCGCGCGCCGTGGCCGGGCTGCATGCGATGGACGCCACCGCGCCGGTGCACATCCATATCGCCGAACAACAGAAGGAGGTCGATGACTGCCTCGCGTGGTGCGGCGTGCGGCCGGTGGAGTGGCTGCTCGATCACGCGCCCGTCGATGCGCGCTGGTGCCTGATCCACGCCACGCATATGGATTGGGACGAGCGCCGGCGGCTGGCCCACAGCGGCGCGGTGGCCGGCATCTGCCCGACCACCGAGGCCAACCTCGGCGATGGCGTGTTCGATGCCGCGCCCTACCTCGCCCAGCAGGGCGCGTGGGGCATCGGTTCGGACAGCCACGCGAGCGTGAGTGTGGCTGAAGAACTACGAACCTTCGAATACGGCCAGCGGCTGGGCCTGCAACGGCGCAATGTGCTGGCTTCGGCGCAGCATGCCCAGGTGGCGGACCGGCTCTGGCTCGAAGCCGTGGCCGGCGGCGCCCGCGCGGCGGCGCGTAACGTGGCCGGGCTGGCGGTGGGCCAGCAGGCCGATTTCCTCGTGCTGGACGGCGCCCACGCCACGCTGGCGGGGCTGGACGGCCCGCGCGCGCTGGCGACCCACGTGTTCGCCAGCCACGGGCATGAGACACTAGCGGAAGTCCGCACCGCCGGCATCCGCCGGGTGCAGCAGGGTTCGCATCCGCAACAAACGGAAGCGGCCCGGTTGTTCGCCGCCACGCGCGCCGGCCTGCTGGCCGACTGATCTCCTGAAGCAGCCCCCTACATCACGATGTCCTTCACCACCGATACCCCCGCTTTCACCCTGCATCGCGGCACGCGCCCGCTGCTGGTGTCGATGCCGCACGTCGGCACGTACCTGCCCGCGCCGCTGGCCGCCCGCCTCACGGCCGAGGCGCGCACCGTGCCCGATACCGACTGGCACATGGACCGGCTCTATGAATTCGCGCGCGAGCTGGGCGCCTCCGTGCTGATGGCCACCCATTCGCGCTACGTGGTGGACCTGAACCGCCCGCCCGATAACGCCAACCTGTACCCGGGCCAGGACACCACGGGCCTGTGCCCGGTCGACACCTTCGACAAGACGCCGGTCTACGCCGATGGATCGAAGGGCCCGGACGACGCCGAGATCGCCCAGCGCCGCGACGCGATCTGGCATCCGTACCACGCCGCCCTGCAGGAAGAACTGAAGCGCCTGAAGGCCGAACACGGCACCATCGCGCTGTGGGACGCCCACTCGATCCGCTCGGTGCTGCCGCGCTTCTTCGACGGCAAGCTGACCGACTTCAACCTCGGTTCGGCGGATGGCGCGAGCTGCGACAAGGGCCTGGCGGACGATGTGCTGGCGATTGCCAGCGCGGTGCCGGCGCACACCGCCGTGCTCAATGGCCGCTTCAAGGGCGGCTACATCACGCGCCAGTACGGCAACCCGGCCAACGGCGTGCACGCGATCCAGCTCGAGCTGACGCAGTCGTCGTACATGGAAGAGGTCTACCCGTTCGCCTACGACCCGTCGAAGGCCGGCGCCATCCAGCCGGCCATCCGGCAGATGCTGGAGACGGTGCTGGGGTTTGTGGAAGCGCGCTGAGGGTTTGAGGCGCTGACCCTCTTCCGCTGTTGGGGGAAGGGCGCCTGACTCAGGCCGCTATTGCTCGGGGACAATTGCATTCCCATTGCAATTAGGAAGTGGCCCCGAGCGATTTCATTGATCGCGTCGCATTCAAGAGAATTGCTATAGACGTTGGTGATCGCATTGCGTCAGCCTTTTGGCTTTTGCCAGGAAGGGAGACGTAAGGTGAAGCAAAACGACGCGCCGAATGCAAGGCCATGCGGGCACATCCTGCATACGGATCCACCTCTCTACGTGCTCGTCACGTACTGCCCGCAGCGCGCTCAACCGGACTTCGTCCGGGCCTCCTGCGAGGCCATCGACGAGACCTATCATGGGCGTCCTGGCAATGCCCTGACGGTTTTTCTGTCGCCGTTCGATGCCTATCTGTCTGCGGCATACATCTCGCAACCCGGCGAGCCGTATCACGTCGTGCACGCCGCTCGTTTCGACCCGCGCGAACTGATCCACACCAACGGCGGCAAACTCCATATTTCCCTTCATTGCGGTTTCGGGGCTCACGACGGGCGACTCGTCAGACGGCGTGCGGGCAGTATCGTGACGCTCTCGGCGGAACAATCCTGGGACATTGATTCCCACAACGTCAGTGCCGTCGATATCAACCTCACGGATCATGACCTCAAGGGATATCAAAGCCTTCGAGACGCTGCAGGACTCTTCGCGCACGCGGAATCCCACGCGCCGTTCCTGAGCCTGCCTCACCCGGCAAGGGCGCAGGCCGTCGGGCGCGCCATTGCTTGCATGGAAGGCACCGTGGATCTGTCGCACAAGGCGAACCAGTGCGCGATTTATGATCCGGAAGCCGGCGCATGGCATTTCGTCCCCATCGGCGTGTTCTTCGACGCCCAGAATGAGGAGGCGTGCCCATCATGACATCGGCCGATACGCGTTACTTGATCGGGGAAGGTGACAAGACTGGAACAGGCGGTTATCAGTCCGCCAGCAGCCCGTCGACCAATATGGGGAAGCGCATTGCGTTGGAAGGAGACTATGCGAGCTGCCCCGCCTGCAAGGCTGGCGGTCCCGTCTATAACGACTGCGACCCGCGATGGTACGAGAACGGAAAAGCCGTGCTCGTCGAGGGCGCCCGGGTCTTCTGTCAATGCAAGGAGAAGCCGCGTGTTTTTGCCTCGCAACGCACGATGTCCACTGAGGTGGTCAGCGGGAATACTGGTGCTACCGCGCCGACGGTCCTGTCTCCTTCGCAATGGGTAGATGCAAGCCGTCACAAAGCCAGCCATAGGGACACCGCGACGGCGCTGGCAGATCATCCCACGCTGATCTGCCCGAACATGACCAATGACGCCTTCGCCGCGCTCGCGATGGATCTATGCGCGATTCTCGTGGCTCGCACCGAGGCACGACTGGCGGAATTGCGCCGCTGGGATGCCGAAGCCAGACGCAATGTTCAAACGTGGTTTGGCGTTACGGATAGCCGGACACGCGAGACGCTGAGCAGTGGGTTGGGCCGGATGCTGGCCGTATTCAGGCGCTTGCGGCCGGCCAATTTCGTACGGTACTMGCCTTCGGCGCTTGAGTTTGTTGGCTGTGTTTCCAAGCCGGACGCAGAAAAGCGCGGCGTCGTTGCGGCTGTTTGCAAACCGGACGTCAAGACCCATACGATTGCCATAGCATTGAATTTCTGCGAGATGCCGGATGACCATGACCGCAAAGACTCTCAACTCCTCACCTTGGCACATGAGGTCTCACATTTCCACGACACCATGGATACCGAGGATCATCACTATTTCCTCTGGAATGCCATCGCGCTTGCGCGCGCCAGGCATCCCGCATGCATCACGAACGCAGACAACGTGGCGGGGTATGTTGTCGTACATGGCCCGATCCCTGATAGCTTTGGCGTTGGTATGCGGTAGCGCCATCGCAATGGCATGCAAGCCGGGCGAGCAGTTCAACGCGAGGTTTTCCACCGAGGCCGATCAGTTAGCCGGTGCGGAGGCTGGCAGGCTAGGTGCCTGGGTTGCGGAGCTGCAGCGCAGCTACCCAAAACGCGATCTGTTCATCCTGGTGAGCTATGTAAAGGAACGGGGAGCATCCGAGGCCATTGCGGAGCGGCGCGCCGACTGGATAAAGGATTTCCTTGTCAGCATGGGCGAGGAGCCGAAGACCATCGTCTACGGCGGGGCGACGGTGCGCCTGAATCCGACAGGGCGGGACTACAGCGGCGCCACCGATTCCTCTGTCGCCATCGAATTTGGGCCGGGGTGCCCGAATCGATGCTGCGGAGCGCTGCGCGAGTAATTGGGCGCCAGCGGCGCTTGAATGCCGACGGTTTTCTCCCCTCGCCCTTCGGGAGAGGGGCGGGGGAGAGGGCAGGCGGTTCAACCTGCCCCGCCGCTTACTTCTTCGTCACCTTCGCATCGGCCTTGTTGCCGGTCGCCTCGTTGTACCGTTCGACATATTCCTCGAACAGTTTCCGGATCGAGCGGCCGATCTTCACGTAGTCGGACTCGTTCAGGTTCGCCAGCGATACCCGGCCGGACGGGTGCTGCGTGCCGAAGCCCCGGCCGGGCAGCAGGACCACGCCGGCTTCCTCGGCCAGGCGGAACAGCAGTTCCACCGGCTCGGCCGAGCCCAGCACCCACTTCACGAACTCCGGCCCGATGGCCTTGCCGCCCAGTTGCTCGATGTCGAGCAGGGTGTAGTAATCCACCGCATTCGGGTCGTCCGCGTTCTCCGGCGCGATGCCGATCTCGCGGAACAGGGCGGCCTTGCGGTTGCGGATGAGCCGCTTCATCGCCTGCTTGTAGGCGTCCGGCGTGTCCATCAGCGAGAACAGCGAGAACAGCACCATCTGCACCTGCTGCGGCGTGGAGAGCCCTGCCGTGTGGTTCAGGGCCACGGTACGGCTGTCCGCCACGATGCGGTCGATGAACTTGAGCTGGTCCGGCGTGGTGGTGATGGAGTTGTAGCGCTTGTGCAGTGCCTTGCGCTGCGCCTCCGGCAGCTTGGCCAGCTGCTCGTCGAAGATGTTCTCGCGGTGCGTGGCAATCACGCCCAGCCGCCAGCCTGTGGCGCCGAAATACTTCGAGAACGAGTACACCAGGATGGTGTTGCGCGGGCAGAGCGCGAACAGCGAGACGAAGTTATCGGCAAACGTGCCGTACACGTCATCGGTGAGGATGATCAGGTCCGGGCGGGATTCGACGATGGAGGCCAGGTACTCCAGGCTCTCGTCGCTCATCCGCACGGACGGCGGGTTGCTCGGGTTGACCAGGAAGAAGGCCTTGACCTTGGGGTCGCGCAGCTTGTCCAACTCCTGCTTGGAGTACTGCCAGCCCGCCTTCGGGTCGGCATCGACCATCAGCTCCACGAGCTGATAGTCGTTCAGCTCGGGGATCTCGATATAGGGCGTGAAGATCGGCATGCCCAGCGCGATGGTGTCGCCGGCCTTGATCAGGTGGTTCTCGCGGAACGAGTTGAACAGGTAGGTCATGGCGGCCGTGCCGCCTTCCACCGCGAACAGGTCGAACTCGCCGATGAACGGATGGTCGCCGATCATCTCCTTGCGGATGTACTGGCCGACGACGACCTCGGACAGCTTCAGCATGCGGTCCGGCACCGGGTAGTTGCAGGCCAGGATGCCTTCGCACATCTCGTACAGGAAATCCCCGGCGTTCAGGCCGAGCTGGTCGCGCACGTAGGACACCGCGCCGGCCAGAAACTTCACGCCGGGCACGTTCTCGAATTCGCGGGCGAAGAGGTCGAAACGCTCCTCGATGCCATCCCGCCGCGGAAAGCCGCCCACGCCCTCGGGCATGTACGAGAACGACCGCTCCGACTCGCGCATCGCGAACAGCCCAAGCTGCCAGAAGCCATGGCGTGGCACGGTGGCCAGGAAGTTCGGATTGCCGCGCCCGGCGTTGAGCATCAGGCGGTTGGCGTCGCCGCTGGCCAGCTGGATCAGTTCGTCCTTGAGTTCGAACGGCGACAGGCTGGAGAGTTTTGCAAGATCCGGTTTGCTCATCAATCGCTCCTTCAGGAAATCAGACCAGTCCGACCACGAGCGGACCCAGCAGGGTCAGCAGCACGTTGGCCAGCGCGTAGGTGATGGCGAACGGCACGGTGGGCACCGGGCTCTCCGCCTTGTCGAGGATGCCGCCGAAGGCGGGGTTGGCGCTGCGCGAGCCAGACAGCGCGCCGGCCAGCAGCGCGGCGTTGTCGTAGCGCAGCACGTAGCGGCCGAACAGCATGGTCAGGAACAGCGGCAGCAGGGTGACCACGGCGCCGAGCAGGAAGATGGTCACGCCACTGTCGCGCAGTGTGTGCACGGCCTGCAGGCCCGAGTTGATACCGACGATGGCCACGAAGGCGGCCAGGCCGAAGTCCTTCAGCAGCTGGCACGCGGCCGTCGGCATGGCGCCGTACATCGGATGCTTGGACCGCGCCCAGCCGAACACCAGGCCGGACAGCAGCGCGCCGCCGCCCGAGCCCAGCGTAAGCGGGATATCGCCGATGCGCACTACCAGCAGGCCGATCAGCAGGCCCACCAGCACGCCGGTGCCGAAGTAGACGAAATCGGTCTTCTCGCTCGGCACCAGCTCGTAGCCGGCGCGCTCGGCGGCGCGCCTGGTGTCCGCCGGGGTGCCGTAGAAGGTGATGATGTCGCCGTGCTGGAGCTTCAGGTCAGGCAGGATCGGCAGCGCGTGGTCGTAGCGCTCGATGCGTTCCAGGTACACGCCGTGCCGCATCTCGCGCTCCACGCCGGCCACGATCTCGCCCAGCGGCTTGTTGTTCATGCCGGTGGCCGTGAACACCGCGCGGCGGGTCTGCATGACCATGCCCATGCCTTCCGCATCGGCAATTTCCTCGCCGATCTGGAGCGCCGTGGGCACCATGGCGTCGCGACGGCCCACCAGCAGCACGACGTCGCCCTCGTTCAGCACCGTGTCCTGCTTGAACTCGAGCGCCTTGCCGCCGCGCTGGATCTTCTCCACCGTGACGAGGTCCTCGCCGCCCATCTCGATCTGGGCCACGGTCTTGCCCGCCGCCCCGCCCACGCGGAACAGCCGGCCCACCAGCCGGGGCAGCGCGCCGGCCTGGCCCGGCCCGAACTGCGGCAGGCCGCCGTGCATGGACGCCTCCACCTTCTTCGAGTCAGTCTTCAGGTCGCTGCCCATGAAGCGGGGCAGGATGTTCACGCAGACGATGATCGCGCCGAGCGAGCCGAACACATAGGTCACCGCGTAGCCGATGGCGACGTTGGCCTGCATGATCTTCACCTGGTCCGGCGGCAGGCCGAGCTTGGTGATGGCGTCCCCGGCCGTGCCGATGATGGCCGACTGGGTCATGCCGCCCGCCGCCAGCCCCGCCGCGATGCCCTTGTCGAGGTGGAAGATCTTGGCCAGCACCACCACCGTGACCAGCCCCGCCACGGCCATGAACACCGCCATGGCGATCTCGCGCAGCGAACTGCGGTTCAGCGAGTTGAAGAACTGCGGGCCGCTTTCATAGCCCACCGCGTAGATGAAGACCGCGAACATCACGGCCTTCACGCCGTTGTCGATCTCCACGCCCACCTGGCTGATGATCACGGCCGCCAGCAATGAGCCGGCCACGCCACCCAGCTGGAACTTGCCGAACGTGATCTTGCCGATGGCGTACCCGACCGCCAGCGACAGGAACAGCGCCGACTCGGGTGACTTCTGGAAGATGGTGTGCAACCAATCCATGGGACCTCCTGAAACGCGACACAGGGTCAAAGTTTTGACGGGGAACGGCAGGGGGTGTGTGACGCAGCGGGAGGCGAACTGGGAGGGCGGGTGAAATCCATGGCGCGGCGGGGGCTCCTCGTCGGACGCCTGCCGGGGGCGGCAGACGTGAAGGATTATCCGCGTGGCGTTATTCAGCCCGTACTGAATTGTTTTGGATGCGTATTAAACGCATTGGAGGAATGTGACGAATCGGACGCCGCGCCGGGGGTGGCGCCGGCGTCGCAAATCATTACTTGCCGCTGGCAAGCCGCTCCTGGATATGCTGGGCGCGCTGGGCCGAGCCCGGGTGCGAGCTGAGCATGCTGGACTGGCCGCCATCGAGCGTGGCCATCTTCTGGAACGCGGTGACCAGCGCCTGGCGATTGGCGCCATTCCTGGTCAGCAGGTCGAACGAGTAGTCGTCGGCGGCGCTTTCCTGGCGCTGGGAGAACTGCGCGTTGACGAACTGCTCGCCGATGGCGGCCAGTTGCGACGAGGACAGCGCGGTCAGCGTGGCGTTGCCGGTGGCGCCGAGCAGCCCGCGCGCGGCGGCGGTGGTGTAGGCCACCTGCATGGCCGACTTGGTGTGGCCGAGCGCCACGTGGCCGACCTCGTGGCCGAGCACGCCGCGGACCTCGTCGTCGCTCATCATGTCCATCAGCCCGCTGTAGACGCGCACGCAGCCGTTGGCCATGGCCCAGGCGTTGACGTCCTTGGTCACGTAGACCTTGGCGTCCAGCGGCAGGCCGGTGTTCTGCAGGCCACTCATGACCGTGGCCAGCCGCTTGGTGTAGGGGCTGTCGGCCGGGGCGAGCGTGTTCTTCTTGTCCATCTCGGCGCAGGACTGGTCGGAGAGTTGCTTGACGCTCATGTCGGAGAGCGTGGCGGCGGTGAACAGGCTGCCGCCGGCCTGCGTCAGGCTGTTCATGTCGGCACCGGCGCAGCCGGCGAGCAGCAGCGCGCAGCCAAGGGCCGCGCTGGCCGATGCGGCGGGGGCGGTGAAGCGGTTCATAGTCTTCCCTGAGTCGTCAAATGTCATGGCATGCAGACAACATCCACGGGGGATGCGGCGCAGGGAAAGGATAGGCAAGCCGGCGGGGGGCTGGCTAGTGGAGTTCGTCCGACATGGCTGACGGCGGGTGGCTCAGGTAAACCGCTCGTGCAGCACCATCACGGACAGCCGCTTGTTCTTCCAGTACATGTCGTGGATGCGCGGGCGCAGCAGCTGGAGCGCGTCCGCATCCACTGCGTGGAAGGTCAGCATGACCGAGGGGCGCGAGCCGTCGCCCTCGATATGCTCGATCTCGTCCGGCGCCGGAATGCCGTACTTGCCGAGGAAGGCGAGCAGTTCCTCGTCGGTGGTGCCGTCCGGTACGTTGGTCAGCATGAATAGGGCCATGATCGCGCCTCCTGGCGGAACCGGGTGAATGGCGGGTCGGCGGTGCCCGCAATCGAACCTTAGCCCCACGCGCCGCGCGCGGCAACCGGGGCGGGCCCAAAGGCCAATCTGTTTCCCTTTGCCTCCGCCCGGCAAAGCCACCACACTGTAAGCGGAACGCTCCCTGTTTCTCCCCTGCCAGAGGAGGGCCGTGCATGAGCAAGTCATCGAAGAAGAGCAAGGACCGCGCGCCGGACGACTCGTACCCGTCTCCCCCGCCGCCGCCCCCGGAGGCGGGCGCGCGCATGTCGAACAAGGACTATCTCGCGGCGCTGCGCGAACTCCATGTGGAGCTGGTCAAGCTCCAGCAATGGGTGGTGCAGAGCGGCAGCAAGATCTGCATCGTCTTCGAGGGGCGCGACGGCGCCGGCAAGGGCGGCACGATCAAGGCGCTGACCGAGCGCGTGAGCCCGCGCATCTTCCGCGTGGTGGCACTGCCCGCCCCGACCGACCGCGAGAAGAGCCAGATGTACGTGCAGCGCTACCTGCCGCACCTGCCGGCCGCCGGCGAGATCGTCATCTTCGACCGCAGCTGGTACAACCGCGCCGGCGTGGAGCGCGTGATGGGTTTCTGCACGCCGGACGACGTGGAGAGCTTCCTGCGCTCCGTGCCGCTGGTGGAGCGCGCCATCGTCGCCTCCGGCGTGATCCTGATCAAGTACTGGCTCGAAGTGAGCCAGGCCGAGCAGACCCGGCGGCTCCAGGCGCGCATCCACGATGGCCGCAAGACCTGGAAGCTGACCGGCATGGACCTGAAGTCCTACAGCCGCTGGTACGACTATTCGCGTGCGCGCGACGCCATGTTCGCCGCCACGGACACCCCCGACACGCCCTGGTACGTGGCCGATTCGAACGACAAGCGGCGCGCGCGCCTGAACATCATCAGCGACCTGCTGGATCGGATTCCGTACCAGGCGCCGGCGCGCAAGCCGCCCAAGCTGCCCGAGCGCCAGAAGCGCGGCGGCTACCGCGAGTCGGACCACCCGTTCCGCCATATCGCCACGCGGTACTGACGATATTGACGATACCGGCGCCGCCAGGGCGCTGGCACGCGGAGGGCGCGCATGAAAGCCGATGGAGCGCTGCACGGGTGGATGCCGGCCTGGCTGGCCGGCTATCGCCGCGAATGGCTGCGGCCCGATGTGGTCGCGGGCCTGGGTGCGGCGGCCGTGGTCATTCCGAAGTCGCTCGCCTACGCCACCATCGCCGGGCTGCCGGTGCAGGTGGGTCTGTACACGGCCTGCGTGCCGATGGCGATCTACGCGCTGCTCGGCACCTCGCGGCTGCTCAGCGTGAGCACCACTACCACGCTGGCGATCCTGGCCGGCGCGGCGCTGGCGCAGGTGGCTGCCGCCGATCCTTCGGCAAACCTGCTGGTGGCCTCGGCCACGCTGGCCCTGCTGGTGGGGCTGGTGCTGGGGACCGCGTGCGCGCTGCGGCTCGGCTTCGTCGCGGACTTCATCTCGGAGCCGGTGTTGGTGGGCTTCAAGGCCGGCATCGGCATCGTCATTGTGGTCGACCAGATTCCCAAGCTGCTCGGCATCCATTTCGCCAAGGGGTCGTTCCCGCACAACGTGTGGGCGATCGTGCAGGGCGCGCCGCATGCGTCGATGCCGACGTTGGCGATTGCGCTCGTCACCCTCGCCCTGCTGGCGTTCATGGTCTGGCGCCTGCCCCGGGCGCCGGCGCCGCTGATTGCGGTGGCGCTCGGTGTGGCGGCCGTGGCGCTGCTGGACCTGCCGGCGCGCGGCGTGGAGATCGTCGGGCGGGTGCCCACGGGGCTGCCGGCGGTGATGCTGCCGGACCTGTCGATGGTGGCCACGCTGTGGCCGTCCGCGCTCGGCATCGCGCTGATGAGCTTCACCGAGACCATCGCCGCTGGCCGGGCTTTTGCGCACGAGCGCGAGCCGCCGCCGCAGCCGAACCGCGAACTGCTGGCCACGGGGCTCGCCAATGCCGGCGGTGCCCTGCTCGGGGCGATGGTGGCCGGTGGCGGCACCAGCCAGACCGCTGTGAACCAGCGCGCCGGGGCACGCTCGCAACTCGCCGCGCTGGTCACGGCCGGCGCCGCGCTCGGCACCATGCTGCTGCTGGCGCCGGTGATCGGCCTGATGCCCAATGCCACGCTGGCCGCCGTGGTTATCGTCTATTCGATCGGGCTGATCGATCCGGCCGAGTTCCGCGCCATCCGCAAGATTCGGCGCATGGAGTTCGTGTGGGCGCTCGTCGCCATGGCTGGCGTGGTGGGGCTGGGCACGCTGCAGGGCATTCTCGTGGCGATCATCGTGTCGCTGCTGGCGCTGGCCTACCAGGCGGCCGACCCGCCGCTGTACGTGCTGGCCCGCAAGCGCGGCACCAATGTGTTCCGGCCGCTCTCGCCGGAGCATGCCGGTGACGAGGTCTTCGCCGGGCTGCTGATCCTGCGGCCCGAAGGGCGCGTGTTCTTCGCCAATGCGCGGCGGTTGGGTCAGCGCATGCGCCAGCACGTGACGGAGGATATGCCGCGCGTGGTGCTGCTCGACCTTTCCGGTGTGATCGATCTCGAATACACGGCGCTCAAGATGCTGATCGAGGCCGAGCGCGCGCTGGGGGAGCAGGGCGTGTCGCTGTGGCTGGCCGGGCTGAACCCCGAGGTGCTGGCGATGGTGCGCCGCGCCGCGCTGGCCGACGCGCTGGGCGCGCACCGGATGTTCGCCACGCTCGAACAGGCGCTGGTCCGGTTTCAGTCGCCGGAAACTTCGTCGCCGGCGGCTTCGTCGTCGTAAGCCGTCTCGTCAGGCGGCCCCGGCACCCGCGTGGCGGCCTGCGCGCGCCATGCCGAGGGCGCCATGCCGAACTCCCCCGTGAACCAGCGCGTGAACGTGCTCGGTGAGCCGTAGCCGAGCAGCACCGCCACCTGCGCCAGCGGCACCCGGGGGTTCTCCACATGGCGCGGGGCCTGCTCGCGCCGCACCGCGTGCAGGATGTCGTGGAAGCTCGCGCCTTCGTCGCCGAGCGCGCGCTGCAGCGTGCGCAGGCTCATGCCGAGCCCTTGGGCGACGGAAGCACCGGTGGCGCGGCCCATCGGCAACAGCAGGGCGATGGCGCCGCGTACCTCATGGGCGACGGTCGGCGCGGCGGGCCGGGGCAGCGCCTCCACCACGCGCTGGGCGTGGCGCGCCATGGCCGGATCGGCGCCCGGATTCGGCACGTCGAGGTCGACGGCGCGGCAGACGATGCCGTTGTACTCGTCGTTGAAGGCCAGCCCGCAGCGGAACAGTCGCCGGTGCACGCTCTCGTCGGCAGGCGCCGGGTGCGTGAAGCACACGCGCAGCGGCTGCCAGCGTGCGCCAAGCAGCGCGTTGCAGAGGCGGAAGACCACGCCCATCGCCAGTTCGCCGGCCTGGCGCGAGGGCGCCTCGCCCACCACTTCCACGCGGATGATGACCGAGCTGCCGGCGTCTTCGAGCAGCATCGCCACGGATTCGTTGACCAGATGGCGGTAGCGGATGATGGTGGCCAGCGCCGCGCGCAGGTTGGGCTGGTGGGCGATCAGCAGGCTGATGACGCCGAAGTCCGCCAGCTGGCGCGACTCGGCCATGCGCAGCGCGAAGTTGTCGCAGCCGCTGGCTGCCGCCGCGTCCTCGAGCAGCGTCACGCAGGCGGCCATCGGCACACGGAAGTCCGGATCGGCCAGCAGGGTGCGCTTGAGGCCGGCCTGGCGCAGCAGGGGCTGCACATTGAGCCCGCGCGCCTCCGCCACTTCGAAGAAATTGGTAAGCGCCGCGGCGCGTATCCGTGTATCCAAGCCGTCTCCCCCTGGCTGTGTGCCCGGTGTGATCCCGGGCATCCGTGCGCCGATGATAGGCGCGGGTGGCGCGAATTGCAAAGTCGATGGAAGGAATTGTCACGCGTGCCGCGACCCCCCGGGCCTACATTGGGCTCAACGCGGCGCAAGGTGTGCCGCTCCGCCTGACAGGAGAGTTGGCATGGCAAGAATCGTACGCATGATGGAAACGGGTGGCCCCGAGGTACTGCGGCTGGAAGAGGTGGAAGTGGGCGATCCCGGCCCGGGCCAAGTCCGCATCCGGCACGTGGCTGTCGGCCTGAACTACGCCGATACCTACTTCCGCAACGGCACGTATCCGGTGCCGCTGCCGTCCGGCATGGGCGTGGAAGCGGCTGGCGTGATCCAGGCCGTGGGCGAGGGCGTGCGCAACGTCGCCGTGGGCGACCGCGTGACCTACACCGGCTTCCTGAACACGCTCGGCGCGTACAGCAGCGAGCGCATCATGCCGGCGGCGCCGCTGATCCGGCTGCCCGAGTCGATCGGCTTCGAGACCGCCGCCGCGATGACCATGCGCGGCCTGACCGCCGCCTACCTGATGCGCCGCATCCACGCGTTCCGGCCGGGCAACACCATCCTGCTGCACGCAGCCGCTGGCGGCGTGGGCTTGATCGTCTCGCAGTGGGCCAAGCTGCTCGGCCTGACGGTGATCGGCACGGTGTCCACCGATGCCAAGGCCGCCATCGCCGCCGCCCATGGCTGCGACTACACCATCAACTACAGCCATGAGGATGTGGCCCAGCGCGTACGCGAGCTGACCGACGGGCAGGGCGTGGACGTGGTGTTCGACAGCGTCGGCAAGACCACCTTCATGTCCTCGCTGGACTCGCTGCGTCGGCGCGGCACGCTGGTCTGCGTCGGCACGGCTTCCGGCCCGATCCCGCCGTTCGACCCGGTGCTGCTGGCGATGAAGGGCTCGCTGTTCGTCACGCGTCCGGCGCTGGCCGACTACATCGCCGATCCGGCCGAGAAGGCGGAGCTGGCGGGCGAACTGTTCGACCACGTCGGCGCCGGCCGCATCGGCATCGAGATCCACCAGACCTATGCCCTCGAAGATGCCGTGCAGGCGCACCGCGACCTCGAGTCGCGCCGCACGACCGGTTCGTCGATTTTCGTGATTTGAAGGAGACCGCCATGCGAGTGGAACCCCTGACCTGCCATATCGGCGCCGAACTGTCCGGCGTCAACCTGGGCGAGGCGTCGCGCGATGCCGGCCTGTTTGCCGAGATCAAGTCGGCGCTGCTCCAGCACAAGGTGCTGTTCCTGCGCGACCAGGACATCACCCGGGCCGAGCACGTGGCCTTCGCGCGCCGCTTTGGCGAGCTGGAGGACCACCCGGTGGTCGGCAGCGACCCGGAGCACCCCGGCCTGGTGCGCATCTACAAGTCGCCCGACAGCAAGGTGGAGCACTACGAGAACTCGTTCCACTGCGACGCCACCTGGCGCGCCGCGCCGCCGATGGGCTGCGTGCTGCGCTGCGTGGAAACCCCGCCCGTGGGCGGCGACACGATCTGGGTGAACATGGCCGAGGCGTACCGCCGGCTGCCGGACGACATCAAGATCCGCATTCACGGCCTGCGCGCCAAGCACAGCATCGAGCACACCTTCGGCGCCAATATGCCGCCGGAGAAGCGCGCCGCCCTGGCGGCCCAGTTCCCGATGGTGGAGCACCCGGTGGTGCGCATCCACCCGGAAACCAGCGAGCCCGTGCTGTTCGTCAACGCCTTCACCTCGCACTTCGCCAACTACCACCGGGGCGACACCGTCCGCTTCGGCAAGGACTTCATGCCCGGCTCGGGCGACCTGCTGCAATACCTGTGCGCGCAGGCCGAGGTTCCCGAGTTCCAGGTGCGCTGGCGCTGGACGCGCAACAGCGTGGCGATCTGGGACAACCGCTGCACGCAGCACTACGCCGTGCAGGACTACGCGCCTACCGTGCGCAAGATGGAGCGCGCCGGCATCGTCGGTGACGTGCCTTACTGACTGACCGCGAGATGCCTCACATGACAGATTTCAAGACCGATGCCCGCATCGTCTCCACCCCCTCGGCCTACGCCTACCCGCTGCTGGTCAGCCAGTTGCTCGTCAACGCGCTGAGCCTGAGTCCGGAGCAGGAGATCACCTACCAGGGCACCACGCGCTACACCTACCGGGCGTTCCGCGGCCGCATCGGCCAGCTGGCCTCGGCGCTGGGCGCGCTGGGTGCCCGCCACGGCAGCACCGTGGCCGTGATGGACTGGGACAGCCACCGCTACCTGGAATGCTATTTCGGCGTGCCGATGATGGGCGCCACGCTGTTCACCGTGAACGTGCGGCTTTCGCCGGCGCAGATCCTGTACACGCTCAACGACTCGCAGGCCGAGATCGTGCTCGTGCACCGTGACTTCCTGCCGCTGCTCGAGGAGATCCGCGACCAGCTAACCGGCGTCAAGCGCTTCGTGCTGATGGCCGATGGCGAGCCGGCGCCGGCCACCACGCTGCCGCTCGACGGCGAGTACGAGGCGCTGCTCGCGGCGGCCTCGCCGGACTACCCGTTCGCGGAGTTCGACGAGAACACCCGCGCGGCGATGTTCTACACCACCGGCACCACGGGCGACCCCAAGGGCGTGTCGTACAGCCATCGTCATATCGTGCTGCACGCGCTGACCACGGCCACCACGCTGTGCTCACCGCGTACGGGCCAGCGCCTGCATCGGGAGGACGTGTACATGCCGATCACGCCGATGTTCCACGTGCTGGCGTGGGGCATCCCGTACGTGGCCATCCTGCTGGGGCTGAAGACGGTGCTGCCGGGCCGCTACGTGCCGGCGCAGCTGCTGGCGCTGCGTGCGTCCGAGGGCGTGACGTTCTCGCACTGCGTGCCGACCATCCTCCAGATGCTGCTGCAGACCGCCAGCGAAACCGGGCAGGACCTGTCCGACTGGCGCGTCATCATCGGCGGCTCGGCCCTCCAGCCGGCGCTGTGCGCGGCGGCGCTCGATGCCGGCATCGACGTGTTCTCGGGCTACGGCATGTCCGAGACCGGACCGATCGTCGCGCTGGCCCAGCTCGCGCCCGGTGTCCGTCCGGCCAGCCGCGAGGCCGAGATCGCCATGCGCTGCGCCACGGGGAGACCGGTGGCGATGGTCGACTTCCGCATCGTGGACGAACAGATGCGCGACGTGCCGCACGATGGCCGCCATCAGGGCGAGATCGTGCTGCGCGCGCCGTACCTGACCGAGTCGTACCACGGCAAGCCGGAGGCCTCCGAAGCGCTGTGGGCCGGCGGCTACCTGCATACGCAGGACATCGCCGTGATGGGCGCGGATGGCGGCGTCCGCATCGTCGACCGCATCAAGGACGTGATCAAGACCGGCGGCGAGTGGGTGTCGTCGCTCGAGGTGGAGGGGCTGGTGGCGCAGGTGCCCGGCGTGCGCGAGTGCGCAGTGATCGGCGTGCAGGACGCACGCTGGGGCGAGCGGCCGATGGCCTTCGTGGTTGGCCAGCCCGGCCACGCGGTGGATGCGGCCGATATCCGCCAGCGCCTGCTGGACCATGTGGCCGGCAACCGCCTCAGCAAGTTCGCCGTGCCGGAGGCGGACCGCATCGTCTTCGTGGCGGAGATCCCCAAGACCAGCGTCGGCAAGATCAACAAGAAGCAGCTGCGGGAATCCGCGCAAGGCTGACCCCGGCCGGGGAAGGAGAGCAGCAAAAAGGCCAGCCGCGAGGCTGGCCTTACTCATTGCCCGATCGGATCGGGCGGGATTGGATCAAGGCTGGATATTGAACGTCTTCACGATGCCTGCGTTGCGGTCGAACTCGGCGCGCACGGACTGGCTCAGTTGCGGTAGCGGCAGTTCGGCGATGGGCTCGTAGCCGAGGGCTTCCATGCGGGCGCGGACCTTGGGGGTCTGCGCGGCCTTGTCGACGGCGGTCTGGATCTTGCGCGCCAGGTCTTCCGGCATCTGGCCCGAGGCCACCACGCCGATCCAGTTGCTGAAGTCGACGTCCGGATAGCCGAGTTCGGCGAAGGTCGGCACGTCAGGCAGCAGTGGCGAGCGCGTCTTGGCGGCCAGCGCGTAGGGCTGGAGCTTGCCGGCCTTGATCAGCGGCAGCGAGGTGACCATGCCGTCGTACATCACGGCGATCTGGCCGCCCATGACTTGCGTCAGGGCCGGGCCGGAACCCGCGAACGGCACGTGCTGGAGGTCGATGCCGGTCTTCTGGTTGACGATCATCCCCGCGTAGTGAGAGGCCGTGCCGGCGCTGTACGAAGCAAAGCCGAGCTTGCCCGGATGCGCCTTGGCGTAGCTGACCAGGCTCTTGAAGTCCTTGGCCGGCAGTTGCGGCGCGCCGACCATCAGCAACCGCGAACGCGCGATGGCGGCCACGGGGCGGATGTCCTTGAGCGGATCGAAGTTGCTCTTCAGCACGTGCGGGATCTCGGTCAGCACGTTGCTGGCCGTGACCATGATGGTCTGGCCATCGGCCGGTGCGGCGATCAGCGTGTGGATGGCGATGCCGCCGCCCGCGCCGGGCTTGTTGTCGACCACGACCGGCTGGCCGAGATCGGCGGAAAGCTGCTCCGCCAGCAGGCGGGCGACCACGTCCATGGTGCCGCCAGCGGGGGCCGGCACGAGCATGCGTACCGGCTTGTTGGTCCACGCAAACGCGGCCGGCATGGCCAGCGCGAGCAGGACAGCCACGGCGGTGCGCCGCGGTATCAGGTGGGCAAGGCGTTGGGCCATGCTTGTCTCCGTTCGATGTATTGGAATAGTAGGGCAGGCACGCTCAGGCGGCGTGTCTTGTTCCCGTATTGCAGGGGTTGCAGGGGTTGCAGGGGTTGCAGGGGCTGCAGGTATTGCCGGAACTGCTGGAACTGCCGGGATTGCGGCGCTGGGCGATGGCCGCCAGCGTGGCGGCGCGCTCCAGCAGCGTCATGCGGGGCCAGCGGCCGATCTCCAGGGGGGTACGGCGACACCCCTGGCAGAACTGGCCGGACAGGTCCATGCGGCAGATATTGATGCAGGGATCGGTCAGTGCGTCCATGTCGTGCGTCAGCCAGTATCAGGCGGGACGGCGCGGCAGGTTGCGCTCGCCGGCCCGGCGGTTCGGGGCCATGCCGTGCGCGCGCAGCGTCTCTTCGGCGCTGTCGTACCAGGTGCCGATGCGGTAGATCGCGCGGGCTTCCTTGCCGGTGGCGATCTCGCGGCCCAGTTCCTTGGCCACGCGCACGCACTGCTGGATCTGCTGCACCGAACTCATGCGATTGCCGTGCTGGTCGATGATGGTGTCCTCGATGCCGCAGCGCGGGTGCAGGCCCATCGCCATCGCCATCATGTTGAACGGCAGCACGTTCTTGAGCAGCGACTCGGCCGTCAGCGTGCAGCCATCCGGCGCGCGGTGGATGAAGTTGAAGAAGTTGAACGGGTTGGGGCCGTCGAAGCCGCCGCCGATGCCGATCCAGGTCAGGTTCAGCGGACCCAGGTAGACCCCGGCGCGCACCAGGCGCTCGAGCGTCTCCAGCGCATGCATGCCGGTCAGCTGGAAGTGCGGCTGCACGCCGGCGCGTTGCAGGCGGCGCAGGTGCTCGGCCACCCAGGCCGGGCCGGCCGGCACGGTCATCTCGCTGTAGGCCGCCTGGTACGCCGGGTTCTCGAGCGAGGTGCCCGCGACGTACTCGGGGTACAGCAGCTCCATGATGTTCATCTGCGTGGTGTTGATGGCCACGGTCACCTGGTCGGGCTTCGGCGTGAGTTCGGCCAGCATGTGGCGCGTGTCGTCCGAGAGCCATTTGGCGGATTCGCCTTCGTCTTCCGGTGCGAACGAGATCGACCCGCCCACCTGGATGATCATGTCCGGCACGGCCTTGCGCACGCCGGCGATCAGCTCGTTGAACTTGGACAGGCGCTTGGAGCCCTTGCCGTCGAGTTCGCGCACGTGCAGGTGCAGCACGGTGGCGCCGGCTTCGTAGCAATCCACGGCTTTCTGGATCTGGGCTTCCATGGTGACGGGGATGTCTTCCGGGAAGTCTTCGGGCATCCACTCGGGGCCGTACGGCGCCACGGTGATGACCACTTTGTCCATGGTCTCGGGGTGAAGGGAATCGTCAAGAAATTGCATGTTGTCTCCTCGCTGGGTGCGGTGGGAATGTGCGGACGGCACGCGGGGCGCCGGTGTCCGAAGTATCGGCCAGCGGGTATACGCGGTTTGACATGACGGGACATTGAATTAACCTGTGGGGACACCCCGGGAAAGCACGCATCCATCCTTCTATGTGCCTATGTCCTATACGTTGCGCGGCGCCAGCCTGACCCATTACGTGGATGTGGCGCGGGCCGTCGGGCTCGACCCCTACCAGCAGTTGCGCGCGGCGCGCATCGCCCGTTCCGCGTTGCTGGATCCCGACTTGCGCATCCGGGCCGAACTGGTCGGCGGGCTGCTCGATGCCTCGGCGCAAGCGGCCGGCGTGGACGACTTTGGCCTGCGCATGGCGGCGCTGCGCGAGTTCTCGAACCTGGGCCCGCTGGCCTTCGTGGTGCGCGAGGCACCCACGCTGCGCGAGGCGCTGGTGTCGATGGTTCGCTATATGGACCTGCAGAACGAGGCGCTGGGGATGTGGGTGGAAGAGGCGGGGCCGCTGGTAGTGATCCGGCTGCAGATTCTGAGCGAGCGGCCCGGCACGATGCGCCAGGCCTCCGATCTCGCAGTGGGGGTGATGTTCCGCATGCTGCGGCTGTTCCTGGGCACCGGGTGGCGGCCGCGCAGCATCAGTTTCACGCACGCGGCGCCGGCCAGCACGGCCACGTCGCTGCAGCTGTTCGGCATGCCGGCGGACTACGGGCAGGATTTCGATGGCATCGTCTGCCAGGCGGCGGACCTGGAGGCGCCGCTGCCATCCTACGACCCGGTGATGGCGCGGCAGGTGAAGCAGTACCTCGGCACGCTGCTGGCGCAGTCGTCCGCGACGATGCAGGACCAGGTGCGCAAGCTGATCTACGCGCTGCTGCCCACCGGCCTGTGCACGGTGGACCGCGTGGCCCAGCACCTCGGCGTGGATCGGCGCACCGTGCACCGGCGGCTGGCCCAGGAAAAGACGACGTATTCCGATGTGCTCGATGCGGCGCGCGCGGACCTCGTGCTGCGCTACATCGACAACGCCACGCGGCCACTCTCGGAAGTGGCCACGCTGCTTGGGTTTTCATCGCTCAGTGCTTTTTCGCGCTGGTTCTGCGGCCGCTTCGGCTGTAGCGTCACGGCCAGGCGCATGGGCAAGGCGGAGGCAAAAACGACCACCGCCGGCTGAGGGGCTGGCGGCGGTTTGAGCACGGGGCTCAGAAGCGGTGGCGGATGCCCACGGCGGCGCCGATCATCGACCGTTCGCCATTGCCCAGCGCGTAGCTGTTGCCGAGCGAGAGGCTGTTGGCGTAGACCGTGGCCAGCGATTCGAGCATCAGGCCGGCATTCTTGGCGTAGGCGGTGGTCAGGTACACGTCCGTGCGCTTGGAGAACGCGTAGTTGGCCACGAAGCCGATCTGCCACGGGTTGGCGAGCTGCGTCGCGCCGGCCAGGCTCTTGAGATCGTCGTAGTGATACTCGAGCGTCAGGCCGACGGCCGGCGTGAGTTGGTAGAGCGCGCCGATCCAGTACAGGTCGTCGCGCTGGATCACCGTGCCGCCCGCGTTCTTGTTCTGGCCCCAGCGGTAGCCGGCCATGATCTTGGCATCGCCAAAGCCGTAGCTGCCGCCGATGGCCGCCTTGCGCAGCGTGCCGCTGCTGGTGCCGATGGTCGGGTTCCACTGGTCATAGCCGACGGTGACCCCGAACGGGCCGGCCGCGTAGGCCACGGCCGCGCCGTAGGCGGTGTCGCGCCGGAACGAGCCCGGCACTTCGCCGTTGCCGCCGATCGGCGTGGCCACACCCACCGTGGCCGGCAGCGCCAGGCCGGTGCCGAAGGACCAGTGCGCCAGCGCCGTGACCGGGCCGAACTGGCCCGTGTACTTGATGGTGTTGTCTTCGCGGAAGTTGGCGCCCGACTGCAGCACCACCGGCTCGTACTGGGTGGCGTAGGCGGTGGGCGAGAAGTTGGCGAGCGCCTCGAACATCGACGTGTACTGGCGCCCGAAGGTGATCTGCCCGAGTCCCGTGCGCTGCAGGCCGACAAACGCCTGACGTCCGAACATCCGGCCCGACTGCTGCAGCGTGCCCGAGTCCAGGCTGAAGCCCGACTCCAGCACGAACATGGCCTTCGCGCCGCCACCGAGGTCCTCGGTGCCGCGAATACCCCAACGGGAGCCGGCGAGGCCGCCCGAGTTCATGCGTACCACGTCGTGACCCTGCCCGCGGTTGAACTGGTTCGTGGCGACCGGCACCGCGCCCACGTGATTCGCGTATTCGACGTTCACGTCGGCCACGCCATATAGCGTGACCGCCGATTGTGCTTGTACTGCACCCGTTCCCGCAGTGGTCATCAGCGCCGCTGCGGCAATATTCCTGGCCTTCATGTTGTCTCCGTGTCTCGGTTCGAGTTATGTGCAACCGGGTCGGAGTATTGGCGGAACGGGCGCTGCCGATTTGACTGTCGGGGACAATCCTTTTTCATTTCGGGACAGATCGGGAAAACGCGAACCTGCCCTGCAGGACGGGCGCGGCAGTCACTTCACAACTGCGATTCGATGGGAAACAGCCCCATGAACCACACGCCGACGCGCCGCAGCACGGAGGACTCGGGCTCCGTGGTCAGCGGGGCGGCGTCCGGGTTCGCCTCGTCGATCCAGATCAGTTGGCGGCCCCGTTCGGGGTCGTCCTCCTCCGCGAGCCGCCACGCAATGCGCCCCAGATTCGGCAGGATCGCGCCGGCCACCTGCGCGGCCAGCGCCGGGCTCACGCAGACCACGCCCAGCTCCGTGTTGAGCTGCACCGAGCGCGGGTCCAGGTTCATCGAGCCGATAAAGACGGCGCTGTCGTCTGCCACGAAGGTCTTGGCATGCAGCGACGCGCGCGAGCTGCCGAACGCCGACAGCTTGGTATTGCCCGATTTGGTCGATTTTCCCGATGTTCCCGCCGCGGCTTCGGGGTCGTGCATCGGCTTGACCTCGTACAGCACCACGCCCATGCGCAGCAGCGTCTCGCGGTAGCGCTTGTAGCCGGCGTGCACGGCGGCCACGTCGGTGGCGGCGAGCGAGTTGGTCAGCACCGTCACGGCCACGCCGCGCTCGCGCAGCCCGCGCAACCACGCCACGCCCGCCTCGGCCGGCACGAAGTAGGGCGAGACGATCAGCAGCGTGCGCTGCGGCTGCACGTCCAGCGCGCGCAACTGGGGCACCAGATGGCCGGCCGTGTCCTCGGCAGCGCGCGTGATCTTGCCGGGATCGTCGTAGAGCAGCGCGGCGCGGCCCCATGCGGCGACGGCGGGCGGCTCGGCGAGTACCTGCCGGAGCCGCTCGCGCGCGTGCACGGCGTAGGGGTGGTCCTGTTGGGCCGCCGCCAGCGCATCCAGCCGCTCGCGTAGCGCGGCCACGGCTTCCGGGTCGGCGCTGCGGCCGGTCAGCGTGCCCACCGGATAGGCCGCCTCGCTGTTCCAGTAGGCGTCGAACGCGCCGGAGACCTCGCGCACGATGGGGCCGTGCGTCAGCACGTCCAGATCGCCAAAGCTGACGGCGGGCGATGCGCCGAAGTACTCGTCGCCGATATTGCGCCCGCCGACGATGGCGGCCTGGTTATCGGCGATCAGCGCCTTGTTGTGCATGCGCCGGTTCACGCGCGAGAAGTCCAGCAGCGCGCCCGCACGCCGGAAGGCGCGGCTGGCCACCGGGTTGAAGATGCGCACCTCGATGGCTGGATGGGCGTCCACGGCCAGCAGCAGGTTGTCGTCGGCGCCCACGCCGATGTCGTCCAGCAGCACGCGCACGCGCACGCCCCGGTCCGCCGCGCGCAGCACGGCATGGGCCAGGGATCGGCCGGTGGCGTCGTCGTGCCAGATGTAGTACTGGAGGTCGAGCGAGCGCTCGGCCTTTTCCGTCAGCAGCACGCGGGCGATCAGCGCGTCGACGTTGTCCGCCAGCAGGTGGAAGGCGCTCTGGTCTGGCGGGTCAGGGCGACGCTGCGCGGCGAGGCGGCCGAGCGTGGTTTGCGCGGTGTCTGTCATCGCGTGGCTCGGTTCACCGTCCGCCGGGGGCAGGCTGGCGCAGCCGGACAGCAGCGCGGCTGCCACCATCGTGACCATCGCCACCCGGGCCAGCACGCGTGCGGCAGCGGTCATGCATGTCTCCCGGGGAAGGGCAGGCCGCCCGCGCTGGCCAAGTCCAAAGGCCAATACAAATTGGCGCCGACGGCGTCGAGAATGGGAATGCTTGCCCCGGGAAAAGCAAGCGTTACGGCTACGCAAGAGGTGCTACGAACATAGTCCGGCATCGCGGAGATTGCAAACCGCTTCCCGGAGAGAGGAGGCAGCCATGGCTCGTTGGCTCGAGCGACTGATGTCCTGCGCGCGCGTTCTGGTCGCCGTGGCGTGGCTTGCCATGTTCACCGCACCCGGTGTCCCGGCGGCGCAGACCCCTGCACCCGCCGCGCCGCCGGCATCCACCGCGCCTGCGGCGCCGACCTTCAAGCCCGAGGAACTCGAGTCCCTCGTGGCGCCGATCGCGCTCTATCCCGATTCCGTGCTCTCCCAGGTGCTCATGGCGTCCACGTATCCGCTCGAGATCGTGTATGCGGCGCGCTGGGTCAAGGCCAATCCCAATGTGAAGGGCGACGCCGCGGTCAAGGCCGTGGAGAACCAGCCCTGGGATGTCAGCGTGAAGTCTCTGGTGGCCTTCCCGCAGGTGCTGGAGCCGATGAGCGACAAGCTGGACTGGACGCAGAAGCTCGGCGACGCGTTCCTGGCCCAGGAGCGCGATGTGCTGGCGGCGGTGCAGCGCCTGCGCGCCCGCGCCCGGGACTCGGGCAACCTCAAGACCAACGAGCAGCAGAAGGTGTCGGTGGAGCCAGGGCCCGCGCCGGTGCAGGGCCAGCCGCCACCGGTCGCCGAGACCATCATCCGCGTCGAGCCGGCCAATCCCCAGGTGATCTATGTACCGGCCTACAACCCCACCGTGGTCTACGGCTCATGGGGCTATCCGAGCTATCCGCCGTACTACTGGCCCCCGTATCCGGCCTACTACCCGGGGGCGGCGCTGGCCACCGGCTTCGCCTGGGGCGTGGGGCTGGCAGCGGCGGGCGCGATCTTCGGCGGCTGCAACTGGGGCGGCGGCGATGTGAATATCGACGTCAACCGGGCCACCAATATCGACCGCAATTTCGACCGCACCAAGGTGCAGGGCGGCGGCAAGTGGCAGCACGATTCCAGTCACCGGCAGGGCGTGTCGTACCGGGACAACGCTTCGCGCGAGAAGTACGGCAAGAACTCGGGCGGGGCGGACCGCCGCAGCGACTATCGCGGCAGGGAGGGTGGGCGCGAAGGTGGACGTGATGGTGGCCGTGAGGGCGGACGTGAGGGCGGACGTGAGGGTGGGCGCGATGGTGGCCGTGACGGCGGACGCGATGGCGTCGGCGGCGATCGGGCAACAGCTTCTGATCGGTCAGCAAACCGGGGCGACCGGCAAGGGGGCGACCGGGGCGACCGCCAAGGCGCCGGCGGCGACCGCGCGCAGGCCAGCAATCGGCAAGCCAGCGACCGCAGCCTCAGCACGGACCGTGGCCGGGGCGACATGGGCTCGGGCAGCGGGGCAGGCCGGGACAATGCCTTCCAGGGCGTAGGCGGCGGGCAAAGTGCGCAGCGCGACATGGACCGTGGCCGCGCCAGCTCGCAGCAATCGAACTTTGGCGGCGGGCACGCCAGCAGCCGTGGAACCGGCGGCGGTGGCGGTAGTCACGCGGGCAGCCGTGGCGGCGGGGGAGGCGGCGGCTTCGGCGGCGGCGGTGGCCGTGGCGGCGGTGGGGGTGGCCGTGGTGGTGGCGGCGGCAGGCGCTGAAAAGGGGAGACGATGACCGCGCGATCAACGCACCGCCTGGGGCGGCTTGCCGGAAGGGCCCGCTGGATGGCGGCCACGACAGCCATCGTGATGGCCTTGACATGGCCATGGCCGGGCCCGGCGTGGGCCGCCAGCCAGCGGCATTTCCCATCGCCCGAAGCCGCCATGCTGGCATTTGGCGACGCCGTGGCGACCAGCGACGACGCCGCGCTGGGCACCCTGCTCGGTAGCGACTACCGGCGCCTGATCCCGCCCGTTGGCGCGGACGCGCGCTACCGCTTCCTGAGTGCCTGGAGTGTGTCGCACAAGATACTTCCCGAGGGTGCCGACCGCGCCCTTGTGGCGGTGGGCGACGATGGCTGGACCTTGCCGGTGCCGCTGGTGAAGTCGGCGCAGGGGTGGTACTTCAACGTGCCCGAGGGCGTGGACGAGATGCGCGTGCGGCGTATCGGGCGCAATGAGCTGGCTGTCATCCAGACCATGCTGGCGGTCTGCGACGCCCAGCGCGAATACGCCAGCGTCGATCATGACGGCGACGGCGTGCTGGTCTATGCCGGCAAGCTGTCCAGCTCGCCCGGCAAGCGCGACGGCCTGTACTGGCCCACGGGCGGCGGCGAGCCGCCGAGCCCGCTCGGCCCCGCCTTCCTGGCTGTCGGCAAGGGCAATACCACGCAGGACGGCTACTACGGCTATCGCTATAAATTGTTGACGGCACAAGGACCGGCGGCGCCCGGCGGTGCCTACGACTACGTGGTCAACGGCCGGCTGTTCGGCGGCTTTGCCATCGTGGCGTGGCCCGTGCGATACGGCGATACCGGCGTCAAGAGCTTCATGGTCAACCACGAGGGCCAGGTGTACGAAGCCGACCTCGGTCCCAACAGCGCGGCGCGCGCGCAGGCCATGACCCGCTTCGATCCTGGCCCGGGATGGGCCAAGACGGCCCCCTGAGCCTCCGGCGCCGCCCCCGCAGGGCGGCGTCCGTGTGCAGGAAGAGATTGCAATTGCGCAGGCCGCCCACTAATGTGAAAGCCGACCATACATAGATCACGAATCTGGCGAATTCGCTTTGTCGTCTTTCTTGACGATTCCTGGCCTTATCCGGGGTGCAGCGCAACGTATATCCGGGCGCAGTACGCGCAGATCGCGCAGTCAGCAAAACATGGACGCACAAGCTCCAGGGGGTAACTGCCATGAATCGTCGTTCGTTCACGACCCTGCTCGGCGTGGCCGCACTGGCCAGTCTCAACGCCGCCTGTACCACCTCTTCCGGTTCCGCCTCGGATAACGCCAGCAAACGCAAGGAAATCGACGCGGGCGCGGACGGCGCGCTGAACCGGCTCTATAGCTCGGTCAACGGCTCGCAGGCCCTGGCCAGCAAGGCCACCGGGATTCTCGTCTTTCCCAAGATCATCGCCGCCGGGCTGGGTATCGGCGGCGAGTACGGGGAGGGCGTGCTCCGCACTGCCGGCCAGCCGGCGGGCTACTACCGCACCTCCACCGCGGCCTTCGGGCTGATTGCCGGCGCGCAGTCCAAGATGATGGTGATGATGTTCATGACGCCGGAAGCCTTGCAGAAGTTCCAGCAAAGCAAGGGCTGGACGGCCGGGGTGGACGGCTCCGTCGCGGTGGCGCAGGTCGGCGCCAACGGGCTGATCGACACCAACACGGCGCGCGCGCCGATCGTCGCCTTCGTGGTGACGAATGCCGGCCTGATGGCGAACCTCTCGCTGGAAGGCACCAAGATCAGCAAGCTCGACATCTAGTCGGGCCGCGGAGAGACCGCATGAGCCGATCCCCCCGGATTCCACATGGGACGACGTGGCTGTTGGCAGTGGCCAGCGTGGCCGCCGGCTGCGCAGTGGCGGACGCGCTGTGGCGCGCATTGCCGCACAAGCGCGCCCCGCCGCGCGCGCCGGCGCCGCGCACCGGGCGGCTGCGGCGGCGCGGCGAGAACGGCGCCGATGCCGACTATGCCTCGCTGATGCGCTCGTCCCGGCTCTCCAGCATGGGCGAGCTGGCCGGCTCGCTGGCCCATGAACTCGACCAGCCGCTGACCGCCATCGTCAGCAATGCCCAGGCCGCGCGCCAGTACCTGGAGTCCGATGTCATCGACATGGACGAGGTGCGCGAGATTCTCAAGGACGTGAACGACGAAGCGTGCCGAGCCAGCGCCACGGTGCGGCAGATCCGCGCGCTGATCAAGGGCGAGTCCCGCGTGCTGGGGCCGCTGGACATCGGCGCCGCCATCGACGAGGCCCTGGCGCTGGTGCGTGGCAACGCGCTCGGGCGCGGCATCGTGCTGACCCGGCAGGTGGCGTCGCCGCTGCCGCGCGTCAATGGCGATGCGGTGCAGATCCAGCAACTGCTGCTCAACGTGCTGCTCAACGCCTGCGATGCCGTGGACCGGGGCGTGCCCGGCAGTGGCACCCCGCGCGAGGTCACGGTGATGGCGCACGTGGCGGAGGGGATGGTGCAGATCGCGGTGCGCGACAGCGGCGCCGGCGTGGACCCCGGCGACCTCGAGCACATCTTCGAACCGTTCGTCACCTCGAAGCCGCAGGGCATGGGGCTCGGGCTGTCGATCAGCCGTGCCATCGCCGCGCGCCACGGCGGCACGCTGGACGCGTGGAACAACGCGGACCGTGGCATGACATTCCAGTTTTCGCTGCCCCAGGAAGGCATGCCCACACGACGCGGCGTCCGCATGCCGCGCGGGCTTGCCATGGCCGAATCGTCTTTCAAAGGATAGCGCCATGAGCGAACACGTTCCGACGGTGTATATCGTCGACGATGACCCCGGTGTCGTGCGCGCGCTGGTGCGGCTGGTCAAGGCGCACGGCTACCAGGCGGTGGGCTTCAACGATGCCTGGGCCTTCCTCGATGCGCGCGCGGCGGACCCCGGTCCGGCCTGCGTGATGCTGGACCTCCAGATGCCGGGCATGGACGGCATCACGCTCCAGCGCCGGCTCGACGGCGAGCTGCCGGTGATCTTCGTCACGGGCCATGCCGATGTCCCCTCCACGATCCTGGCCATGCTGGCCGGCGCCACGGACTTCCTGCTCAAGCCGGTGCAGGAAGACGCGCTGCTGGCGTCGCTCGAACGGGCCTGCCGCTGCGCCGTGGCGCGGCACATGGAACACGAGGAAATGGCCGACCTGCGCGAGCGGCTCGACCGCCTGACCCCGCGCGAGCGCGAGGTGATGGCATGGGTGGTCACCGGCCGCCTGAACAAGCAGGTGGCCAGCGAACTGGGCACGGTGGAGAAGACCATCAAGGCCCATCGCGCCAGCGTCATGCGCAAGCTGGAGGTCGGCTCGCTGGCCGAGCTGGTGCGCATGGCCGACAAGCTCGGCCTGCCCGCCGTGGCCGCCGCACGGACACCCCACCGCGCGGGTGCGGGCGCCGGGGCCTGAGCGCTCCCCACGCAGACGGGTGAAGGGCCGGGGTGCACACCCCGGCATGGCGCGCCGCCTGGGCGGGACCATGGCCCAATATCGCGGGGGCGGGGCATCTCGTAGGCTACGAGCATCAGCGATGCTTGCGCGATTGCCGATCCTGCCGATGGTCAACCTGTGGTCAATCTATGGGGCCTACCGAGACCTTTGTCGTCATCGTCGATGACGACGACGCCGTAGCCCGCGCGATTGCGCGGCTGCTGCGCGCCGCCGGCGTCGTCGTGGATACCTACGCCAGCGGCCTGGCGCTGCTGGACCGCCTCCACGCCGACCCCGGCTACCGCCCCGACTGCGTGATCCTCGATGTCTGCATGTCCGATATTGACGGCCTGGAAGTGCAGCAGCGGCTGATGCCCATCGGCCTGCCCGTGCTGTTCATCACCGCCTATGACGTGCCCGAGGCGCGCACCCGCGCGCTGGCCAACGGCGCGCTGGGCTATCTGCGCAAGCCGTTCAACGCGTCCCAGCTGCTCGCCCTGATCCCGCCCCCCCGGTCCTGACGCGGGGTGGCCCTTGGTCCAATTGCCATGGATTGCGGCGCGGCACAAGCTAGGTCGAGAAGCGCCCTTTGCATGGCGTGGGCGTGGCATGTGTGGATGGGAGACCGCAATGCGCAGCAGGATCGGCCGAGGGGGAGTGACGCTGCTGGCGGCGCTGGTGCTGGTGCTGGGCGCGGGCTGCGGGAAGGAGGAGCGCAAGGCCGCGGCGCCGCCGGTGACCGACGTCGGCGTCATCACCGTGTCGTTGCGTGACGTGCCGCTGAACTTCGAGTTCGTGGGCGAGACCCAGAGTTCCCAGCAGGTGGAGATCCGGGCCCGCGTGAACGGCTTCCTGGAGCAGCGCACCTACACGGAGGGCTCGCTGGTCAAGGCCGGCGACGTGCTGTTCCGCATGGACCAGAAGCCATTCCAGGCCGCGCTGTCCGCCGCCAACGCGGAGCTGGCGCAGCAGCAGGCGCGGCTGACCACGGCGCGCGCCAACCTGAACCGCGTGCGTCCGCTGGCCGCCAAGAACGCCTTGAGCCAGAAGGACCTCGACGACTCCACCGGCCAGGAACAGGCCGCGGCGGCGGCTGTCGAGCAGGCCAAGGCCAACGTCGTCAACGCGAAGCTGAACCTCGGCTATACCACCATCACCTCGCCCGTGAACGGGCTGTCCAGCTTCGCCAAGAAGCAGGTGGGCTCCTATATCGACCCCACCAACAGCCTGCTGACCTACGTGGCCAAACTGGACCCGATGTGGGTCAACTTCAGCCTCTCCGAGAACGAAGTGCTGCAAACACGCTCCCAGACGGCATCGGGCGCGCTGCGCATGCCTGAGCGCGGCGCGCTGGAGGTGGAAGTGATCATGGCCGACGGCAGCGTCTATCCGAGCCGGGGCCGCATCGCCTTCCAGGACGCCTCCTTCAGTGCCGAGACCGGCACCTACCTCGTGCGGGCCGAGGTGGCCAACCGCGATGGCCAGCTACGGCCGGGCCAGTTCGTGCGGGTGCGGGTGATCGGCGCCCAGCGCACGCGCGCCATCACCGTGCCGCAGGAGGCGGTGATCCAGGGCCAGCGCGGCGAATCGGTCTGGACCGTGGACAAGGACAACAAGGCGCAGTCGCGCGCCATCGAGGTGGCCGAATGGACCGAGGGCAACTGGGTGGTGCGCTCCGGCCTGCGCGAAGGCGACGTGGTGATCGTGGACGGCACGGTGCGGCTCGCGCCCGGCGCGCCGGTGCGGCCCACACCGGTAGGGGCGAAGCCGGCCTCCGCGCCGGCAGCCCAGGGCGCACAGAAATCGGCTGACCAGAAATCGGCGGCCCAGCCCGCGCCCGGTGAGAAGGCCGCGCCATGACGCTGTCGCACTTCTTCATCGACCGGCCGATCTTTGCATCGGTGCTGTCCATCATCATCGTGGTGGGCGGGCTGGTGGCGATGTTCAACCTGCCGGTGGCGCAGTTCCCGGACATCACGCCGCCGAGCATCACGGTGACCACCACATACCCCGGGGCGAGTTCCGAGGTGGTGGCGCAGAACGTGGCCGCGCCGATCGAGCAGCAGGTGAACGGCGCGGACAACATGCTCTATATGTCGTCCACCAGCTCGTCCACCGGCAACATGACGCTGACGGTGTACTTCGAGATCGGCACCGACCCGTCGCTGGCCCAGGTGGACGTGCAGAACCGCGTGAACCTGGCGCTGCCCACGCTGCCGGATGCGGTGACCAAGCAGGGGGTCTCGGTCCAGAAGCGGTCGTCGGCGTTCATGATGGTGATCGCGGTCTACTCGCCGGACAACAGCTATCCGCAGACCTTCGTCGACAACTACACCAACATCTACATCCTTGACGCGCTGAAGCGGATTCCCGGCGCCAATCAGGCCGCGATCTTCGGCACGCCGGACTACGCGATGCGCGTCTGGCTGCGGCCGGACCGCATGGCGCGGCTCGGCATCACCGTGGAGGACGTGAAGAACGCGGTGGCGGCGCAGAACGAGCAGTTCTCGGCCGGGCGCATCGGCTCCTCGCCGACCGACGGGCCAGTCAAGCAGACCTTCCCGGTGGCCACCAAGGGCCGCATGACCGAGCCGGCCGAGTTCGACAACATCATCCTCCGTGCTGCCTCGGGCGATGCGGCCATCGTGCGGCTGAAGGACATCGGCCGGGCCGAGCTGGGCTCGAAGGACTACTCGCTGCGCAGCCGCTTCAAGGGCAAGACCGCCACGCTGATGGCCGTCTACCAGCAGCCGGGCGCCAACGCGCTGGACGTGGCCAAGCAGGTGCGCACCACGCTGGAGACCATGAAGAAGTCGTTCCCGCCCGGGCTGGAGTACGAGGTGGCGCTGGACACCACGGAGTTCGTGCAGGAGTCGATCAACGAGGTGGTGCATACGCTGCGCGACGCCGTGATCCTGGTGATTTTGGTGGTCTACCTGTTCCTGCAGAGTTTCCGCGCCACGCTGGTGCCGATCCTGGCCGTGCCGGTGTCGATCATCGGCACCTTCATGGCGATGTCGGCGTTCGGCTTTTCGGTGAACATGCTGACGCTGTTCGGGATGGTGCTGGCCATCGGCATCGTGGTGGATGACGCCATCGTGGTGATCGAGAACGTCGAGCGGAATATGGTCGAGTTCAACATGCCGCCCAAGATCGCCGCCAAGCACGCCATGGACGAGGTGGGCGGGCCGGTGGTGGCCATCGTGCTGGTGCTGCTGGCCGTGTTCATCCCGGTGGCCTTCCTCTCCGGCATCACCGGGCAGCTGTACAAGCAGTTCGCCATCACGCTGGCGGTGTCGGTGTTCCTGTCTGGCATTGTGGCGCTGACGCTGTCGCCCGCGCTGGCGGCCATCCTCCTCAAGCCCGGCACGCACAAGAAGAACCGATTCTTCCAGTGGTTCAACCGCAGCTTCGACCGCATGGTGGAAGGCTACGGCAGCAGCATCCAGCTGGTGATCCGCCGCGTGTTCATCTCCGTGGCGCTGGTGCTGGCGCTGATCGTGGCGAGCGTGCTGCTGTTCATGCGCATTCCGTCGTCGTTCCTGCCCGTGGAGGACCAGGGCTACCTGTTCGGCGCGGTGGTGCTGCCGGACGCGGCGAGCCTGGACCGTACCGGCGACTTGTCCAAGCGCGCCGAGCAATGGTTCGCGGCGCAGCCGGGCGTGAAGTCGGTGGCCACGCCGGACGGCTATAGCCTGATCGACTCCCAGAACAAGTCCAACGCCGGCACGCTGTTCATCACGCTGAAGAGCTTCCACGATCGCGGCAAGGGCGAGAGCGCCGAGGACCTCATCACCAAGGCCAACCGCGAGTTCTCCACCTGGCGCGAGGGGCTGGTGATCCCGGTCAATCCGCCGTCCATCCCGGGACTTGGCACCACGGGCGGTTTCGAGTTCTGGCTGCAAAGCACCGGCGACGGCACCTACCAACAGCTGGAGGCGCGCGCGCGGGCCTTCATCGCCAAGGCGCGCCAGCGGCCCGAGCTGCGCAGCGTGAGCACGACGATCAACACGCGCTCGCGCCAGTTGCTGGTGGACCTGGACCGCGAGCGCGCCGAGACCCAGGGCGTGCCGGTCGATCAGGTCTACTCGGCCCTGCAGACCATGTTCGGCTCGCTCTACGTGAGCCAGTTCCCGAAGAACAGCCGGCTGTTCCAGGTCATCCTGCAGGCCGAGCCGCAGTTCCGTTCGCGCCCGGAAGACCTCGACAAGGTCTATGTGCGCAACACCCATGGCGACATGGTGCCGATCAAGGCCGTGACCACCTCGCGCTACGTGGCCGGCGCGGACCTCGTCACGCGCTTCAACAACTTCCCGGCCGCCAAGATCACCGGCGACGCCGCGCCCGGCTACAGCTCCGGGCAGGCGCTGACCGCCATGGAGGAAGTGGCCGCCGAGGTGCTGGGCGAGGGCTACAGCTTTGCGTGGAGCGGGCAGGCGTATGAGGAGAAGAAGGCCGGCTCGACCGCCGCCATGGTGTTCGCCTTCGCGCTGCTGATGGTGTTCCTGATCCTGGCCGCCCAGTACGAGAAATGGTCGCTGCCGATCGGCGTGCTGCTGGCGGTGCCGTTCGCGCTGTTCGGCGCGCTGGTCGCCATCCTGATACGCGGCATGCAGAACGACGTGTACTTCCAGATCGGCCTGACGGTGCTGATTGCGCTGGCGGCCAAGAACGCCATCCTGATCTTCGAGTTCGCGGTGGAGATGCGCATCAAGGAGGGGCTGAACGCCTACGACGCGGCGGTCAAGGCGTCCAAGCTGCGGCTGCGGCCGATCATCATGACCTCGCTGGCCTTCATCCTGGGCTGCATTCCGTTGGCCATCGCCAGCGGAGCTTCCGCGGCGAGCCGGCAGTCGCTCGGCACGGGGGTGATCGGCGGCATGCTCGGCGCCACGGTGATCGCGGTGTTCTTCATCCCGATGTTCTTCTGGGCGCTGGAGCGCCGCACCGCCGGCAAGGTGCCGGACCAGCCGACGCCGGGCCATCCGCCTTCGGGTCATCCGCCCGAGCCGGGGCTGGAGCCGCCCGCCGATGCGCCGGCCGCGCCGGTGCGCCGGGGAGACCCGCCATGAGCCACGTGCACTGGCAGGCGCTGGTTGGTGCCGGCGCCCTGATGGCAGGCGGCTGCGCGGTGGGGCCGGACTACGAACGGCCCGCCGTGGACGTGCCCGAGACCTATCGCTTCGCGGAGACCCCGCCGGCTACGGCCACGCCTACGGCCGCCACGCCCACCACGCCCGCCACGCCCGCCACGCCCGCCATCGATCCGCAATGGTGGGGCCAGTTCGGCGACCCGGTGCTCGACGCGATGATCGCCCAGGCGCTGGAGCGCAATCGCGACATCCTGATTGCCGCCGCCCGTGTGGACGAGTACTACGGGCGCGTGATGTCCACGCGCGGCCTGATGTTCCCGCAGGTCGGCGTGGAGACGTTGGCAAGCCGTCAGCGCCTGAGCAACAGCAGTGGCACGCTGTCGCCGGTGGGCAATCCGTTCAACCAGGTGCAGGCCGATGTGTTCGCCTCGTGGGAGATTGACCTGTTCGGCCGGCTGCGGCGCCTGACCGAGTCGGCCCGCGCGCAGTGGGCGGCCTCCGACGAGGCGCGCCGGGCCGTGGAGATTAGCGTGGTGGCGGCCGTGGCATCGGGCTACGTCACGCTGCGCGATCTGGATAACCGCCGGCTGGTGGCCGGCGACACGCTCGACAGCCGGGCGGGGGCGCTGGAGCTGTTCCGGCAGCGCTTCGAGGGCGGGGTGGTGTCCGAGGTGGAACTGGCGCAGGCGCAGTCCGAGTACGCGTCGGCGCTGACCTCGGTGGCGCTCTACGACCAGCTGGTGGCGCAGCAGGAGAACCTGCTGTCGGTGCTGATCGGCGAGAACCCGCGCGCCATGCCGCGCGGTCTGCCGATTGGCGAACTGCGCCCGCCGACGATTCCGTCCGGCCTGCCGTCCGACCTGCTGGAGCAGCGCCCGGACCTGTTGCAGGCCGAGCAGCAACTGGTGGCCGCCAACGCCGAGATCGGCGCGGCACGGGCCGAGTACTTCCCGACCATCACGCTGACCGGGCTGTTCGGCGCGGCCAGCACGGCGCTTTCCGGGCTCTGGGTGGGCGCGGCGCAGACGTGGTCGTATGGCGCGTCGGTGGCGATGCCGATCTTCAGCGCGGGGCGGATTGCGGGCGATGTCCGGCAGGCCGAGGCACGCCAGCGGCAGGCGCTGCAGGGCTACCAGCAGGCCATCCAGACCGCGTTCCGCGAAGTGGCGGACGCACTGGTGGGCGTGCAGCGCACGCGCGATCAGCTCACGGCCAAGACCGCGCAGGTCGATGCGCTGGCGCGCTATGCCGCGCTCGCGCGCGACCGCTACGAGGGCGGCTACACCAGCTACCTGGAGGTGCTCGACTCGGAGCGCGCGCTGTTCTCGGCCCAGATCGACCAGTCGAGCCTGCGCGGTACCGAGTTCGGGCAGATCGTGCAGCTTTACAAGGCGCTCGGTGCTGGCTGGCCGCTGCGCGCAGCCGGCATCCCGCAAGCGGAGCGCCGGGATCAGGCATCCACAACGGAGAGATGACATGAAAAAACGAGTGCTGGTGATGGTGGCGATGATTGCCATGGCAGGCGCGGCGCAGGCCCAGCCGGATACCAAGGTGGATGTCACGCGTGGACAGGGGACGGCCACGATGACGGGCACCGCCAAGGTGAACGCGACGATCACGAAAATCGACGCGCCCACGCGCACGGTGACCCTGAAGACGCAGACGGGCAAGGTCGTCGACCTGGCCGTGGGCCCCGAGGCGCGCAACTTCGACCAGCTCAAGGTCGGCGACAAGGTGGCGGTGGAATACCGCGAGGCGCTGACGCTGAAGCTGGAGAAGGGGAGTGGGCCGCTGTCGATGGAAACCAAGCCCATCGAGGAGCGCTCGGCGCCGGGTGCCAAGCCGGGCGGCGTGATTGGGCAGGAGGTGACCGTGGTGGCCGATGTGGTGGCGGTCAGCCCGTCCAAGCACACCGTGACGGTGAAGGGGCCCAAGGGCAATGTCATGGACCTGATGGTGGAAGACCCCGCCCAGTTGGCCGAGGTGAAGAAGGGCGACCGCATCAAGGCCGTCTACACGCAGGCCGTGGCCGTGAACGTGCAGGCGGCGACGAAGTAGCCCTGTCGCACCTATCGCACCTACTGCCATGTCGCGCCGCCTTGTTGTCAACCTCCGCGTCTGCGCCGGCCTCGCCCTCTGTGCGATGGCCTGGCCGGCCCAGGCGTACTTCGACCATTTCCTGAACAACACCATCGTCGGCCGGCTGAGCCGCCCGCAGACGGAGACGCTTGCCGACATCTACCGCAAGGCCTTGTCCGAGAAGGACGATGGCAGCAGTACGCCGTTTGAGCTGCCAGCGGACAAGGACGCGAAGGCCGCCGAAGGCAGCATGACGCTGATCAAGACCACCCAAAAGGGGGATCAGCGTTGCCGTCAGGTGAAGTCGGAGTTCCGGCAGGCCGGCAAGTCCGAGAAATGGACGGGCTGGTACTGCCGCAAGGGCGACGGCGACTGGCGGCGCACGCAGATGAAGCAGTAGCCGGGCCGTCCCTCACTTGGGTGATGCGCGCTCCGCATGGTGGACCATGGTCCAATACCGGCGCGTGCCCCGGTTGAATATCTTGTTCAGGAAGCGGTGTCCGCGCTCGGCGCGGACGCTTTGACCATTGTTACCCCCTTGCGAGGCATGCACCATGAGCCGACACGATACGTCGAAGCTGGCGAGCCTTTCGCCCTTCGAACTCAAGGATGAACTGATCAAGCTGGCCGGGAGCGTGTCCAACCGGCTGATGCTCAACGCGGGGCGGGGCAACCCCAATTTCCTGGCCACCGTGCCGCGCCATGGCTTCCTGCAGCTTGGGCACTTCGCCATGATCGAGTCGGAGCGGGCGTTCTCCTACCTGCCCGTGGGCGTGGGCGGATTCCCGCGCCGGGCCGGCATCGAGGAACGCTTCGACCAGTTCTCGCGCCAGCACCATGACGTGCCCGGCGTGGCCTTCCTGACCGGCGCGGTCTCGTACGTGCGCGACCAGCTCGGGCTGGACGGCGGCGACTTTCTCTACGAGATGTGCGAGGGCTTCATGGCCTGCAACTACCCGGTGCCGGACCGGATGCTGCGGCTCAGCGAAAAGATCGTCAAGCAGTACATCCGCCGGGAGATGATCGGCGCGCATCCGTTCGAGGGCGACTTCGACCTCTACGCCGTGGAAGGCGGCACGGCGGCCATGACCTACCTGTTCAACTCGATGCGCGTGAACGGGCTGCTGCGCGCGGGCGACACCATCGCGCTGGGCATGCCGATCTTCACGCCGTACATCGAGATTCCCGAGCTGAAGGAATACAACCTCCACGAGGTGAATATCAACGCCGATCCGGCGGCCGGCTGGCAATACCCGAACGAGGAACTGGACAAGCTGCGCGACCCCAAGGTCAAGGCGTTCTTCCTGGTCAACCCGAGCAACCCGCCCTCGGTGCGGGTGAGCGATGCCAGCCTGGAATACCTGGCGGACATCGTCAAGGAGCGCCCGGACCTGATCATCCTGACCGACGACGTGTACGGCACCTTCGCCGACAACTTCGTCTCGCTGTTCGCCATGTGCCCGCGCAACACCATCCTGGTGTACTCGTACTCGAAGTACTTCGGCGCCACGGGCTGGCGGCTGGGGGTCATCGCCACGCATAAATCGAACTTGTTCGATGCGCAGATCGCCGCGCTGCCCGATGCCGACAAGAAGGCGCTGAACGAGCGTTATTCGTCCATCACCACCGAGCCGGCCAAGCTGCCGTTCATCGACCGCATCGTGGCGGACAGCCGCACCGTGGCCCTGAACCATACGGCGGGGCTTTCCACGCCGCAGCAGGTGCAGATGGTGCTGTTCTCGCTGTTCTCGCTCATGGACACGGCGGACACCTACAAGGACACCGTGAAGCGCCTGATCCGCAGCCGCAAGGCCGCGCTGTACCGCGGCATGGGAGCGAAGGCCGAGGCCGTGGACGAGAACGTGGTGGATTACTACACGCTGCTCGACGTGGAGCGCGAGAGCCGCGAGGTGGGGCCGGAGTTCGTGAAGTGGCTGCTGGACTCGATCAAGCCGCACGAGCTGCTGTTCCGGCTGGCCGAGGAGGCCGGCGTGGTGCTGCTGCCCGGTGGTGGATTTGGGACCCAGCATCCGTCCGGACGGGTCTCGCTGGCCAACCTCAACGAAGAGGACTACGTGAAGATCGGCCGCTCGGTGCGCAAGCTGCGCGACGAGTACCTGGAGAAATACCGGGCGCAGGGCGGCAAGGTGGGCAAGGCGGATAAATCGGACAAGTCCGAAAAATCTGACAAGTCGGGCAAGGGCAAGTCAGGCAAGTAGCCGCCCGCACCCAGAAGAACAACCCGAAGGAGGTGCTTCATGAACTGGTTCGTGACGACCCTGAAAGCCTACCCGGAGATCTCGATCTTCCTGGCGCTGGGCATCGGGTACTGGGTGGGCGGCAAGAGCTTCAAGGGCTTCAGTCTCGGGGCGGTGACGTCGACGCTGCTGGTGGCGATCGTGATCGGCATCCTCGGCGTCAAGATCTCGGCCAACGTGAAGTCGGTCTTCTTCCTGATGTTCCTGTTCGCGGTGGGGTACGGCGTGGGGCCGCAGTTCGTGCGGGGCATCGCCAAGGACGGCGTGCCCCAGGCGATTTTCGCGGTGATCCTGGCGGTGCTGTCGCTGGTGGTGTCGGTGGGGGCGGCGATGATCGCCGGGTATGACCTCGGCTCGTCGGCGGGGCTGTTCGCCGGCTCGCAGACCATTTCGGCGTCGATGGGGCTGGCGACGGACGCCATCAACCGGCTGGGCCGCTCGCCCGAGGAAACCAAGGAGTTGCTGGACGCCATGCCGATTGCCTACGCGGTGACGTATATCTTCGGCACGGTCGGCTCGGCCATCATCCTGGCGCAGATCGGGCCGAAGCTGCTGGGCATCGACCTCGTGAACGCCTGCAAGGAGTACGAGCACCTGCTGGGCGCCAGTGACGATGCCGCCGGCACGCAGTGGCACAACTTCGAGCTGCGCGCCTACAAGCTGGCGCCCGACGCGCCCTACATCGGCAAGACCGTGGGCGATGTGGAGTCCCACACGCAGGCGGGCTTCCGGGCGTTCATCGAGCGCATCCGGCGCGACGGCAAGATCATCGAGACGGACCCGTCCACGGTGCTGCAGGCCGGCGACGTGGTGGCGATTGGCGGCAAGCGTAACCAGCTGATCGAATTCCTTGGCCCGCGCGGCGCGGAGGTGGAAGACCGCGAGCTGCTGGACACACCCACCGAGGGCGTGGACATCTACATCACCAACAAGGCCGTGGATGACAAGACGCTCGAGGAACTGGCGCACGAGCCCGGCGCGCGCGGGGTGTTCCTGAGGAAGATCAAGCGCGGCCCGACCGAGACCGTGATCCCGGTGCTGCCGAAGACCAAGCTGTATCGCGGCGATGTGGTCACGCTGGTGGGCCGCACGCGCGACATCAACGCCACGGCCAAGACCCTCGGCTACGTGGACCGGCCGACCACGGTGACCGACGTGGCCTTCATGTCGCTGGCGATCACGGTGGGCACGCTGATCGGGGCCATCGTGCTGAACGTGGGGGGCATTCCGCTGACGCTGTCCACCGCCGGCGGCGCGCTGATCGCGGGGATCATCTTCGGCTGGTATCGCGCCATCCACCCGACCTTCGGCCGCATTCCGGAACCGACAGTCTGGTTCATGAACTCGGTGGGCTTGAACGTGTTCATCGCCGTGGTGGGCATCTCCGCCGGCCCGGGCTTCGTCGCCGGGCTCCAGAAACTCGGCATCAGCCTGTTCCTGTGGGGCATCTTCGCCACCGCCGTGCCGCTGTTCATCGGCATGTTCATCGCCAAGTACGTGTTCCACTTCCACCCGGCGCTGCTGCTCGGCGTCTGCGCCGGGGCGCGCACCACCACGGCGGCACTCGGCATGCTCTGCGAAGCGGCCAAGAGCCAGGTGCCGGGGCTGGGCTATACGGTGACCTACGCGGTCGGCAACACGCTGCTGACGATCTGGGGGATGGTGGTGATCATGATTTTGGCGTGAGGGGGCCAAAAAAGGGGAGTGGTGCGGGATGCACTCGCGGTGCGGGGGATGGTGCCCGGGGTCGGACTCGAACCGACACGCCTTGCGGCGGGGGATTTTGAGTCCCCTGCGTCTACCTGTTTCACCACCCGGGCATTGGGCGGCGATACCCGGACGGGCATCGCGCGGCGATGAACCGCGGATTATGCCGGAAATCGCCCCGCCGAACAACCGCCCCGGGCTTGCGGTAGCATAGCGCGCAGCGCCGCCCGCTTCGCCCCCGTCCTCGTCGCGGCGTCCCCATCGGAGCACCGTGACATGTCAGACCAGCCGTCCCTGGCCAGCCTTGCCGAGTTGCCATCCCAGGACCCCGCGTTCTACGCGCACGCCTATAACAACCGCGCCCGGGTGCCGGACAACGCCACGCACATGGCCCGCTGGGCTGCCGATTCGGCGCTGGTGCGGGCTGCCGCGGCGTCGTACCTCGAGAACCTGCCCTATGGCGACCCGGCGTCGCCCCATGCCGACGACGAGCGCCTCGACTATTTCCCCGCCACGGGCGTGCCCGCCGGCACCCGTCCGCCGCTGCTGGTGTTCGTCCACGGCGGCTACTTCCGGGCGCTCGACAAGCGCGACCACAGCTTCGTGGCCAGCCTGCTGCCCCGGCGCGGCGTGTCGGTGGCGATCATCAACTATTCGCTGTGCCCGGCGGTCACGGTGGAAACCATCGTCCGGCAGGTGGTGCAGAGCGTGGCGTGGCTGTACCGGCAGGGCGATGCGCTCGGCCATGATCGCGACCGCATCTTCGCGGCCGGGCATTCGGTGGGCGGGCATCTGGTGACCATGCTGATGGCGGCGCTGTGGCCGCAGGTGGGCGCAGACCTGCCGGTGGGCCTGATCCGGGGCGGTCTGTCGATCAGCGGCCTGTACGACCTCGAACCGCTGCGCCGCGCCGACTTCCTTCAGGTGGACCTGCGTCTGACCGAGTCAGATGTCGTGCGTCTCTCGCCGGCCTTCCTGCCGCCCGCCACGCGCGCGCCGCTGCTGACGGCGGTGGGCGAGATCGAATCAAGCGAATATCACCGCCAGAACGCGCTGATCCGCGCCGCCTGGCCGGACAACGCGCGCGAGGACATCCCGCTGCCGGGCCGCCATCATTTCAACGCGATGGACGACCTGGCGCGCGACGGCAGCCCGATGCTGCGCGCGCTGCTGGCGATGATCGGCGGGATGTAGGGGAGGGCAGGCTTTAGGACGCGTCCGAGTCCGGCGCCTGCTTGTGTTCCAGCAGGCGCAGCAGCGACGAGGTGTCGTCGCGTCCCCAGCCGTTTGCCATCATCTGGTCGAGCTGGGCCGAGGTGACGCGCATCGCGGGCAGGTCCAGCCCGATCTGCTCGGCGATGTCCTGCGCCAGGCCGAAATCCTTGGCATGCAGCCGCGATTCGATGCCGGCGGCGAAGTCGCGCGCCACCATCTTCGGCCCCAGCAGATCGAGCATGCGGCTGCCCGCAAAGCCCGTGGAGATCGCCTGGAACACCTTGCCGGTGTCCACATCCTGCGCGGCGGCAAAGCGCATGGCCTCGGCGATGCCCTCGATATTCACCACCTGGGCGATCTGGTTGCACAGCTTGGCGACCTGGCCCGCGCCGTGGTCGCCGATATGCGTGATCGACTTGCCAATCAGGTTCAGCAGCGGCCGCACCGTTTCCAGGTGCTCGGCCTTGCCGCCGACCATGATGGTCAGCGTGGCGGCCTGCGCGCCGGTCGTGCCGCCCGACACCGGGCAGTCGAGCGCGTGGATGCCGCGCGCCGCCAGCGACTGGGCAATCTCGCGCGTGACGATCGGCGAGATTGTGCTGTGATCGACGCAGATCGTGCCGGGCGCGGCGCCCTCGATCACGCCATCCTTGCCGAGCAGCACCGTGCGCACGTCTTCCGACGAGGTGACATTGGTGAACACCACGGCCGCTCCGCGTGCGGCGTCAGCCGGCGTGAAGCACGGTTCCGCGCCGAGCTGGCGGGCCGCGTCGGCGGCCTCCGGGCGGCGTACGAAGGCCCGTACCGTGTGGCCGCCAGCAATCAGGTGGCCGACCATCGGCGCGCCCATCGCGCCAAGGCCAATAAATGCAAGGGTGGTCATCCGCGGTTCCTTATCCCCATCGTAAAAAAAGCCATGTGCCGCCGGCTTGGGCGACACATGGCGAGGATAGCCGAGGATGCCGCGCGGCGCCACGCAGGGGCCTGCGCGGGCTCCGGGGCAGGGGCTCAGAACGGCAGTTGTTGGATGGCGCGCAGGATTAGCAGGGGGCTGTTGGGCCCTTCCTTGCTGCTGAAGGCGAACGCATGGCCGGGGCGCACGGCCTTCACGCAGAACGAGATCGTCTTTTGGCCAGCCGCGAGTGCGTTGGCCACCGCCGCGCTGACATCGATCTGCCGAGATTGCTGCACATGGTTGAGGTGAAGCCGTCCGACGAACCGGCCGCCGCACGCTGGCGCGTTGGCCATGGTCAGGGTGTCTTCGTTCCACGCCGTGTCGGTGACGAAGACCTGCAGGATATCGGCCGCCGTGCCGGTGACGTTGCCGCCATGGAGCATGATCCGGTACTCGGGCTTGAAGCGGGCGGGCAGGGCCTGCGCGCCTTCAGGGATCTGGAACTTCATGTAGAAGCTCAGCGGCGGCGTGGCGCCTTGCGCCGCCTCGGTGGCCAGTTTCACGTCGCGGCCGAATGTCGTGTGGACATCATTGCCGCCGCTGACCATCGCGTCAGCCTCGGGCGCGTTGTAGTCGTACGGAATTTCCCGGGCGCAGGCGCGTTCCTTGTTGAGGCATTGTTCGGTCAGATAGTGCATGGCCTTGGGCTGCCAGCCATTGAAGAAGTCGGCATGCCCCGAATAGAGGGGCCCCCAGTTCTCCTGGGATACCTTGCCATGCGCGTTCAGCGTCGGGTCCTTCGAGAGCTGCGCATGCGTGAGATCGCGCACCTGGCCCAGCGCATAGGCGAGATTGATGCTCAGGTGCGGCACGCGCACCGGATAGCCGACCGGGCAGGCGCCGCTCTGGTCGGCATAGGCCATGTTGTTGTAGCCGCCGTGATGGGAGCGCAGCGTCGGATTCAGGTTGATGCCGTCCCAGCAGGTGGGGAAGCTGATGCCGATGTTGAGTTGCGTCCCCTTCACCGGATCGGGCACGCAGTCAGTCGGGATGGTGTTGGTGTAGCCCCTGCGGCTGCCGGTGCACAGGAACGAGATGCGCGGGTTGGGCTGCGTGCCGGCGTGGTTGCCGGCCAGCATTTGCAGGCCGGTTGGCATGACACTGACCGGGTAGCGGTTGGAACTGGGCACCGCCACGTTCGAGTAGTAGGTCTTCTTGTAGGTGGGCGGCACGATCGTGCCGTCGGGCAGCTTCAGCGAGGGGGCCCAGTACGAGCTGGTGTCCGCAGCGTTCTCGCAGGTGGTGCCGGACTTTGCCAGCAGGTCGGCGCCCGTGGTGTAGGCGTCTGCCGCCGTGTTGCCGAAGAAGTCATGCCGCATCGCCGTGCCCGGCCGCTTCGGGTGAACGATGGGGTCGTCCGCCAGCGTGTGCGAGTACAGGCAGAGCGCGTTGGCGCGGCCGTCGCGCAGGGTGCCCTGCGCCATTGCGGAGAAGCTGGCGGCCAGACCGCCCGCCAGGACAAGGGTTTTGAGACAGGAAGCGTGCATCGGTCGTCGTGGTTGTCGGAATGGCTGCCTGACAGGATCAGGCGCGGCCGATTCTAGCGACGACGGACGCAACGAATCGTCTCAATCTCCTTGTTCTTGATGCACTTGAATAATCAAAGTTTTTGCGAGGCCGCGAGGCGCCACAGCGAGGTCACCTCGGCCTTGCGGGCCTGGTGCAGCGGATCGTCCGGATCACTCGCCTTGGGATGGCGCGGGCGGATGTCGGAGCGGCCCAGCACCTTCAGCCCGGCGTCTTCGATCCAGCCCAGCAGTTCCTCGCGCGTGCGCAGGCCCAGATGCTCGGCGAAGTCGGAGAGCAGCAGCCAGCCCTGGCCGGCCGGCTCCAGATGCTCGGCAAGGCCGGCGAGGAAGCCGCGCAGCATGCGGCTCTCGGGATCGAACACGGCATGCTCGACCGGCGAACTCGGTCGCGCGGGCACCCAGGGCGGGTTGCAGACCACCAGCGGGGCGCGGCCGGCGGGGAAGAGGTCGGCCTCGACCACTTCCACCTGATGGGTCAGACCCAGCCGGCCGAGGTTGTCGCGGGCGCATTGCAGCGCGCGCGGGTCCTGGTCCGTGGCCACCACGCGGCGCACGCCGCGCTGCGCCAGCAGGGCCGCCAGCACGCCGGTGCCGGTGCCGATGTCGAAGGCGAGCTTGTCCGAGGGCAGCGCTTCCTTGGCGACGAGGTCGAGGTATTCGCCCCGCACCGGCGAGAACACGCCGTACCACGGGTGGATCCGTTCGCCCAGCACCGGGATCTCGACGCCCTTCTTGCGCCACTCGTAGGCGCCGATCAGGCCGAGCAGTTCGCGCATCGAGGCCACATAGGGCGCCGTGGCCGGGCCGTAGACCTGCGTGCAGGCCTCAGCCACCTCGGGCGCGCGGCGCAGCGGCACCACGTGGCCGGCGTCGAACGGCAGCAGCAGCATGCCCAGCGTGCGCGCGCGTTGCGACTGCGCCAGCCGGTGCTTGTGGAACGCCTCGGTCATGTTGGCCGGCGGCTTGGGCGCGCGCTTGGGCTTGCGGTCGGTGCGGCGGGCCATGGCCTGGAGCAGCTGGCGCGCGTTCTGGAAGTCGCCGCGCCAGAGCAGGGCCACGCCTTCGCTGGCCAGCCGAAACGCCGTGTCGGCAGGCGTCTGGTCATCGGCAATCACCACGCGCTTTGGCGGCGGCAGGCCGGCCTCGGAGCGCCACAGCGCGCTGCGCTCGGCGCCGTCTTCGGTCCAGTGGATGGTGGGGAGGGAGGAGGAGTCAGACATATCTATATAGAGGGAGGCGTGCGCCACATCGGCAGGCAATCTTAAATGTGCCGATTACAGCTCATAGGCCTCGTGATCGCCCGACATCGCCTGTTCCACGAGCTTGCGGTTCAGGGTGGGCGAGAACAATTCGATGAAGGTATAGACGAAGCTGCGCAGATACGCGCCCTGTTTGACGGCCAGATGGGTCACATTGGTGCCGAACAGGTGGCCGACCGGGATGCCGCGCAGGTTGCGGTCGCGCTCGGCATCGAACGCCACACCGGCCACGATACCGATGCCCAGGCCGATCTCGACATAGGTCTTGATCACGTCTGCGTCGATGGCCTCGAGGATGATATCCGGCTCCAACTGGCGCAAGGCGAATGCCTTGTCAATTTTGGGGCGGCCCGCGAAATTCGGATCGTAAGTGATCAATGGGTAACTTGCGATGTCCTCGAGCGCGATGTGCTTCTTTTCCAGCAAGGGATGGTCGGGCGGCGTGATGACCGTATGCGACCACTGGTAGCCGGGCAGCGACACCAGGCCCTTGTCCCCCGAGATGCCCTCGGTGGCGATACCGATGTCGGCCTGGTCGTGCAGGATCATGTCCGCGATCTGCGAGGGGTTGCCCTGCTGGATCGACAGCCGCACCTTGGGGTAGCGCTTGGTGAACTCGCCGATCACGCGCGGCAGGGCATAGCGCGCCTGGGTGTGCGTGGTGGCGATGGTGAAGTTGCCTTGATCCTGGGCAGCGTAGTCCTTGCCTACCCGCTTCAGGCTCTCCACCTCCTGCAGGATCTTCTCCACGGAGGTCAGGATGCGGCGCCCCGGCTCGGTCAGGCTGCGGATGCGCTTGCCGTGCCGCGTAAAAATATCGACGCCCAGCTCCTCCTCCAGCTCGATGATGGCCTTGGAGACGCCAGGTTGTGACGTATAGAGCGCTTTAGCGGCTTCGGTCAGGTTGTAGTTCTGACGGACGGCCTCGCGCACGAAGCGGAACTGGTGCAGGTTCATATAACTCGGTGCGTATAAACAAACAACTTCTTATTAGTTTGAGATATGAGGCCAGTTTATTACGATTTTCGAACTTTGTTAAATAACGGCCTGCCCGTATTGCGTCCGCGCCCAGCCTGAACCCCGGCGAGGCGCGGAAGTGACGGAAAAGGCATTGTTGAGAACCCCCCGAATGTCCCTTGCGTATACCGCTTCCGGTCTGCTGGTAGGTATCTTGGTCGGTCTGACCGGGGTAGGCGGGGGTTCGCTCATGACGCCGCTGCTGACCCTGCTGTTCGGCTTCTCGCCGGCCACGGCGGTGGGTACCGACCTCGCGTTCGCCTCGATCACCAAGGGCTTCGGCACCATCGCGCACCGCGCCCATGGCCACGTGCAATGGCAGGTGGTGCGCCGCCTCTGCATCGGCAGCCTGCCCGCCGCACTGGTCGCCATCCTCGTACTCAAGAGCGCCGGCGAGCTGGACGCGCGCTGGCTGCACGGCATTCGGCTGATGATCGGCGTGTCGGTGCTGCTGACTGTATTGTCGCTGCTGTTCCGCAAGCAGATGCTGGCCTGGCTCGAACGCAACCCGCGTTTCCAGCTGGAAGGCCGCCGCCAGGTGGTGGCGACCGTGGTGGTGGGCGCCGTGATCGGCGTGCTCGTCACGGTGTCGTCGATCGGCGCCGGCGCGGTTGGCGCCACGCTGATCCTGTTGCTGTACCCCCATATGAAGCCGGCCGAAGTGGCTGGCACCGATATCGCCTACGCCGTGCCGCTCACGGCGGTGGCCGGGCTGGGCCACGTGTGGCTCGGCACCGTCGACTGGAATTTGTTGCTGGCGCTGCTGGTGGGCTCGATCCCCGGCATCTGGCTGGGCGCGCAACTGTCCCGGGCGCTGCCCGAGCGGCTCGTGCGCGCCGCCCTGGCCACCACGCTCACGCTGGTCGCCATCAAGCTCGTTTCCTAAGCATTCAACGAATACTGAACGGACCCACACCATGTATCAGTACGATCAATACGACCAGCGCATCGTCCAAGAGCGCGTTGCCCAGTTCCGTGACCAGGTGCGCCGCCGCCTCTCCGACGAACTGACCGAAGAGGAATTTCTGCCGCTGCGGCTGCAGAACGGCCTGTACATGCAGCGCCATGCCTACATGCTGCGCGTGGCCATTCCGTACGGCCTGCTGGCGTCGAAGCAGATGCGCATGCTGGCGCATATCGCGCGCGAGTACGACCGTGGCTACGGCCACTTCTCCACGCGCCAGAACATCCAGTACAACTGGATGGACCTCGAGCGCGTGCCGGACGTGCTGGCCGACCTCGCCAGCGTGGAGATGCACGGCATCCAGACCTCGGGCAACTGCGTGCGCAACATCACGACCGACCACTTCGCCGGCGTGACGCCGGACGAGACCGTGGACCCGCGCGTGCTGGCCGAACTGCTGCGCCAGTGGAGCACCTTCCAGCCGGAATTCGCCTTCCTGCCGCGCAAGTTCAAGATCGCGATCTCGGCCTCCGCCAACGACCGCGCCGTGGTGCAGATGCACGACATCGGCATCTACGCCTACCGGAATGCCGCCGGCGAGACGCGCCTGCGCATCCTGGCCGGTGGCGGCCTGGGCCGCACGCCGATCCTGGGCACGATCATCAAGGACGACCTGCCGTGGCAGCACATGCTGACCTACGTGGAGTCCGCGATTCGCGTGTACAACCGCTACGGCCGCCGCGACAACAAGTACAAGGCCCGTATCAAGATCCTCGTGAAGGCTATCGGCGCCGAGAAGTTCGCCGCCGAGGTCGAGGAAGAGTGGCAGCACAGCAAGGACGGCCCGGGCACCATCACGCAGGACGAGTTCGCCCGCGTGGCGCAGTACTTCGCCCCGCCGGCCTACGAGAAGCTGGCCGACACCGACGCCGGCTACGAGAAGCACCTGCTCGAGGACAAGGCGTTCGCGCGCTGGGTCAGCCGCAGCGTGCACGCCCACAAGGTGCCGGGCTATGCCGCCGTGACGCTCTCCACCAAGCCGGGCCCCGTCTCGCCCCCGGGCGATGCCACGGACAAGCAGATGGAAGCCGTGGCCGACCTGGCCGACCGCTACGGGTTTGGCGAGCTGCGCGTGGCGCACGAGCAGAACCTGGTGCTGCCGGACGTCAAGAAGCATGACCTTTTCGCCCTCTGGCAGGAAGCGAAGCAGGCCGGCCTGGCGACGGCCAACATCGGCCTGCTGACCGACATCATCGCCTGCCCGGGCGGCGATTTCTGCTCGCTGGCGAATGCCAAGTCGATCCCGATCGCGCTGGGCATCCAGGAGCGCTTCGACAACCTCGACTTCGTGTACGACCTCGGCGAGATCTCGCTGAACATCTCCGGCTGCATCAACGCCTGCGGTCACCACCACGTGGGCAACATCGGCGTGCTGGGCGTGGACAAGGACGGTTCCGAGTGGTACCAGGTGACGCTCGGCGGCGCCCAGGGCAACAACACCGCGCTGGGCAAGGTCATCGGCCCGTCGTTCAGCGCCGAGGAAATGCCCGACGTGGTGAGCCGCATCATCGAAACCTTCGTCGCGCACCGCGTCGAGGACGAGCGCTTCATCGACACGTTCGCCCGCATCGGCATCGCCCCGTTCAAGGAACGTGTGTACGCCGACAAGCAGCGCGAAGAGCGCGCCGAAGCCTGACGACCCCGGAGAGACTGAACATGGCAAAGATTATTAAACTGCAACGCGACGCCGCCGACCTCCGCCCCGTGATCGTCGAGGACGACTGGACCGTGCTGCGCGCCACCGAGACCGAGCCGCTGGACGACGCCCGCGTGGCCGCCGCCGCGCAGGGCACGGACGCCGTGCTGTTCCCGCTGTCGGTGTGGAAGGCGCACGCAGCGCTGCTGGCCGGCCGCGACAAGGCCATCACCGGCGTGTGGCTGGCTCCTGAAGACGAGCCGGGCGATGCCGAGGCGCTCTTCGACCGCGTGTCGCTGGTCGCCGTCGATTTCCCGGTGTTCCGCGATGGCCGCGGTTTCTCGTCGGCCTACCTGCTGCGCACCCGTTACCACTGGGACGGCCAGCTCCGCGCCATCGGCGACGTGCTGCGCGACCAGCTCAACTTCATGAAGCGCTGCGGCTTCGACGCCTTCGCGGTGCGCGCCGACAAGAACATCGACGACGCCATCAAGGGCTTCACCGAGTTCACGGTGGCCTATCAGGCATCGGTGGACGAGCCGCTGCCGCTGTTCCGCCGCAACCGTGCGGAAGTGACCGCCCGGGGCGCCGCATGAGCGCAGTGATCTCCGACATCCCTGTGGTGGAGCTGGGCGCGCCGGTGTCCGGCCTGCGCCCGCCCGCGCTGTGGACCCAGCCGGTCTACACGGGCACGGTGGAGGCGCTGGAAGCCAAGGAACGCGCGTTGGCCGAGCGGCTGGCCGAGATTGCGGGCCGCTTCTTCCGCGCCCGCTTCGCCACCAGCCTGGCTGCCGAGGATATGGTCCTGACCGATGCCATCCTGCGTGGCGGTGACGCCGTGCGCGCCGGCATCCGCGTGTTCACGCTGAACACGGGCCGCCTGCACGCCGAGACGCTGGCCGTGCTGGATCAGGTGCATACGCACTACGGCTACGCCATCGAGCAGTTCACGCCGGACCCGGAAGCGGTGGAGAACTACCTGAAGAACCACGGCCTGAACGCGTTCTACGATAGCGTGGACCTGCGCAAGAGCTGCTGCGGCATCCGCAAGGTGGAGCCGCTGAACCGCGCGCTGTCCCACGCCGATGCCTGGATGACCGGCCAGCGCCGCGAGCAGGCCGTCACGCGTGCCGAGCTGCCGTTCGAGGAGCTGGACGAAGCGCGCGACATCCCCAAATTCAATCCGCTGGCCGACTGGACCGAGGCCGAGGTCTGGGCCTATCTGGTGCGCCACAACGTGCCGGTGAACGCGCTGCATGCCAAGGGCTACCCGAGCATTGGCTGCGAGCCGTGTACGCGCGCCGTGAAGGCTGGCGAAGACGTCCGCGCAGGACGTTGGTGGTGGGAGACCAAGGACTCGAAAGAGTGCGGGCTCCACGAGCAGAACATCAAGCATTGAAGTATTGAATCGAGGCCGAGAACGACATGGGCATCATGAACGACATCGCAGAAGCAGGGGTTGAACACCTGCTCCAGGTCCAGAACGACCACCTCGACCGGCTGGAAGCCGAGTCGATCTACATCATCCGTGAAGTGGTGGCCGAGTGCCGCAACCCGGCGCTGCTGTTCTCCGGCGGCAAGGATTCGATCGTCATGCTGCACCTGGCGCTGAAGGCCTTCCGCCTGGGCGACCGCAAGGTGGAACTGCCGTTCCCGCTGGTGCACATCGACACCGGCCATAACTACCCGGAAGTGATCGCCTTCCGCGACCAGCGCGTGGCGGAACTGGGCGCGCGCCTGGTGGTGGGCCATGTCGAGGATTCGATCAAGCGCGGCACGGTGCGCCTGCGCAAGGAAACCGACTCGCGCAACGCGGCGCAGGCCGTGACGCTGCTGGAAACCATCGAGGCGCACAAGTACGACGCGCTGATGGGCGGCGCCCGCCGCGACGAAGAGAAGGCCCGCGCCAAGGAACGGATCTTCTCGTTCCGCGACGAGTTCGGCCAGTGGGACCCCAAGGCCCAGCGCCCAGAGCTGTGGAGCCTGTACAACGCCCGCATGGCGGCCGGCGAGCAGATGCGCGTGTTCCCGATCTCGAACTGGACCGAGCTGGATGTGTGGCAGTACATCGCCCGGGAAAACCTGGCCCTGCCGCCGATCTACTATGCGCACGAGCGCGAAGTGGTGCGCAAGAACGGCCTGCTGGTGCCAGTGACGCCGATCACGCCCAAGCAGGACGGCGATGTGAGCGAGGTGCTGTCGGTACGCTTCCGGACCGTGGGCGACATCTCCTGCACCTGCCCGGTGGCCAGCACGGCCGCCAACCCGGTGGACATCATCGCCGAGACCGCGGTGACTGAGATCACCGAGCGCGGCGCCACCCGGATGGACGACCAGACCAGCGAGGCGTCGATGGAACGCCGCAAGAAGGAAGGCTACTTCTAAGCCGCAGCCAAGGACCACACATCATGACTAGACAAGCATCTCACCAGGGCCTGCTGCGCTTTATCACCGCGGGTTCCGTGGACGACGGCAAGAGCACGCTGATCGGCCGCCTGCTGTATGACAGCAAGGCCGTGCTGTCCGACCAGCTGACCGCGCTGGCCAACGCCAAGAACAAGCGCACCGCCGGCGAACAGATCGACTTCTCGCTGCTGACCGATGGCCTGGAAGCCGAGCGCGAGCAGGGCATCACCATCGACGTGGCCTACCGCTACTTCTCCACGGCGCGCCGCAAGTTCATCATCGCCGACACGCCGGGGCACGAGCAGTACACCCGCAACATGGTGACCGGCGCCAGCACGGCGCACGCCGCCATCGTGCTGGTGGACGCCACGCGCGTGACCGTGCAGGGCGGCCGTGCCGAACTGCTGGCCCAGACCAAGCGCCACTCGGCCATCCTGAAGCTGCTGGAGATCCAGCACGTGATCGTCGCCATCAACAAGATGGATCTGATCGAGTACGACGAGCAGCGTTTCAACGAGATCCGTACCGCGTACACCGAACTGGCCGCGCAACTGGGCCTGAAAGATGTGCGATATGTGCCGGTGTCGGCGCTTCGTGGTGACAACATCGTCCACGCCAGCGACGCGATGCCGTGGTACTCGGGCGAGCCGCTGCTGCCGCTGCTGGAGGCCCTCCCTGTCGAGGAGCCGGCCCCCGAGGGCGACGCCGCGCTGCGCTTCCCGGTGCAGCTGGTGATCCGCCAGGACGGCGCCCAGTCGGACGATTTCCGGGGCTACGCCGGCCGCGTGGAAGCGGGCACCGTGCGCGTGGGCCAGAAGCTGCGCGTGCTGCCGGCCAACCGCGACGCCGTGGTGGCCGAAGTGCTGACGCCGAACGGCGCCGCCGACTCGGCCAACGCGGGCGACACCGTGACGGTGCGCCTGTCGGAAGACGTCGATGTATCACGCGGTGACATGTTCGTCGCCGCCGACGCCGCCTCGGTCTCGGCCAAGAAGCTGCAGGCCGACCTGTGCTGGTTCGACGACGAATCGCTGAATCCGTCGCGCAAGTACGTGCTCAAGCACACCACGGCCAGCGTGTTCGCGCGCGTGTCGGCGGTGGATCGCGTGCTGGACGTGCACACGCTGTCGCACGAGACCGGCCGCCATGACATCCGCCTGAACGACATCGGTTCGGTGCAGTTGTCGCTGCAGAAGCCGATCGTGTGCGATGTCTACGGCGATAATCCGGCGACGGGCGCGTTCGTGCTGATCGACGAAGCGACCAACCACACGGTGGCGGCGGGCATGATCCGTGCGTATAGCTGACATCGACATCGTCAGACGGCAAGTAGAACAGTGAGCGAGATGACCCCGCATCAAGACAAACGGACCGGACGCGTGACCCTGATTGGTGCAGGCCCCGGTGCGGCCGACCTCATTACGGTGCGTGGTGCACGCCTGCTGGGCGAGGCCCAGGTGGTGCTGCACGACGCGCTGGTGTCGCCCGAGATGCTGGCCTGGTGCCCCCAGGCGCAACTCGTGGAGGTGGGCAAGCGCTGCGGGCAGCGCAGCACCGCACAGCTGTTCATCAATCGCCAGATCGTGGACCTGGCCACCAAGTACGAGCGCGTGGTGCGCCTCAAGGGCGGCGACCCGATGCTGTTCGGCCGCGCCGACGAGGAACTCCAGGCGCTGGAAGCGGCAGGCATCGAGTATGAGGTGGTGCCGGGCATCACGGCAGCGCTGGCGGCCGCCTCGGCCATCCGCAAGCCGCTGACCAAGCGCGGCGTCTCCCGCAGCGTGGCCTTCGCCACCCAGGCCAAGGCGGCCGATGCGGTGGACGTGGAAGCCGACGTCCGCGCCGACACCATCGTCTATTACATGGGGCGCGACCAGGCGGCCAACATCGCCGCACAGCTGATCGCCCACGGCAAGCCCGCCACGACGCCCGCATGGGTCGTGGAAGCGGCCACCACCCCGAAGCAGCGCAGCCACCAGTTCACGCTGCGCCAGATGGCGGCCGGGGAGGCTGCGGCATGGATGGACCCCGTGCAGCCGAGCCTGCTGATGATCGGCGAGGCACTGGCGGATCGGGCGACGGAATCCGTGGAAGAGGCTGGGGCGGACGAACCCCATCACGAGCGCGCCGCCTGAGTCTTGGCGGGAGGCGTATGAAAAAGCCCGACGAATCTGAACTGCACCCCAAAAGTTGGACACCAACTTTTGGGGTGTTTTCATGTATCGGTACTCGGAGCAGTTCAGGCTGACAGTTATCCAGAGCTACCTGGACGGTCAGGCAGGCTATGGTGAGATCGCCAAACGCCATGAAATAGACAGCGGGCCCAAAAGGGCGTCCCAGGAAGATGTCGCCACCCACTCCCAAAGCAAAGCCACCGAAGCCATCTGGTGATCGCACGCGCACGCGCGAGGAGCTCATTGACGAGCTGAACTACCTGCGCATGGAGAACGCCTACCTAAAAAAACTCGRCGCCTTAGTTCAAGCGAACAAGAAATCTGCGCAACCCAAAAAGCGCAAATAGTGCTTGAGCTAAGGCGGCAGTATCCATTGGCGGGGCTGTTGAAGGTCGCAGGCCTGGCACGAAGCACCTTCTACTATCAGCAAACAGTACTTCAGGCGCAGGACAGGTATGCGGAACTGAAGGCAAGAATCCGTGAGCTGTTTGCGCAGCACAAAGGTCGCTACGGCTACCGCCGCATTACGGCGGCGCTTCGGAAAGCGGAATTGATCGTCAACCACAAGACGGTTCAGCGCCTGATGAAAGCCATGGGCCTGAAGTCTCTCGTCCGGCCAAAGAAATACCGTTCTTACAAAGGTGCGGTGGGCCGAGTTGCGCCCAACGTGTTGCAACGGCAGTTCCACGCCGGGCGTCCGAATCAGAAATGGGTAACCGATGTGACCGAATTTAGCGTCGCCGGCGAGAAGCTATACCTCTCGCCGGTGCTGGACCTGCATAACGGCGAGATCGTCGCATACGAGATGGCCAGGCGTCCGTTGTTCGAGATGGTAAGCAAAATGCTCAAGAAGGCGTTTGCTCGACTCGGCCCCAAGGACCGACCGATCCTGCATTCGGATCARGGCTGGCAATACCAAATGGCGTCCTATCGATCGATGCTCAAGCAGCGCAGTGTCCGTCCCAGTATGTCGCGCAAAGGTAACTGCCTCGACAACGCTGCCATGGAGAGCTTCTTCGGCATCCTAAAGTCCGAATTCTTCTACCTGAACAAGTTCACCAGCATCGAGCAACTGCAGGATGGACTGCGCCAATACATTCACTACTACAATCATGACCGCATCAAGCTCAAACTAAAAGGGCTGAGTCCCGTGCAATACAGGACTCAGCCCTTTCCGGCCTAGCCATCAACCGTCCAACTTCTGGGGGT
>NZ_JBFTJC010000011.1:0-202017 GCF_056395225.1 Cupriavidus sp. 10L45
GCCCGCTTGCGGGAGAGGGGAGAAAACCAGGGGCCCATCAAAGCCTGYCGGTGTGCTCCCCTCGCCCGCTTGCGGGAGAGGGGAGAAAACCAGGGGCCCATCAAAGCCTGCCGGTGTGCTCCCCTCGCCCGCTTGCGGGAGAGGGGAGAAAACCAGGGGCCCATCAAAGCCTGCCGGTGTGCTCCCCTCGCCCGCTTGCGGGAGAGGGGAGAAAACCGGGGGCCCATCAAAGCCTGCCGGTATGCTCCCCTCGCCCGCTTGCGGGAGAGGGGAGAAAACCAGGGGCCCATCAAAGCCTGTCGGTGTGCTCCCCTCGCCCGCTTGCGGGAGAGGGGCCGGGGGAGAGGGCCGGCGGTTCCAGCCGCGTTGGCACAAAACCTGCCCCTCCACGCCATCACTCGACAAGGCATCGACATGAAAGAAAGTCCTGAAATCCGGGACACGGCGCATTTCCTTGCGCGGCATGGTCTCAGGCTGGCCACGGCGGAGTCGTGCACGGCCGGGCTGATCGCGTCGCGCATTGCCGAGGTGCCCGGCTGCGGCGACGTGCTGCGCTGCGCCGTGGTGGCCTATGCGCCCGACATCAAGACCTCGGTGCTGGGTGTGCCCAAGGAAGTCATCCGTCGCCACGGGCTGACCAGCGAGGCCGTCTCGCTGGCCATGGCGCACGGCGTGCTGCGTCTGGCCGATGCCAATCTGGCGATTGCCAACACGGGCGTGGCCGACGGCAACGCGCCCGACGACACCCCGGCTGGCACGCAGTGCTTCGCGTGGGTGCTGCGGATGCCGGGCCGCACTGCCCCGCTGGCCGTGTTCACGGAGACGCGGCGCTTCGACGGCGACCGCAACACCGTGCGCTTCGCTGCCGCCGACTACGCGCTGCTGCGCATCCCGCACTACTACGAACTGGCGCGCGGCGGCACCGGCCAGACCCGCCCGTCGCCCACCCCATAGATGCGGTCCCCCGGCGCGCGCCGGATCGTGGCATGGCCCGTGAAGGCGCCGAAGGCCGGCAGGATCGCGCCATGCTCCCCCAGTACGAAGCACGGCAGCCGCAGCGCGTCGGCACCGCTGCCGCGCAGCACCACGGCCGGATGGAGGTGGCCCGCGAGCACATAGCCGTCCGGGGAAGCGCCCGGCATATGGCACAGCGCGAACGGGCCGGCCCGCAGCGGTTCCGTGACCACGGTCATGCCGAGTTCCGGCGGCGGGTCGCCGGCGTGGGTGTCGTGGTTGCCGCGCACCAGCGTGCAGCGCACGCGGGCCGGCAGCGCCCGGCGCCAGTCGTGCAGCGCGACGATGACCGCCGCCGTGCGCGCGGCGCGGGCGTGCAGGAAATCGCCCAGAAACACCAGCTCCCGCGCCGGATAGCGCACGGCCAGCGCGTGCAGCCGGGCGAGGTTCTCGGCCGTGGTGCCGGGCGGCACCGGCTGCCCCAGCGCCCGGAACGCGGCGGCCTTGCCGATGTGGACGTCCGCCACCAGCAGCATCGCCGCGCCGGGCCACCAGATGGCGTGCTCGGGCAGCAGCCACAGCGTCTCCCCGGCCACTTCCACGGCCTGGGCGCCGAAGGCATGCAACGTGGCGGCGTCTGGCTGGCTCATAGCAGCGGGAGCGGTTTCGATGGCTTGCGCGGGCGCCCCGAGCGACGTGCGCGACCGCTGGCCCCGCTTCTTCCACCACTGCGGCCACCTGACTTGACGTGATCGGCCATGCCGAAGCGCGCCACCTCGGCCACCTGCGCGGCATCGGCATCAGCATCGACGGTATCCCCCACCGGCCCCGCCGCCGCCTCCAGTTCGGCCAGCATGCGGGCGATGCGGTCGGCCAGCTTCTCGGTACTGAGCTTCTCGCGCAGGAATTCCACCACCAGCGGAAAGGCCAGCGGCGAGGGGCGCTTCAGCGCGTGCAGGTCCAGCCGCAGCGCGGCCAGCCGGGCCAGCGTGTCGGCCAGCCGGTGGGCGTCCAACTCCTGCATCAGCACCTCCCGCTCGGCCTGCCCGAGCAGCAGGTTGGCCGGGTCGTGCTTGCGGAAGACCTCGTAGAACAGGCTCGATGACGCCTGCAACTGGCGCGCGCTCTTGTGGGCGCCGGGGTAGCCCTGGAAGATCAGCCCGGCCACGCGGGCGATCTCGCGGAAGCGCCGCAGCGACAGCTCCCCCGCGTTCAGGCTGCCGAGCACGTCGGCGGCCAGGTCGCGCTGGCGTTCCTCGGCCAGCACCAGCGGCAGCCAGTGCGCCCAGTCGAGCGGCGCCGAGGCCAGCAGTTCCAGCCCGTAGTCGTTCACGGCCACCGAGAAGGTCGCCGGCACCTGCTGCCCAAGCCGCCACGCCAGCAGGCTGCCCAGCCCCAGATGCACCGAGCGGCCCGCGAACGGATAGAGGAACAGATGCCAGCCTTCGCGCGAATGGAGGGTCTCGGCCAGCAGCGTGCCGCGCGTGGGCAGCGCCGACCAGCGCGCCTGCAGGTCTACCAGCGGCTGGATCAGCGGCAGTTCGGGCGTGCTGGCCGGGTCGAGGTGGCCAAGCTGGGCGGCTTCGAGCGTATCGACCACGGCCTCGGCCAGTTCGGTGGAAAGCGGCATCTTGCCGCCGTTCCAGCGCGGCACCGAGGGCCGCTTGCCGGCCGCGCGGCGCACGTAGGCGGTCATCTCCTGCACGCGCACCAGTTCCAGCAGCCGGCCGCCGAACAGGAAGCAGTCACCGGGCGCCAGCCGCGCGATAAAGCCCTCCTCCACCGTGCCCAGCGAGGCCCCGCCGCTGCCCGCACGCGTCCAGAATCGCACCTGCATCGTGGCATCGCTGACGATGGTGCCCACGCTCATGCGGTGCCGGCGCGCCAGCCGGGCATCGGGCACGCGCCAGACGCCGGCCTCGTCGGGCATCGCCCGGCGATAGTCCGGATAGGCGGACAGCGTGCTCCCGCCCTGCCGCACGAAGTCGAGGCACCACTGCCATTCTTCGTCGCTCAGGGCGCGATAGGCCCAGGTGGTGCGCACCTCGGCCAGCAGGTCATCGGCGCGGAAGCCGCCACCGAGCGCCACCGTCACCAGATGCTGGACCAGCACGTCGAGCGGCTTGTCCGGGGACTCGCGCGCCTCGATACGGCCAGCGCGCACCGCGTTGCGCGCCGCCACGGCTTCCACCAGTTCCAGGCTGTGCGTGGGCACCACGGTCACGCGCGACGCCCGCCCCGGCGCATGGCCAGACCGTCCGGCGCGCTGCAACAGCCGCGCCACGCCTTTGGGCGAGCCGATCTGGAGCACGCGCTCCACGGGCAGGAAGTCCACGCCCAGATCCAGGCTCGACGTGCACACCACGGCGCGCAGCGCGCCGTTCTTGAGATGCACCTCCACCCAGTCCCGCACGGCGCGGTCCAGCGAGCCGTGGTGCAGCGCGATCTGGCCGGCCCACTCGGGCCGCGCATCGAGCAGGGCCTGATACCAGAGTTCGGCCTGCGAGCGCGTGTTGAGGAACACCAGCGCGGTGCTGGTGGATTCCAGTTCGCGCACCACGTGCGGCAGCATCGACAGGCCGAGATGCCCCGCCCACGGAAAGCGCCCGGCGGCGTCCGGCAGCAGCGTGTCGATGACCAGCGTCTTCGGCGTGTGGCCGTGCACCAGCACCCGGCGATCGTCCGGCAGGCCGGCCAGCAGCACGTCGCTGGCATGGTCGAGGTTGCCGAGCGTGGCCGACAGTCCCCAGACCATCAGCCCGGGCTGCCATTGCCGCAGCCGCGCCAGCGCCAGTTGCACCTGCACGCCGCGCTTGGAGCCGATCAACTCATGCCATTCATCGACCACGACCAGACGCACGCGGCCCAGCGCCTCGCGTGCGTCGGCGCGGGTCAGCAGCAGGGAGAGGCTCTCCGGCGTGGTTACCAGCGCCGTGGGCAGGCGGCGCGCCTGCGCGGCGCGTTCGCTGCTGCCGGTGTCGCCGGTGCGCAGGCCCACGGTCCAGTCGAGGCCGAGTTCGGCCAGCGGGGCTTGCAAGGCGCGCGTGGTGTCGGCGGCCAGCGCGCGCATCGGCGTCAGCCACAGCACGGTGAGCGGCGGCGGCGTGGCGCCGGCCCGGGCCGGCGGTTCGGCGAAGGCCAGCAGCGCGCCGAGCCACGCGGCGTAGGTCTTGCCGGTGCCGGTGGTGGCGTGGAGCAGCCCGCTTTGGCCGTGGGCGATGGCGTCCCACACGTCGCGCTGGAAATCGAACGGCTGCCAGTGGCGGGCCGCGAACAGCGCCGGCAGCGTCTCAGCCACTGGCGGGGCGCGGACGAACGGTGCGGCCTCGCTCATGCGGCATCCTCGGCCGGCACCGCGCGCGCGGCGCCCGGCAGCATCGCCTCCAGCGTGGCCAGCGTGTCGGCCTCCTCGATCGGCTTGTCCGTGCGCCAGCGCAGCATGCGCGGAAACCGTACGGCGATGCCGCTCTTGTGCCGCCCGCTGCGGGAAATCCCCTCGAAGCCGAGTTCGAAGACCAGTGTCGGCGTGACGCTGCGCACCGGGCCGAAAGACTCCACGGTGGTCTTGCGCACGATGGCGTCCACCGCGCGCATCTCGGCATCGGTCAGCCCCGAGTACGCCTTGGCGAACGGCACCAGCGCGCGCTCCGGCGTGCCCGGCGGGGCGTTCCAGACCGCGAAGGTGAAGTCGGTATAGAGGCTGGCGCGCCGGCCGTGGCCGCGCTGGGCATAGATCAGCACGGCATCCACGGTGTAGGGATCGATCTTCCACTTCCACCAGACGCCCACGTCCTTGGTCCGCCCCGCGCCGTAGGCGGCGTCGGCGGCCTTGAGCATGAAGCCCTCCACGCCCAGTTCGCGCGAGGTCTCCCGCAGCGTGGCGTAGCGCGCCCAGTTGTCGGCATCGACCAGCGGGCTCAGCTCCAGCGCCGGGTGGACGTGATCGGCAATCACCTGCTCCAGCCGCGCGCGGCGTTCGGCCTGCGGGCGGGCGCGCCAGTCCTCGCCCTGCCATTCGAGCAGGTCATAGGCCATCAGGATGGCCGGCGCCTCGCGCAGCAGCTTGGCGCCGAGCGTCTTGCGACCGATGCGCTGCTGGAGCAAGGCGAACGGCTGCACGCGGCGGTCCTGCCAGATCACGATCTCGCCGTCGAGCACGGTGCCATCCGGCAGCGTGGCGGCGGCTTCGGCCAGCTCGGGAAAGCGCTCGGTGATCAGTTCCTCGCCGCGCGACCACAGCCATGTGGCGCCGGCCCGGCGCACAAGCTGGGCGCGGATGCCATCCCACTTCCATTCCACCTGCCAGCGGGCCGGGGCGCCGAGCACGGTGTCGAAGTCCTCCACCGGGGCCTGCAAGGGATGGGCGAGGAAGAACGGATAGGGCTGGCCGCCGCGCTGCAAGGTGGCGAGGGCGCCCTCGCCCGCCGCCGTCCCGGCATCGTCCGGGGCGATCAGCGCGAGGTAGTGCGCGGCATCGGGGCGGCGCGAGATGTCGGTGTAGCCGACCATGCGCTCGGCCACGCGCTTGGCGTCCAGCCCGGCCACCTCGCCCAGCGCGCGGGTGACCAGCAGCCGCGACACGCCCACGCGGAACGCGCCCGTGATCAGCTTGAACAGGACCAGCCGCCCGCGCGCGTCGAGCGGGCGCCAGAGCGCATCGAGCCGCTCGCGCAGCACCTCCGGCGGCTGGCCGCGCAGCGGCAGCAGGCGCTGCTCGACCCATTCGGCCAGCCCGGCCGTGTCGATGTGGGGCGTGGCCGGCAGCAACAGCGCGATGGTCTCGGCCAGGTCGCCCACGGCCTGATAGCTTTCCTCGAACAGCCACTCGGGCAGCGCGGCGGCCTGCCGGGCCAGTTCGCGCAGCATCGCCACCGGCACGAGCTGGCGCGGCTTGCCGCCGGACAGGAAGTAGACCGCCCAGGCGGCGTCCTCGGGCGGCGCGGCGCGCAGGTAATCGACCAGCGCCGCCAGCTTGGCGTTGCTGGACGTGGTGCCGTCCAGCGCCGCGTAGAGGTCGGCGAAGGCTTTCATGGGGCTGCCTCCGGGGTTTCGACCGGGGTTTCCACGGTCTCCTGCGACGGCTCGTCATCGTCCCCGGCGTCGTCCCCATACTCGGTCTGGAACGCCTGCGCCTGCCAGCCCTGCTCGCACAGGTAGCGCACCATCACCGGCACGTTGCCATGCGTGACGATGACGCGCGGCGCGCCCGTGGCGGTGATCGCCGCAAGGAGCCCGGGCCAGTCCGCATGGTCGGACAGCGCGAAGCCGCGATCGACGCCGCGCCGGCGCCGCGTGCCGCGCAACTGCATCCAGCCGCTGGCGAAGGCATCGGCGGCCTCGCCAAAGCGGCGCAGCCATGTGGAGCGCTGCGCGGACGGCGGCGCCACCACCAGCGCGCGGCGCAGGGCCGGGCTGCGCGCCGGCAGGTCCGCCGTGGTCAGGGTGGGTGGCAGGGCCACGCCGGCATCCGCATAGGCCTGGTTCAGCGTGGTCATCGCCCCATGCACGACGATGGGCCCCGGCAGCGCCACGTCCGCGCCCGCATGACGCATCAGCCCGTGCAGGATGCGCTGCGCCTTGCCGAAGGCGTAGCAGTACAGCACGCTCGCCCGCCCCGCCGCCGCGTTGGCCTGCCACCAGCCGAAGATCTCGGCCATCAGCGCGGCCTGCGTCGGCCAGCGGTAGATCGGCAGGCCGAAGGTGCTTTCGGTGACGAAGGTGTCGCAGCGCACCGGCTCGAACGGGTCGCAGGTGCCGTCGGCCTCGACCTTGTAGTCGCCGGAGGCCACCCAGACCTGCCCGCCATGTTCCAGCCGCACCTGGGCAGATCCCAGCACGTGTCCGGCCGGATGGAGGCTCAGCCGCACCCCGTGATGCGTGATGGCTTCGCCGTAGGGCAGCGTCTCCAGCGCGATGCCCGGCAGCCGCGCCAGCAGCACGCCGCGCCCGGGGGCGGCACAGAGGTAGCTGCCGTGGCCGAAGCGCGCGTGGTCCGAATGGGCGTGGGTGATGACGGCGCGCGCCACGGGGCGCCACGGGTCGATATAGAAGTCGCCGGGCGGGCAATACAGCCCTTCCGGCCGCGCGACGATCAGGTCGGCCATCGGGATCCATCCCCCTCTATATATATAGGCGGGGCGTCAGGTAGCGGACGGCCCCGCGCGCCGCGCCTTGCGGGCCTCCGCCATGCCCCGCACGTTGAGCGCGGCCAGCGCGAACTGGAGCACCACCAGCGCCCAGGCCCCGATATGGAAACCCCAGCCCACCCACATCGCGTTGCTGGCCAGGAAGACCCAGAAGCCCACCTTGCGACGGCCCGCCGCGCGGCTGCCGACCAGCCAGGTGGCGGCCACCGTCACCGCCATCGCGGGCCATTGCAGCGCATCGAGCCAATCCACGGAAATCCTCCCGACCTGACGATCCTTATCCAGCGTAGTCGGCCCGGGGCGGCGCCGGCCAGCGTGGGGTGTCCCGTTCGGCTGTCGGCGCATTCTCACAAAGTTACCAATGCATCACTTATAGAGCGGAATGCCGATTTCCCATACGGCGTCAATCAGCCGGGCGCCGATAGTGTCGACTAGGAATCTCTCCTAGAATCGACTCAACGTCCTGCCGTGCGGCGTGGTCAGCCGCGGACGCCTCCTTGCCCGATCCCTCCCATCTTTCACACCTTCATGCGCCCAGAAAACCAGCGACTAGCGGACCTCCTGCGCGAGGACCCGGACACCATCCTGCGCGGCTGGACCGCCGAATATCACACCTACACGGGCGGCCGCGGCCTGAGCCAGAACCTCGAGACCGAGCAGCGCGCCATTCTCAAGGCGCTTGACACCGGCCTGTCGGCGGATGCCGACGCGAGCAACTTCGACAGCCGTGCCTGGACCACCCTGCGGGACACGCTGTCGCACCTGTCCGCCGCCCGCGCGGCGCAGGGCGAGACGGCCGACGTGACCAGCGGCTTCGTGCTGGCGCTCAAGCGCCCGCTGTTCGATGGCCTGCAGCGCCATCGCGGCGAGGTGGAGGGCCAGATCGAGGTGGTCTGGGCCGCCTCGTCCATCGTGGACCGCATGGCGCAGTGGACCGTCTCCACCTACCAGAAGACGCGCGAGGACATCATCATGCGCCAGCAGCACGAACTGCTGGAGCTGTCCACGCCCGTGATCAAGCTGTGGGACGGCGTGCTGGCGGTGCCCGTGATCGGCACGCTGGACAGCAGCCGCGCGCAGATCGTCATGGAAACGCTGCTGGAGCGCCTGGTGAACACCGGCTCCGAGCTGGCCATCATCGACATCACCGGCGTGCCCACCGTGGACACCCTCGTGGCGCAGCACCTGATGAAGACCGTCACGGCCATCCGCCTGATGGGCGCGGAAAGCATCATCAGCGGCATCCGGCCGCAGATTGCGCAGACCATCGTCCATCTTGGCATCGACCTGCAGGGCATCATCACCAAGTCCACGCTGGCGGACGCGCTGGCCACGGCCATGCGCATGACCGGCCACACCGTCACCCGCGCCGCCTGAACCCGGAGGCGCCATGGAACGGATTCCAATCCTGCGGATGGGCAAGAACCTGCTGGTCACGATCCAGATCGACATGCAGGACCAGACCGCATTGATGTTGCAGGAAGACATTGCCTCCACCATCGACCAGACCGGCGCGCATGGCGTGCTGATCGACGTCTCGGCGCTGGAGATGGTGGACTCGTTCATCGGCCGCATGCTGGTGAGCATCTCGGACATCAGCCGCATCCTCGGCGCGACCACGGTGGTGGTGGGCATCCGCCCGGCCGTGGCCATCACGCTGGTGGAGCTGGGGCTCTCGCTGGGCGGCGTGAAGACGGCCCTGAGCGTGGAGCGCGGCATGCAGATGCTCGACGCCGCCGCGCGGGTGGCCTGAGATGGCCACCCCTGCCGTGGCCACCGAGCTGGCCGATACGGGCAGCTCCCCGCTCAAGGACGAGCGCGATATCGTCCATGCGCGCGCGATGGTGCGCACGCTGACAATCCAACTGAAGTTCTCGCTGGTGGAGCAGACTAAGATGATTACGGCGGCCAGCGAACTCGCCCGCAACACCGTGGTGTATGGCGGCGGCGGCGAAATGCGCTGGGAGATGCTGGCCGAGGGCATCCGCAAGGGCCTGCGGCTGCATTTCGAGGACAAGGGCCCCGGCATTCCGGACGTGGAACAGGCGCTGGTCGACGGCTGGACCACGGGCAGCGGGCTGGGCATGGGCCTGTCGGGCAGCAAACGGCTGGTGAACGAGTTCGCCATCAGAACCAAAGTTGGCGAGGGAACCTGTGTCAGCATCACTCGGTGGAAGTAACAACCTGGGCCCGCACATCGCCGTGCCGATGGGCGACCGCAGCCGCGTGGGCGAGGCCCGACGCGCCGCCGCCGAACTGGCCGGGCGGCACGGCTTCGATGCCATCCAGTCCGGCCGGCTGGCCGTAGCCGTCAACGAGCTGGGCAACAACCTCGTCAACCACGCCCGGGGCGGCCGGCTGCTGGTGGCAGCGTGCCAACTGGGCGACGGCATCGCCATCGAGCTGATTTCGATCGATGACGGCCCCGGCATGACCGACCTCCAGGCCTGCCTGCGGGACGGCTATTCCACCGGCGGCAGCGCAGGCCAGGGCCTCGGCGCGGTCAGCCGGCTGGCCGACGACTTCGACATCTACACCCGCCCCGGCCAGGGCACGCTGATCCTGGCGCGCTTCTACCGCGAGCGCGATGCTGGCGGCACGGCGCGCCGCACCAGCAACGGCTTCGACGTGGGCGCGGTCTGCGTGGCCGCGCCGGGCGAGACGGTCAGCGGCGACGGCTGGAGCGTGGCCGTGCACGACCACCGCGCCGACGTGGTGGTGGCGGACGGCCTGGGGCACGGCCCCGACGCCGCCGAAGCCGCCGCCGTGGCGCTGTCCGTGTTCGCCCGGGCCCGGGGCAGCCATCCCGGCCGCTACCTGGAACTGGCGCACGGCGCGCTGCGCACCACGCGCGGCGCCGCCGTGACGGCCGCACGCGTGGACGCCGGCGCCCAATGCATCCGCTATGCCGGCGCCGGCAACGTCATGGCGCGCGTGATATCCGGCATCGACGACCGCACGCTGCTGGTCCAGAATGGCACCGCCGGCCTGCAAATGCGGGCCGTGCAGGAGCAGGAGGTGGAGTGGCCGCCGCACGCCGTGCTGATCGTGCATTCGGATGGCATCCAGTCGCGCTGGCGGCTGGACGACCCGGCCGTGCTGCAGCGCGATCCGTCGCTGGTGGCCGCGTTCGTGTTCTGGAAATTCTGCCGGGGCCGCGACGATGCCACCGTCGTGGTGGTTCGCCGCGCGCAGCGGTGATGCCCCCGGGCCCCCGCAAGACACCGTGAGACTGGCCGCTATGACCCACCCCACCCACCCGACCCACCCGACCGCCTCCCCCGACACCGACCCCGCCGCACTCCAGGCCGCGCTGGCGGCGCGCACCCAGGAAGTGGAGGCGCTGCGCGCCGAGCTTGAGGAAACCAATCGCGGCGTGCTGGCGCTGTACTCGGAACTGGACATCCAGGCCGACCAGTTGCGCCAGGCCACCGAGCTGAAGAGCCGCTTCCTGGCCTATATGAGCCACGAGTTCCGCACGCCGATCGTCGCCATCCAGAGCATTACCCGGCTGCTGATCGACCGCGTGGACGGCCCGCTCACCCCCGAGCAGGAAAAGCAGGTGGTGTTCGTGCGCGACACTGCCGCCGAGTTCGCCGAGATGGTCAACGACCTGCTCGACCTGGCGCGGCTGGAGGCGGGCCGCGTGGATGTGTCGCCGGCCTGGTTCGACATGGTGGCGCTGTTCGATGCCCTGCGCGGCATGTTCAAGCCCGTGCTGACCAACCCGGAGGTGTCGCTGATCTTCGAGGCCCCGCACGACGTGCCCAAGCTGTTCAGCGACGACCGCAAGCTCTCGCAGATCCTGCGCAACTACGTCTCCAACGCGCTGAAATTCACGCCGAGCGGCGAGATCCGCGTCTCGGCCGTGTGCGACGGCGACGACACCATCACGTTCTCCGTGCGCGATACCGGCATCGGCATCCCGGCGGAGTCTCACGGCGAGGTGTTCCAGGACTTCGTGCAGATCGACTCCCCGCTGCAGCGGCGCTACCGGGGCTCCGGCCTCGGGCTGGCGCTGAGCAAGCGACTGGCGGAGCTGCTCGGCGGGCATGTGGGCTTCGAGAGCGAAGTCGGCGTGGGCTCGCGCTTCTACGTGACCGTGCCGGTGGCGCTGCCCGTGCCAACGGACGCGCCTGCCGGAGACCATCATGGCTGATCACATCGTAGCGGCCATCGGCAGGGGCGACACCCCGCCGCTGGTGCTGGTGGTCGATGACAACCCGGTCACGCGCTACGCCACGGTGCGCGTGCTGAGCGCGGCCGGCTTCCGCACCATCGAGGCCGAGAGCGGCCAGGAGGCGCTGCAACGCGCCGACACCAGCGTCTCCGCCGTGGTGCTCGACGTCAACCTGCCGGACATCGACGGCTTTCAGGTCTGCCGCCGCCTGCGCGAGCGCGCCGAGACCGCCACCGTGCCGGTGGTACACCTCTCCGCCACCTACGTGGCCGACTACGACAAGGTGCGCGGCCTGGACGCTGGCGCCAGCGCCTACCTGGTCCACCCGGCCGAGCCGGCCGTGCTGGTGGCCACGATCTCCTCGCTGCTGCGCGCCAGCGCCGCCGAGCGCTCGCTGCGCGAGAGCGAGGCGCGCTTCCGGGCGATCTACCACCAGGCCATCGGCGGTATCTGCACGCTGGATCTGGACGGGCGCTTCGTCGACCTGAACCCGGCCATGCTGGGCCTGTTGCAGCGCCCGGCGGAGGCGCTGATCGGCCAGCACGTGGCCGCCTTCGCGCCGCCTGACTGGGTGGCGCGCGTGGCCGAGGCCACCGGCCAGCACCTGCAGGACGRCTGGCAGGGCGCGTTTCCGCTGCGCGACGCGCAGGGCGAGACCATGCACCTGGAATGGAGCATCTCGGCCGTGCTGGAGAACGGCGTGAAGGTGGCCGTGGTGTCCAACATCACCGACCGCGTGCTGCTGGAGCGCCAGCGCGAGCAGCTGATCGAGCGCGAGCAGGCCGCGCGCGCCGCCGTGGAGCGCCTGAACCGGATGAAGGACGATTTCATCGCCATCCTCTCGCACGAACTGCGCAACCCGCTGAACGTGATCTCGGTCTGGACCCATGTACTGAGCCGCCACGTGGCGTCCGAGGAAGGCCGGCGCGGTCTGGCGGCGGTGGAGCGCAATATCGCGATCCAGCGCCGGCTGGTGGCGGATCTGGTCGATGTGTCGATGCTCAACGTCGGCAAGATGAAGCTGGAGCGCGAGTTGACCAACCCCGCCGATGTGATCGGCGGCGCGCTGGACAGCATGCAGGCGCAGGCCGCCGAGCGGCGCGTGGCGCTGGACGTGATCCTGCCGGCCACGCTGGTCCCCCGCGCCTGGCTGGACCCGGCGCGCTTCCAGCAGATCCTGTGGAACCTGCTCTCCAACGCCATCAAGTTCTCGCCCGAGGGCGGCGCGGTGCGCGTGGAGGCCAGCTCAGACGCCGAGACGCTGCGCGTGCGCGTGATCGATCAGGGACGTGGCATCTCCCCGGACTTCCTGCCGCTGCTGTTCGACCGCTTCACGCAGAGCGACGACGCCAACCGGCGCCAGCACGGCGGCCTGGGGCTCGGGCTGGCCATCGTCAAGCATCTGGCCGAGATGCACGGCGGCACGGTGCATGCCGCCAGCCATGGCGAGGGCAAAGGCGCGATGTTCGAGGTCTCGATTCCGCTGGTGGAGCCGGGCTCGCCCGAACCGGGCGCCGAGCGCGCCGAGGTGGCGGCGATCCAGCCGGGCGTGCCGCTGAACGCGCTGGACGTGCTGCTGGTGGAGGACGATGACGATGCGGCGGCGGCGCTGTCGGCCATCCTGTCGAACGACGGCGCGCGGGTGCGCACCGCGCGCGACTGCGAGACCGCGCTGGATGAAATCGAGGCCGCCACGCCGGACCTCATCATCAGCGACATCGGCCTGCCCGGCCGCGATGGCAACGACCTGATCCGCGAAGTGCGCATCCGCGAGGCGGTGGCCTCGCGGGCGCGCACGCCAGCCATCGCCCTGACCGCCTTCACCCGCCAGCAGGACCGCCGCGCGGCCATCGAATCTGGCTTCGACGCGGTGTGCGGCAAGCCGCTGCGGCTGCAGGAACTGATGAGCGCGATTGAAACTGTGCTGGGGCTGATGCAGTAGGGGCCGCTGCGGCTGCGGCAGGCGCGTGCCCTCTCCCCCGGCCCCTCTCCCAGAGGGAGAGGGGAGAACACCGTCGCGTTGATATGCCAGTTGGGTGCTCCCCTCTCCCGCTTGCGGGAGAGGGGCCGGGGGAGAGGGGCAGCGCCGCTACGAAGTCAGTCGCCCATCCGCACCAGATAGCGCCCGCGTGACTGCCGCGCCAGCATGCGGGCCATGGCGTCGGGGATGTCCTGGAAGGCGATCTCGTTGGCGACCAGATCGAGGTGGCGCGGGCGGTAGGTATCGGCGATCTTCGCCCAGACTTCGCGGCGCAGCGCCATCGGGCTGTTGGCGTTGATGCCGATCAGCTTTACGCCGCGCAGGATGAATGGCAGAACGGTGGCGTCGAACTGGGCGCCCGCCGCGTTGCCGAAGGCCGTGGCCACGCCGTCTGGCTGGAGCGTGCGCAGCATCCACGCCAGCACCTCCCCGCCCACGGCGTCGACGGCGCCGGCCCACTGCGCCGGGTCCAGCGGCTTGCCCGTCCCCTTGGCCACCTCGGCCGGCAGGATCTCCGCCGCGCCCAGCGTGCGCAGGTAGTCGAGTTCGGCAGCCTTGCCGGTCAGCGCCGTCACGGCGTAGCCGCGCCCCGCCAGCATGTCGATGGCGATGCTGCCCACGCCGCCCGTCGCCCCGCTCACCACCACCTTGCCGCGCGCCGGCGCCAGCCCGTTGTGCTCCATCCAGTGCAGGCACAGCCCGGCCGTGTAGCCGGCCGCGCCGAGCGTGGCGGCCTCGCGCAGCGAGAGCCCGGCCGGCAGCGGCATCGCCCAGTCCGCCTTCACGCGCGCGTACTGCGCGTGGCCGCCGTCATGGTCCACGCCGATGCCGAAGCCATGCACGACCACCAGGTCGCCTTCACGGAAGCGCGCGTCGGACGAGGCCGCCACGGTGCCGGTCAGGTCGATGCCGCCGATGCGCGGGTACTGCCGCACGATGGCGTTGATGCCGGCGGCGGCCAGCGCGTCCTTGTAGTTCAGGCTCGACCACGCCACGCGCACCAGCACCTCGCCGGGCGACAGGTCGTCGACGTTCAGTTCGACAAAGCCGGCGGTGGGGGTGCTGGACCCTGCCGTGGGCGCGTGAAGCCGGTAAGCCAGAAATCGGGACATAGCCTTTCCTATCTATCCATTGCCAATCAAACCATTGCCAATCAATCCAGCGACGTGCCGGTGGACTTCACCAGCGCCGCCCACCACGCGGTGTCCGCGCGGATCTGCTGGGCGAACTGCTCAGGCGTGTTGCCGACCGGCTCGGCGCCCTGGTCGATCAACCGCTTGCGCATCTCCGGCCGCGCCAGGATCTTCAGCGTGGCCTGGTTGAGCCGGTCGATGACCGCGCGCGGCGTGCCGGCCGGCGCCATCAGGCCCTTCCAGGCCGTGACCGTGAATCCCTTCAGCCCGGCCTCCTCCGCCGTCGGCACGTCCGGGGCAATCGGCACACGCTTGTCGCTGGCCACCGCCAGCGCGCGCAGCTTGCCGGACTGCACGTGCGGCCACAGCGGCGGCATGTTGTCGATCAACACCGTGATGTGCCCCGCCACCAGGTCCGCCACGGCCGGGCCGGTGCCCTTGTATGGCACGTGCTGCATGCGCAGGCCGGCCATCTGGTTCAGCAGCTCGCCCGCCAGCTGGGCCGGCGTGCCGTTGCCGGGCGAGCCGAAGGTGACCTGCCCGTTGTGCGTGCGGGCGTAGGCGATGAACTCGTTCACCGTGGTCACCGGCAGCCCGGCATTCACCACCATCAGGTTGAAGTCGCGCGAGATCATCGTCACCGGCGCGAGGTCGCGCGCGGGGTCGAAGGTCATCTTCGGATACAGGCTCGGGTTGATCACCGTCGGCCCGGCGCTGGCCAGCAGCAGCGTGTAGCCGTCCGGCGCGGCACGGGCGACGATCTCGCCGCCGATATTGCCGCCCGCCCCGGGCTTGTTCTCGACCACCACGGTCTGGCCCAGCTCCTCGCGCAGCGGATCGGCCAGCAGGCGCGCGACGATGTCTGCCGTGCCGCCGGGCGCGAACGGCACCACGAGCCGTATCACCCTATTGGGGTACGCGCCCTGCGCCTGCGCCACCCCCACCACGCCCAACATCGCCCATGCAAGACTTGCGACGACTACAGATGCTTTGAACATTTTTGTCATCTCCGGTGGTTTTATCCGGATGTGACATTACACGTTCAGCGCTGCGCCGTCGCCTGCGCGATGGTGCGCCGGGCGATATTCAACTGATGGATCTGGCTGGTACCCTCGTACAGCCGGAACAGGCGCACGTCCCGGTAGAAACGCTCGATGCCGTAGTCGGCGATATAGCCGTAGCCGCCGAACATCTGCACGCAGCGGTCCGCCACGCGGCCGCACATCTCGGAGGCGAAGTACTTGCAGATCGACGCCTCCATGGTCACGTCCGCGCCCGCGTCACGCTGGCGCGCGGTCTCCAGGATCAGCGCGCGGGCCGCATGGATGTCGGTCTGGCAATCGGCAATCAGGCCCTGCACGAGCTGGAAGTCCGCCAGCGGCTGGCCGAACTGTTTGCGGTGGGTGACGAAGCGCACGGCGTCGTCCAACATGCGGATGGCCGGCCCGGTGCACAGCGCCGCCAGGTGGATGCGCTGCTTGTTCAGCACCTTCATCGCCGTGCGGAAGCCCTGCCCCGGCTCGCCGCCGATCACGCTCTCTGCCGGCACGCGGCAATCGTGGAAATACACCTCGGAGACCGGCGAGCCGGCCTGCCCCATCTTGCGGTACGGCGCGCCGGTGGTGAGCCCCGGGGTGTCGCGCGGGATGATGAAGGCCGAGATGCCGGCCGCGCCGGCGGTGTCCGGGTCCGTGCGGGCCATCACCGTGAACAGGCCGGCGAGGGGCGCATTGGTGATGAAGCACTTGGTGCCGTTCAGCACGTAGTGGTCGCCGTCGCGCCGGGCCGAGGTTTGCAGCGCGGTGGCGTCCGAGCCGGCTTCAGGCTCGGTCAGCGCGAAGGCGCCCGTCACCTCGCCGCTGGCCAGTAGCGGCAAGTAGCGGCGCTTCTGGGCGGGCGTGCCGTCGGCCACCAGCGCCTCCGAGCCGATGCCCGTGTTGGTGCCCACGCGGGCCCGGAACGCCACCGAGCACTGCGACAGCACCATCGCCGCCAGCACCAGTTCCTCGGTGGTCATGCCCGCGCCGCCGTATTCCTCTGGAATCGAATAGCCGAACATGCCTTGCGCGGCCATCGCGTCCACGATGTCGCCGGGCACTTCGTCGCGCTCCGCCACCTCGGCCTCGCGCGGCACCAGACGTTCACGCACGAAGCGTTGCAACGCTTGCAGGAAGGGATCGAAGACTTCCGGGTCTCTGATCATTCAGTGTCTCGCTCTAATCGGCACCAGCAAAGGCGATGCATCGAATCGAGCCTACGGGGGGCGCATCATTCGCACTATCGATGTTTCGCTATCTTGAACATCGTCTACCCTTATGGAACAGCGCGGCCAAGACCGCAAACCAAGGGTTAACCCCATGCCCTCTCGCCCCCATCACCCCGATCCCGCGTTCGCCACCACGCTGGCCCATGGCCTGGGGTTGCTCCAGTGCTTTCGCGCGGGCGAGACGGTGCTGAGCAACAAGGAACTGGCGGACCGGACCGGCTTGTCGAAGGCCACCATCAGCCGGCTGACGTACACGCTGGCCGCCCGGGGCCTGCTGCTCTACGACAGCCACTTGCGCCGCTACCGGCTGGGCTCCACGGCGCTCTCGCTCGGCTATCCGCTGCTGGCCTCGCTGGGCGTGCGCCAACTGGCCCGCCCGCTGATGAAACGCCTCAGCGACCGCATGGGCGGCACGGTCTCGCTCGGCATGCGCGACCGCCTGCATATGGTCTACGTGGAGACCATCCGGGGCCACGACGCCATCGCGTTCCGCCCGGAGATCGGGGCCTCACTGCCGATGCTGACCACGGCGATGGGGCGCGCCTGGCTCGCCCAGGCCCCGGAACCGGTGCGCGCGCCGGTCATCGCCGGCCTGCGCGAGCACGTACCGGACGACTGGCGCGAGCATGCCGAGGCCCTGCCGGAAGCCATCGAACATCTGGCGCGGCTCGGCTTCACGCGCACGCCGGGCGCCTGGCAGCGCGACGTGCACGCCGTGGCCGTGCCGATGCGCACGCTGATCGACGGCGAGATCCTGATCTTCAACTGCGGCGTGCTGGCCAGCCGCCTGCCGCCCGGCATGCTGGAGGAACGGATGGGCCCGGGCCTGATGGAGATGGTGCACGAGGTGGAGCTGCTGCTGGCGGGAGCCGGCTGATGGCGCTTCCTCTTCCCCAAGCCCCCGCCTCGCCCGAGCGCGACCGCCAGTTCGCCACCACGCTGGCGCGCGGCATCGACATCCTGCTGGCCTACCGCCCCGGCGAGTCCTTGCTTGGCAACCGGGACTTCGTGCTGCGCACGGGCTTGTCGAAGTCCACCGTCGCCCGGCTGACCCACACGCTGGCCGTGCTCGGCTACCTCCGCCATGACGTGGCGCTGGGCAAGTACCGCCTGGGCGCGGCGGTGCTGGCGCCGGCCTACCCGCTGCTGTGCGGCATGCCGATCCGCCAGCTCGCCCGCCCGCTGATGCAGGCGATGGCCGACGAAGTGGGCGGCGCGGTCTCACTGGGCGTGCGGGACCGGACCCAGATGATCTACGTGGAGACGGCGCTCGCCACCCATGACCTCGCGGTCACCCCCGATGTGGGCGCCGCCATGCCGATGCTGGCCACCGCCATCGGCAAGGCGTGGCTGTGCCGGGCGCCGTCCGAGGCCAGCGCGCCCGTGCTGAACCGCCTGCGGCTGGAAGACCCGGAGGCGTTCCACCGCGCCGCGCCGGCGCTGGCCCAGGCGCGCAAGGATCTGGCACGGCACGGCTACTGCACCAGCCGGGACGAATGGCGGCGGGATGCCTTCGGCTTCGCGGTGCCACTCTGCGCGCGCGTGGATTCACGCTGGTTCGTGCTGAATTGCGGGGTTTTGGCCCGAACGGGGGCCTTCCATGCCGCCGAGAAGGTGGTTGGCCCGCGCCTCGTGGCGCTGGCCCATCAGCTCGAGACGCGGCTGGGGCTGCGCTGACGCGGCAAATCATCGCAAAAACACCACAAAAGACCGTCATCGCACGGGCTTTTCCTTGACGGCGCAACGCTCGGCTAGGATCATTCGTCTTTTCACATTAACGCGAATCGTTCGCATTCCCGTTAGTATTCGCACCTACGAGCCAACATAACAATGACTTCCTGCTTGCCCAATGCCGCGCGCCGGCAGCACGCGCCGTCGCGCGTGCGCCCTCTGGCCGCTTTCGCCCGGATGGCTGTCCTGACCGGATTCCCGCTGTGTGGCGTCGCCTTCGCCCAGACCACGGAGCCGGCGGCAGCCGCCCCGTCCGAGCAGGCGCTGCCGGCCGTGACCGTGAGCGCGGCGCAGGAAATCGAGATTGGGCCGCAGTTGAAGAAGAAGGCCTCCGGCGGCGCCCTGGGCAGCCGCCCGCAGCTCGACACGCCGTTCTCCACGACCATCGTGACCGGCGAAGACCTGGCCGACCGCCAGGTGACCAAGATCGGCGACGTGTTCTTCAACGACGCCTCGGTCTCCGACAACAGCAACGCGAATAACGCGTGGGCGGCGTACACCACCGTGCGCGGCCTGCAGCTCGACTGGCGCAACGCGTACAAGATCAACGGCATGCCGTTCATCAGCTACGGCCTGACGCTGCCCTACGAACAGCTCGAACAGGTGGAACTGCTCAAGGGCGCCTCCGGCTTCATGTACGGCTTCGGCAACCCGGGCGGCACGATCAACTACGTGACGAAGCGCCCGACCGACCAGTTCACGGCCAGCGTGGAACTGGGCTACCGCTCGTCGCACGTGTGGACCGAGCACGTCGACGTGGGCGGCCGCGCCGGCCCGGACAACATGTTCGGCTACCGCCTGAACCTGACGCACGAGGAAGGCAAGCCCAGCAATGCTGTGGGCATCAACCGTAATTCGGTCTCGCTGGGCCTGGACGCACGCATCACGCGCGACCTGACCTGGACCTTCGACGGCATCTACCAGGACCGCAACACCTGGGGCGCCACGCCGACGTTCTACACCGGCCAGATCCCCGCCGGCGGCCAGCTCCCGGGCGTGGTCAGCGGTCGCGGCGGCCTGTACGCCGGCCCGGACGCGCACTTCTACTCGAACCTGCAGGTGTACCAGACCGGCCTGCGCTACCGGCTCAATGACGACTGGACCGTCAGCACGACCTACAGCTTCAGCAAGCAGTCGCGCAGCCGTAACGAAACCACGCTCAACCTGCAGAACGGCCTGGGCGACTACACCGACTTCCGCTACGACGGCGCCGAAAGCCAGCAGTTCACCAACTGGACGTCGATGGTCGAAGGCAAGTTCCGCACCGGCCCGTTCCGCCATGAACTGGTGGCCGGCCTGAGCTGGCAGAAGCAGATCGACCGCTACAGCACCAACTCGGTCTACACGCAACTGGCCGACGGCAATATCTACGCCCCGTACACCGGCGTGTACTACAGCCAGACCGGCTTCAACAAGTACCGCGCCGGCGACACCGAGCAGAAGTCGGCGTTCGTCAGCGACACCATGTTCCTGACCGAGCAATGGTCGGTGCTGGGCGGCCTGCGCGTCACCAACTACGAGCAGAACGGCTACGGCTTCCCCGGCACCACGGGCGGCAACACCAACTTCACCAAGAACGGCCTGATCACGCCCACCGCGGCGATCATGTTCAAGCCGATGCCGAGCACCACGCTGTACGCCAGCTACGTGGAGTCGTTCGACGGCGGCGGCATCGTCTCGTCGTTCTACTCGAACGCCGGTGCCGCGCTGACGCCGGCCAAGAGCCGCCAGTACGAAGTGGGCGCCAAGACGGACCAGGGTCTCTGGACCGGTACGGCGGCACTGTTCCGCATCGAGCAGCGCACGGAATTCGGCCGCAACGACGGCGGCTCCCTGCCGGTCTTCGTCCAGGACGGCAAGTCGATCTACCAGGGTGTGGAGCTGGCCGGCAGCACGCGGATCGGCTCGCAGTGGGAAGTGGGCGGCAGCGCGATGTACCTGGACAGCTCCTACGACCAGGGCCAGCTGAACATCGGCAACCGCGTGGCCGGTGCGCCGAACTGGATCCTCACGGGCCGGATCAGCTACCGCATTCCGTTCGTGCCGGGCCTGAAGGTGGGCCTCGACGGCAAGTACACGGGGACGACCAAGGTCCGCCCCGAGGGCGACCTGACGGCGGGCGGCTACACGGTGTTCAACCTGGGCGCCTCGTACAACACCCGCGTGGCGGGCAAGGAACTGACGCTGCGCGCAGCGTTGACCAACCTCGCCAACAAGCGCTACTGGGGCTTCCAGTACGCTGGCTACGTCCAGCCGGCGGACCCGCGCGCCATCAGCCTGACGGCGAAGATCGCGTACTAAGGCGCGCACCCGTCGCGTACTGCGGCGATTACGCCACATGTGAAACGCCCTGCCCTGGCAGGGCGTTTTGCTTTGCGGCAGGTTGGAGCGTCGATCCTGCCCGTATACAATCGCGGTCTTTATCCGTTCACCCCAGACCTCCGCCCCGCCATGACCACCCTCGGAACGCCCCTCTCCCCCTCCGCCACCAAAGTGATGCTGCTCGGCTCCGGCGAGCTCGGCAAGGAAGTGCTGATCGCGCTGCAACGGCTGGGCGTGGAAACCATCGCCGTGGACCGCTACGAGAACGCGCCGGGCCAGCAGGTGGCGCACCACGCCCGCACCATCACCATGAGCGATGGCGAGCAACTGAAGGCGCTGATCGAGGCCGAGCGCCCGGACCTGGTGGTGCCCGAGATCGAGGCCATCGCCACCCCGATGCTGGAGGCGCTGGAAGCCGCCGGCGTGGTCCGCGTGATTCCGACCGCCCGCGCCGCACGGCTGACCATGGACCGCGAGGGCATCCGCCGCCTGGCCGCCGAAACGCTGGCCCTGCCGACCAGCCCGTACAAGTTCTGCGACTCGCTCGAGGAACTCCAGGCCGCCATCGACGGCGGCATCGGCTACCCGTGCGTGGTCAAGCCGGTGATGAGCAGCTCCGGCAAGGGCCAGAGCAAGATCGACGGCCCCGAGGGCGTCAAGGCTGCCTGGGACTACGCCATGGCCGGCGGCCGCGTGAGCCACGGCCGCGTGATCGTGGAAGGTTTCATCGACTTCGACTACGAAATCACCCTGTTGACCGTGCGCGCCGTGGGCGCCGATGGCCAGGTGGAAACGCAATTCTGCGAGCCGATCGGCCATGTGCAGGTCAGCGGCGACTACGTGGAAAGCTGGCAGCCCCACCCGATGCACCCGAAGGCCCTCGCCACGGCGCAGCACATCGCCCGCGCGGTGACGGCCGACCTCGGCGGCCAGGGGCTGTTCGGCGTGGAACTGTTCGTCAAGGGCGAGCAGGTCTGGTTCAGCGAGGTCAGCCCGCGTCCGCACGACACCGGCATGGTGACGATGATCACCCAGTGGCAGAACGAGTTCGAACTCCACGCCCGCGCCATCCTCGGCCTGCCGGTCAGCACGGCGCTCAAGAGCCCCGGTGCCAGCGCCGTGATCTACGGTGGCGTGGAAGCCCAGGGCATCGTCTTCGACGGTGTGGACGACGCCCTGCGCGTGCCGCAGACCGAGCTGCGCCTGTTCGGCAAGCCGGAAAGCTTCGAAAAGCGCCGCATGGGTGTGGCGCTGGCCTACGCCGAAAATGTGGACGTGGCCCGCGAGCGTGCCAAGGACGCGGCCAGCCGCGTCAAGCCACGCAAGGGCTGACCGGCCGAGCCGGTTTGACGCCGGTCAAGGCGTGATGGCGACCTTCAGCACGCCGTCACGCTGATTCGAGAACAGGTCGTACGCCTCGACGATGCGAGACAGCGGGAACCGGTGGGTCACCATCGGTCCGAGATCGAGGCGATTGGTCTCGATCACCTGCATCAGCCGCCGCATCCGCTCCTTGCCGCCCGGGCACAGCGACGTCACGATGCGATGGTCGCCCAGCCCGGCGGCGAAGGCATCGAGCGGAATACGCAGGTCGCTCGAATAGACGCCCAGGCTCGACAAGGTGCCACCCGGCTTCAGCACGCGCAGCGCCGCCTCGAAGGTGGCCTGCGTGCCGAGCGCCTCGATGGAGGCGTCCACGCCCCGCCCCCCGGTCAGGCGCAGGATCTCCGCCACGACGTCCACCTTGCGGAAGTTCACCACGGCATCCGCGCCCATCTTCTGCGCGATGGCCAGACGCTCGTCGAGCCCATCCACCACGATAATCATCCCCGCGCCGCACAGCCGCGCGCCAGCCGTGGCGCAGAGCCCGATCGGCCCCTGGGCGAAGACCGCCACCGCATCGCCGATCTTGATGTTGGCCTGCTCCGCCCCGGCAAAGCCCGTGGACATGATGTCCGGGCACATCAGCACCTGCTCATCGGTCAGGCCATCCGGAATCGGCGAGAGGTTCGCCTGGGCATCGGGCACCAGCACGAATTCGGCCTGCGTGCCGTCGATGGTGTTGCCGAAGCGCCAGCCGCCCATCGGCTTGTAGCCATGGCCGTGCGCCTGGCCGTCCTGCGAAGGCCGCCCGTCCTGGCACGCATAGGAATGGAAGCTCGGACAGATCGCCCCGGCAATCACGCGCTGGCCCACCCGGTAGCCCGTCACCACGCTGCCAAGCTTCTCGATCACGCCGACCGGCTCATGGCCGATGGTCAGGCCCGGCTTGACCGGATATTCACCCTTGAGGATGTGGACATCGGTGCCGCAGATCGTGGTCGTCGTGATGCGGATCAACGCATCGGTCGGCCCCACTTCCGGAATCGGCTTTTCCCGGAGTTCGATCTGTCCGGGTCCCTTGAAGACCAACGCTTGCATGCTTGCCATGACGCACTCCCGACGGTTGTCGCAGATAAACAGGCTAGGCGATGGGACAAGGACATGCCAATCCGGAGCCGGGTCATCTGCGCGCGGGTTGATCGCGTGCAAGCTTGCTGCAAAGTCTGAAGCTTCAGATCAAGGAAACGCCGTTACGCCCGCGCGTCCGCCGCCGCCACGGCAAGTGCCGCATGCTGCGCGCCGAGCACCGGATTGGCCCGCAGCCCGCTCAGGTCCGCACCGGACGGCGCCTGGTACAGCCGCAGCCCCAACTCCGGCAGGATCGCCAGCAGGTGGTCGAAGATATCGCCCTGAATGCGCTCGTAGTCCGTCCAGCCGGTCAGCGTGGTGAAGCAGTAGACCTCGATGGGAATGCCCTGCGAATCGGGCTCCATCATGCGCAGGTTCAGCAGCAGGTCGTGGTGGATTTCGGGATGGGCACGCAGGTAGGCCATGCCGTAGGCGCGGAATGTGCCCACGTTGGTCAGGCGGCGCCGGTTCACCGGGTCGTCGTCCGGGCCGCTCAGGGTGAGGTTGGTCTGCGCCACCTGCGCCTGCTTGATCTCCAGGTAGTCGTGCAGCAGCCGGAAGCGCATCAGCGCGTGCAGTTCCTCGTCCTCCAGAAAGCGCACGCTGGTGGCGTCGATGCGCAGCGTCCGCTTGATCCGCCGCGCGCCGGACTCGAACATGTGCCGGTAGTTGCGGTAGCTCTCCGAGAACAGCTTGTAGGTGGGCACCGTGGTCACGGTGTTGTCCCAGTTCTTGACCTTGACCGTGTGCAGCGCGATGTCCATGACGAAGCCGTCGGCATTGGACTGTGGCATCTCGATCCAGTCGCCGATGCGCAGCATGTCGTTGGTGGTCAGCTGCGTGCTGGCCACCAGCGACAGCAGCGTGTCCTTGAAGACCAGCAGCAGCACCGCCGAGAGCGCGCCCAGGCCGGAGAGCATCCAGAGCGGCGAGCGGTCGATCAGGATCGACAGCACCAGCACGCCGCAGATCAGCCACAGCGCCAGCTGGGCGATCTGCACATAGCCCTTGATCGAGCGCGTCTGCGCGCGCTGGCTGCCCGCGAACACGGTCTGCCAGGCCGAGAACACCCCGGACAGCATCAGGAACACGCTGACCCACGTGCCGGCATGGGCCAGCCGCTCGATCAGTCGCGAGAAACGGCCGAGGTTGGGCACCTCGCCGATGCCAAGCGCGATCACCGCCAGGAAGATGGCGTAGCCGAGCCGGCGGTAGATGCGGTGGCGCAGCAGCGCCGCGGCCCAGTTGCGGTGGCCGGACAGGCTCAGCACGCGGTAGACCAGGCGGCCCGCCACGCGCGCGATCAGCCACTGGGCCAGCGCGGCGATCACGCCGAGCGCCAGCACATAGAGCGCGATCTGGGCCGAGGGATGGGCGGGAAGGCGTTGCTGGAACAGGTCCAGCAGGGCATCGAAATTCATGCGGCAGGCAGGTCGGTCATCAAACAAGCGCCAAGTGTACTAGCCCCGCGTGTGTCTCCCCTCTCCCGCTTGCGGGAGAGGGGAAAACCTGCTCACCCGTGCGGCGCGTACATCGCCATCAGCTGCTCGTCGGTGTAGCCCCACTGGCGCGCGTCCTCGAACGCCACCACGGTGTCCTCGCTCTGGGACAGGTCGATGACCTGCGGCGGCACCGCCTGGGACGCCGCCACGTTGTAGAACGTCATCACGCGGGGCCGCAGCGGCTCGTCCTCGTTCTGGCCGCACACCACGCCCAGCCGGCTGGAGCGCAGCCGCAACACCGTGCCGAGCGGGTAGATGCCCACCGTCCGCGTAAACGCCTTGAAGACCCGGCGGTCGAACAGCGTGTCCACGCGCACGGCGATGTACTCCACCGCGCGCGCCGGCGCCCAGGCCTGGTGATTGGGCCGGGGCGAGGTCAGCGAGTCATAGGTATCGCAGATCGCCGCGATCTTGGCGTGCACGCTGATCTCGTGCTCGACCAGCCCGAACGGGTAGCCGCGCCCGTCCACGCGCTCGTGGTGGTGCACGCAGACGTCGAGCGGGATATTGGTATACAGGCGCGCCTCGTTGAGGATGCGGTAGCCCGCCGACGGATGGCGGCGCATCTGCTCTTCCTCGGCCGGCGTCAGGTCGGTGGCCTTGTGCAGCAGCGAATCGGGCAGCGTCAGCTTGCCGATGTCGTGCACCAGCCCGGCCAGCCCGAGTTCGCGCACCTCGCCATCGGGCAGCTTGAGCGTGCGGCCCACGGCAATCATCAGCGCACACACGGAGAACGAGTGCAGGTAGGTGTAGTCGTCCTTGGCCTTGAGCCGCGCCATGGCCAGCAGCGCCTGCGAATGGCGCGACAGCGACAGCGACGCCGAATCCACCAGCAGCAGTGCCCCGGCGGTCTCCAGCGCGCGGCCCATGCGCACATCGCTGAACATGTTGCCGACCAGAGAGCGACCACTCTTGATCAGCTCGCGCGCGCGTTCCAGTTCTTCCTCGAAACTGGCCTCGGGCTCGTCGTCGGCGAGATCGGCCTCCATCATCTCCGGCGCGGCCGGCGTGGGGAGGTTGCGGCCCTTGAGGATGTCGATCCACACATCCTGCACGTTGGCCGACTGGATCTGCGTGACCTGGTCGTCGCTGGTGACGAGGAAACGCGAGCGCCAGAACGGGTGGTTGATCCAGGGTCCGCCCAGCCTGGCCACGAACATGCCCACCTGGAGCTGTTCCGCGCGAATTCTTCTCAGCATGCACTTGCCCCTTGAAATGGGTGCGGATGTCTCCGCGAACCCGTCAATCCGGGGCTCTGTCAGGCCCCTTGTCCGGTGTCGCGGTCGTTGCCGCGGCACGCAGTTGTTGTTTGCGACCCAGTTGTGTAAGACCCTTTTGGCCCGCGTTAACGGCAAACGCCGGCCGATCTTTAGTGGTTTCTTCGGATTCTTCCGAATTCGACCATCCCGCGCGACGCACCACCCAGGCCAGCAGCCAGACCCCAACCCCGGCCGACCCCGCCACCAGCCCGACGCCGGCCATGCGCTGGTCGTCGATCAGATAGCTCGCGCACAGGCGCGCGGGTGCGTCGACGAAGAGCATACCGAAGGTCAGGCCCATCCAGACCATGTTGCCGCCGAAGAACAACACCAGCGGCCACGCCGCCACGCGGAGCGCGATGCCGGTTGACAAGCCGGCCACGAACACCGTAGCGAATTTGGCGGCATTGACCATCGGCGACAGGCGCGCGAGGTCCAGTGCAATCGGCAGCATCCACAGCCCGTAGCCGAGCGCCGCCACCACCAGCAGACTCAGGGCGTGCGGCCGCAGCGCCGCCATCGTCCGGGCCTGCCAGCGCACCGGGGCCACCCGCGCGGACAGCCAGCCAGCGGCGAACACGGCCGGCAGCAGGCCCAGCATCTGCAGGGCCATCGAGGCTTCCAGGGGCTCCCGCAGCGGCGGGACGGCCAGGACGATCAGGACGGCGATCAACGCCAGGAATCGGACGACTCTCATCGCCCCACTCCGCCCGCCGCCGCATGGCGCAGGGCCAGCGCATAGGCCGCCTGGAAGTCTTCCAACTCGAAACTGCCCAGCACCACCCCGAGCGCATCCACCACCTGCAGGCCGCCGTTGTGGACGAAGCCACCGAAGCCGTCCGGAATGGCGATGATGTCGGCCTCGCGCAGCAGCGCTTGCATGGCGACGGGCGCGTCCGGCGCAGCCACCCGCCATTGCGGCGGCCGTGCACCATGCTCGCGGGCGTAGCTGGCGAGGTCGGCGCCGGTATCGCGCGGGTCGAAAGACAGCGAGATCAGGCCGATCCGGCCCGCCATGCCGTCCGCCTCCACCTGGCGCGATAGCTGGGCGAAGGCGGCCCCGAGCGCGCGGCACACGGTCTGGCAGCGGGTGTAGATGACATCGACGAGATAGACGGCGGGGGCGCCTGCGGCTGGTCCTGCGGCTGGTAGTTCGCCGAAAAACCTCTGCGGCTGGCCAAGCTGGTCATGCACCGCGATGGGCGGCAGGCGCATCTCGTGCGCGGCGATGCGCGCCTCGCGGCGCTGGTCGAGCGTCCAGGCGGTCAGGCCATGCGTGATGGCCCAGAGAGCGATGCCGCCCAGTACCAGCACCAGACCGAAAACCGCGCGCACAGCCAGAGACCCGCGCGGGCGCGCGGGCCGAACACCGTGTGCGAGGCTAGCCACCCGGGCTGCCGAGCGCCGCGTCACCATCGAACGGCGCCGCCATGGCGGCCGTCTGGGTGCGTGCGGCGGCGACGGCTTCCGCCGTTACCGGGCCAGCGGTATTGCCCCACTGGCTGCGCACATGGGTCAGCACGGCGGCAATTTCGGCATCGGACAACTGGTCCGCGAAGGCCGGCATCGCCCCGTTGTAGGCCGTGCCCTTGACGGTCAGCTTGCCGGTCACGCCGCGCAGCACGATGGACGCCAGCCGCGCCTCCTGCCCCACCACCCACTCCGAGCCCGCCAGCGGCGGGAACACGCCCGGCAAACCCTGCCCGGTGGCCTGATGGCAGGCCACGCAACGGGCCTGGAACACCGCCGCGCCATCCACGGCGCCGCCGCCGGCGCCCTTCGGCTTGCCTTTCAGGTCCGCCAGGGTGCGGCTGTCGCCCAGCGACGAGGGCTGGTCGCTTTCGGACGTCACGATATAGAACGCCCCCCACGCCACCAGCGCGGCCACCATGGCCAGCACGTAGCGGGGAATCGGCGCGCGGTTCTCGTGCGGATCGGCATTCTCGCGGGCACGCGCCGCGGCGGCCTGACGTTCTTCCGATGGATCTGCCATCTGTTTCCTCTGCGGATGCGCTTATCGGGTGCTTATCGCGGGTGCTTATCGCGGGTTCGACTCGCTACCTTCGGGCGGCAACACCGCCCCGGTGCGGTTCAGCGACTGGAGATAGGCCACCAGGTCAGACGCGGCGGCGGTCGGCACCACCACCTTGCCCGGCGGTGCGTAGCCCGGGGGCAGCGTCACCGGCTTGTCGCCCGGCTCCGGCGCGTCCTTCACATCGAACAAGTACGGGTAGCTGGGCATGATGCTGCCGCTCACGTAGGCGCGCGGCTGGTACAGGTGCCCGAGGTGCCAGTCGGCGCCGGGCTGGCGCACGCCAATGTTCATCAGGTCCGGCCCGGTGCGCATGGTGCCCAGCAGGTGCGGCTTGTCGTAGTAGTAGTCGCCGGCCACGGCCACGCGACCCCAGCCGCGCTTGGCGTCCGGCGCGTAGGAACTGTCGCGCGGCTGCTGGGAATGGCAGTAGATGCAGCCGTTGGCGATATAGACCTCCCGCCCACGCAGCTGCGCGGCGGTATAGGGCTTGGTGCCTTCGGTGGGCTTGACGTCCTGGAGTTGCAGATACGGCAGGACGACCAGCGCGCTGGTGGCCAGCGCCAGCATGGTCATGCCCCCCGCCAGCAGGGCGCTTTCATTGTTCACGGTTCAGACTCCCTCGGCAGGTTTTTGGCCCGACTGGCCCGTTTTGCGCAGGCGGCCCTGGTGGAACAGCGCCGGGCGGTCACGATTCGGCCCGAAGCCAAAGACCGCGCAGACGAAGTTCGTCACGAAGAACAGATGGCCCGTCAGCATCATTGCCCCGCCCAGCGAGCGGGCGCGCAGGTACGGCAGGGTCACGGCGACCGAGTCCATGAACGGGCGCGCCGCGTCCAGCATGGCCAGCCCCTGCAGCCAGCCGCCAATGCTCAGGAAGACGAAATAGATGCCGATGCCGCCCGCCGCGAGCCAGAAGTGCATGTAGATCATCCAGCGGTACGGCCATTCGCGGCCGGTCACGCGCGGCACGATGAAGTACAGCGCGCCGAAGAAGGCGAAGCTGACGAACGCGTACAGCCCCAGGTGGGCGTGGGCCACGGTGTAGTGCGTGAAGTGGGCCACGCGGCTCACCGTGCGCAGCGCCTCGAACGAGCCCTGGATGGAACTCAGCGTGTACATCATCCCGCCGAAGGTGATGAAACGCAGCGTCGGCGAGTCGATCAGCCGGCGGAAGTTGCCGCGCAGCGTCTGGTGCTGGTTGATGGAGAACGCGACCACCGGAATCAGCATCATCATGCTCTGCACGATGGACAGCGTAATCAGCCACCCCGGCACCGGCCCGCCCACGAGGTGGTGGCCGCCCACCTGCCCGTAGAAGAACGCCAGCGCCCAGAAACCCAGCAGCGAGAGCCCGTACGACCGGACCGGCTGGCCGATGATCTTGGGCAGGAAATAGTAGATGGAAGCCAGCGCCAGCGGCGTGTAGAACAGCCCCAGCACGTTGTGGCCGAACCACCAGTTCATGGTGGCCTGCTCTACGCCGAAGTGCACGCCCGGCACGTTCGCCACCAGGAACAGCACCGGGAACCAGAACAGCGCGCAGCCCATGTACCAGACCGACACGTAGAGGTGATCCACCTTCCGGTTGACCAGCGTCAGCACCAGCGGCAACCCCACGAAGGCGCCGCCGATCACGAACAGGATGTCCACCTGCCAGGGAATCTCGAGCCACTCCAGCCCATCGGAAATCCCCGCGCCGATGCTGCCGATGCCGGCAATCAGCCCGGCATTCCACACCGCCGCCCCCAGCACCGCCCAACGGGCGCCGACCAGCGCCGTCTTGAGCAGCCGGGGCAGCAGGAACAGGGCGATGGCCAGCCCGGCCATCGGCGCCCAGCCGTAGGCCACGGCGTTCAGGTGGATGGTGCGGATGCGGCCAAAGGACAGCCAGGGCACGCTGGCGAGCAGGTCCGGTTCGTGCAGCTTGATCGAGGCGGTGAGCCCGGCCATCGACGCCACCACCAGCCACACCATGGCGCAGCAGATGAACAGGAACACGACTGCCGCGGAAGATGCATCGGCGGCATCGCGGGAGGGATCGTCCAGCCCGGGCGTCAGGTGCGCCGAGGCAGGATCCTCGGGGTGCCCGGTCTCGCCGTCGGCAAAGATCACCCGCGCGGCGGCTGGCGAAGTATCGAACAGGCCCTTCTGCATGCTCCAGATAAAGGCCGCCAGCGCGATCACGGAAAGCAGGAACGCGGAGAGCAGAATGGCGATGGTATTCATGGCATTGCCGGCAGGCATGAGATGAGTCCTGCGCAGATTACGCACGGGGCGGATAGGCGCCCATAGCCACTTCCTGCGTTTTTTGGGTGACCACCGCCGCCTCAGGTTGCAGGCGCGATACGCGCAGGGGGCGCGCAGCGGGTACTGAATCGAGGCACCGATGGGAGCCCGCCCCCTGGAGAGCGCCGCGCCGGTCCCCGCCCCCGCAGCGTGGTTTTTTGTCGAATTACCTTAAATTGCATCAAAGATGCAACTTAACTAGAATGGCGGCAGCGCCTGCCTGCGCGCGGTTTTCCGACCGATGACTCGCCCCCGCCCCCATCATGAACGTCCACTTGAGCATTGAAGGCCGCCACGGCCTGGCCAGTCAGATTTATCGCCAGTTGCGCGCCGGTATTCTCGACGGCCGGCTGGCCGCTGGAGAGCGGCTCCCGTCGACGCGCGAACTTGCCACGCAACTCGGTGTTTCCCGAAAGACAACACTCGATGTCTTCGAACGGCTCACCGCCGAGGGCTATCTGCGCTCGCGCACCGGCGAGGGCACCTTCGTGGCGGCGGCCATGACGCGGCGCGGCAACCTGCCCACGCACGCCACGGCCTTGCAGCCGGCCGACGCGCTCTGGGAATCGATGCCGGACGCGCTGCCGATCCGCCAGGAGGGCGTCTCCCCGCAGTACGACTTCATGGGCGGCGTGACCGAAAAGCGGCTGTTTCCGTTCGACCAGTGGCGCCGCTGCGTGAGCCATGCGATACGCGTGCAGGCGCGCGTGCCGGCAGGCTACCGGGATCCGGCCGGCGAGCCGGAGCTGCGGCTGGCGGTGTCGCGCTACCTGGCCTTCAGCCGCGCCGTGGTCAGCAACTGGCACGACGTGATCATGACCCAGGGCGCCCAGCAGGCGCTGACCCTGCTGGCGCGGGTGGTGCTGCGGCCCGGCGACGTGGTGGCCATGGAAGACCCCGGCTATCCGCCCGCCCGCATGAGCTTTACGGCGGCGGGCGCCCGGGTGGTGCCGGTACCGGTGGATGCGGATGGCATCGTGGTCAGCGCCCTGCCCGCGGACGCCCGCATCATCTATGTCACCCCCTCGCACCAGTTCCCGCTCGGCATGCCGATGAGCCTGGAGCGCCGGCTGGCGCTGCTCGACTGGGCGCAGCGGCGCGGCGCGCTGGTGGTGGAGGACGACTACGACGGCGAATTCCGCTTCGAGGGCCGGCCGATGGACTCGCTCAAGAGCCTCGACCATGACGACGTGGTCGCCTATGTCGGCACATTCTCGAAGACTATTTTTCCGGAACTGCGCATCGGCTACGTGATTCCGCCCGCCCCGCTGGCGCAGGCGCTGTGCCGGGCCAAGCAGACCAGCGACTGGCATAGCTGCACCCTCACCCAGACCGCGCTGGCCAAGTTCATGCTCGACGGCTATTTCGCCAAGCACCTGCGGCGCATGCACAAGGAGTACGCGGCGCGGCGCGCGGCGCTGCTGCGCTGGCTCGATCTCGACCTGTCGCCCTGGCTGGCCCCGCTGCCGGCGTCGGCCGGCATCCACCTCGTGGCCGAAATCCGTCCGGTCGGCCTGAAACAGGCTGACGAAGCCGCCTTTATCGCCCGGGCCGGGGCGGCGTCGATCGGGCTCTACGGCGTCAGCGGCATGTTCGCGGGGCGGCCACCGCGCCCCGGCGTGCTGATGGGCTACGGCGGCCTCAGCATCGAGGAGATCGATGCGGCCATGCAGCGGCTGCTGGACACACTCCACGGCCGGGCGGTGTTGCCGGGGGCTGTGCATCTGTTGCCCAGCCAGCATACGCGGCCGGGCCGGGCCGCTATACCTTGAAAAATTCGGCAATCTGCCGTTAATTGTTGTCGGCCTCCGCTATTGCGTCTTTCCTGCTTGATGCATACCCATTACGACAACCTCAAGGTATCCCGCGACGCGCCCCAGGAAGTAATCCGGGCCGCGTACAAGTCGCTTAGCCAGAAATATCATCCCGATCGCCATGCGGACGGCGAGGAATCCAATCGCATCATGCGGCTGCTGAACGTGGCCTATGACGTCCTGAGCGACCCCGGGCGGCGCGCGGAGCATGACCAGTGGATCGTGGAGCAGGAGCGGATGGAGGCGATCCGCGCCCGCCGCCGCGAGGTGCCGCCGCGCCCTGCACCGGGCACGGCGCGGCCCCAGACGGCGCGTCCGCAGGCCCAGCCCCGGCAGCCACGCGCTGCCAGCGGCGCTGCCGGGGCGGCGGGAGGGGCCAAGGCCGGCGGTGCGTCCGCCCAGGGTGCCTCCGCGCGCGGCGCCAACAACAAGTCCTCGCAGAAAGCCGAAGAAGCCCGCCCCTCGCGCGGCGAGAAGACCCGTTTCCGCCCCAAACCCGAACCCCGGCCCGATGGCCCGCCGCCGCGCGGCCAGCCGCTGCCGGCCCATCTGGCCTTCCTGCTCTATATCGCGGTGGGGGCCAGCATCGTGGTCCTGCTTGGCGACTGGACGCCCAGCGCCAGTTCGGCCGCCGACACCCCGGTCGCGCTGGTCAAGCCGGCCCGGGCCGAGGAAGCCTTCCCGCCGCAACCGCTCCGCTACAGCCGGCCGGCCAACACGCCGCGCGGCATGCCGTGGCCGAGCCGCTCGGGCTACCTGACCGGCTATCCGGTGCTGAACAGCAACGGGTTGTCCACGGTGACCGTGGACAACACCCGCAATGTGTCCGATGTGTTCCTGAAACTGGTATCGATCGAGGGTGACGCGGCGATTCCGGTGCGCACAAGCTTCGTACGCAGCGGGTCGATGTTCACGATGGAGAATATTGCGCCCGGCCGTTACGACGTGCGCTACCGGAGCCTCGACTCCGGGGAGATCTTCCGTTCCGAGCGCTTCGACCTCAAGGAGATCCAGGAGGCCAACGGCACGAGCTTCGCCAACAACACGCTCACGCTCTACAGCGTGATGGGCAAGTCGAAGAGCGTGACCATCACGGAATCGGAATTTCCCTGAACCGGCTGGCGCCGGCCCAGTAACAGCTCAGTCGCCGTTCAGTACGGCTTGGGCTGCGGCTGCTTGTTCGGCGCGCCCTGGGTGCCCGAGGGGTTATAGGGCACCGGCTTCGGCGCGGGGGCCGGTACCGCGCCATAGAGTTTCTGCCAGCGGGACTTCAGCCCGTCGGCAATCTCCTTCTGGTTGTACTGCTCGGCAAAGTCGATCGCGGTCATGCGCTGCTGGTTCTTCAGGCGCAGGTCCGCGCCCTCGTCCAGCAGCACCTTCACGGTGTCGATATGCCCGCCGCGCGCGGCCATCATCAGCGGCGTGGTGCCGTTGGGGCTTTCCGCATCGATATAGGCGGCGTGATCGACGAGGTACTTCACCACCTCGTTGTGGCCGTTGGAGGCCGCGTAGTGCAGCGGCGCCCAGCCCTTCTTGTTGATCTCGGCCTCTTCGCCGTCGACCATCAGCTTCACCATGTCCAGCTCGCCCTGCAGGCTGGCCATCATCAGCGCGTTCTCGCCGGCCGGGTTGGTCTTGTCGAAGTCGATGTTCTTCGCCTTGATCAGCACCGTGGCGGCCTTGATCGATTTCTCGCGCAGCGCCAACACCAGCATCGGGTTGCCCCGGGCGTCGGTCAGGTTCGGGTCCACGCCGCGCGCCAGCAGTTTCTGCACCGTGTTGGCATCGTCGAATTCCACGGCCTTGCGCATGTCGTCCGCCGGCGCGGCCCAGCCTGCCGTGGCGGCGCCCAGCATCAGGGCGGCCGCCGCGCCACGCATCGTCTTCATGTCAAACATGAGCATTCCTGTCTATGTGCTTGAAGAGACGGAAGAAATTATCCGTCGTCTGTTCGGCGATGGTTTCCACCGGCACCCCGCGCAGCTGGGCAATGAACTCGCCCACATGGCGCACCCAGGCCGGCTCATTGGTCTTGCCGCGATACGGCACCGGCGCCAGATAGGGCGAATCGGTCTCGATCAGCATGCGGTCCAGCGGCACCTTCTTGGCGGTTTCCTGGAGGTCCGCCGCGCTCTTGAAGGTGACGATGCCCGAGAACGAGATATGGAAGCCCTCGTCGAGCGCCTGTTTCGCCACATCCCAGGTTTCGGTAAAGCAGTGCATCACGCCGCCGGCCTCGCGCGCATTTTCCTCGCGCATCACGCGCAGCGTGTCGTCCGCCGACGACCGGGTATGGATGATCAGCGGCTTGCCGGTCTGTTTGGCGGCGCGGATATGGGTGCGGAAGCGCTCGCGCTGCCATTCCATGTCGTCGACGCTGCGGCCATTGAGCCGGTAGTAATCGAGCCCGGTCTCGCCGGTGCCCACCACGCGCGGGTGAGCGGACAGCGCCAGCAGGCGTTCGAGCGTCGGGTCCTCGCCCTCCTCGTAGTCCGGGTGCACACCCACCGACGCATACAGGTGCGGATGCTGCTCGGCCAGCGCCAGCACGCGCGGGAAGTCCTCCAGCGTCACCGAGATGCACAGCGCGTGGGTGACCTGATTGGCCTTCATGTTCTCGAGCAGCTGCGGCAGCCGCTCGGACAGTTCCGGGAAATCGATATGGCAGTGGGAATCAACGAACATCGTCAGTCTCTGGATGCGGGTCAGTCGAGCCGGCGGCCGACGATCACGAGATCGCGCTCAATGCCATCGAGCACCGCAACGCGCGGCAGGTCGCCCCAGCGGGCGAAACCGTGCCGCTCGAACAGGGCCAGGCTCGGCGTGTTGTGGCCGAAGATGAAACCGAGCAGCGTGGTCACGCCCACCTGCGGGGCATGGGCGATGGCCTGCTCGAGCAGGTAGCGCCCCAGCCCTTGCCCACGGCGGTCCGCGTGTAGGTAGATCGACAGCTCGGCGGTCGCGCCATAGGCCGGACGGCCATAGAAATCCGAGTAGCTGAGCCAGCCGGCCATACGGCCCTCGGCATCCTCGCACACCCACAGCGGGCGGCGCTCCGGCTGATGGGCGTCGAACCACGCCTGGCGGGACGCCACGCTCACCGGCTCCGTATCCGCCGTGACCATGCGCGATGGCACCGTACTGTTATAGATCTCGACGATGCCGGGCAGGTCGGCTGGCGTGGCCAGGCGCAGGGTGAAATCGGAAATACGCATGAATAACAAATACTTGCGAAGCTAACTTCGCGTGGATGATCAGATTGCTACAAGGTCTGGGTCGGCCGTCCGGAATCGATGGCCTTGCCCAGGATTTCCTCGACGGCACGGCGCAGGTTGCGGCCATTGTCGTCCTCGGGCAGATGCACGCCCACGCCGGGGGTCTTCATCGGCGTACCGGCCGGCGTGATCCACGCCACCGTGCCCTGCACCTGGTATTTCTGCGGGCGGTCCAGCAGGGACAGCACCAGGAACACCTGTTCGCCAATCCGGAACGGCCGGTTGGACGGCACGAAGATACCGCCGCGCGTCAGGAACGGCATGTAGGCCGCGTACAGCCCCGCCTGGTCCTTGATCGACAGCGACAGCACGTTCGGCCGCTGCGCGGCGCCTGCCGTGGCAGGTTGGCCCGGCACGGTGGCGGGTGCTCCGGGTGCTCCGGGTGCGGCCGGACGCACGGGCGCGCCGGTGACTGGTGCATTCATTGTTTGACCCCTGTTTGGCGTTGCGCCCTGTCCGCTTGGTGCGGCGCTATTTGGCGCGTTTGACAAATCGACAGCTTGACTGCGTTAGCTTTTACCACGGGCGGCGCCCGATTCCTATCGCCCGGCGGCACTTCCCTGGAACAAATGCCGGTAATCGAGGAAAACGGACTCCATGACGAGGCGCGCCGCCAACGGATGGTTCTCGTTGCGCCGATGGCCGACCAGCCGGGCGCTGAACGCCTGGAGGCGGTGGGCATCGGTGGCGCCGGCACAACGCGCCAGCGCCGCCTGCTCCTTCGGGAAATAGCGGACCGCGCCGGTGCCGACGCAGAGCGCCAGCAGGTCATAGGTCCAGCGCTGGAGCGTGCCGAGCACGGCCGGCACCGGCAGCTTCTGAAGCTGCTCGGCGGCGGCCAGCGCGTCGAACGCGGCGCCCGCGCCCAGTTGCGAGACCAGCCAGCGCTGCATCGGCTGCTCCTCGGCTTCGGCGGCATGGAGCGCCGTCAGCGGCGATCCGCCAGCCAGCGCCAGTTGCGCCTCGGCATCGGCCACGCCCTGGCTGCGCAGCCAGTCCAGCGCGGCGGCGGCCGTGGGGCGCTCCACGGAAAACTGGCGGCAGCGGGACAGGATGGTCGGCAGCACGCGGTCCAGCCGGTCGGTCACCAGCAGGAAAACCGTGGACGGCGGCGGCTCTTCAAGCGTCTTCAGCAGCGCGTTCGCGCCTTCGGTCTGCAGGGCATCGAGCGGATAGACCACCACCACGCGCAGCCCGGCGCGGTGCGTGCCCACGCCCACGGCCTCGATCAGCGCGCGCACCTGCTCCATGCGGATGATCTTGCTTGGCGCCTTCTTCTTGGCGCCGCCCTCGGCCTCGCCATCCGCCTCGCCGCTCGCATCGAGCGCCTCGGGGCGGACCACCGTGAAATCGGGATGGTTGCCCTGGCTGAACCAGTGGCAGGCCCCGCAGGTATTGCACGGCTGGCCATCGGCAAGAGCCGACTCGCACAGCAGGCCCTGGGCGAAATGCAGCGCCAGGTCCCGCTTGCCAATGCCTTGCTGGCCATGCAGCAGCATCGCGTGCGGCAGCCGGGGGCGCAGCGCAGCCAGTCGTTGCCAGTCTTCTCGTTGCCAGGGATAAAGCATGCCGATTCAGTCAGTTAGCAGGGATCGCTCATGTATTGTCGGAGGGTGGCCAGCGGACATCATCGCCGCCATATAGGCCATCCGGATCAAAGGCTTGCGATGATTTCCTCGAGCGTTACGCGAATCTCGTCGACCGAGCGCGTGGCGTCAATGACCCGGAAGCGCGCCGGGGCTGCCGCCGCACGGCGCAGGTACTCGTCACGCGTGCGCTGGAAGAAGGCGCGCGATTCGGCCTCGAACTTGTCCGGCGAACGCGCGCCGGCCAGCCGCGCACTGGCGGTCTCCAGCGGGACGTCGAACAACAGGGTCAGGTCGGGTTGCAGGCCGCCCTGCACCCAGGTTTCGAGCACTTCCAGCCGCCCGGTGGGCAGGCCCCGCCCGCCGCCCTGATAGGCGAACGTGGCGTCGGTGAATCGGTCCGAGATCACCCAGTCGCCTCGAGACAGGGCTGGCTCGATGACTTCGGCGATGTGCTCGCGGCGCGCCGCGAACATCAGCAGCGCCTCGGTTTCCAGGTGCATCGGCCGGTGCAGCAGCAGCTGGCGCAGGTCCTCGCCCAGCGGCGTGCCGCCCGGCTCGCGCGTGGTCACCACGCTGCCCGTATCGGCACGTGCGCGCAGGCGTTCGGCCACCCAGTCGATATGGGTGCTCTTGCCGGCGCCGTCGATGCCTTCGAAGGTAATGAATTTTCCGCGCATGAAAGGCTTATTTGCCGCGCTGGTATTTATCTACCGCGCGATTGTGTTCGGGAAGCGAATTGGAGAAATGGCTGCTGCCGTCGCCGCGCGCCACGAAGTACAGCGCATCGGACGGCGCCGGCGTGGTGGCCGCGGCCAGCGAGGCGATGCCCGGCAGCGCGATCGGCGTGGGCGGCAGGCCGGTGCGGGTGTACGTATTGTACGGGGTGTCCGTCTGCAGGTCCTTCTTGCGCAGGTTGCCGTCGAACGACTCGCCCACGCCATAGATCACGGTCGGATCGGTCTGCAGCATCATGTTCTTGCGCAGCCGGTTGATGAACACGGCGGCAATCATCGGCCGCTCCACGGCCTGCCCGGTCTCCTTCTCCACGATGGAGGCCATGACCAGCGCCTCGTACGGCGTCTTGTACGGGAGGTCCGGCGCGCGGGCGTTCCAGGCTTCGTTCAGGCGCTTCTGCATGGCGCGGTAAGCGTGGCGAAACAGCTCGACATCGCTACTGCCGCGCGCGAACAGGTAGGTATCGGGGAAAAACAGCCCCTCGGGTGACGGTTCCGTCGCACCGATGGCCTTCATCAGGTCTGCATCGGACATGCCCGCCGTGTCGTGCTTGAGTGCCGGGTTGGCATCGACCGCCGCCCGCATCTTGCGAAATTCCCAGCCTTCGATCACGGTAACCACATAGTGCGTGACCTCGCCCTTCACCATCTTCTCGATGATGTCGAGCGGCGCGATACCGGTCTCGAACTGGTAGCCGCCGGCCTTGAGGTCGGCGCCGTGGCCGGTGATGCGGGCCAGCAACTGGAACAGGCGCGGGTCCATCGACACGCCGCCGCGCTGGATCTGGCGGCCGACGCTGGCAACGCCCGAACTGGGCTTGATGATGACCTCGACGGGCGAGGCGGACAGGCCGACCGGCTGGTGCGCCCACCAGGCGAAGCCGCCGGCGGCTGCCAGGGCAAAGACCAGCAGGACCCCGATCAGACGCAGAACAATACGTTTCATGGAGGATTGGTGAATTTTGGCGACGCCAGGGTGATGCCAACGCCATGCCCCCAACGGCGGGTCGGGATCGGCAGGGCGGCGGGCCGGAATGGCGACAGCCCCATATAATACCGGGAGCCCCGCGCCGCCACGAGCCCGCATCGTCACGTTGCCGATTTGCCCTGGCGGCAAGCGTCCCTATATAGAGGAGGCGGCGGCACCCCATTCGGCGTGCCGCCGCCTCCCGTCACCTGTTCGCCAACCGGCCTGATTGCATGTCCAACGCAACTCCCACCCTGGCTTCGAGCCTTGAATCGCTGCGCCGCACCGGCGTAATCGCCACGCCTGCTGGCGTCGGGCTGATCCGCGTGGCCGGCGACGATGCCGCCGCGTTCCTGCACACCCAACTGACCAACGCCGTCGAGGATCTGTCCCCGGACACGGCGCGGCTGGCCGGCTACTGCTCGCCCAAGGGTCGCCTGCAAGCCAGCTTCCTCATGTGGCGCGATGCCGACGGCATCGTCCTGCAGATCTCGGCCGACATCCAGCCGGCCATCCAGAAGCGCCTGAGCATGTTCGTGCTGCGTGCCAAGGCCAAGCTGTCCGATCTTTCCGCCACGCATGGCGTGCTCGGCGTGGCCGGCCCGGCTGCCGCCGGCGCGCTCGCCGTGGCGGGCCTGCCCGCGCCGCAGGGTCCGCTCCAGGCAGCGAGTGCCGAAGGCGTCACCGTGATTCGTCTGGCTGATGCCGATGGCGCCCCGCGCTGGCAGATCGTGGCCCCGGCGGAGCGCATCGCCGCCCTGCAGCAGACGCTGTCCGGCAACCTCGACGCCGCCGCGCCGGCCTTCTGGGACTGGCTCGACGTGCTCTCCGGCGTGCCGCGCATCAGCACGCCGACGCAGGAGCAGTTCGTGCCGCAGATGATCAATTTCGAGCTGATTGGCGGCGTGAACTTCCGCAAGGGCTGCTATCCGGGCCAGGAAGTCGTGGCGCGCAGCCAGTATCGCGGCACGCTCAAGCGGCGCATGTGGCGCCTGCATGGCGATGGCGAGGTACCGGCCGCTGCCGCCGAGATCTTCCGCCCGGAAGACCCGGAACAGCCGTGCGGGATGATCGTCAACGCGGCGCCGTCGCCTGAGGGCGGCTGGGATGCGCTGGCGGAACTGAAGATCGAGGCGGCCACGGGCGCGCTGCGGCTCGGCGCTGCTGACGGCCCGGCCGTGGCCACGCGTGCGCTGCCGTACGAAGTGCCGCTGCCGAATGCGGCCGAAGCGGCCGGCTGAATCTCCCCGGAGCGCCGACATGAGCGATCATCTGTACGTCTATTTCAAGGTACCGGACGAGCGGGCCGTCGAGGCCCTGCCCCACTGGCACCGCTGGATGGAAACGGTGGCCGAAGCCACCGGGATTGGTGGTACGCTCATGCGCAGGCCCGAGACCCGCGCCGGCCTGCAAACCTGGATGGAATGCTATGCCGATGTGCCGCCCGCCTTCGACGCCACGCTCACGGGCCTGTGGCACCAGAGCGGGTTGTCGCAATGGGTCAGCGGCGAGCGGATGGCGGAACGGTTCGTGGATCTCGATGTCTTGTAGTTGTCTTGCAGTGTGCTGCATGAAGACATCGACTGATCAAGTTGTAAAGGAAGTGCTATGTGCCTGATTCTGGTGGCCTGGCAATCGCACCCGGACTATGCCCTGGTGGTTGCCGGCAACCGCGACGAGTTCTATGCCCGCCCGGCGGCGGCCGCGCACTGGTGGCAGGATGCCCCCCACGTGCTGGGCGGTCGCGACCTCGCGGAAGTGATTGGCGAACCCGGTACGTGGATGGGCATTGCGGGCGCTGACGCCCAGCATGCCGGCCACGCCCACCCGGGCGCGCGCTTTGCCGCGCTGACCAATTACCGCGCGCCGTCCGAGAAGCGCACCGATGCGCGCTCGCGCGGCGAACTGGTGTCGCAGTTTTTGCGCGGCAACCAGAGCGCCGACGAATACCTGCATGCGCTGGCCGGCGACCACGGCGCCTACAACGGCTTCAACCTGCTCGCGAGCGATCTGCACGACCTCTGGTGGTACAGCAACCGTTCGCCGTCGCGCCAGCCGCAACGGCTCAAGCCGGGGCTCTACGGCTTGTCCAACGCGCTGCTCGATACGCCGTGGCCCAAGGTGCGCAGCCGCGTGGGCGCGATGTGCGAAGTGTTGGCAGCGGATAGCGGCCAGCCTACCGCCAGCGCGGAACCGTACCTGCAACTGCTGGCTGACGACCGTCAGGCGCCCGACTGGGAATTGCCGCGCACGGGCGTGGCGCCGGAATGGGAAAAGCTGCTGTCGTCGTCGTTCATCCGCTCGCCGAGCTACGGCACGCGCGCCAGCACGCTGCTCCGCGTGCGGCACGATGGCCGTTTCGACTTCAGCGAGCGCAGCTTCGATGCGAATGGTCCGACCGGCGAGGTGATGTATCGCGGCCGGCTCAACGTGGCGCGCGACCCGGGCACCGTGCCGGCGCCCCGGTAATCACTGTTAAATCCGTTTCCGCATCTCCACGTGCGGGATGCCGGCTTCCTCGAATTCCTCACCCACCTGCTCGAACCCCACGCGCGCGTAGAACGGCGCCGCGTGGGTCTGCGCGTTGAGGATCAGTTCGGGATAACCGAGTTCAGCGGCCTTGGCCATCAGCGCGTCCAGCACCTTCGCACCCATGCCGGTGCCGCGCGCCACCTTCAGCACGGCCATGCGGCCGATGTGGCCGTCCGGCAGCAGCCGGCCCGTGGCCACGGGCGTGCCATCGGCGGCGAATGCCAGCGCGTGCCAGCTCGGCTCGTCCATGTCGTCCCATTCCAGTTCCACCGGCACACCCTGCTCCTCGACAAAAACGCTGTAGCGGATGGCGCGGGCGCGCTCGAGGGCTTCGGCCCAGGCGCAAACGATGACGGTCTCGGACATGATTCGATCCAGCTTGGAAGTCTGTAGAAAGGCGCAATGATACGCTGCGCAACGGGCGAATCGTAACGCAATGCACCAAACATCCTAGGGTTTCCCCGGTCGGCAGGCGCGCCGAAAATTTGTATGATGACCTGACTACCTGATCACTGCCCTCCCTCGCCGTGCCCGTCTTCCAGAAAATTCCCGCCCGCGCCCTGACCGACAGCGTTGCCGAACAACTGCTCGAGAAGATCGAAGGTGGCGCCTTCCCGCGCGGCGCCAAGTTGCCGACAGAGGCCGTGCTGTCCGAGGAATTCGGCGTCAGCCGCACCGTGGTCCGCGAGGCGATTGCCCGGCTGAAGTACGAGGGGCTGGTGGAATCGCGCCAGGGAAGCGGCGTATTCGTCACCGATCAGGCGGGCATCCGGCCGCTGCGCATCGACTACACCGATACCGGCACGCTCGAATCGGTGCTCCAGATCGTGGAACTGCGCCGTTCGATCGAAGCCGAGGTAGCCGCGCAGGCCGCGCGCCGCCGCACCGATACGGCCATGACCAATATCGACGCCGCGCTGGCGCACCTCGATGCCACCGTGGCCGAAGGCGGCGATGGCGTGCAGGCGGACGTGGCCTTCCACCGTGCCATTGCCGAAGCCACCGGCAACCCCTATTTCCTGAAGACGCTGGCCTTCCTGAGCCAGTACCTCGAAACCGCCACGCGGGTGACCCGCACCAACGAAGCCCGCCGCGAGGACTTCTCGCGCCAGGTGCGCGAGGAACACCAGACCATCGTCGCGGCCATCCGCGCCGGCGATGCCGATGCCGCGCGCAACGCCGCGCAGACCCACATGTACAACGCCGCGCGCCGCCTCGCCCAACTGGGCGAGGACACGCCGGCCGAACGCGACGGCCTCCGCTCGCACTGAAACACTTCCGTAGGAGATTCAATATGTCCCGCAATGTCGGCGTCATCGGTTTGGGCGCAATGGGCAATGGTGTCGCGCAGTCGCTGCTGCGTGCCGGTTTCAAGGTCCACGCCTGCGACCTGCGCCCCGAGGTGCTGCAACGCTTTGCCGATGCCGGCGGTGTGCCGTGCGCCAATCCGGCCGAACTCGGCGAACGTTGCGACGTGGTCATCACGCTGGTGGTGAACGCCGCGCAAACGGAAGCGGTGCTGTTCGGTGACAACGGGGCCGTGCCGGCCATGTCCGCCGGCAAGCTGGTCATCGCCAGCGCCACCGTGCCGCCCGTCTTCGCCGAGACGCTGGGCAAGCGGCTGGCCGAGCGCGGCCTGCTGCTGCTGGACGCACCGGTCTCCGGTGGCGCAGCCCGCGCCGCCAGCGGCGAAATGACCATGATGACCTCCGGCCCCGCCGAGGCCTACGCGCTGGCCGAGGACGTGCTGGCCGCGATGGCGGGCAAGGTCTACCGCCTGGGCGACGCGCACGGTGCCGGCTCCAAGGTCAAGATCATCAACCAGCTGCTGGCCGGCGTGCATATCGCTGCCGCCGCCGAGGCCATGGCGCTGGGCCTGCGCGAGGGCGTGGACCCGGACGCGCTCTACGACGTCATCACGCACAGCGCCGGCAACTCGTGGATGTTCGAGAACCGCGTGCCGCACATCCTCTCCGGCGACTACACCCCGCTGTCCGCCGTTGACATCTTCGTCAAGGATCTGGGGATGGTGCTCGACACCGCGCGCACCAGCAAATTCCCGCTGCCGCTGTCCGCCGCCGCACACCAGATGTTCATGATGGCCTCCACCGCCGGCCACGGCGGCGAGGACGACTCGGCCGTGATCAAGATCTTCCCCGGCATCGAACTGCCGGCGGCCAAGGCCAAGTAAGGGAGCGCGATGATGACTGCATCGACCCCATCGACCCACACGCCCCTGCTCGGCTGCATTGCTGACGACTTCACCGGCGCCACCGACCTCGCCAACACGCTGGTTCGCAATGGCATGCGCACCGTGCAGACGATTGGCGTGCCAGCAGCCGGTACGGCCGATGACGCCGTGCAAGCGGACGCCATCGTCGTGGCGCTGAAGTCCCGCACCATCCCGGCCGCCGACGCCGTCGCGCAATCGCTGGCCGCGCTGGCCTGGCTGCGCGCCCAGGGCTGCCGCCAGTTCGTGTTCAAGTACTGCTCAACCTTCGATTCGACGGACGCCGGCAACATCGGCCCCGTGGCCGAGGCGCTGCTCGAGGCGCTGGGCAGCGACTTCACCATCGCCTGCCCGGCCTTCCCCGAGAACGGCCGCACCATCTTCCGCGGTCACCTGTTCGTGGCCGATACGCTGCTGAGCGAGTCCGGCATGGAACACCATCCGCTCACGCCGATGACCGACGCCAACCTGGTGCGCGTGCTGCAACGCCAGAGCCAGAGCAAGGTCGGCCTGCTGCGCTACGACAGCGTGGCGCGCGGTGCCGACGAGACCCGCACGCGCATCGGCGCCCTGCGTGCCGAAGGCGCGCGGCTGGCGATTGCCGATGCGATCTCCGACGCCGACCTGTTCACGCTCGGCCAGGCCTGCGCCGACCTGCCGCTGATCACCGGCGGCTCCGGTATCGCCCTGGGCTTGCCCGAGAACTTCCGCCGTGCCGGCCTGCTGCCGCAACGCGTGGATGCCGCCGAGGTGCCGTCCGTCGATGGCCACGGTGTGGTGCTGGCTGGCAGCGCGTCGCGCGCCACCAATGGGCAGGTAGTGCACTGGATCGCCCAGAAGCGCCCCGCCCTGCGCATCGACCCCCTCCGGCTGGCCCGTGGCGAGCCGGTGGTGGACGAGGCGCTGGCCTTTGCCGCCGATCGCGCTGAACCCGTGCTGATCTACGCCACCGCCACCCCGGATCAGGTCAAGGCCGTGCAGGCCGAACTGGGCGTGGAGCGCGCCGGCCATCTGGTGGAGGCCGCGCTGGCTGGCATCGCCGCCGCGCTCAAGGCCTCGGGCACGCGCCGCTTCGTGGTGGCCGGCGGCGAGACCTCCGGCGCCGTGGTCCAGTCGCTCGCCGTGCAGGCGCTGCGTATCGGCACGCAGATCGCGCCGGGCGTGCCCGCCACGGTCACGCTGGACGCCACGCCACTTGCGCTGGCCCTGAAATCGGGCAACTTCGGCGGCGAGAATTTCTTCGACGAGGCGCTGCGCGCGCTGGGAGCGGCGCAATGAGCGGCAAGACGGAATCCGCGCTGCGCGAGGAGATCTGCCGCGTCGGCGTCAGCCTCTACCAGCGCGGCTACACGGTCGGCACGGCGGGCAATATCAGCGCCCGGCTCGATGACGGCTGGCTGATCACGCCGACCGACGCCTGCCTCGGCACGCTCGACCCGGCCGCCGTGGCCAAGGTCGGCCTGGACGGCAGTTGGGTGTCCGGCGACAAGCCGTCCAAGACGCTGACGCTGCACCGCGCCGTCTACGACAACAATCCGAACGTGCATGGCGTGGTCCATACCCACTCCACGCACCTGGTGGCGCTGACGCTGGCTGGCGTCTGGCAGCCCGACGATGTCCTGCCCCCTCTCACGCCGTACCACGTGATGAAGGTGGGTCATATACCGCTGATTCCCTACCACCGTCCCGGCGACCCAGCCGTGGCCGCGCGCGTGGCCACGCTGGCCAACGACGTGCGCGGCGTGCTGCTGGCGCGCCTCGGGCCGGTGGTGTGGGAAGACAGTGTCTCGCGCGCGGCGTACGCGCTGGAAGAACTGGAGGAGACCGCCAAGTTATGGATGATGCTCAAGGACCAGGCCGGCTTTGCCGACCGCGCCAGCCTCGATGAGGCTGCGTTGACCGAGCTGCGCGACGCCTTCAAGGCGCGCTGGTAGCCCGGGCAGGCCCGACGTCGATCAGTAGAACGCCCCCCTAGGACAAAACGCGACGATTTTCGCGACGCGAGCTGCGTGGTGCCCCCGGCCCCGCGCGGGATGCGTGCGCGCCAACGATTGCCGGCCGTCATCCGACGGCCATGAAATTGGAGACCTCAAACGTGAATACTTCCCACACGGCGGCCGGCGCGGCTGCCATTCCCGCCAGCGGCCGGCTCGACGCCGACGCCGTCATCGAGAAACGCGCCTACAAGAAGGTGTTCTGGCGCATCATGCCGTTCCTGATGCTCTGCTACGTGATCGCCTACCTCGATCGCGTGAACGTGGGCTTCGCCAAGCTGCAGATGGCCCAGGACCTGCAATTCTCCGAAACCGTGTTCGGCCTCGGCGCCGGGCTGTTCTTCATCGGCTACTTCCTGTTCGAGGTGCCCAGCAACCTGCTGATGCACCGCATCGGCGCGCGCATCTGGATCGCGCGGATCATGATCACGTGGGGCATCATCTCGGCGCTCTTCGTGTTCGTGAAGACGCCGACCACGTTCTACATCATGCGCTTCCTGCTCGGTCTGGCTGAAGCGGGCTTCTATCCCGGCGTGATCCTGTACCTCACCTACTGGTTCCCGGCCGACCGCCGCGCCAAGATGATCGCGCTGTTCATGTCGGGCATTCCGGTGGCCGGCATGTTCGGCAACCCGCTCTCGGGCTGGATCATGGACGCCTTCCACGACACGCACGGCTGGGCCGGCTGGCAGTGGATGTTCTTCATCGAGGCCCTGCCGGCATTCCTGATCGGTGTCGTCACGGTCTTCGTGCTGCGCGACGGCATCGACAAGGCCCCGTGGCTCGACGCCGATGAAAAGCGCGTGCTCAAGCGCAATATCGAGGAAGACGAGCGCAACGCCAGCGCCGCCGCCACGGCCAACGGCCAGCGCGGCGTGCATTCGCTCGGCGCCGTGTTCAGCGACCGCCGCGTGTGGTGGATGTGCCTGATCTACTTCTGCTTCGTGACCGGCCAGTACGCGCTGACGTTCTGGATGCCGACCCTGGTCAAGGCCAGCGGCGTAAGCGGCAACCTGAAGATCGGCCTGCTCTCGGCGATTCCGTTCGTCTGCGCCATCGTCGTCATGAACATCCTCGGCCACAGCGCCGACGCCCGTCGCGAACGCCGCTGGCACCTGATCGTGCCGGCCCTGATGGGTGCCGTGGGCTTTGCCATCGCGGCCTCGTTCACCGACAATACTGTGGTAGCCATCGCCGCGCTGTCCCTGGCGGCCGCCGGGGTGTTGACCTGCGCACCGCTGTTCTGGTCGCTGCCGACGGCGTTCCTGTCGGGCATCGCCGCCGCATCGGGCATCGCCGTGGTCAACTCGGTGGGCAACCTCGCCGGCTTTGTCTCGCCGTACATGGTGGGCACGCTGAAGGATCTGACCCACAGCACGCAGCTGCCGATGTATGTGCTGTCCGGCATCCTGGTGGTGGGCGCGCTGCTGGTGTGGCTGACGCCCGCTAAGATGGTCAACCGCTGATTCCATTCCTCCTAGGAGACCGCCATGCCGCGCTTTGCCGCGAACCTCTCGATGATGTACACCGAGCACGATTTTCTGGACCGGTTCGCCGCCGCGGCGGCGGACGGTTTCCAGGCGGTGGAATACCTGTTCCCGTACGATCATCCGGCTGCCGAGATCCGCAAGCGGCTCGATGACAACGGGCTGACCCAGGCACTGTTCAATGCGCCGCCGGGCGACTGGGGCGCGGGCGAGCGCGGCATCGCCGCCCTGCCCGGCCGCGAAACCGAGTTCCGCACCGCGTTCGCGCGGGCGCTCGAGTACGCCGGCGTGATCGGCAACGACCGCGTCCACGTGATGGCCGGCCTGGTGCCGGCCGATGCGGACCGCGCGAAGGCGCGTGCCACGTATCTCGAGAACCTGGCCTATGCCGCCGCCTCGGCCGCCGCGCAGGGCGTGACGGTGCTGATCGAGCCGATCAACACGCGCGACATGCCGGGCTACTTCCTGAACCGCCAGGACGACGGCCAGGCCATCTGCCAGCAGGTGGGCGCCGCCAACCTGAAGGTGCAGTTCGACTGCTACCACTGCCAGATCGTCGAGGGCGACCTCGCGGTCAAGCTCAAGCGCGACTTCGCGGGCATCGGCCATATCCAGATCGCCGGCGTGCCGGACCGCCACGAGCCGGATCTGGGCGAACTGAACTATCCCTACCTGTTCAACGTGATCGACGAACTCGGCTACGACGGCTGGATCGGCTGCGAGTACCGCCCGCGCGCGGGCACCTCGGCGGGTCTCGGCTGGCTGAAGCCGTACATCAATCGCTGAACTGAACGTCTACACGACTGAGCTGCAACCATGAATGTACTGATTACCGGCGGCGCCGGCTTCCTCGGCCTGCAACTGGCCCGCCTGCTGCTCAAGCGCGGCAGCCTGAACCTCGACGGCAAGGCCGTCACGATCGACCGCCTGACGCTGCTGGACGTCGTGGCGCCGCAGATCGACGATGCGCGCGTGCGCGTGGTCACCGGCGACCTCTCCGACCCGGCCGTGCTGGCCCGCGCGATGGATGCCGATACCGGCGCCGTGTTCCACCTGGCCGCCGTGGTCAGCGGGCAAGCCGAGGCCGATTTCGACCTTGGCATGCGCGTGAACCTCGATGCCTCGCGCGCGCTGCTCGAAACCTGCCGCCAGCTGGGCCACCGCCCGCGCGTGGTGTTCACGAGTTCGGTGGCCGTCTATGGCGGCAAGCTGCCGGCCGTAGTGCAGGACGACACCGCGCTGAACCCGCAGTCGTCGTACGGCGCGCAGAAGGCCATCGGCGAACTGCTGCTGTCCGACTACAGCCGACGCGGCTTCGTCGATGGCCGCGTACTGCGCCTGCCGACCATCAGCGTCCGCCCGGGCAAGCCCAACGCGGCGGCGTCGTCGTTCGCCAGCGGCATCATCCGCGAACCGCTGGCCGGCGAGGCCGCCAACTGCCCGGTGGCCCCCGAGACGTCGCTGTGGCTGCTCTCGCCGCGCGGCGCCATCACGGCGCTGGTCAACGGCCTGGAACTGGACGGCGCGCGCTTCGGCAACCGCCGCGTGGTGAACCTGCCGGGCCTGTCGGTAACCGCCAAGCAGATGGTCGAGGCGCTCCGGCGCGTGGCCGGCGACACCGTGGCCGACCGCGTCACCTGGCAGCGCGAAGAACGCATCGAGAACATCGTCGGCACCTGGCCGGCGGCATGGGACGTCACCCGCGCCGTCGAACTGGGCTTCCAGAGCGACGCGAGCTTCGATGACGTGATCCGCGGCTATATGGAGGATGCGGGAATCGGGGGCTAAACCGTCCGACTGCGGTTCGATTGCGGAGGTTTTCGTCCCCGAAAGCCTCCGCCCTACCGCTCCGGCTTCACCACCTCGTACGCCTCGATCGTCTCCCTGACCTGCCCGGGGATCGGGGCCGATTTCTGCGTGGCCGGGTCAGCGCAGACGTAGATCACCTCCCCGGTGATCAGGTGTTCGTCGCCGCGATACATTTCCACGCGGAACAGCATGCTCGAGCGGCCCAGGCGGGCCATGCGGCCGCGGATCTCCAGCACGTCGTCGAACCGCGCCGAGGCGTGGTATTCCAGGGTCGACTTCACCACGAAGATGTCCACGCCGTGCGCGTGGAGCACGTCTTCGGGATAGCGGATGCCCACCGCGCGCCAGTACTCGGTCACGCAGATATCGCAATACGTCAGGTAGTGCGCGTTGAAGACGATGGACTGCGGGTCCACCTCGGCCCAGCGCACGCGCAGCGGCACGCTGTGGCGGAAATCCTCTTTCGCCATGTTTCGTATTCCCCAAGCCAATACGGGCGCCTCGAGGGGCGCCCGCATGTCATCGTCATTCAGCGAATTACTGTGCCTTGGCCAGGCCCAGCTTCTCGATGATGGCCTTTTCCTTCTTGACCGTCTCGGCGGCGAAAGCCGCGTACTGCTCGCTGCTCATGTAGTACGGCTCCATGTCGAACTTGGCGAGCGACTCGCGGTAGTTCGGCATTTCCATCGCCTTCTTGAACGCGTCATGCAGTTTCTGCACGATCTTCGGGTCCGTGCCCTTCGGCACAACCAGCCCGAACGGCGACGTCTGGACGATGCCCATGCCGAGTTCCTTTAGCGTCGGCACGTTCGGGAAGCGCGCCGAGCGCTTCTCGCCCCAGGTGGACAGCAGGCGCAGCTTGCCCTGCTCCACATACTGCGCCCACGCCGGCGTGTCCGCCACCGACATCACGTGGCCGCCCAGCAGGGCCTGCATCGATTCCGAGTTGCCTTTGTAAGGAATATGCGAGAACTGCACGCCCTGGCGCATGGCCAGTTCTTCCATGGTCAGGTGCAGCGTGGTCATCGAGCCTGGCGAGCCGTAGGTCAGCTTGCCCGGATTGGCCTTGGCGTAGGCCACGTACTCCTGCATCGTCTTGATCGGCGAATCGGCCGGCACCACCAGACCGAACGAATACCCGGCCAGGTTGATGACGTACGACAGGTCCTTCACCGGATCCCAGTTGATCTTGGTGGTGTACGGCAGGCGGTAGACCGGCATGGCGACCTGGGCCAGCGTGTAGCCGTCAGGCGCCGTGGATTGCATCAACTGGGCCGGCAGCACGCCGCCGGCACCCGGCTTGTTCTCGACGATCACGGGCTGGCCGAGGATCTTTGAGGCGTTGTCGGCCAGCACACGGAACGGGATGTCGGTGGAACCGCCCGCCGTGTAGCCGATGATCAGGCGGATCGGCCGGGTTGGGAATTTGTCCGCCTGCGCGTGGGCCGGCAGGGCTGCGAAACCGATCGCGGCCGTGGCGGCGAGCATGCCCGCACGGGCGATGAAATGGCGGCGTTGCATAAGTCAATGTCTCCTTCTTCTGCTGCAGTTCTGCAATATTGCGACTTCAGGTCTTGAATGCTTGACGGAGCGCGCCGTTGGCGTCGGCGTGCGCCTGTAGTACAGCCGGCACGAAGCGGCCGAGCTTGAAAAAATCGTGAATCATCGACGGATAGTCGACCAGCGTGGCCGGCACGCCCGCCGCCTGGAGCTTGGCGGCGTAGGCCACGCCCTCGTCATGCAAGGGGTCGTAGCCGGCCACGGCGATCCAGGCCGGGCATACCCCGCGCACATCGGCGCCGGTACCGCCCCCGTCCAGCGGCGCGAAGCGCCAGTCGTCACGGTCGGCGTCCTGGCCCAGATAGTGCGAAAAGAACCACTGGATCATGTCGCCAGTGAGCAGGTAGCCCTCGGCCAGTGCGCGGTGCGAGGGTGTGTCCTGCCGCGCGCTCGTGCCTGGATAGATCAGCAGTTGCAGCACCGGCGCCAGGCCGGCGTTGCGGGCCGCCACGGCGCTGGCTGCGGCCAGCGTGCCGCCGGCGCTGTCGCCGCCGAGCGCGATCCGGGCCGGGTCGGCGCCCAGCCGCTCGGCTTCGGCGACGACCCAGTGCAGCGCGTCGAACGCATCGTTGGCGGCCGTCGGGAATTTCCAGTCCGGCCCGAGCCGGTAGTCCACCGACAACACCAGGCATTCCGCGCCCATGCAGAACGTGCGGCACAGCGCATCGTGCGAATTGACACTCCCCACTGTAAACCCGCCGCCGTGGAAATACACCAGCAACGGCAGCGGATCGGCCCAGCTTGCCTCGCGCGGTGCATAGAGCCGCACCGGAATCTGATGGCCGTCGCGCGCCGGGATGGCGAAGTTCTCCACGTCATGGACGGGCGGCGGCGAAATATCGAGGATCGGGGCGCTTTTCTCGTACGCAATCTTGGCGTCCGCCACGTCCAGCGCGTGGATCGGCGGGCGCTTGGCGCGCGCGATCAGGTCCAGCAACTGCGCAACTTGCGGGTCGAGCGGCTGGGAGGACTTGCCAGGAGGAACACCGGACGCGGAATCGGTCGGCAAAGGCTTGGCGGACATGGACTGACCCGAGGAAGCTGTCTCTGAATATTGTCGAGGTTCGAATAGTGAACGATCGTTCGTTTTCCGTATCATGCCAGCGTTTTGCGGTTGCAGCATGACGAAATCATTCCGGCGATGTGTTTTGGCGACGCTTTTGCGCGATCATCGACCACATCAGCGGCTATGCTGAGAGCGTATTCCATCGGGAGACACCATGACAGGCGAGCACTTGCAGGTTGTACACGGGGATATTACGCGGCTGGAGGTCGATGCCATCGTCAATGCCGCGAACAACGGCTTGTTGGGCGGCGGGGGTGTGGACGGCGCCATCCACGGCGCGGGCGGGCCGGCCATCATGAACGCGTGCCGGGCGATCCGCGATGCACAGGGCGGCTGCCCGACCGGCGAAGCGGTCATCACCACGGGCGGCCTGCTGCCGGCGCCCTATGTCATCCATGCAGTGGGGCCGGTCTGGAAAGGCGGGAGCCAGAACGAGGACGCGCTGCTGGCCAACGCCTACCGCAACAGCGTGCGGCTGGCCGGCGAGCAGGGCCTGCGCACCCTCGCCTTCCCGAACATCAGCACCGGCATCTACGGCTTTCCGCGCGAGCGCGCCGTGGACATCGCCATCCGCGCCGTGCGGGACGCCCTGCCCAAGGCGCCGAGCCTGGAGCAGGTGACCTTCGTCTGCTTCGATGACGAGAACTACCGCCTGTATCGCGAGCGGCTCACCTAGTCACCCTTCACCACCCTCCACGATCGATCACGGCAGCGCGCTGCGGATCAGCAGATTGATCCGCTCGGGCTGCTCGTGGATGATCCAGTGCGTGCCTTCCGGAATCCGCTCCAGGCGCAGGTCGGGGACGAAGTCCTCCAGCCCGTCCGCGAGCGTCTTCGGTAGCGCGCGGTCGTTCTCGCCCCAGATCACCAGCGTGGGCACGCGTACGAGGAAGGCCGACGGATCGAGCCGCGAGATGTCCGGCGCGGCTTCGCCCGGCCCGGGCGGGTGCATCGGCGAGGCGCGGTAGTAGTTCACGCCCCCCGTAAGCGGATGGCTCCCGGCATCGCCCGGCTGCGACCACGCCGCGTGGTACCGCGTGCGCGTCTCGCCGTTAAACCAGGCGGGCAGCCGGTCGGCATCGCCCGTCAGCATCTTCTCCAGCAGCGCGAATTCGTCAGCGGCCAGCGCCTGCTCGGACCCCGGCTTGCGCAGCCAGTTCATATAGCCCGATGCCTTTTGCTGCGCCGCATCGGCCGACAGCGCGCGCGCAAACACATAGGGATGGGGCGAGTTGATGATGATCAACTGCTCGACCAGATCCGGATGCTGGATGGCGAGGTTCCAGCAGATCGCCCCGCCCCAGTCGTGCGCCACCACCACGCAGCGCTGGTAGCCCAGCGCGCGCACGAACTGCACGAGATCCTCGACCAGATGCTTCGGTTTGTAGGCGTCCGGCTCGGCCGGCTTGCTGGACAGGTTGAACCCACGCAGGTCCGGCGCCACGGCGAAATGGGTCTGGCCGAACTGCGCCAACTGGTGCTCCCAGGCGTACCAGAACTCGGGAAAGCCATGCACGAACAGGATCAGCGGCCTGCCCTGCTCCCCGGCGCTCGCGTAATGGAGGCGGGTGCCGTTGGGCAGGTTGGCAAACTGCAGGTGCTGAATCACAGCGGGTGCGGTCATCGCGGTCTCCATCGCCACTCCTTTATGTTAGGGTGGCTCGGTTCAGCCGCGCAGCGCGGCGATCAGGCCGGCGCGCACTTCTTTCTTGTCGCCGAACGGATCGCCCGGATTGCGCTGGCCGACGATGTCCTCCATGCGTTGCCGCACCGTCTCCAGCGCCTGCGGGTGGGAGTAAATATAGAAGCTTTCGTCGCGGATGGCGTCGAAAGTGAGCTGCGCCACATCGGCCGCCGTCACCTTGCCCGAATGCACGGCCTTGTCCGACAACGCCTGCGACACCAGTTGCGAGCGCGTGGGCGGTGCCTCATTGGCCAGCCCGGCCGGCCGGTTGCGCTGCGACTGGCTGATGCCGGTCGGCACGAAGTACGGGCACAGCACCGAGCAATGCACCTGCTCCGTGACCAGGCTCAGATCCTGGTAGAGCGATTCCGATAGCGACACCACCGCGTGCTTGGAGACGTTGTAGACCCCCATCGCCGGCGGGTTCAGCAGCCCCGCCATCGACGCCGTATTGACGATATGGCCCTGGTAGCCCGGATCCTTCGTCGCAGCGGCCAGCATCAGCGGGGTGAAGATCCGCACGCCGTGGATCACGCCGTAGAGGTTCACGCCGAGCACCCAGTCCCAGTCCTTCTGGGTGTTTTCCCAGAGCAGCCCGCCCGCGCCGACGCCGGCGTTGTTGAACAGCAGGTGGACTTCGCCGAACGCGGTCATCGCCGCGTCAGCCAGCGCCTGCATGTCTTCGGCGCGCGACACATCGGTGCGCAGGCCGATGACTTGCACGCCCTGCGCCTTGAATTCGGCGACAGTTGTGTCGAGTGCATCCTCCTGCACATCGGCCAGCACCAGCTTCATGCCCAGCGAGGCACCGATCCGGGCGAATTCCTTGCCGAAACCGGACGCGCCGCCGGTGATCACCGCCACCTTGCTCTCGAACTGCTTCATATCGTCTCCTCCGGCAGATGCCTTCTTATATAGGGATGTCAGGCGGCGGACTGCACGTGGTAGCCCTGCCGCGGGAAATGGACGTTGACGGCGCCGGCACGCGGGTCCTGCCGGCGGATGGTGACCACGTGGCCGGTCAGCGTCAGCAGCACGCCGGCGACGGGATCCTTCGCATAATCGGTGGGCGTGACCGTGACCGGGTCGCCCGCCGCCAGGCCGCTGCCGGGCAGGATGGTGGTGTCGTGCGGCAGCGGGTCGTGGTTCAGCGCGTCGGCGATGGCGGTCTCGGGCGGCACCACGCGCAGCTTGCCGTGGCCGTACGCCTGCATGCGCGCGAACCAGGTCTTGACCAGCGGGTAGCCGTCGAGGATCGCCGCCAGCGGCGTGGCGCGGCGGATGAACCAGAGGTTGTGGAACAGCGAGAAATCGGCAATCGACAATTCCGGGCCGGCCACATGCGGCACGCCGGCTGCGAACTGCTCCTGCAGGCGGCCCAGCGTGTCGTGGAGCATCGCGGCGGCCTCGGGCAGCGGCATGCGCAGCGCGTTGGTATCGCCGCGCATGGCCTTGCGGTCGGCGATGAACGCCTGCACCTGGCCCGGCGTCAGGTGCGCCAGCATCGCCTGCACGCCGGCTGGCTGCATCGTGTAGGTGACCGAGGCCGTGAACAGCGCGCTGTCGATCCACGCCGCCGCCAACCGCGCCGAGGCAGCCTGGATGGCCGGATAGAGCGGCGGCTGGGGGGCCAGCCGGTCCAGCACGTCGCAGATCAGCGCCGTATCGCAATAGATGTCCGCGCCAATCTGCATCACCGGGGTGCGCCGGTAGCCGCCGGTCAGCGCCAGCAGGTCGGGCTTGGGCAGAATGGGTGGGATCTCCACCGCGTTCCAGGTCAAGCCCTTGGCGCCGAGCACGAGACGAATCTTCTCGGAAAACGGCGAGGTGGCGTACTGATGCAGGATGATGTCAGGCATGCGATGCGGGTCCGGTCAGGTCGGGTTGGATCGATTGGGGGCTTATTCCAGGAGGTCGGGCTGCTCGCGCACGATGCGCGCGTACAGCGGCTGGAACTGGAACCAGCCCGCCTGTGCGGTACCGACGATGGAGTATGCCTGCCGCGCCGCTGCCTCGCCAATCATCTTGAGCGGGGCGTTGGTACGCGCCGCCGCGGCCTCCGCCAGCAGTTGCACCTGGCACGAGCGCTCCATCGTGATGAACCACCACGCGGCTTCGTCCACGGTCTTGCCGACGGTCAGCAGGCCGTGGTTCTGGAGGATGGCGGCCTTGTTGTCGCCCAGCGCGTTGGCAATGCGCTGGCCTTCGTCGAGTTCCACCACCACGCCGCCGAAGTCGTCATACAGCGCGTGGTCGTCGTAGAAGGCGCAGACGTCCTGGGTCAGCGGATCGAGCTTGCGGCCCAGCGTGGACCACGCGCGGCCATGGGTGCTGTGCGAGTGCGCCGCCGCCACGGCGTCCGGCCGGGTCCCGTGCACGCGCGAGTGGATGGCGAACGCCGCCGCGTTGACCGGGTAGTCGCCCTCCACCACGTTGCCGTGGTGGTCGCAGCGGATCAGGTTCGACACCGTCACCTGGCTGAAATGGACGCCGAACGGGTTGACCCAGAAGGTGTCCTCGAACTCGGGGTCGCGCGCGGTGATATGGCCAGCCACGCCTTCATCGAATCCGAATTTCGAGAACAGCCGGAACGCCGCCGCCAGCCGCTGCTTGCGGTGCAGCCGCTCCTGCGCCGGGGTGTCGAACTTGGGCGGGCGCGGCAGGTTGCGGTAGCGGGCCTTGACCTCCTCGGACAGGCCCTCGGCCATGTCGTCGGGGCGGGGTGCGGATTGCGGGGCGTTCATGGGGTGTCTCCCTCTATATGTATACGTTTAGCGTCAGACCAGCTTCACGAGCTGCTTGCCGAAGTTCTTGCCCTTCAGCAGGCCGATAAAGGCTTCCGGCGCGCTGGCCAGCCCTTCGGCAATGCTCTCGCGGAACTTGATCTTGCCTTGGGCGACGTAGGTGCCCAGTTCCTTGAGCGCCTGCGGCCAGACGTCCATGTGCTCGGAGACGATAAAGCCCTCGATGCGTGCACGCGATACAAGGATCGCCCGCGGATTGCGGATCGGCATGTCCTGGCCGTCGTAGCCGGCGATCAGGCCGCACACCGCCACGCGCGCGAAGGCGTTCAGGCGGGCCAGCACCACGTCGAGGATGTCGCCGCCCACGTTCTCGAAGTAACCGTCGATGCCGTCCGGGGTGACTTCCTTGACCATTGCATAGAGTTCCTTGGCGTCCTTGGCGGCCTTGTAGTCCACGCAGGCGTCGAAGCCGAGTTCCTTGACCACGTAGTCGCACTTGTCCTTGCCACCGGCCACGCCGATCACGCGGCAGCCGGCCAGCTTGGCCAACTGGCCCACCACGCTGCCCACCGCGCCGGACGCGGCGCTGACCACGATGGTCTCGCCCGCCTTCGGCGCGATGATCTTGTTCAGGCCGTACCAGGCGGTCACGCCGGGCATGCCCACCGAGCCGAGGTAGGCCGACAGCGGGATATGCGTGGTGTCGACCTTCTGGATGCCGCCGCCATCGGTCACGCCGTATTCCTGCCAGCCGAACATGCCGACGACCTTGTCGCCCACGTTCCACTTCGGATTCTTGCTCGCCGCCACCTCGCCCACGGTGCCGCCGATCATCACTTCGCCCAGCGGCTGCGGGTTGGCGTACGACTTGCCCTCGCTCATGCGGCCGCGCATGTACGGGTCCAGCGACAAATAGTGGTTGCGCACGAGCACCTGGCCATCGGCCAGTTCCGGCACGGGCGCCTGCTCCAGCCGGAAGTTGTCGGGCGTGACGGCGGCCTCGGGGCGCGATGCCAGGACGATGCGCTGATAGGTTTGCTTCGACATGATGGGTTCCTTCGCTCGGTCAGGAGATACGTTCGGAAAATTACGAGAAAACGCGGCGCGGCACTCAGCCGTCCGCGCCGGAGTCAGGCGAGCCGGGCTTGCGCTGGGGCGGCTTGCGCTTGATGTACTTGAAGGTGCCTGAGGCCTTGGAGACGATGGCGCCGGCCTCATCGACGATCTCGCCCTCGCAGAACACCATGGTCGAGGTGCGATGCACGGCCAGCCCACGCGCGCGCAGCTTGCCGCGCCCCGGCGCCATAAAGCTGGTTTTCATCTCGATGGTGACCACGCCCCGGCCATCGGTGTCCATCGAACGGCCGGCGACGGCCATGGCCACGTCCAGCAGCGTCATCAGCACGCCGCCGTGGGCCATGTCCCAGCTGTTCTGGTGGCGTTCGCGCAGGTCGAGTTCGATCTCGCTGCGCCCGCCCTCCATGAAGTTGCAGCGCACGCCGAGGTCGGCCAGGAACGGGATCTTGAGGTTGAAGCCGTTGTCTTGTGTCATGGCTCAGATGGGGCTCAGGTTGCGCTCAGACCGCGCTCACGCCACCGTCGACGGCCAGGATCTGGCCGGTGATGTGCTTGCCCGCCGCCGTGGCGAACAGCAGCGCGGCGCCCTTGAGGTCTTCGTCGTCGCCCAGGCGGTGCAGCGGCACGCCGGCGCACATCGCCTCCACGCCCAGCCGCTCCAGCGAGCCCTTGGTCATCTTCGACGGGAAGAAGCCCGGCGCCAGCGCGTTGACGGTGATGTTGTGCTCGCCCCACTCGGCCGCCAGCGTGCGCGTGAAGTTGACCACGGCGCCCTTGGAAGTGTTGTAGGCAATCGTCTCCATGCTGCCCGGCGGGTTGCCAGCCAGCCCGGCAATGGACGCCACGTTGATCACGCGGCCATGGCGGCGCGGGATCATCGACAGCTTGCCCACGCGCTGCGTCAGCAGGAACAGGCCGCGGATGTTCAGGTTCATCACCTTGTCCCACGCTTCCACGGGGTGGTCTTCGGCCGGGGCGCCCCAGGTGGCGCCGGCGTTGTTGACCAGGATGTCGATGTGGCCGAGCCGGGCCAGCGACTCATCGGCCAGCCGGGCGATTTCGTCATCACGCGCGCCATCGGCGGCGATCCAGTCGGCCTCGATGCCGCGCGACTGCAAATGCGCCTGCGCGGCCTGCAGCTCGTCGGCCTTGCGGGCGGACAGCACGATGCGCGCGCCCTGCTCGCCCAGCGCCTCGGCAATCTGCAGCCCGAGCCCGCGCGAGCCGCCGGTGATCAGCGCGGTCTGGCCCTTGAGGTCGAACAGTTGCTGGATGGTGTGCATGCTTGTCTCCTTGTTTTCTTGTGGATGCGGGCGCGACGGGGGTCAGAACCAGGCGTCCTGCATGTCCAGCGTCGTACGGTCCAGCGTGGCCAGCAGGTCGAGCTGCGGGTACACCTTCGGCAGCTCGAAGCGGAAGAAGAACGCCGCCGCCGCCAGCTTGCCGCGATAGAAATCGGCGTCTTCGCCTTGTGCCTGCGGCAGCGCGGCTTGTGCCACCAGCGCCTGCTCCAGCCAGATCCACGCCACCACCACGTGGCCGAACGCCTCCAGATAGACCGAGGCGTTGGCGAGCGTGACGTTGGGGTCCCCTGCGGACCACAGCGTGGCGGTGACTTCCGCCAGCCGCTGGGACGCCTTGCCGAGCGCGGCGGCCTGCGCCGCCAGCGTCTTGTCACCGGTGGCGACGGCGCGCTCGCACGTGGCGCGCAGGCGCTCACCCACCAGCCGGAGCGCGGCGCCGTCCTGCATCACGACCTTGCGGCCCAGCAGGTCCAGCCCCTGAATGCCGTGGGTGCCTTCGTGAATCGGGTTCAGGCGGTTATCGCGATAGAACTGTTCGACGTTGTACTCGCGCGTGTAGCCGTAGCCGCCATGCACCTGGATGGCGAGGTTGTTCGCCTCCAGACACCATTGCGACGGCCAGCTCTTGGCGATCGGGGTCAGGATGTCGAGCAGCAGGGACAGTTCACGGTGCCGCTCGGCCTCGCCGGCAGCCTTGGCCGCGTGTTCCTCGTCCACCAGCCGCGCGCAGTACAGGTTCAGCGCCAGGCCGCCTTCGACATAGCTCTTCTGCGCCAGCAGCATGCGGCGGATGTCGGCATGCTCGACCAGCTTCACCTGCGGGCTGGCCGGGTCCTTGCCACCCGGGCCGACTGGCCGGCCCTGCGGACGGTTGCGCGCGTAGTCCAGCGCATGGAGGTAGCCGGTGTAGCCCAGCGTCACCGCGCCCAGACCCACGCCGATGCGGGCCTCGTTCATCATGTGGAACATGCAGGCCAGGCCCTTGTGGGGCTCGCCCACGAGGTAGCCGATGGCGCCAGCCTTGCCGTCCGGGCGATATTTCATGCCTTCGCCGAAGTTCAGCAGGCAGTTGGTGGTGCCGCGATAGCCCATCTTGTGGTTCAGGCCGGCCAGCACCACGTCGTTATGCTCGCCGAGCGAGCCGTCGCCATTGACGAGGAACTTCGGCACGATGAACAGCGAGATGCCCTTGACGCCCGGGATCAGCTTGCCGTCCGGGCCGGGAATCTTGGCCAGCACGAGGTGGACGATGTTGTCCGACAGCTCGTGCTCGCCGGCCGAGATCCACATCTTGTTGCCGCGCAGCCGGTATTGCTGGCCGAGCGGCGATTCGCCTTCGTAGTCGGCCCGCGTGGTGATGTCCGACAGCGACGAGCCCGCCTGCGGCTCCGACAGGCACATCGTGCCGAAGAAGCGGCCTTCGAGTTCGGGGCGAACAAAAGTGTCGATCTGCGCCGCCGTGCCGTGGGTGAGCAGCAGGTTGGCGTTGCCGATGGTCAGGAACGGATACGAACTCGTGCCGACGTTGGCCGCCTTGAAGTACGCGAACGCGGCCTTCTCGAGCGTGACCGGCAGCTGCATGCCGCCGTACTCGTAGTCCTGCCCGGCGGCCATCAGGCCGGCGTCGCAGAAGGCGCGCAGGGCGGTGCTGACTTCGGGAATGATGGTGACCGTCTCGCCATCGAAGTGCGGCTCGTTGGCATCGCTCTTCTTGTTGTGCGGCGCGAACAGGTCCGTGGCGATCTTCTCGCAGGTGTCCAGCGCGGCGTCGAAGGTCTCGCGCGAGTGGTCTGCGTAACGGGGAATCTGGGTGAGGTCCTCCGCCTTGAGCCACTCATAGAGCACAAAATTGAGGTCACGGCGGGAAAGAATCAGCGACATGGAATGCGAGGCTCCGGGCTGAGGGGATGAGGGATGTTGCTCCCCTCTCCCGCTTGCGGGAGAGGGGTTGGGGGAGAGGGCGGGAATGTCTCGATGCGATAGCGCATGTTGAACCGCCTGCCCTCTCCCCCGCCCCTCTCCCAGAGGGAGAGGGGAGACAACCATCAAGCGGGAGAAGACTTACAGCACTTCGAACAGCCCGGCAGCGCCCTGGCCGCCGCCGATGCACATCGTCACGACCACGTACTTCACGCCACGGCGCTTGCCTTCGATCAGCGCATGGCCGACCAGGCGGGCGCCGGAGACGCCGTACGGGTGGCCCACGGCGATGGCGCCGCCGTTCACGTTCAGGCGGTCCATCGGAATGCCGAGGGTGTCGGCGCAGTAGAGCACCTGCACCGCGAAGGCCTCGTTCAGCTCCCACAGGCCGATGTCGTCCACCTTCAAGCCGGCCTTCTTCAGCAGCTTGGGCACCGCGAACACCGGGCCGATGCCCATTTCGTCAGGCTCGCAGCCGGCCACGGCAAAGCCGCGGAACACGCCCAGCGGCTGCAGGCCGCGGGCGGCCGCCACGCTCGCGTTCATCACCACCACTGCCGAGGCGCCGTCGGAGAACTGCGAGGCATTGCCGGCCGTGACCACGCCGCCGGGCATGGCGGTGCGGATCTTCGACACGCCTTCCAGCGTGGTGTCGGCGCGGATGCCCTCGTCGGCGTCGATCGTCACTTCCTTGGTCATCAGCTGGCCGGTAGCCTTGTCGGCCACGCCTGCGAGGACCGTCATCGGCACGATCTCGTCCTTGAACTTGCCGGCTTCCAGCGCGGCGGCGGCACGTTGCTGGCTGCGCACGCCGTATTCGTCCTGGCGCTCCTTCGAGATGTTGTAGCGCTTGGCCACGTTCTCGGCGGTCTGGAGCATGCTCCAGTAGATTTCCGGCTTGTTCTTGTTGAGCCAGCTTTCCTGGATCATGTGGCGGTTCATCTCCTGCTGTACGCACGAGATGGACTCCACGCCGCCGGCCACGAAGATGTCGCCTTCATCGGCAATCACGCGCTGTGCGGCCATGGCGATGGTTTGCAGGCCGGACGAGCAGAAGCGGTTCACGGTGGCGCCGGGCACGGTCACCGGGCAGCCGGCGCGCAGAGCGATCTGGCGCGCGATGTTGGCACCGGTGGCGCCTTCCGGGTTGGCACAGCCCATCAGCACGTCTTCCACTTCACCCGCCTCGATCTTGGCGCGCGCGATGGCGTGCTGGACCGCGTGACCGCCCAGGGTCGCGCCGTGGGTCATGTTGAATGCGCCCTTCCAGCTCTTGGCCAGCCCGGTGCGGGCCGTGGATACGATGACTGCCTCGTTCATGTCTTGCTCCTCGGTATCTTGGTGTCTCTTGCGAGTTATTCAGTGTGTTCAGCGTGGGGCGGCGGGATGGCCTTCCAGGACCTGGGCCGACGTCGCCCGGACCACGCCGGCGGCGGTCATGTCCGCCCAGGCCTGTTCCAGCGAGCCGTTCAGGTCGATGGCGCGGCAGGCGTCCTCGATCACCACGACCTCGAAGCCGGCGGCGCGCGCATCGAGCGCGCTCCAGGCCACGCAGTAGTCCGTGGCCAGCCCGGCGCAGAAGACGCGGGTGACGCCATGCTCCCGCAGGTAGCCGGCCAGCCCGGTGCGGGTGGTGCGGTCGGCCTCCAGGAACGCGGAATAGCTGTCCACGTCCGCATGATGGCCCTTGCGCAGCACCAGCCTTGCGTGCGGGATACACAGGTCCGCATGCAGCGCGGCGCCCGGGGTCTCCTGCACGCAATGGTCCGGCCAGAGCACCTGCTCGCCATAGGCCAGCGTGGTGGTCTGGAACGGCGCGCGGCCGGCGTGGCTGGTGGCGAACGACGCATGCCCGGCGGGATGCCAGTCCTGCGTCATCACCACATGGCCGAACGCCCGCGCCAGCCGGTTGATGACGGGCACCACTTCATCGCCACGGGGCACGGCCAGCGCGCCATCGGGCATGAAGTCGTTCTGCACGTCGATCACCAGCAGGCAGTCCTGCGCGCCGTAGGTCATGGTCGAATCCGCTTCCTCACGCTATCTACTATCTATATCGGTGGCGGGTCAGCCGTTGAAGCCCTTGCCCTCGTCGGCCAGCTTCGTCAGCAGTGCGGCCGGCTTCCAGGCTTCGCCGTGATAACCCTTGGCGTAGCGCTGCATGGCCTGGACCACGTTGAACAGGCCAACCTGGTCCGCGTACAGCATCGGGCCGCCGCGGAACAGCGGGAAGCCGTAGCCAGTCAGGTAGACCATGTCGATGTCGGACGCCTTCGAGGCAATGCCTTCGTCCAGGATCTTGGCGCCCTCGTTGACCAGCGCGAACACCAGGCGCTCCACGATCTCCTCGTCGGAAATCTTGCGGCGCGTGAGTCCGAGCGCCTTCGAGTGCTCGACGATCATGTCGTTGACCTGCTGGTTCGGGTACGGCTTGCGGTCGCCCGGCTTGTAGTCGTACCAGCCGGCGCCGGTCTTCTGGCCGAAGCGGCCCAGCTCGCAGAGCTTGTCGGCGGTCTTCGAGTACTGGATGTCCGGCTTGTCCACGGCGCGACGCTTGCGGATGGCCCAGCCGATGTCGTTGCCGGCCAGGTCGCCCATGCGGAACGGGCCCATGGCGAAACCGAACTTCTCGATGGCCTTGTCCACCTGCTCGGGCAGCGCGCCTTCGTCCAGCAGATAGCCAGCCTGGCGGCTGTACTGCTCGATCATGCGGTTGCCGATGAAGCCGTCGCAGACGCCGGACACCACGGCCGTCTTCTTGATCTTCTTGGCGATCTGCATCACCGTGGCCAGCACGTCCTTGCCGGTTTCCGCGCCACGCACTACTTCCAGCAGCTTCATGACGTTGGCCGGGCTGAAGAAGTGCATGCCGACTACGTCCTGCGGACGCTTGGTGAACGAGGCGATCTTGTTCACATCGAGCGTGGAGGTGTTGGAGGCCAGGATCGCGCCGGGCTTCATCACTTCGTCCAGCTTCTTGAACACGATTTCCTTGACGCCCATTTCCTCGAACACGGCCTCGATGACCATGTCGGCGTCCTTGATGTCGTCATAGGACAGCGTGGTGTTCAGCAGGCCCATGCGCTGCTCGACCTTCTCCTGCGTGAGCTTGCCCTTCTTGGCGCTGTTCTCGTAGTTCTTGCGGATCGTGGTCACGCCACGGTCCAGCGCTTCCTGCTTGGTTTCCAGCATGGTCACCGGAATGCCTGCGTTCAGGAAGTTCATGGTGATGCCGCCGCCCATGGTGCCGGCGCCGATCACGGCCACGCGCTCGACCTTGCGCACCGGCGTGTCGCTGGACACATCGGGAATCTTGCTGGCGGCGCGCTCGCCGAAGAAGGCATGGCGCAGCGCGCGCGATTCCGGCGTGCCGACCAGGTACATGAAGCCTTCGCGCTCGGCCTTCAGGCCCTGCTCGAACGGCTTGAGCGAGGCGGCCACGGCCTCCACGCACTTCAGCGGCGCCGGGAAGTTCTTGGCTACGGCGGCCACGGTGGTCTTGGCGAAGGCCAGGAAGCCCTCGGCGTTCTCGTGGCGCACCTTCAGGTCGCGCACCTTCGGGTACGGGCCGGGGGCCGCGCCAACGTTCTGGGCGAACTTGATGGCGGCGGGCAGCACGTCACCGTCGACGATTTCATCGAACAGCTTCGAACCCGCAAACTTCTCGGACGGGATGGCCGTGCCCGAGACGATCATGTTCAGCGCATGCTCCAGGCCGATCACGCGTGGCAGGCGCTGCGTGCCACCGGCGCCGGGCAGCAGGCCCAGCTTCACTTCCGGCAGCGCGATCTGCGCGCCCTTGGCGGCCACGCGGTAGTTACAGCCCAGCGCCAGTTCCAGCCCGCCGCCCATGGCGACCGAGTGGATCGCGGCCACAACCGGCTTGGCGGAGGCTTCCACGGCGCGGATCACCGAATGCAGCGTCGGCTCCTGCGTGGCCTTCGGCGTGTTGAATTCGCGGATGTCGGCGCCGCCCGAGAAAGCCTTGCCGGCGCCGGTGATGACGACGGCCTTGACGGCCGCATCGTCCAGCGCACGGGTCAAGCCTTCGACGATGCCCAGCCGGGTGCTGTGACCCAGGCCGTTGACGGGGGGATTGTCGAGCGTGATGACGGCAACGCCGTCCTGAACCTGATACTGCGCTGTCATGCTGGTTCCTTTGGTCTTTGGTTGTCTCGGGATTCGAATTCTCGAATTTTTGTTACGGCCGGGGCCTTGCGCGGCGGTGTCGTGAAATGTCTCCTCACCCCGCAATCCCTTGCTCCACGGGCTGTCGGGCCCGAAAGCGGATCAAGCATACACAAAATAGCACGGTCGTTCAATTTCAATTTTCTGCGATGGATTCCCTGTCATGCGCGGGCTTCATGGCCGCTCCATCCGGCGTTCATGGTGAGCCTCGAAGCGGGCCGAAACCCTCAGGGGGAACCCGTAGGGAATCGGCCCGCTTGATGCCCGTCATGGCGGCGGAGGCACTTTTCAACCACCCTGCGGCCCGGGTTCGACTTTATTTGACGCCGCCCTCCAATCCACTAAAAAGGACAGGTTAGACTCGCGCCTTTTCGTTTTTATGGGTATGGCGTCCCCGCGCGCCCCGGCCGGCTTACGAGGCCGCCGGTATTCCCTGACGTTGCAGCGACCCTGTGTCTACCTGATGTCTTCCACTCACTCGCATCCCCATCCGCATCAACATCCCGTCGTCGAGCACGACGACCTGCGCCGCCAGCTCAAGGCACGCCACCTGACCATGATCGCCCTCGGCGGGGCCATCGGCACGGGGCTGTTCGTGGCCTCCGGCGCCTCGATCGCCCAGTCCGGCCCCGGCGGCGCCCTGCTCGCCTACTGCCTGATCGGCCTGATGGTCTATTGCCTGATGACCAGCCTCGGCGAACTGGCCGTGCACATGCCCGTGGCCGGCTCGTTTGTCACCTATAGCGCGGTCTATGTCGAGGAAGGCTTCGGCTTCGCGCTGGGCTGGAACTACTGGTTCAGCCTGGCCGTGACGATTGCGGTGGAACTGACCGCCGCCCAGCTCGTCATGCAGTACTGGTTCCCGGACGTGCCGGGCGTGGCCTGGAGCGCCAGCTTCCTGGCACTGATGTTCGCGCTCAACGCGTTCTCGGTGCGCGGCTTCGGCGAGGCCGAATACTGGTTCGCGCTGATCAAGGTGGTCACGGTGGTGGTGTTTCTCGGTGTGGGCGTGCTGATGATTGTCGGCATCATGCACGGCGGGCCGCAGTCGGGCTGGCACAACTTCACCATGGGCGAGGCGCCGTTCGTCGGCGGGCTGCCGGGGATGTTCGCGGTGGCGATGATCGCCGGGTTCTCGTTCCAGGGCACCGAGACCGTGGGCGTGGCCGCCGGCGAAGCCACCGACCCGGCCCGCACGCTGCCGCGCGCCATCCGGCAGACGTTCTGGCGCATCCTGCTGTTCTATGTGCTGGCGATCCTGATCATCGGCGTGCTGATTCCCTACACCGACCCGAGCCTGCTGCGCAACGACGTGACCGACGTGGGCGTGAGCCCGTTCGCGCTGGTCTTCCGCCACGCCGGGCTGGCCTTCGCGGCGGGGCTGATGAACGCGGTGGTGCTGACGGCGCTGCTGTCGGCGGGCACCTCGAGCATGTATGTCTCCACCCGCATCCTGTACGGCCTGGCCGTCAGCGGCCGCGCCCCGCGCATGTTCGCCCGGCTGACGCCGAGCGGCGTGCCGTTCAACGCGCTGCTGATCACCACCGGCATCGGCGCGCTGTGCTTCTTCAGTTCACTGTTTGGCGACAAGGCGGTGTACCTGTGGCTGCTCAATACCTCGGCCATGACCGGCTTCTTCGCCTGGCTCGGCATCGCCCTGAGCCACTACCGCTTCCGGCGCGGGCTGGTCTACCAGGGCTACAGCGTGAGCGACCTCGCATACCGGTCCCCCCTCTACCCCTTCGGCCCGATCTTCGCCGGCGTGCTGTGTGTGGTCATCGTGGCCGGCCAGAACTACCAGGCATTCGCCGATATTGCCAACCGCTGGCCAGAGATCCTGGCGACCTATATCGGCGTGCCGATGTTCCTGGCCCTGTGGATCGGCTACCGGATCGTCAAAAAGACCCGGCTGATCGACTATGAGGACATGCCGTTCGACCTGCCGAAGGCAACGAAGCGGTAAGGGTGTTGAGGTTTGAGACAGTATGCGGGCAATTGATCCCGCGCAAGGCGGGCAGCGGTCGGATAGGTAGGCTGGGCGTTCACCTTTGAGTGGAGGCCCATATGGACGCCAGAGACATCGCCAGGGAAGTCGACGCGAGCCAGGATCTGGCAACCGAGCTCCGCGAACTGGCGGGCCGCCGCTTGGGGATTGCCGCCGCCGCTGGCAACGATACTGAATCGATCGTTCGCATGCTCGGACTTGCCGAGACCATACGTCGCATGGAGTCCCGTCGAGCGACGTTGCACTTCAACGGCACACGTCTCATTTGGGTTGAGAATGGCGCGCACCAGTCGTGGCATGCTGTCTCGGGCGCGCCCGGACATACAGACAAGGAACATCAGGCAACCCGGCATCTGGGGCCCATTCCCGAAGGCCACTACAGTGCAAGGCAAGACCGCCTGCAGCGGTGGGAAAACTACTCCTGGTCCGATCGACGACGGTGCATCATCCGCGCCTTCGGCATCGTGAAGGGAAGTGGAACCTGGCCGGGCTGCGTCATGTCCTGGGGCAAGCGCCGGGTATGGCTGGACCCACTCCCGGGCACCCGGACACATGGACGCAGCGATTTCTCGATCCATGGTGGCTGGGTCGCCGGCTCGGCAGGCTGTATAGACCTGACCTCCGACATGCCTTCATTCGTTGATGCATTTCTAAAGTATGGAAAGGACATGGATGTCGTGGTTCGCTATTGAACGTGGTTGTCGCATCCTCTGGTCCGTGCTGCTGGTCGTTCTTTTCCTAAGCGTGTGCGCGGACCTCGCGACGGTCGCCGGCATTCCGCACCCTGCTGACGACAACGGCCCGCCCCTCTGGCGGATCCAGGGATTCCCCAACCTTCGCGCATACTTCGAATCGAGCGGGGAACAGATCTTCCTGCTTCTGTTCGCATTGGCTGGGCTGTGGGTCCGGCAACGCCGCCGCTGGCTAAACTGGGCATGGTCGATGCCACTGCTGTTCGGCATCGTCCTGCACGCCTATATCTATCCCTGACATGCCCTGGTCCAATATCGAACGCGGGTTGCGGATGGTCTGGTCGGGGATGTTGATGTGCCACCTCCTGGCCCTTGCGCTCCAATGCCTGTTGGCGGCAGCCAATGTCCTCGAAGGCCCGCAGGCCACCTATCCCGTGTATGGGCCGATCTGGGAGTCGGAGGGGTTTCAGGACCCGCTCGCCCATCTTTACCGTCAGGGACTGACTGCCTGCTACTGGCTGTTCGCCCTCGCTGGGCTCTGGATCCGCCAGCGGTCAATATGGCTGAACTGGGCATGGTCGCTGCCCTGGCTCGTAACGACGCTGATCGGACTGTTCACCGGAGGTTGGCCGGTATAGTGCCCCTCGATCACTGATCACTGGATTGGTGATCGAGAGACGTCCACACCGGCGCGCCCCCGCCCTTTCGTTGACTTACGACGCCAGGTTCGGCGGCAGCTTGCCGCCGTTCGCGGCCAGCTCCGTCATGACCTTCTTGTGCAGCCAGATGTTCATGGCGGCGGAGTCGTTCATGTCACCGGTGTAGTTCAGCTCCTTCGCCAGTTCCTTGCGGTGTTCCAGGCTGCTGTCGATGCCGAGCGCCTTCATGGTGTCGACAATCGACGTCCGCCAGTTCAGTTGTCGCCCCGACTCGGTGACGGCCTTGTCCATGACCGCTTCCACATCGACGGCCGACAGCGGCTTTGCAGCGCCACCCGGGGTACCCGCACCGGCCGGCGCCGCGCCGGGCGTGGCCGGACTGGGGCTGGCCGCCGGCGCAGTGGTGCCCGTGCCGGGGGCCGCGCTTGCCGTGCCCGCCTGTGGCTGGGCCGGCTGGGACCGGTGCAGCAGCTTGTTCAGAATGTCCTTGAAGATGCTCATGGCGCCTCCTGCGCAACGTTCGTTGTAGCGAACCCGTCCCGCAAGTTCCGTTCCCATCGTCGCACCACGCCACGCACGGCGCTTGAGCCGCCAACTGCCGCCATCGTTACAACGCGCGAGCGGAACGGTCGGGCGATTCTGCAACGCCACCCCATCCCTCGCCACGCCCGGCGGCGTCCCGCACTGGCACGCATCGTGCGCCCCGGTTCCTTATTGATCGACGAACGATCGACGAACTCCAAGGAACCGACGATGAAGAACCCCTGGCTGAAGAAAAACCCCATGCTGAGCATGTGGCTGAGCGGCGCCAACGCCGTAGCGGGCGCCGCCCGAGGCCGCGCGACCGCCGAAGCCAAACGCCAGGCCGCGTTGGCAACGTCCAGCATGATGAAAACCACGACTGATGCCTGGCTGGCCGCCCTCACCCCGGCTGCTCCTACTAAGAAGCGTGCCAAGACAAAGAGCCGCCCGGGCGCGGGGCGGCGGAAGTAACCCTCAAACCTCCAGCCACTCCTTCCGCACCTGTCCATTCGCCTTCAGTTCGGTCGGCGTGCCCTCGAACACGATGTGGCCGTGGCCCATGACGTACACCCGTTGGGAGATATCGAGCGCGATCGCCAGTTTCTGTTCGATCAGCAGCACCGACACGCCGCGCTCCTTCAGCGTCTTCAGGAAATCGCCGACCAGCGCCACGATCATGGGCGCGAGGCCTTCGGTGGGTTCGTCGATCAGGATCAGGTCGGGGTCGCCCATCAGGGTGCGGCACAGCGTCAGCATCTGCTGTTCGCCGCCCGAGAGCACGCCGGCTGACGTGTTCTCGCGCTCCTTCAGCCTTGGGAACATTTGATACATATCGTCCACCGACCAGCGCGGCGATGACTGGCGCGGGTTGCGCTTCTCGCCCAGCAGCAGGTTCTGGCGCACGGTCAGGCTTGGGAAGATGTCGCGGTTCTCCGGCACATAGCCGATGCCCGCATGGGCGATCTCGAACGTGCGGCGGCCCAGGATTTCCTCGTCGCGGAAGCGCACGGACCCCTCGGCCTTGACCATGCCGAGGATCGCCTTGGCCATGGTCGAGCGCCCCACCCCGTTGCGGCCCAGCAGCGCCACGATCTCGCCCTCGTCGATATGGGCGTCCACGCCGTGCAGGATGTGGCTCTTGCCGTAATAGGCGTGCAGCCCGGTAACGTCCAGCATCCGCTTGCCCATCAGTGCGCTCCTTCCGGCACGGGTTCGTCGAGGCTCGTGCCCAGGTAGGCTTCCTTGACCTTGCGGTTGTTGCGGATGGCCTCGGGGGTGTCCGTGGCGATGACCTCGCCGTAGACCAGCACCGAGATCCGGTCCGCCAGGCCGAAGACCACGCTCATGTCGTGCTCCACCATCACCAGCGTCTTGCCGACCGTGACCTTGCGGATCAGTTCGACCGCGTGGTCCGATTCCGACCGGCTCATGCCGGCCGTGGGCTCGTCCAGCAGGATCACCTCGGCGCCGCCCGCGATGGTGATGCCGATCTCCAGCGCGCGCTGCTCGGCATAGGTCAGCAGCCCGGCCTGCGAATTGCGCCGATGCTGCATGCCGATCAGCTCCAGCACCTCGTCTGCCCGCTCGCGGGCGTCGCGCAGTTCGGAGAGCCGGTGCCAGAACGAATACTTGTAGCCGAGCGACCACAGCACCGCGCAGCGCAGGTTCTCGAACACGGACAGCCGGTGGAAGATATTGGTGATCTGGAAGCTGCGCGAGAGCCCCATCCGGTTGATCTCGAACGGCCGCAGCCCGCTGATGGGCTGGCCGTTCAGCCTGACCGTGCCCGAGCTAGGCGCAAACCGCCCCGAGATCAGGTTGAACGTGGTGGACTTGCCCGCCCCGTTCGGCCCGATCATCGCGTGGCGCTCTCCCTTGCCGATGGCCAGCGTCACGCCACGGATGATCTCGGTCTGGCCGAACTTCTTGCGCACATCGATGAGTTCCAGCGCGGGCGTGCCCCCGCCTGCCATGGCCGCCGTCATGCCTGACCTCCGAATTCCGCCTGGATCTTGTCGAGTTCGGCGCGCACGCGGCCCCCCGCCCAGCGCCACGCCACGTAGCCCACGGCCCAGAGCGCCGCCGCGACGATCCACGGGGCCACCGTGCCGGCGTCGAACGCCACGCCGAACAGCCGCATCGCCGTGCCGTTGGCGCTATCCACCTGCACCTTGTAGACCAGCTCCACGGTCAGGATCAGCGCCGCCAGCAGCACCAGGCCGGCCACGGCCGCCTGGCCGTAGCTGGGCAGCATCCGCCCGAAGCGCTTCTTCGCCAGCAGCGGCATCTGCATCAGCAGCAGGCTGGCGATGCCGCCCGGCACGAACATCACCATCATCACGAAGAACAGGCCGAGATAGAGCAGCCAGGCCTTGGTCAGGTCCGACAGCGCCACCGCGAACAGTACGAAGACCACGGCGCCGATCACCGGACCGAAGAACACCCCCGCACCGCCGATGAAGGCCGCCAGCAGCACGCCGCCCGAGCGCACCGCGCTGACGTTCTCGGCGGAGACGATCTCGAAGTTGATCGCCGACAAGGCCCCGGCGATACCCGCGAAAAATGCCGAAAGAATCACTACGAGGAAGCGGACGCGCTGGGTGTTGTAGCCGATGAATTCCACGCGCTCCGGGTTGTCGCGCACGGCGTTGGCGATGCGGCCGAGCGGCGTCTGGGTCCAGGCGTACATCGCCACCATGGACGCCAGGCACCAGAGGGCAATCAGGTAATAGACCTGCCGGCCCGGGCCAAAGGTGATGCCCAGGAAGGGATCGCCGACCACCCGGTTCGTGGAAATGCCGCCCTCGCCGCCGAAGAAGTCCGGGAACATCAGGGAGCTGGCGAACACCATCTCACCGATGCCCATGGTGATCATGGCAAAGGTCGTGCCGGACTTCTTGGTCGTCACGTAGCCGAACAGCACGCCGAAGAACGCGCCGGCCAGCCCGCCCACCAGCGGCAGCATCGACACCGGCAGCCAGACCTTGCCGGCACCGATCATGTTCAGCACATGCACGGCGATGAACGCGCCGAGGCCCGCGTAGACCGCATGGCCGAAGGACAGCATGCCGGTCTGCCCGAGCAGCATGTTGTACGACAGCGCGAAGATAATCATGATGCCCATCTGGGACATCAGCGTCACGGCGAAGCCGCCCGTGAAGATCATCGGCATCACCAGCATCAGCAGCGCCGTGGCGCCCCAGATGATCCAGCGGGCGAGGTTGAGCGGGCGGTAGCGCATGGTGCGGCCGGTGACCACCGCGTTGGGAGTCTGTTGCATGGTCGTGGTCTCCATCGCTCAACTCTCCCGGGTGCCCATGAGCCCGCGCGGGCGGAAAATCAGCATCACCACGAGCAGCAGGTACGGCATCACGGGCGCCACCTGGGCCACCGTGAGCTTCCAGACCGAACTCAGTGCCGTGGCGTCGCTGACGTTGAGCCCCAGGCTGCCGAACAGGCCGGCCAGCGAGGCGTCGATCGTCACCGCGAAGGTTTGCAGCACGCCAATCAGGATCGAGGCGATGAACGCCCCCACCAGCGACCCCATGCCGCCCACCACAGCCACCACGAAGACGATGGAGCCCACCGCCGCCGCCATCGACGGCTCGGTCACGAAGGCATTGCCGCCGATCACCCCCGCCAGCCCCGCCAGCGCGGCGCCGCCGCCGAAGACCATCATGAACACGCGCGGCACGTTGTGGCCGAGGGCCTCGACCATTTCCGGGTGCGTCAGCGCGGCCTGGATCACCAGCCCGATGCGGGTGCGGGTCAGCACGAGGTAGATCGCCACCAGCATGCCGAGCGAGACCAGCATCATGAACGCCCGGTAGGTGGGGAAGGACGAGGTGAACACCGTGAACAGCGGCCCGTCCAGTTCCGGCGGAATCCGGTACGGCACCGCGGCCAGTCCCCAGACCAGCTTCACGCCTTCCTCGATCAGGTAGGCCAGGCCGAAGGTGAATAGCAATTCGGCGACGTGACCGAACTTGTGCACGGTGCGCAGCCCGAAGCGCTCGACCAGCGCGCCGGCTCCGGCCACCAGCAGCGGGGCCAGGATCAGCGCCGGCCAGAAGCCGATCTTGCTGGCGATGGTGTAGGCAAAGTAGGCGCCCAGCATATAGAAGCTGGCATGCGCGAAATTGAGCACGCCCATCATGCTGAAGATGAGCGTGAGCCCCGATGACAGCATGAACAGCAGCAGCCCGTAGCTGATGCCGTTCAATAGCGAAATGACGAAAAATTCCACGGCGGGTCCTTCGGTGGACGTGTGGCGCCCAGGGCAAAAGCGTGATTGTCCGCCGATCCGGGGCAGACGGAAACCCGTCCGGCCCCGGATCGCTCAGATGCCGGTCGCGCGCCGGATCAGCCCGGGCGCTTCATCTGGCAGGACGTGGGCTGGGCGGCCACGAACTGGTCGAGCTCCGCGTTCGTCTTCCAGCCGTAGCCGGTGTTCTCGGCGTCGTACTTGACTTCCTTGCCGTCCACCTTGGTCCACGTGGCCACCACGAGCGACTGCTGCGCCTGGTGGTCGGTGTTACGCATTTCCACGGTGCCGTTCATGCTCTCCACCTTGAGCCCCTCCAGCGCGTGGGCCACCTTCACCGGATCGGTGGAGTTGGCCTTCTTCATGGCCTGGCTCAGCATGGCGATGCCCGTGTACGACGCCATCACGTAGAAATCGTCGTTGTACTTCTTCTTGAAGCCCTCGATGATGTCCGAGCCCTTGAACCCCTTGTTGTTCGGGTTGTAGTAGCCCACGTACTTGACCCGCTCGGCGCCGGCAGCGCCCATGGCCGTTGCCACGCCCGTGGTGCCGGCATAGTAGGTGTAGTAGTTCGTGGTCAGCCCGGCGTCCTTGCCGGCCTTGATCAGCAGGGCCAGGTCGCTGCCCCAGTTGCCGGTGATGACCGTGTCGGCGCCCGACGCCTTGATCTTGGCCGCATACGGCGCGAAGTCCTTGACCTGCGCCAGCGGGTGCAGATCCTCGCCCACGATCTGGATGTCCGGACGTTTGCGCTTCAGGTAGTCCTTGGCGGCGCGCGTCACCTGGTGGCCGAACGAGTAGTTCTGGTTGATCAGGTAGACCTTCTTGACGTTCTGGTCCTTGGCCAGGAAGGTGGTCAGCGCCTCCATCTTCATGTCCGAGTTGGCGTCCAGCCGGAAGTGCCAGTAGTTGCACTTGCTGTTGGTCATGTCCGGGTCAACCGCCGCGTAGTTCAGGTAGACGATTTCCTTGCCCGGATTGCGCTCGTTGTGCTTGGCCACCGCGTCTTCGAGCGCCAGCCCCACCGAGGAGCCGTTGCCCTGCACGATATAGCGGATGTTCTGGTCCACGGCCTGCTTGAGGATGGTCAGGCTTTCCTGCGGCGACAGCTTGTTGTCAAACCCCACCACCTCGAACTTGTGCGCGCCGGCCCAGTTCTTCTGGTTGGCCACCTCGGCCACGTATTGCCAGCTCTTGAGCTGGTTCTGTCCCACCGGGGCCATCAGCCCCGACAGCGGATCGATGAAGGCAATCTTCACCGTCTCCGCCCCCGCCATGCCCGACACCAGCGTGGAACCCAGTGCCGCAAATACCGCCACACCAGCCACCAGCGGACGCATCTTCGTCATACCTGTCTCCTTCACTCTCGTTATCGAATGGCGATTGGCACCGCCGCGGGCGGGGTTGCCGCCTGCCTGTTGCTGCCTGTTATGGATGGGAATTGCACCCGGCCCCGGTCTACGCCGGTTGACTCAGGCGGTTGGCAGCTTGTAATCCTTGAACTGCTCGCGCAGCTTGAGCTTCTGCATCTTGCCGGTGGCCGTCAGCGGCATCTCGGTGACGAACGCCACGTCGTCCGGGATCCACCACTTGGCGACCTTGCCCTCGAAGAAGGCCAGCAGCGCTTCGCGCGTGATGTCCATGCCGGGCCGCCTGACCACCACCAGCAGCGGGCGCTCGTCCCACTTGGGGTGATAGGCGGAGATGCACGCGGCCATATGCACCGCCGGGTGGGCGGCAGCCACGTTCTCGACGTCGATGGACGAAATCCACTCGCCGCCGGACTTGATCACGTCCTTGCTGCGGTCCGTGATCTGCATGTAGCCCTCTTCGTCGATGGTCGCCACGTCCCCGGTGGGGAACCAGCCATCGACCAGCGGCGTGTTGTCGTTGCGGAAGTAGGTGGAAATCACCCACGGGCCGCGCACATACAGGTCGCCGAAGGCCTTGCCGTCCCACGGCAGCTCGGCGCCTTCGCCATCGACGATCTTCATGTCGACGCCATAGATCACCCGGCCCTGCTTCTCCAGGATCTTGTGGCGCGCGTCCTCGGGGAGGTCCTCATGGCGGGCCAGCAGCTTGCACGAGGTGCCCAGCGGCGACATCTCGGTCATGCCCCAGGCGTGGATCACCTCCACGTCCAGCGCCTCGAGCGCGCGGATCATGGCCGGCGGCGCCGCCGAACCGCCGATCACGGTGCGACGGAACGTCGAGAATTTCAGATTGTTCGCATTGACATGCTGGAGCAAACCGAGCCAGACCGTCGGCACGCCAGCGGAAAAGGTCACCTTTTCCTGTTCGAACAGTTCGTAGAGCGAGGGGCCGTCCAGCTTGGCCCCCGGCAGCACCAGCTTGGCGCCGACCAGCGGCACCGAGTACGGCAGGCCCCAGGCGTTGACGTGGAACATCGGCACGACGGGCAGGATCACGTCCCGCGCGGAGCAGCCGAGCGCATCGGGCAGCGCGGACGCATACGAGTGCAGCACCGTGGACCGGTGCGAATACAGCGCGCCCTTCGGATTGCCGGTGGTGCCCGAGGTGTAGCAGAGGCTGGAGGCCAGGTTTTCGTCGAATTCCGGCCAGGTGTAGTCGCCATCCTGCGCGTCGATCAGGTCCTCGTAGCAGAGCAGCGGCACCTTGGCGTCGGCCGGCATGTGGGCGCGGTCGGTCATCATCACCCAGCCCTTCACGTTCGGGCAGTGCGGCGCCACGCCTTCCACCAACGGCAGGAAGGTGGCGTCGAAGAACACGTAGCGGTCTTCGGCGTGATTGACGATATAGGCGATCTGTTCCGGGAACAGCCGGGGATTGATGGTGTGGCAGACGGCGCCCATGCCGGAGACGCCGTAGTAGATCTCCAGGTGGCGATAGCCGTTCCACGCCAGCGTGCCGACCCGCTCGCCCTGCTGCACGCCGAGCGCGCCAAGGGCCTGGGCCACCTTGCGGGCCCGCAGTTCGCAATCGCGGTAGGTGTAGCGGTGGAGGTCGCCCTCGGTCCGCCGCGAGACGATTTCTGTGCTGGCGTAATACCGCGCAGCGTGCTTGATGATGGAAGAAATGAGCAGCGGCGCGCTCATCATTTGACCCATCAATGCCATGGAATGTCTCCAGTCTTGTCGTGGTCGGCAGAGAAAAACGAACAACCGTGCTTATTTTTGGCGGAATGTTCCCGTGCTCCTCGCCGCATGCGCGTCCACGTCATGCACGAGATTGATGTCCGCTATCGATAAGGCATGGCGCCCCGGTGGACACCCCCTCGGCCGACAGGGGAAAACCGGTGCAAGTACAATACTGCGTGCCCTGATGCGTCTCAATATGTCGTTTTCCCCTAGCCTGCAAGCGCACTTCGGCACCCCCTATTCACCTCCGCAGATCGCAAAGCAGGACGTCGATGCCCCCTGAGTCCCCCGTACCGTTCCGCACCGCGCCCGGCTTTGCCGCGCTGGGCGAGCGCTTCTTCACGCGCCTGCAGCCCACGCCGCTGCCCTCGCCCTACCTGGTCAGCGTGGCCCCGGCTGCCGCCGCGCTGCTGGGCTGGAACCCGCAGACGATCGGCGCCGAAGCCAGCCAGCCGGACTTCCTCGACACCTTTATCGGCAACTGCGTGCCTGACTGGGCCGACCCGCTGGCCACGGTCTACTCGGGCCACCAGTTCGGCGTCTGGGCCGGGCAACTGGGCGATGGCCGTGCCATCCGCCTCGCCGAGGCCGAGCGCGACGACGGCCCGTGGGAAATCCAGCTCAAGGGGGGCGGCCTGACGCCCTACTCGCGCATGGCCGATGGCCGCGCGGTGCTGCGCTCGTCGATCCGCGAATACCTGTGCTCCGAGGCCATGTACGCGCTGGGCGTGCCGACGACGCGGGCGCTGGCCATCGTCGGCTCGGACGCTCCGGTGCGCCGCGAGACCATCGAGACCGCCGCCGTGGTCACGCGCCTGGCGCCGAGCTTTATCCGCTTCGGCCATTTCGAACACTTCGCCGCGCGCGAGGACCATGCCGCGCTGCGCGAGCTGGCCGATTTCGTCATCGACCGCTTCTACCCCGCCTGCCGCGACGCCGGCGGCAACCCCTACCAGGCGCTGCTGCGCGAGGTCTCGCTGCGCACTGCGGACATGGTGGCGCACTGGCAGGCCGTCGGCTTCTGCCACGGGGTGATGAACACGGACAATATGTCGATCCTGGGCCTGACCATCGACTACGGTCCGTTCGGCTTCCTGGACGCCTTCGACGCCAACCATATTTGCAACCATTCCGACCAGCAGGGCCGCTACGCCTACAGCCAGCAGCCCCAGGTGGCGTTCTGGAACCTGCATTGCCTGGCGCAGGCGCTGCTCCCGCTCTGGCGCGATACCGATGCGGCCGATGCAGCCGATCCCGAGGCCGCCAAGGAAGCAGCGAAGGAAGCTGCAGTGGCCGCCGCGCGCGAGGCGCTCGACCCGTTCCGCGACCGCTACGCCGCCGCCTTCTTCCGCCACTATCGCGCCAAGCTGGGCCTGCGCCCGCTGGGCGGGCAGGAAAACGAGGACGAGGCGCTGCTGACCAACCTGTTCCGGGTACTGCACGCCAACCGCGTGGACTACACCTTGTTCTGGCGCAACCTCGCCCGCATCTCGGGGAAGGATGCGAACGCCGACACCCCGGTGCGCGACCTGTTCCTGGACCGCGCCGCCTGGGACGCCTGGGCGGCCGAATACCGCGCCCGGCTGCAGGCCGAGCAGTCCGACGACGCTACGCGCGCCGCCGGCATGCTCGCCGTGAACCCGAAGTACATCCTGCGCAACCACCTCGCAGAAACCGCGATCCGCGCCGCGCGCGACAAGGATTTCTCCGAGGTAGACCGGCTGCTGGCCGTGCTGTCCCGGCCATTCGACGAGCAACCCGAGTCGGAAGCCTATGCCGCCCTGCCGCCGGACTGGGCGTCCGGGCTCGAAGTCAGTTGCTCGTCGTGACATCGACATAACGTGAATTTCTGAATCTGTAAGGATTGCGGCGCGAGTCCGACCAAGCAAGACTGGGGCCCCGCGCCACCGCCTAATGAGAAGGACGCAAGATGACCACCAAGAAAACCGACGCCGAATGGCGTGAGCAACTTTCCGACATCGAGTACCGCGTCGCGCGCGAAGCCGCCACCGAGCGCCCGTTCACGGGCCGCTACTGGGACCACTGGAACCAGGGCATCTACCACTGCGTGGGGTGCGGCACGCCGCTGTTCGAATCGGCCACGAAGTTCGACGCCGGCTGCGGCTGGCCCAGCTATTTCAAGCCAATCAACGGCGAGGTAATCGACGAGCACACGGACCACACCCACGGCATGACCCGCGTGGAAGTGCGCTGCAAGGAATGCGGCAGCCACCTGGGCCACGTGTTCGAGGACGGCCCGGCCCCCACCGGCCTGCGCTATTGCATCAACTCGGCTGCGCTAAAATTCGACGATCGGGATCCTTCCGATCGCGGGTGATTCATCGAGTGATGTAATCGTTGCTTCGGATGCCCGCCGCGCGCCATTCCCCAAGTACAATGGCGCGGCCGCGGGCCTCTGCGCTCGGCAAGCCCGCCAATCAACAATCGTCCGCATGAAATTTCTTTTCGACCTGTTTCCGGTCATCCTGTTCTTCATCGCCTTCAAGCTGTTCGGCATCTATCCGGCCACGGCCGTCGCGATGATTGCCACGGTGCTCCAGATTGCCTGGGTGCGCATCCGCCATGGCAAGGTGGAGCCGATGCAATGGGTCAGCCTGCTGATCATTGGCGTGTTTGGCGGTGCAACGATCCTGTTGCACAACGAGACCTTCATCAAGTGGAAGCCGACGGTGCTCTACTGGCTGTTCGCGGTGACGCTGGTGGGCTCTGTCATCGGCTGGCGCAAGAACCTGGTGCGGGCCATGATGGAAAAGCAGGTCACCCTGCCGGACGCGATGTGGGGCCGCCTGAATGCCGCCTGGGCGGGCTTCTTCGCCGCCATGGGCCTGCTGAACCTCTACGTGGCATACACGTTCTCCACGGATACCTGGGTCAACTTCAAGCTGTTCGGCAGCATGGGGCTGATGCTGGTGTTCATCGTGCTGCAGAGCATCTGGATGTCGCGCCATATCCAGGAAACCCCGTCCGAGTAAGCCGGACGCCACGCTACAAGGAACCCGGATGGCTGCAGACCCCGCCACCATCGAGACGCTGCTGCGTGCGGCCCTCGACCCCTCCCGCCTGACCGTGCGCGACGACAGCGCGGCCCATGCCGGCCATGCCGGCGCGGCCTCGGGCGGAGGCCATTACGATGTGCTGATCGTCAGCGAGTTGTTTGCGGGCCACTCGCGGGTTGCCCGCCATCGCATGGTGTATGATGCGCTGCGCGCCCTGTTCCCGGCGCAGATTCATGCGCTGGCCGTCAGCGCCTACACCGACCAAGAATATCAATCCCGCGAAGCTTCACGCGACGCTACCCGCAACTCTCAGACCTGATTCCATGAAGACCACCGTCCTCTCGTTCAGCCTGGCGGCTGTGCTTGCTGCTGGCAGCCTGCCCGCAATCGCCCAGAACGCCGCCGTTGTGAATGGCAAGCCCATCCCCTCGGCCAAGCTGGACAAGCTGATCGCCGGCACCGGCCAGCCCGCCAGCCCCGAGCTGCGCGACCGGGCCCGCACCATGCTGATCGACCGGGAACTGCTGCTGCAGGAAGCCAACAAGCGCGGCATCACCCAGCGCGACGACGTGCAGGAGCAACTCGAGCAGGCCAAGCTCAACGTGCTGGCCGGCGCGGTGTTCGAGGACTACGTGCGCACCAACGGCGCCAACGACGACGAACTGCGCAAGCAGTACGACAAGATCAAGGCGCAGTTCGGCAACGGCAAGGAATACCACGCCCGCCACATCCTGGTGGAGAAGGAAGCCGACGCCAAGGCGATCATCGCCAAGATCAAGGGCGGCGCCAAGTTCGAGGACGTGGCCAAGGCTTCGTCGAAGGACACCGGCTCGGCTGTCAACGGCGGCGACCTGGACTGGGCCAACAGCACCAGCTACGTGCCCGAGTTCTCGGCCGCGATGACCGGCCTGAAGAAGGGCCAGATGACCGAAACGCCGGTCAAGACCCAGTTTGGCTGGCACATCATCGAACTGGTGGACACGCGCGACGCCAAGATCCCGTCGTTCGAGGAAGTGAAGCCGCAGCTGCAACAGATGCTGATGGGCGACCAGGCCTGGCAGCGCGAGCAGTTCCAGGCGATGATGAAGTCGATCAAGGAAAAGGCCAAGATCCAGTAAGGATCCCGGCGTTTCCCGATACCGAAACCGGCGCCCAGGCGCCGGTTTTTGTTTTCCGGGCGCGCTGGCGCACACTTTGGCGAGATTTCGACATTCCCCCGGCACAGTGCGCTCGGTAAGATGTTTCCCACGGGCCGCCGGGCTGTTCCGGACCGGCATCCGGCATCCTGGGAGCGCATCGCAAGCATGGGCGTGACAAGCGGCTACTGGCACCTGTGGCACCTCTACTCGCGCGGCATCGTCTATTGCGCGCTGGGCATGCCCCATATCGATTGCACGGGCATGCGCTGGCGCCATCTCCACCCCCACCTGCCCGAGCGCGACCGCTACGCACAGACCAAGCTGCTCCAGGCCACGATCGCCTATATGGAGATGCACGGCGAGCTGCCCGTGCCGCCCGACGCCGACCGCATGCGCCTGCTGTACTCGCGCTACCTGCCCTGGAGCGCCCGGCTCCAGGCAGACACGGCGCCCATCGACCCCACCTTGAACCCCGCGAGGGCCTGACCTCGCTTCCCCCCGACCTCGGCTTCAAGTATCTCTGGCATCACCCCTGACCCGACGATTTCTCGGCCAGGCTGGAACTGGAGCGGCCGGGCTCGGATGCGCGCCACATCATCACTGAAGCCTGCCGCGAGGCGCTGGCCGAGGACCAGAGCGACTGCATCGTCCTGGGCTGCGCGGGCATGACCGACCTGTGCGACGAGATCTCCGACGCGATTGGCGCGCCGGTCATCGACGGCGTGTCCTGCGCCGTCAAGATGGCCGAGGCGCTTGTCTCGCTGCGGCTCTCCACCAGCAAGCGCGGAGACTGGGGGCTTGCGCATGGCAAATGAGCAAAAGAAAAGCCCGCTTGCGCGGGCTTTTCTGGGATTTCAGGCCGTCTAGCGCCTTGCAGCGATCAACCGACCCACTTCCGTGCGTTGCGGAACATGCGCATCCACGGGCTGCCGCCGTCCGTGGCCTGCTTCCAGGCGTCCGGGGCCCAGCTCATGGTGGCTGCACGGAACACGCGCTCCGGGTGGGGCATCAGGGCCGTAAAGCGGCCGTCCACGGTCGTGACCGAGGTGATACCGTCCGGCGAGCCGTTCGGGTTCAGCGGATAGGCCTGCGTCACCGCGCCCTTGTTGTCGACGAAGCGCAGCGCCACCTTGGCGGCTTGGATATCACCCTGCTGCGAGAAGTCGGCAAACCCTTCGCCGTGTGCCACGACGATCGGAATGCGGCTGCCTTCCATGCCGGCGAAGAAGATCGACGAGGACTGCTCGACCTGCACGGTCACGAAGCGCGCTTCGTACTGTTCCGACTGGTTACGCGTGAACTTCGGCCAGGCATTGGCGCCCGGGATGATCGGGGCGAGGTTGCTCAGCATCTGGCAACCGTTGCAAACGCCGAGCGCGAAGGTGTCCTGGCGGTTGAAGAAGGCCGCGAACTGCTCGGCCATCTGCGCGTTGAACAGGATGGTCTTGGCCCAGCCTTCGCCGGCACCCAGCACGTCGCCATAGCTGAAGCCGCCGCACGCCACGAAGCCCTTGAAGTCGGCCAGGCTTGCCCGGCCGGCGATCAGGTCACTCATATGGACGTCGTGCGTATCGAAACCGGCGCGGTCCATGCTGTATGCCATTTCGAGGTGCGAGTTGACGCCCTGCTCACGCAGGATGGCCACGCGCGGACGGCTGCCGGTGGCGATGAACGGCGCGGCGATGTCCTCGGCCGGGTCGAACGTCAGCACCGGGCTGATGCCAGGGTCCGTATCGTCCTGGAGCAGCTGGTACTCGCTGTCCGCGCAGGCCGGGTTGTCGCGCAGGCGCGCGATGCGCCAGCTGACTTCCGACCAGTTGCGCTGGAGTTCGGCACGGGCAGCGCCGAACACCTTCTTGGCGTCGCGGTACACCTCGAGCTGATCGGTCGCATTCGGCTTGCCGATCACGTGGCTGCAGGCCGACAGGCCGGCTTCGCGGAGCACGCCGAACACCGCGTCGCGCTCGTCGAGTCGCACCTGGATCACGGCGCCCAGTTCCTCGGAGAACAGCGCGCGCAGCGTCTGCTCGTTGCGGCGCTCCGCCACCTGCTGGGCCCAGTTCTTGGCATCGCCATAGTCCTGTTCCTGCGTCGGGTCGAGCGCGAGCATGTCCACGTTCAGGGACACGCCGCAGTGACCCGCGAACGCCATTTCCGCCACGGCAGCCATGAAGCCACCGTCCGAGCGGTCGTGGTAGGCCAGCAGCTTGCCTTCACGGTTCAGGCGCTGGATCACGTTGAAGAAGTTCTTCAGGTCGTCGGCGTTGTCGACGTCCGGCGCGCGGTCGCCCACCTGCTGCGTCACCTGCGCCAGGATGCTGCCGCCCATGCGGTTCTTGCCGCGGCCCAGGTCGATGGCGATCAGTACGCTGTCACCCTGGTCCGTGCGAAGCTGCGGCGTCAGGGTATTGTCGACGTCATCCACGGCGGCAAACGCCGAGATGATCAGCGACACGGGTGCCACGACTTCCTTGTCGCCGTCGGCGTCCTGCCACTTGGTGCGCATGGACAGCGAATCCTTGCCGACCGGAATGCTGATGCCCAGCGCCGGGCACAGTTCCATGCCAACGGCATGCACGGTGTCGTACAGCTTGGCATCCTCGCCCGCCACGCCGCAGGCGGCCATCCAGTTGGCCGACAGCTTCACCTTGCCGAGGTCCTTGACCGGTGCGGCCGCCAGGTTCGTCAGCGCCTCGCCAATCGCCATGCGGCCGGAGGCCGGTGCGTCGATCACGGCCAGCGGCGTGCGCTCGCCCATGGTCATCGCCTCGCCAGCGCGGCCCTTGTAGTCGAGCGTGGTCACGGCCACATCGGCCACCGGCACCTGCCACGGGCCGACCATCTGGTCGCGCGCGTTCATGCCGCCCACGGTACGGTCACCGATGGTGATCAGGAACGACTTGCTGGCCACGGTGGGGTGGCGCAGCACGTCGCGCACCGCCTGCTCCAGCGCGATGCCGGTCACGTCCACCGGCGGCAGTTCCTTGGTCACGCGGGTCACGTCGCGGTGCATGCGCGGCGGCTTGCCCAGCAGCACGTCCATCGGCATGTCTACCGTGAAGTGCTCCTTGAGCGCGGCGTCCACGTGGGCGTCCACCAGTTGCAGCTGCTGCTCCTCGGTGGCCACGCCGACGACGGCAAACGGGGCGCGCTCACGCTCGCACATGGCCTGGAAACGCGGGAAGCTGTCCGGCGCAATCGCCATGACATAGCGCTCCTGCGATTCATTGCACCAGATTTCCGCCGGCGACAGGCCCGACTCCTCCAGGTGCACCTGACGCAGGTCGAAGCGCGCGCCACGGCCAGCGCCGTCCACGAGCTCCGGGAAGGCGTTCGAGATACCGCCCGCGCCCACATCGTGGATCGACAGGATCGGGTTGTCGTCGCCAAGCTGCCAGCAGGCGTTGATGACTTCCTGCGCGCGGCGTTCCATCTCGGGGTTGCCACGCTGCACCGAGTCGAAATCGAGGTCGGCCGTGTTGGTACCGGTGGCCATCGAGCTGGCGGCGCCGCCGCCCATGCCGATGCGCATGCCCGGGCCGCCGAGCTGAATCAGCAGCGTGCCGGCCGGCAGCGGGTCCTTGTGGGTATGGCCCGCGTCGATATTGCCGATGCCGCCGGCAATCATGATCGGCTTGTGATAGCCGCGCACCGTGCCGGCCACGTTCTGCTCGTAGACGCGGAAGTAGCCGCCCAGGTTGGCGCGGCCGAATTCGTTGTTGAACGCGGCGCCGCCGAGCGGGCCCTCGATCATGATCTGGAGCGGCGAGGCGATGCGGTCCGGCTTGCCGGTCACGCCAGCCTTGTCGTCCGGATTGCGATGGGCCACCGGCTGGGCGGCATCGCGGGCGTTTTCCCAGGGCTCGATGGCGTCCGGCAGCAYCAGGTTCGACACCGTGAAGCCGGTCAGGCCCGCCTTGGGCTTGGCGCCCCGGCCCGTGGCGCCCTCGTCGCGGATTTCACCGCCGGCGCCGGTGGAGGCACCCGGGAACGGCGAGATCGCGGTCGGGTGGTTATGGGTCTCCACCTTCATCAGCGTGTGGGTCAGCGCCTCGTGGCGGCCGTACTGCTGGTCCGCGCCGCGCGGGAACCAGCGCTCGGCCATATCGCCTTCCATCACGGCCGAGTTGTCCGAATACGCGACGATCGAGCCCTGCGGATTCAGCTGGTGCGTATTGCGGATCATCGCGAACAGCGACTTGTCCTGGCTCACGCCGTCGATCGTCCACGTGGCGTTGAAGATCTTGTGGCGGCAGTGCTCGCTGTTCGCCTGCGCGAACATCATCAGTTCCACGTCGGTCGGGTTGCGGCCGAGCTTGGCGTAGGCGTCGAGCAGATAGTCGATCTCGTCCTCGGACAGCGCGAGACCCATCGCCGTGTTGGCCTCCTCCAGCGCGGCGCGGCCGGTGGCGATGTCCACGAAGCGCAGCGGCTTGGCCGGCAGTTCCTGGAACAGCCCAGCGGCGTCCTCGCGCGAGGCGATCACGGTTTCGGTCATGCGGTCGAACAGGTGCGCGGCCACGGCGGCACGCACGTCGGCGTCCAGCGTCTTGCGGCCACGCAGCAGGCCCTTCTTGCAGATCACGGTGATCTCCACGCCACGCTCGATGCGGTGCACGTGGGACAGCCCGCAGTTATGCGCGATGTCCGTGGCCTTGCTGGCCCATGGCGAGATCGTGCCGAAACGCGGAATCACCACGAAGCGGTCGCCCTCGGTCTGGGCCGTGAACGGCGTGCCGTAGGTCAACAGCGCGGCAATGCGCGACTGGTCTTCGGCGGAAAGCGGGGTGTCGGTATCGACGAAATGCAGAAACTGGCCATGTACCGATTCAATATCGGCATCGATCTGTTTGAGCGTGGCAAGCAGGCGTTGCTGGCGGAAGGCGGAAAGCGCCAAAGCGCCGGGGAAGCACGAGAAATGCGCCATGATCGTAGCGGTCGGGAGGCGTAGGGAGGTCGGGGCTGGCGGCCGCCGGCACCGCTGAGTGGGGAACCGGCTGGCGGGAAACCGCTATTGTACCTTGCCGGGGCCCGCTTTTTGCATTGCGCAATGGGACGGAGGCGGACATGGACGTCCAAATCGGCTGCGACACCGGCAAGTGCTGCGGACGCACCGTTTTAGTGCGCCATGAATCACTTGATTGATAGCCGATGCTTAGAGCGACGTCGCCGAGCGTGCCGCCTGCTCGTACAAGCCGGTCAACACCCGCAAAAGGCGCGCAAGTTCGCCAATCTCGATGTTTTCCTCGCTACCTTCGGTGAAATTGCTGGTCAGGCACTGTTCGCGGATCTCGCGATAGCGGGCGCAGGCCTCGGCGCCGGCCTGCGTGGTGGCGTAGGTGGCCTCTTTGCCCACCCGCTCGCCGGCGACCAGCCCCAGTCCTGCCAGCTTCTTCAGCGCGTAGGTGACAAGGTGGGTGTCTTCCACATTCAGCACGAAGCAGATATCGGCCAGCCGCTTGGCCCGGCCCCGGTGATTGACGTGGTGGAGCACCAGCACGTCCAGGAAGGTCAGGTCGCGCACGCCAGCCGCGCCCATGCAGCGCACCACCCAGCGGCTGTAGGCGTTGTAGGCCGTGTTCAGGCCGAACTCGAACTCGGACAATTCCGGGCTCCGCACCGAGACGAGGTGCGACGATGAGACGATGTTGACGCCGGCGGCGCGGCCCAGCGTGGCGGGAGGCCGGACGGCGGCCGATGGCGCGTCGTCGGACGCGCTGGCCTGGACTGGCTTGCGTGCCATGAAGCAGGTCTCCCTTAGAAGATGAATAAAATTCGTCGAATCACGACAGATTGTTGACGAATTATCGAGGTGAAGTCGGCCTGAGTCAAAAATCCGGCTCAGAACCAGGCGCGAACGCCGGCCACGAAGCGGGTCTCGCCACTGCGGCCACCGGCCGTGCGGACCAGGTCGGCGGTATTGCCAAACGACTGGTAGCGCTCCACGCCGACATAGGGTGCGAACTGCCGGCTGATCTCGTAGCGCAGCCGGATGCCGACCGTCCCGCTCGACAGCCCGCTGCCGACGCCCGTCTCCGGATCGTTCTTCCCGTACAGATTGGCCTCGATACGCGGCTGGAGGATCCACCGCTGCGTCAGCAGCAGCTCATATTCCGCCGCCAGGCGCAGCGCGGTGCGCCCTTCTGTGCCGACATAGGCCGTCGCGTCCAGCTCGAACCAGTACGGCGCCAGCCCCTGGATGCCCATCGCCAGCCAGTTCCGGGCCGGCCGGCCATGGCCGACATCGTTCCGGAAGCCGAGTTGGGTGTCCCAGTACGAGCCCACCGCGTGGCCCCAGAGCAATTCCGTGCGCGCATCGTGCACCCTGCCCTGCGCGGCCTCCCCTTCGGCCTTGATCACGAGCCGATTGTAGGTACCGCCGAACCACGCTTGGGCCTCGTAGGCGGCGGCATTGTTGCCGTTGCCGTGCGCCCATTCGAGCCGATCGATCAGCACCGAGCCGAAGGGGTGCTCATCCATCATGTGCAAGGACCGATGGCCGCCCAGTGCGTACTGGCCGACGCCCAGCTGGTAACCATCCGAATACGCGTGCGGGTCGCGCGCATCGGCGGGCGCGCTGCCACCCTGCATCGCATCGTGCTGGGCCAGCGCAGCGGTCGTGCCCAGCCCGGAAAACAGCGCGGCGACAATCATTCTTTTCCGAAATTGCAGCGTCATCATGCCACCACCACTTCGCGGAACATGCCGGCGTCCATATGCATCATCAGGTGGCAATGCCAGGCCCAGCGGCCGAGCGCGTCGGCGGTGACGAGGAAGCTGATGCGCTGCGCGGGCTGAACCGGGATGGTGTGCCGCCGCGCCTGGAAGGAGCCGTCCGGCGCCTCAAGCTCGCTCCACAGGCCGTGCAGGTGCATCGGGTGGGTCATCATCGTGTCGTTGTGGAGGATCACGCGCAGCCGCTCGCCGTGGCGGAAGCGCACCGGCGTCGATTTGCCGAACTCGACCCCATCGAATGACCACGTGTAGCGTTCCATATTGCCGGTCAGGTGCAGTTCGACTTCACGCCCCGGGCCGCGCTGGTCCATCGGGCCGCCGATCGTATACATGTCCGAGAGGGTCAGCACGCGCCGCCCGTTGTTGCGCAGGCCAATGCCGGGGTCGTCGAGGTTGGTGCGGGCCATGTCGACGCGCATGTCGGTGCTCGGGCCGTATTCGGTGCGCGCGTGGCGCGCCTTGGTGCTGGGCACCCGGAGCCGGTCCGGCGCGGCCATGCCGTGCTGGCTGTGATCCATGGCGCCGTGGTCCATGTGCCCCATCGCAGCGTGATCCATCGCGCCGTGATCCATCGCCCCATGGTCCATCGCTCCATGGTCCATGCTGCCCATCATGTCGACCGGGGTGAGCCACTCGGGCTGGTCCAGCGGCGGCACGGGCGCCTTGATCCCATCCCGCACGGCCAGCGTGCCGCGCGCGTAGCCGCTCCGGTCCATCGACTGGGCGAAGACCGTGTGGGCGTCGTCGGTCGGCGTCACCAGCACGTCGCAGGTCTCGCCGGGGCCGAATCGGAATTCGTCCACGGAAACCGGGTCGATGCCCTGCCCGTCCACCTGGACCACCTTGAGCTTCAGCCCCGGAATCCGCACGTCGTAGAACGTATTGCCGGCGCCGTTGATAAAGCGCAGCCGCACCGTCTCGCCAGCGCGGAACAGGCCGGTCCAGTTGCCGGCCGGCGTGACGCCGTTCATCAGGTAGGTCAGCGTGGCGCCCGAGAGATCGGCCAGATCCGTCGGATTCATCCGCATCTGGTTCCACATCTTGCGCTTCTCCAGCGCGGCGCCCAGGCCGTCCTGCGACACATCGCGGAAGAAGTCGCCCACCGTGGGCCGGTTGTAGTTGTAGTAGTCGCTCTGGGTCTTGAGCTTGGACAGGATGCGCATCGGGTCTTCTTCCGTCCAGTCGGACAGCAGCACCGAATAGTCGCGATCCGCGCGGATCGTGTCGTCATCGCCATCGATCACAATCGCGCCGTAGACGCCGGTCATCTCCTGGAAGCCGGAATGCGAGTGGTACCAGTAGCTGCCGCTCTGCGCCACCTTGAAGCGGTAGGTGAACGTCTCGCCGGGCGCGATGCCCGGGAAGCTGATCCCGGGCACACCGTCCATCTGGTACGGCAGCAGGATGCCGTGCCAATGGAGCGACGTGGGCTCGTTCAGCCGATTGGTCACGCGGATCGTCACCGTATCGCCCTTGCGCCAGCGCAGCGTGGGGCCGGGCAGCATGCCGTTGATGGTCGGGGCGATGGTTTTCCGGCCGGTGAAGTCCACCACCGCGTCCTGGATGACGAGATCGAACTCGGTGCCGCGCAGCACCGGCGCGGTGCCGCTGCCGGCGCGGGCCGGGCCGGTGGACGCCTGCGCCCATGCCGGCACGGCGCCAACCGCCCCCAGCACGCCGCCTGCCGCCAGGCCCTGAACGAATCGACGCCTTGTCAGGCCGCGCGGCGATGACAGCAACAGCCCCGCCGGAGATATGGGTCGCATGCAATGAATCCTTGGTGTCTCTTATATAGGCGCAGCCAGCTTAGTGACTTCGCAGTAACCGACAAATGACCCGAACATTACATTCCGGTAATCTTCTTGTCATGTTGAGGGAGCGACATACACTGTTGCCTCGCACGGATGGGAGTGGGCATGAAGCTGCTGGTGGTGGAAGACGAGCCGAAAACCGGGGAATACCTGAGGCAGGGCCTGACCGAGGCCGGCTTCGTCGTGGATCTGGCCGTCAACGGTCAGGACGGCGGGCACCTGGCGATGACCGAGGCCTACGACCTGCTGATCCTCGACGTGATGCTGCCCGGCATGGACGGCTGGCGCGTCCTCCAGACCCTGCGCGGGGCCGGCAACCCCGTGCCCGTGTTGTTCCTGACCGCCCGCGACAGCGTGGCCGACCGGGTCAAGGGGCTGGAACTGGGCGCCGACGACTACCTCGTCAAACCCTTTGCCTTTTCCGAGTTGCTGGCCCGGGTCCGGACCCTGCTCCGGCGCGGCACCGCCATCGTGCAGCTGGACCGCATCGAGATCGGCGACCTTGTGCTCGACCTCGCCCGCCGCCGGGCCACGCGCGCCGGCCGCCGCATCGTGCTGACCGGCAAGGAATTCGCCCTGCTGGAACTGCTGGCCCGCCGGCGCGGCGAGGTGCTGCCGCGCTCGCTGATCGCCTCGCAGGTCTGGGACATGAATTTCGACAGCGACAGCAACGTGATCGACGTGGCCATCCGCCGGCTGCGCGCCAAGATCGACGATGACTTCGAACCCAAGCTGATCCAGACCGTGCGCGGCATGGGCTACGTGCTCGAGGTGCCGGAGGACGAGGCGTGAGGCGCCGATACTCGCTCACCACGCGGCTGACAGTGCTGTTCTCGCTGTCGTCGGCGGTGGTGCTGCTCGGGCTGGCCGGGCTGATCCTCTCGGCCATGGACAGCCATTTCGCCGATGAGGACTACGCGCTGCTGCGGGATAACCTCCGCGTCATCGAAAAATCGCTGGCGGCGGGCGCTTCGCCCCAAGCACTTCATGCGGGCCATGCCGGCGACCCCTACGCGCACCACGCCGGCGTGCTGATCCACCTCCGCGAGCCCGATGGCCGCACCCGCTACGCCACCCCGGATTTTGACTTCACGGCAGCGCTGGCCGCCCGGCCGGTCCACGAAGAAGGCGAAGATCGCCTCGCCTGGCAGCAGGCCGGCAAGCGCTACCGGGGCCTGCGCGCGGCGGTGCCGGCGGGCGATGCCGCCCGGCCCATCGGCGTGATCCTGGCGATGGACACCGACATCCACGAGCATTTCCTGCGCGCGTTCCGCCGCTCGCTGGTGCTCTACGTGGCGCTGGCGGTGCTGGCGAGCGGCCTGTTCGGCTGGTGGGCGGCGCGGCGCGGACTGTCGCCGCTGCGTGCGATGGCCTCGCGCGCCAAGGCCGTGACCGGCGACAAGCTCGACCAGCGCATGCCCGTGGAGGCCGTGCCGGTCGAGATGGCCGCCCTGGCCGCCGACCTGAACGCGATGCTGGCGCGCCTGCAGGACGACTTCCGCCGGCTGTCCGAATTCTCGTCGGACCTCGCCCACGAACTGCGCACGCCGCTGACCAACCTGATGACGCAGACCCAGGTGGCGCTCTCGCAGCCGCGCGACGCGGCCCGCTACCGCGACGTGCTGGCCTCGAACGTCGAAGAACTGCAGCGCCTGTCGCGCATGGTCTCCGACATGCTCTACCTGGCCAAGATGGAGCATGGGCTCGACCTCCCCCACAAGGAGTCGATCTCGATCGGCACCGAGGTGCTGGCCCTGTTCGAGTTCTACGAGGCGCTGGCCGAGGACAAGGGCATCGCCCTGCGGCTGGTGGGCGATGCGCGCATCGACGGCGACCGCCTGATGCTGCGGCGCGCGCTCAGCAACCTGCTGTCGAACGCGCTGCGCTACACCCCCGAGCGCGGCAGCGTTACGGTCACCGTCACCCGGCAGGCGGGCGAGGTGGAAGTCGCCGTGGAGAACGACGGCCCCGGCATCGCGCCGGACCTGCTGCCCTCTTTGTTCGACCGCTTCTTCCGGGGCGACAAGTCGCGCGCCCGGCCGGAGTCCGAGACGGTGGGCCTGGGGCTGTCGATCACCCGCGCCATCGTCGCCGCGCACGGCGGCAGCATCTCGGTGCGCTCCGCGCCTGGCACCACCCGTTTCGCGATGCAATTCCCCCCGCCCGCCCGCGAGCCGGCCGCGTCCTGACCCGCGCGGCGCGCCCGCCACATCCAGACGAACCCTATCTGTCGGCGCCGGGCGCTTCTTGCTACCCTGTGGATTCCCGAAGCCATGCCCGGTGCGCAGCCACTGGGCACGGCCCTTGCATTCGAAGCCATCGTGCAATGCTCACCGCGCGGCGACCGAGCCAGAAGCCGCGCGCGTGATCGCGGCGTACGTCATGTCTCAGACAATCGAACCCTGTATTGCCTGATATCTGACGCGCGCCCGGTAGTTCCAACCCGCGCAGTCGGGCAGGCGCCCACGCGCAACACCAGGAGAGATCGAGATGCGAGTCAAGGCAATGGCAGTTGCGGCGGCAGCCCTGCTGCTTGGCAGCACGGCAGCATGGGCGGACACCAAGTGGGACCTGCCCACCGGCTATCCGGCCACCAACCTGCACACCGAGAACCTGCAGCAGATGGCCAACGACGTGGAAAAGGCCACCGGCGGCAAGCTCAAGATCCTGCTCCATCCCAATGGCTCGCTGCTCAAGGCCAACGAAATCAAGCGCGGCGTGCAGACCGGCCAGGTGCAGATGGGCGAGATCCTGATGTCCACGCTGGCCAACGAGAACCCGGTCTTCGGCGTGGATGCCGTGCCATTCCTGGCCACCAGCTACGCCGATGCCTTCCAGCTCTGGCAAGCCTCCAAGCCGGTGACCGAGAAGGTGCTGGACCGCCAGGGCATGAAGTTGCTCTACGCCGTGGCCTGGCCGCCGCAGGGCATCTACGCGAACAAGCCGATCAACAGCGCCGCCGACATGAAGGGCCTGAAATGGCGCGCCTATAACCCGGCCACGTCGAAGATCGCCGAACTGGTCAGCGCCCAGCCCGTGACGATCCAGGCGGCCGACCTCGCCCAGGCACTCGCCACCGGCACGGTCAACTCGTTCATGTCCTCCGGCGCCACCGGCGTGGACACCAAGGTCTGGGAATCGGTCAAGTACTTCTACACCGTGGACGCCTGGCTGCCCAAGAACATGCTGGTGGTCAGCAAGAAGGCCTTCGCCGCGCTGGACAAGCCCACGCAGGACGCCCTGCTCAAGGCCGTGGCCGATGCCGAGAAGCGCGGCTGGCAGGTTTCCGAGCAGAAGACGCGCGACTACCTGGCCACGCTGGCGAAGAACGGCATGACCGTGGCACCGCCCTCGCCCCAGCTGAAGAGCGATATGCAGAAGGTTGGCCAGGTCATGGTCGACGAATGGGCCAAGAGCGCCGGCGACGACGGCAAGGCCATCCTCGGCGCCTACAAGAAGTAACCCCCATGACCACTCCGTTGCCTGACAAGCGCTGGCTGGATCGCTGGCTGGACTTCTGCGCCGTGCTGGGCGCGCTCTGCATCCTTGCGGTGTGCATCGTCATGATCGCCATGTCGATCTCGCGCGAGACCACCATCACGCTCAAGGGCGGCGACGACATCGTCGCCTGGCTGTGCGCCGCCTCGGCCTTCCTCGTCCTCGGACAGACCTTCCAGCACGGCGGCATCGTGCGCGTGGAGATGCTGCTCGAGGCCGTGGGGCCGCGCCGCCGCTGGATGCTGGAGCTGCTCTCGCTCTCCATCTGCCTGCTGTTCGCCGGCTACGCGTCCTGGGCGCTGGGCACCTTCGCCTGGCAGAGCTGGGATATTGGCGATGTGTCGCAGGGGCAGATCGTGATTCCGCTCTGGATTCCGCAGAGCTTCGCCGTGATCGGCGCGGTGGGCTTCCTGCTCGCCGTGGCCGACGAATGGCTGCGCGTGGTGCGGCGCCTGAAGCCGCGCTACCAGCTGGCGCAGGAGGCCAAGCTGGCGTCGGGCGACTTCGGGGAGACGATCTGATGAGTACCGTTGTCGTCGCATTGATCCTGCTGGTCGTGCTGGTGGTCTTCCTGGCGGTGGGGACGTGGATTCCGGTGGCCATCGCGGTCACCTCGTGGGTGGGGCTGGTGGTGTTCTCGGACCACGATGCGCTGGTCAACCTCGCCAACGCGTGGTGGTCGTCGAGCGCCTCCTACACGCTGGCCTCGCTGCCGCTGTTCGTGTGGATGGGCGAGATCCTGTTCCGGACCAAGCTGTCCGAGCAGATGTTCTCGGGGCTCTCGCCCTGGCTCAACTGGCTGCCGGGCCGGCTGATGCACGTGAACATCCTGGGCTGCGGCATCTTCGGGTCGGTGTCGGGCTCGTCAGCGGCCACCTGCGCGACCATCGCCAAGTCGGCGCTGCCCGAGTTGACCCGGCGCGGCTACGACGAGCGCATGACGCTCGGCTCGCTCGCCACGGCCGGCACGCTGGGCATCCTGATTCCGCCGTCGATCACCATGGTGGTGTACGCGGTATCTGCCGATGTGTCGATCATCCGCGTGTTCCTGGCCGGCTTCCTGCCCGGGCTGCTGCTGATGGTGCTGTTTTCGGGCTACATCGTGGTCTGGGCGCTGATGAACCCGAAGCGCGTGCCGCCCGCCGAGACCTTCGGCTGGCGCTCGCGGCTGGCTTCCATCCGCCAGTTGATGCCGTGCATCGTGCTGATCGCGTTCATCACCTGGATCATGATGGCCGGCTACTCCACCGCCACCGAGGCCGCGGCCTATGGTGTGGTGGCGTCGCTGGCGCTGGCCTGGATGGGCGGGTCGCTCACGCGCCGCGCGTTCTGGGACAGCCTGATGTCGGCCACGCGGCTCACGGCGATGATCATGTTCGTGCTGGGCGCCACCTCGTTCCTCTCGGTGACCATGAGCTTCACGGGCATTCCGCGCGCGCTGGCGGAGTGGGTGGCGGCGCTGCACCTGTCCCCGTGGGCACTGATCGGCGTGCTGACGATCATCTACATCGTCCTCGGCACCGCCCTGGACGGCATCTCGATGATCGCCCTGACCACTGCCACGGTACTGCCGATGGTGCAGCAGGCCGGCTTCGATCTGGTATGGTTCGGCATCTTCATCGTACTGCTGGTGGAGATTGCCGAGGTCACGCCGCCGGTCGGGTTCAACCTGTTCGTGCTACAGAGCATGACCGGCAAGGACAGTAACTACATCGCCCGGGTATCGCTGCCATTCTTCATGATGATGGTGCTCGCCATCGCCATCGTGACGGTCTGGCCGGCCGTGGTCACGTGGCTGCCGGACGTGGTGATGGCGAAGGAGCTGAAGTAGCGGCGGCGCCATCGAGGGTTCATCGACACAGGGACAAACCGCCAAGATGCATGTGATTGTGATCGGTGCCGGCGTGATCGGCGTGTGCTCCGCCTGGTACCTGCGCCAGGCCGGTTTCTCCGTGACGGTGCTCGAGCGGCGCGGCGCGCCGGCGCAGGAGGCCAGCTTCGGCAATGCCGGCGTCATCGCGCCGGGCTACGTCACGCCGTGGGCCGCGCCGGGCATGCCGGGCAAGGTCCTGCGGACGCTGTTCCAGCGCGAATCCCCCGTTGTCTTCCGGCCCAGCGCCGATCCGGCCATGTGGCGCTGGATCGGCCGCTGGCTGCGCGAGTGCCAGCCGGAGCGCTACCGCGCCAACAAGCTGCGCATGCAGCGCCTGGCGTTCTACAGCCGCGACTGCCTGCATGGGCTGCGCGAGGCGCTGGAGATCGAGTACGAGCAGTCGCGCGGCTATCTGCAACTGTTCCGCACCCAGCGGGACCTCGACCTCGCCGCGCCGGCGCTGGCCGTGCTGCGCGAGAACCGCGTGCCCCATCAGTTGGTCGATGCCGCCGGCTGCCGGCGGATCGAACCCGGCCTGGCTGCCGACACGGCACTGGCGGGCGGCCTCCATCTTCCCGAAGATGAATCGGGCAACTGCCCGATGTTCGTGCGACGGCTGCACCAGCACGCCGAAGCGGCGGGTGTGCAATTCCGGCTCGATACCGAGGTGGCCCGGCTGCGCCCCACTGACAGTGGCGGCCTGACAGTCGAACTGGCCGCTCCGCGCGGCGCCACGCCCGAGACCCTGCAGGCGGACCGCGTGCTGGTGGCCGCCGGCGTCGGCAGTGCCGCGCTGCTGCGCCCGCTGGGGCTGCGCGTGCCGCTCTATCCGGTGAAGGGCTATTCGGCCACGGTCATGGTGCGCGACGAGCTACAGGCGCCGCTCGCCGCCCTGATGGACGAGTCGTACAAGGTGGCCATCACGCGCATGGGCAACCGGCTGCGCGTGGCGGGCACGGCCGAACTCGGCTCGCGCCGGCTGGACCCGCGCCCGGCTGCGCTCGACACGCTGATCAAGGTGGCGCGCGACTGGTTTCCGGTGGCGGGCCACTACAACGAGGCCACGCTGTGGGCCGGCGCCCGGCCGATGCTGCCGGACGGCCCGCCGCTGATCGGCGCCACGCGCGTGCCCGGCCTGTTCCTGAACCTCGGCCATGGCTCCACGGGCTGGGCGATGGGCTGCGGATCGGGCAAAATCGCGGCGGACCAGATTGCCGCCAGCGCGGGACAAGGCGACGGACCGGCCATCGACATGGACGGCCTCACCCCTGCGCGCTACGGCCTGGCCTCCGCTTGATACTGGCCTGATGCCGACCATGACCGCCTCGCCCTCCCCGTCTTCCCCACTGCCTGACTGGCTGCCGCTCGACCCCACCGGCACCGACGCCACGCCGCTTCATGACGTGGCCACGATCCGCGAGATCGAGCATGCGGCGCTGGCGGCACTGCCCGCCTTCACGCTGATGACGCGCGCCGGCCATGCCGCCGCCGACTGGCTGGCGCGGCAGGTGCCGGAGGGCCGCATCGTCCTGCTGGCTGGCGCCGGCAACAATGGCGGCGATGCGCTGGTCGCGGCCACGCGGCTGCACCAGTCGGGGCGGCAGGTCGAAGTCTGGCTGACTGCCGAGACCGACCGGCTGCCGCCCGATGCCTCGCGTGCCTGGACCGAGGCCCGCACGGCCGGCGTGCCGCTGCTGGCCGTGCCGGCCGACCCGTCCAACACCACCGCTGCCCTGCCGCCCTGGCCGGCGGGCTGCACTGCCCTGGTCGACGGCCTGCTCGGCATCGGCCTGAACCGCCCGGCGGACGGCAACGTGGCGCGCTGGATCGATCATGTGAACGCCGCCGGACTGCCGGTGTACGCGCTGGACATTCCAAGCGGGCTGTCCGCCGATACCGGCGCGGGCCGACCGGCCATCCGCGCGCGCCGCACGCTGACCTTCATCGCCGCCAAGCCGGGCTTGCTCACGCTGGACGGCCGCGACTGCGCAGGCGAGATCGACATCGCCCCGCTCGGCCTGCCCTATCCGCCGGCGCAGGCCGCCATCGCCCATGTGAACCTGCCGGGCGCATTCCGCGATGCGCTGCCGGGGCGCCCGCATGCGGTGAACAAGGGCACCTTTGGCTCGCTGGCGGTGCTCGGCGGCAGCCACGGCATGGCCGGGGCGCCGCTGCTCGGCGCGCGGGCGGCGCTGCATCTGGGCGCGGGGCGCGTGCATGTGGGCTTCCTCGCCCAGCCGGCGCCGTTGATGGACCCGGTCCACCCCGAACTGATGCTGCACGATGTGGCCGACATGGCCGTCGAGACCATGTCCGCGCTGGTCATCGGGCCGGGCATGGGTACCGGCGGCGCGGCGGGCAAGCTGCTGGGGCAATGGATCGACACCTGCGCCAAGGCCAGCCCACCCCCGCCGCTCGTGCTCGACGCCGATGCGCTGAACCTGCTGTCTGGCGACAAGACCCTGGCCGATGCGTTGCGCGCCAGCGGCGTGCCGCACGTGATGACGCCGCATCCGCTGGAAGCAGCGCGGCTGCTCGGCTGCACCGTGGCCGAGATCCAGCGTGACCGCCTTGGCGCCGCGCGCGCGCTGGCCGCCGCATGGCAGGCCACGATCGTGCTGAAGGGCTCCGGCACGCTCATCGCGGCGGCTGGCGTGGACAGCATCGCCATCAATCCGACCGGCAACGCCGCGCTGGCCACGGCCGGCACGGGCGATGTGCTGGCCGGCATGATCGGCGCGCTGCTGGCGCAAGGCATGGCGCCGAAGGACGCCGCCTGCGCGGCGGTCTGGATCCATGGGTGCGCCGCCGACCGGTTGGTCGCCAGCGGCACCGGCCCGGCGGGCATGACTGCCAGCGAACTCTATCTGCCCGCCCGCGACATCCTCAATGCGCTGATCCAGGGCCGGACGGCATGACCCAGGCCGCCAGTCTCACCACGGGCGACGATCCGCGCCGTCGCCTGCTGACCGGCATCGCGCTGCTGGTGCTCGGCCAATGGATCCTGAGCCTGCTCGACGCCACCGGCAAGACGCTGACCCAGCAGGGCCTGCCCGTGGTCGCGGTGGCCTGGGTGCGCTATCTCGGCCATGTCGTGGCCATCTTCCTGTTGCTGGGGCCGACGCGCTGGCGGCTGCAGTATCGGCCCTCGCGGCCACGCCTCCAGTGGCTGCGCGGCGTGCTGATGCTGGCATCGACGCTGGTGTTCTTCAGCGTGCTGCGCCTGATGCCGCTGGCGCAGGCCACCGCCCTCAACTTCTGCGCGCCGCTGTTCGTGGTGGCGCTATCGCCGTGGCTGCTCGGTGAGCGCCCGGGGGCGCACGCGCGCTGGACGCGCTGGATCGGCGTCGCCATCGGCTTCGCCGGCATGCTGGTGGTGGTGCGGCCCGGCGGCGAACTGAGCACGCTCGGCGTGGGGCTGGGGTTGCTGTCCGCGATGTTGTTCGCGCTGCTGCAAATGCTGACGCGCCACATCGCCGCCCATGACGCGCCGATGACCACGCTGATCCAGAGCGGCGTGACCGGCGCGGTGCTGACCACGCTCATCGTGCCATTCTTCTGGTTCGAGGCGGTTCCCACGCCGGCGCAGGCCGCGCTGCTGCTGTCCGCCGGCATCACCGGGTCACTTGGGCATTACTTCGTGATCCGCGCGTTCCAGTACGCCGATGCCTCGTTCCTGAGCCCCTTCCTGTACCTGCAGATCTTCTCGGCCACGGTGGTCGGGTACTTCGCATTCGGGCAGTTGCCGGACTGGACCACCGCGCTCGGCATCGCCGTGATCTGCGTGGGCGGCGTCTGCGTGGCCGGCGGCGAGCCGTTGCTGCGCCGTGTGGCGGGCCGGCTCGCGGCACGCGCCCGTCCCCGCACTTGAGGGGCAGCAGGGGAACGCACCACGTCGGACAATGTCCGATAAAACACGGACGCCATGGCTGCTAAGGTAGCGTGTGCGTCCGCCCATCCGCCCTTGGTGACGCAATCGGAACAAAAGACGGGAAAGATCCGTCCGTTACCGCGCATGTACCGCCAAATTCCGGCGATATACTACCGCTGCCCGCCACGCCGGGCGTTTGCCCCCCTGAGACAAACCGAACACCGCATGCCGACTGAACTCCACGCCTGGACCGCCCTTCGCCAACACCACGACGCCATCCGCCATACGCCGATGCAGGACTGGTTTGCCGAAGCCGAAGCCGCCCGGCGGGTCGAGGACTTCTCGCTGGAAGCCGCCGGCCTGTACCTGGACTACTCCAAGAACCGCATCACGTTCGAAACCTTCGCGCTGCTGATGAAGCTGGCCGAGGAAGCCGGCGTGACGCAGCGCCGGGACGCCATGTTCGCGGGCGAACACATCAACACCACCGAAGACCGTGCCGCCCTGCACGTGGCGCTGCGCGCGCTGCCCGATGCGCCGTTCAAGGTCGATGGCGTCTCCGTGATGCCGGCCATCCATGACGTGCGCTGCCGTATGCAGGACTTTTCCGAACGCGTACGCGGCGGCGCCTGGACCGGTTCCACGGGCCAGACCATCACCGATGTCGTCAACATCGGCATCGGCGGGTCTGACCTCGGCCCGCGCATGGTCTGCCGCGCGCTGGCGCACCTGGGCGACCAGACCGGGCCGCGCATCCACTTCGTCTCCAACGTAGACGGCACCGAACTGGCCGAAACGCTCGTCCGACTGAACCCGGCGCGCACGCTGGTCATCGTCTGTTCCAAGACGTTCACCACGCTCGAGACCATGGCCAACGCGCGCAGCATGCGCGACTGGTTCCTGCGCAACGGCGTTCCCGAGAACCAGCTCGCGCGGCATTTCGTGGCGGTGTCCACCAATCGCGAGGCCGTGACCGAGTTTGGCATCGACCCCGCCAACATGTTCGAATTCTGGGACTGGATTGGCGGCCGCTTCTCGCTGTGGTCTTCAGTGGGCCTGTCGATCGCGCTGGCCGTGGGCTTTGATGCCTTCGACGACCTGCTGCTCGGCGCGCGCGCCATGGACGATCACTTCCGCACCGCCCCGCTGGCGCGCAACATGCCCGTGGTGATGGCGATGCTGGGCATCTGGTATCGCAATTTCTTCGGCATGCCGACCAGCTGCATGGCGCCGTACTCGACCTCGCTCGAACTGTTCCCGGCGTTCCTGCAGCAGCTGGAAATGGAGAGCAACGGCAAGTCGGTCCAGCTGGACGGCCAGCCGGCGCACGTGCAGACCTCGCCCGTGGTCTGGGGCACGGCCGGCACCAATGGCCAGCACGCCTACTTCCAGATGATTCACCAGGGTTCGCAGATCGTGCCGGTCGACTTCGTGGCACCGCTGGTGCCGCCGCGCAGCCTGCCCGGCCATCATGCCAAGCTGCTGGCCAACTGCTTCGCGCAGGCCGAGGCGCTGATGCGCGGGCGCAGCGCCGAGGAGCTACGCGCGGCCGGCATGACCGACGAGGACCGCCTGCCCCACATGGTGTTCGAGGGCAACCGCCCGAGCAACACGCTGCTGATGGAAGACCTGACGCCGCATGTGCTCGGCGCGCTGATCGCGCTCTACGAGCACCGCACGTTCGTGCAGGGCGTGGTGTGGAATATCAATTCGTTCGACCAGTGGGGCGTGGAGCTGGGCAAGATCCTTGCGCGCCCGATCGAGGCCGAACTCAATGGCAGCGCCCAGGCTACGCACGATGCGTCCACGGCGGCGCTGATCGCCCGCGCGCGCCCCGTGCTGGCGCGCGGCTGACGCCGCGCCCGCCGGAGCGTCAGACTTCGGTGCCCATCCACTCGTCGCTGGCCACGCGGCCGGCGTCGATGGTCAGGATGCGGGCGCAGCGCGCCGCCACGGAGCGGTCGTGCGTGACCAGTACCAGCGTGGACCCGGCATTGCGGTTCAGCTCGAACATCAGCGCGATCACGGCCTCGCCGGTGCTCGTGTCGAGGCTGCCGGTCGGCTCATCGGCGAACAGGATGTCCGGCCGGGCGACGAACGCCCGCGCCAGCGCCACGCGCTGCTGCTCACCACCGGAAAGCGTGCGCGGATAGTGGGTCAGGCGCTTGCCCAGGCCCACGCGCACGAGCATTTCCGTGGCACGCTCGCGCACGCGGTCGGTCTCGCCGCGCAACTCGAGCGGCAGCATCACGTTTTCGAGCGCTGTCAGGTGGCCCACCAACTGGAACGACTGGAACACGAAGCCCACGTGCCGGCCACGCAGCGCGGCGCGCTGGTCTTCATCGAGCGTGAACAGATCCTGGCCGTGCAGCCGCACCGAGCCCGTGCTGGGCAGGTCCAGGCCCGCCAGCAGCCCCAGCAGCGTGGATTTTCCCGAGCCGGACGCGCCGACGATGGCCAGCGTTTCGCCCGGCGTGACGGAAAACGAGACGTCGTGCAAAATCGTCAGCGAACCTGTCGTGTCGGCAACGGTCTTTCCGAGTGACTCGACAGCGAGAATGGAAGAGGACATGAGCGAGAGGATTGGATACGGTTGGCGCCCCAGGGCGCTGGCGGCGTGCGGTGCGATGCTGGGCGCGGCGATGTTGATGGCGGCGCTGCCGGCCGGCGCCCAGGCTCAGGCCCAAACTCAGGCCAGGCCAACGGCCGCGAAACCGGCTGCCACCGCTGCGCCCGCGGTGCTGGTGCTTGGCGACAGCCTGTCGGCCGAGTACGGCATCGCGCGCGGCACCGGCTGGGTCAGCCTGCTGCAGGACCGCCTGCACAAGGAGCGCCTCGATTATAGCGTCGTCAATGCCAGCATCAGCGGCGAGACCACGTCGGGCGGCAAGACGCGCCTGCCGGACCTGCTCGCCCGGCACAAGCCGGCCGTGGTGGTCGTGGAGCTTGGCGCCAACGATGCCCTGCGCGGTCTGTCCCTGCAATCCACAGAAACCAACCTGCGCGGCATGCTGACGGCGGCGCGCCAGGCGGGCGCCGGCGTGGTGCTGGTCGGCATGCGGATTCCGCCGAACTACGGCCCCGACTATACCGAGCGCTTTTTCGCGCTCTACAGCAAGCTGGCCAGCGAGTACCGCGTGAGTCTGGTGCCGTTCTTCCTCGACAAGGTGATCGCCCGGCCCGAGTGGTTCCAGGACGACCGCATTCATCCCACCTCCGCCGCCCAGGCCACGCTGCTCGACAATGTCTGGCCGCAGTTGCAGCCGCTGCTGAAAGCGCCGGCGAAAAAGCGCTGAGATCGTCCTCCCCAAACAAAAAACCCCTGCTGGTCGCTGACCGCAGGGGTTTTTTGCTGGCAAGCCGCGCCGGTTACTGCGCTGCGCCTTCGCTGGCCGGTACGTCGGTGGCCGCGATCGGACGCAGGATCTTGACCTTCGCCCGCGCCTTCAGCGTTTCATAGTAGGCGGCGAGTTCGGCCTGGCCGGCCAGTTGGGCCAGCTGTTGCGACTCGGCGTCGCGCTGGCCCGGGTTCGCCTGGGTCGGCGAGCTGACCTTGCCGATGCGATAGATCGCATAACCATCCGCACCGAGGTCCACGCCGACCACAGCGGGCAGCTTGGTCGTGTCGGCGCGCATGATGGCCTCGACCGCCTTCGGCGACAGGCCGTCTGCCTTGGTACGCGACACCGTCACAGCTTGGCCGAAGCCGGCAGCGCTGTCGGCCTTCTTCAACGCTTCGAGCTTGGCTTCGCCATCCTTGCGGGCCAGTTCGGCAGCCTGCTGGGCGACGTAGGCCTGGCGCACCTGGGCTTCCACGTCCTCGAATTTACGCGCGGTCGCCGGGCGATAGTCGACGATACGTGCCGCCACCAGCGTGGTCGGGCCCACCTGCACCGCTTCGGTGTTGCGCTTGTTCTTGAGCGCGTCGTCGCTGAACAGGGCCTTCAGCACCTTCTCATTGTTGAGCGGGTTCTGCGCGCCCAGCGCCAGGTTCGGCGTGCGGGTGACGTTGTCGGCGGTCTGGATCGTCAGCTTGAACTTGTCGGCGGCCGGCTTGAGGCTTTCGGACTGCTCGTAGACGGTGTTGCCGAAGGCATCGGCCAGCTCCGTGTACTTCTTGCTCGCCAGTTGCTTCTTGAGTTCGGCTTCCAGTTCGGGGCGCACGGCCTCGAGCGGCTGCGTCTCGGCCGCCTTGATGCCGGTCAGCTTGATGATGTGGTAGCCGTAGTCGGTTTCCACCACATCGCTGATCTGGCCGTCCTTGAGCGCGTACATGGCGTCCTCGAACGGCTTGACCAGCGCGCCGCGGCCCATGAAGCCGAGGTCGCCGCCCTTCTCCGCCGAACCCGGATCCTGCGACTGCTTCTTCGCCACGTCGGCGAACGTCTCAGGATGCTTGCGCAGGTCTTCCAGCAGCTTGGTGGCCTTGTCCTTCGCGGCCTTGCGGTCGGCTTCCTTGCCGTCCTTGGGCGCTGAGAGCAGGATGTGGCTCGCACGGCGTTGCTCGTCGGTCCGGAAACGCGCGATGTTGCTCTCGTAGTAGGACTTGAGCTCTTCCGGCGTCACGGTCTGGCTCGCGGCCAGGGAGTCGCCGGACAGCACCACGTACTCCACCTTCGCCTGTTCCGGCGTGGTGTAGGCCGACACATGCGCGTCGTAGTAGGCCTTCAGCGCGGCGGCGTCAGCCGTGACCTTGGACGTGAAATCAGCCGGCTTGATCGTCAGCGTCTGCACGTCACGCTGTTGGTCGCGCACGGCGATCAGGCGGTCCAGCAGCGACTTCGGCACGAACGCCGTGGTCCCCACGGCGCCGCCAAGCTGCTGCGTGGCCAGTTCGAAGCGCAGGCGCGCATCGAACTGCTCGGGCGTCATGCCCTGCGTGGCCAGCAGTTGGATGTAGGCCTTGTCGTCGAACTTGCCGTCCGCCGTCTTCAGCTGGGCGATGGCCGGGATGTTCTGGATGGCTGCCGCCACCTGGGCATCGGACACCGTCAGATTCTTCTTGGCGGTGGCGTCGGACACCACGCGTTGCAGGATCAGCTGGTTCACCACGGACTGGCGCGCGGCGGCACCTTCGAACATGCGCGGATCGTACTGATTGCCCAGCATCTGGCGCATGCGCTCGCTCTGGTCGCGCACCACGTTGTCCACTTCCTGCACGGTGATTGCGCGACCATCGACCTTGGCGACGTCGTGCGAGGTATCCATGAAGCGCGAATAGCTTTCCACGCCGAAGAATACGAACGACGGGAAGACAAGCACCAGCAGCAGCAAAAGCATCAGGCGCCGGTTGTTGCGTACGAAATCAAGCATGCTGATTCTGGTAAGGGGTTGGCACGAAGACAAACTCCGCGATTCTAGCAGGTGCCGGGCGCGAAACCGTCATTTGCTGATGCGGCAGCGTCACGTGAGCGGGGAATGGCTGGGAAGACAACAGATACAAAAAAACCCGCATGCGCGGGCGATTTTGCTTGGCGGAGTGGACGGGACTCGAACCCGCGACCCCCGGCGTGACAGGCCGGTATTCTAACCAACTGAACTACCACTCCTGCGTGGGTTCCCTTGGGATGGTGAAGTGGTGGGTGCTGAGGGGCTCGAACCCCCGACCTACGCCTTGTAAGGGCGCCGCTCTACCAACTGAGCTAAGCACCCACTAGACCATCGCGGGCTTGCGCGCCCGCTGGGTAATCTCGCTTCGCACGACTCGGCGGTTACTGCCTGGCTGCCGCTGTTTGCGTTGCGAGGCCGCGATTGTAATACGAGACTTTCCGCGTTGCCAACCCCGGCCGCGCAAAAAAAATGCCGCGGGGGAACCCCGCGGCATCTTCCTGACAGCGCTCGGTCAATCAGTGATGAATCATCTCGACCGTGGCCTTGGCCTTGTCCGCCACCTCGGCGGGCTTGGCCTCTTCCTCGGCCAGCGGCTCGGGCTTGCGCTCGAGTGCCAGCTCCAGCACCTTGTCGATCCAGCGGACCGGCACGATCTCGATGGCGTTCTTCACGTTGTCCGGAATCTCGGCGAGATCCTTGACGTTCTCCTCGGGGATCAGCACCAGCTTGATGCCGCCACGATGGGCCGCCAGCAGCTTCTCCTTGAGACCGCCGATCGGCAGCACTTCGCCGCGCAGCGTGATCTCGCCAGTCATGGCCACGTCCGCCCGCACCGGAATGCCGGTCAGCACCGACACGAGTGCAGTCGTCATCGCCCCGCCGGCCGACGGACCATCCTTGGGCGTGGCGCCTTCGGGTACGTGGATGTGGATGTCGCGCTTCTCGAACATCTCATCCGTGATCCCCAGGCGACGTGCCCGCGAACGCACCACCGAACGCGCAGCTTCGACCGATTCCTTCATCACATCGCCCAACGAGCCGGTACGCGTGATGTTGCCCTTGCCCGGCATGATGGCGGCTTCGATGGTCAGCAGATCGCCGCCCACCTCGGTCCACGCGAGGCCGGTCACCTGGCCCACCTGGTTTTCCTTGCCGGCCAGGCCGAAGTCGTACTTGCGCACGCCCAGGAACTTGTCCAGGTTCTCCGAATCGACCTTCACCGCGCCCGATTCCTTCTTCAGGAGCAGTAGCTTGACCACCTTCCGCGCGATCTTCGACACCTCGCGTTCCAGCGACCGCACACCGGCTTCCCGGGTGTAGTAGCGGATGATGTCGCGGATGGCCGCTTCGGTGATGTCGATCTCGCCAACCTTCAGACCATTGTTCTTGATCTGCTTGGGCAGCAGGTAGCGCGTGGCGATGTTCACCTTCTCGTCTTCGGTGTAGCCCGAGAGGCGAATCACTTCCATACGGTCCAGCAGCGGCGGCGGGATGTTCAGCGAGTTCGACGTCGCCACGAACATCACGTCCGACAGGTCGAAGTCCACCTCGATGTAGTGGTCCTGGAACGTGTGGTTCTGTTCCGGGTCCAGCACCTCGAGCAGCGCCGACGACGGGTCACCACGGAAGTCCATGCCCATCTTGTCGATCTCGTCGAGCAGGAACAGCGGATTGCGCACGCCAACCTTCGACAGGCTCTGCAGGATCTTGCCCGGCATCGAGCCGATATAGGTCCTGCGGTGGCCGCGGATCTCGGCCTCGTCACGCACGCCGCCCAGTGCCATGCGCACGAACTTGCGGTTCGTGGCGCGTGCCACCGACTGCCCGAGCGAGGTCTTGCCCACACCGGGGGGGCCGACCAGGCACAGGATCGGCGCCTTCACCTTGTCCACGCGCTGTTGCACTGCGAGGTACTCGAGAATCCGTTCCTTGACCTTCTCCAGGCCATAGTGGTCTTCGTCAAGCACGCGCTCGGCGTTCGCGAGGTCATTGTTGACCTTGCTCTTCTTGCGCCACGGCAGGTTGACCAGCGTGTCGATGTAGTTGCGCACGACGGTGGCTTCGGCCGACATCGGCGACATCAGCTTGAGCTTCTTGAACTCGGCGTCGGCCTTCTTCTTGGCCTCCTTGGGCATGCGTGCGGCCTTGATGCGCTTATCCAGCTCCTCAAGGTCGGCGCCTTCCTCGCCCTCGCCCAGTTCCTTCTGAATCGCCTTGACCTGCTCGTTCAGGTAGTACTCGCGCTGGCTCTTTTCCATCTGGCGCTTCACGCGGCCACGGATGCGCTTTTCCACCTGCAGGATGTCGATCTCGCCTTCGAGCTGCGAGAGCAGGCTCTCGAGACGCTCGGTCACATTGACCATCTCGAGGATCTTCTGCTTCTGCTCGAGCTTGATCGGCAGGTGCGCGGCGATGGTATCGGCCAGACGACCAGCTTCATCGATGCCCGACAGCGACGTCAGGATCTCGGGCGGGATCTTCTTGTTCAGCTTCACATACTGGTCGAACTGCGACACGATTGCGCGGCGCAGGGCCTCGGTCTCGGCGGATTCGACCGGCGCGGGCGGCACAGGCACGGCTTCGCACATGAAGTGCGAATCGTCCTCGCTCACCTCGGTGATATTCGCGCGTTGCGTGCCTTCCACGAGCACCTTCACGGTACCGTCGGGCAGCTTCAGCATTTGCAGGATATTCGCGATGCAGCCAACCTCGTACAGGTCGTCAGCCGTCGGCTCGTCCTTGGCAGCCGTCTTCTGGGCCACGAGCATGATGCTCTTGCCCGACTCCATCGCAGTCTCAAGCGCCTTGATGGACTTCGGGCGACCCACGAACAGCGGGATCACCATGTGCGGAAACACCACCACGTCGCGCAGCGGCAACAGTGGGAGGCGAATCGGCTCAGCCGGGAGGAGTTGTGTTCCGGACATCATTTTCCCCAGTCAGTCATTTAAGGCGTAAATAGGGTCACGGGAATCGATTGCAAGGTACCGCCCCCGATTCTTTGTGCCGTCATGCCGCGCGAAAAAGTGCCGCGCAAAGCACCTGTGACCCACTCTGAAACAGCATACCCGCGTTTCCTCCCGTTCGTATCGTCGAATTGAAGAAAAAAAGCCGTTCGCTTTCAGGCGAACGGCCGCTTGATTTTTAAGCCGGTGTGGCATGCACCACGTAGGCCGGCGCGTTCGTCAGTTGGACCCCGCAACCTTGGGCTGCTGCTCTTCGTACATGAGCAGCGGCGGTGCATCGCCGGTGATCGTATTTTCATCGATCACCACCTTTTGCACGCCCTTGTAGTTCGGGAGGTCGTACATGACGTCCATCAGCGACTGTTCCAGGATGGAACGCAAACCGCGTGCCCCCGTCTTGCGACGGATGGCCTTGCGTGCGATGGCGGACAGCGCGGCCGGACGAATCTCCAGCTCCACACCTTCCATCGCCAGCAGCTTCTGGTACTGCTTGAGCAGTGCATTCTTGGGCTCGACCAGGATCTGCATCAGCGCGGCCTCGTCCAGCTTGGCCAGCGTGGCCACCACCGGCAGGCGGCCGATCAGCTCCGGAATCAGGCCGAACTTGATCAGGTCTTCCGGCTCGGTCTGGGGCAGCACCTCGCTGACATCACGTTCTTCCTTGCTCTGCACCTGGGCCGCAAAACCGATGCCGGTCTTGTCCGAGCGCTGCATGATGACCTTTTCCAGGCCGTCGAACGCGCCGCCGCAAATGAACAGGATGTTGGTGGTGTCCACCTGCAGGAAGTCCTGATTCGGGTGCTTGCGCCCGCCTTGCGGCGGCACCGAGGCCATCGTGCCTTCGATCAGCTTCAGCAGCGCCTGCTGCACGCCCTCGCCCGACACGTCGCGCGTGATGGACGGGTTGTCGGACTTGCGCGAGATCTTGTCGATTTCGTCGATGTAGACGATGCCGCGCTGGGCCTTCTCGACCTCGTAGTTGCAGTTCTGGAGCAGCTTCTGGATGATGTTCTCGACGTCCTCGCCCACGTAGCCGGCTTCGGTCAGCGTGGTGGCGTCGGCAATCACGAACGGGACGTTCAGCAGCCGGGCCAGCGTCTGCGCGAGCAATGTCTTGCCCGAGCCGGTCGGCCCGATCAGCAGAATATTGCTCTTGGAGAGTTCGACGTCATCCTTCTTGCCAAGATGCTTAAGGCGCTTGTAGTGGTTGTACACCGCTACCGCCAGGATCTTCTTGGCTTGCTCCTGCCCGATCACATACTGATCCAGGCTTTCGCGGATTTCGTGGGGCGTGGGCAGGTCCGAACGCGTGGCGGCCGTGGCGTCCTTATCGGTCGCGGCGGCCTCGTCACGGATGATTTCATTGCACAGGTCGATGCATTCGTCGCAAATGAACACCGACGGGCCCGCGATGAGCTTCTTGACCTCGTGCTGGCTCTTGCCGCAGAACGAGCAATACAGAAGCTTCTCGCTGGATGAACCTTTTTTGTCCGCCATAGGAATCAGTCACATTAGCAGTGTGGTCCCCGCACGGCGGGAGAGCCCCACGGGAAACGCATTAAACGCATCATACGCCAAAACAATTGGCGCAGTCGGCGGCTTCCCCGGCGTGTGGGGCAAAACGCAAAAACGAGGCGCACAGCCTCGTTCCGGTGTAGCCTGCGTCATTTGGCGCAGGCTGTGTGGCGGGAGCCCCGGCGCAGGGCCGTGGGCCGCCCGCTCCGACACACCGGCGTCGGCTCAACCGCGGCGCGAGATGACCTTGTCGATCAGACCGTAGTCCACGGCCTGGTCGCCGCTCATAAAGTTGTCGCGATCGGTGTCGCGGGCAATCTTCTCGACGGGCTGGCCGGTCACTTCCGACAGGATGCTGTTCAGGCGCTCGCGCAGGTACAGGATCTCGCGCGCCTGAATCTCGATGTCCGAGGCCTGGCCACGCGCGCCGCCCAGCGGCTGGTGGATCATGATGCGCGAGTTCGGCAGCGCGCTGCGCTTGCCCTTGGCGCCAGCCGCCAGCAGGAAGGCGCCCATGCTCGCCGCCATGCCCATGCAGAGCGTGGTCACGTCGGGCTTGATGAACTGCATCGTGTCGTAGATCGCCAGGCCGGCGGATACCGAACCGCCGGGCGAGTTGATGTACAGCGACACGTCCTTATCCGGATTCTCGCTCTCGAGGAACAGCAGCTGGGCCACGACCAGGTTTGCGGTCTGGTCGTTCACTTCGCCGACCATGAACACCACGCGCTCCTTGAGCAGGCGCGAGTAGATGTCATACGCGCGCTCGCCCCGGCCGGACTGCTCGACGACCATCGGCACCAGCCCAAGACCCTGGGTTTCCAGAGCAGAGGCCTGCGTCGTGGCGAGACGGTCAAGCAAATCATTGCGGGTCATGCAGGTTCTCCAGGTATTCAGGGAATGCGCCAATCGGCCCCGGCCAGCACTTGCGCGCCAAGCCGGATGCCGCGCAACCGGGGCGCGCCGCGCAATTCGTGCGGCGCGATCCGGTCATGCGAACGCTCAGGCTTGCTGCGCGTTGGTCTCGGCGGTGAGTTCCTCGAACGACACCGACTTGTCCGTGACCTTGGCCTTGTCGCACACGAAATTTACCACGTTGTTTTCGAGCACGTAGGCTTCCATTTCCGCCAGGCGTTGCTGGTCGCCGTAGTACCAGCGCATGACTTCCTTCGGGTCTTCGTAGCTCTTCGCGAAGTCCTCGATTTCCGTCTTGATCTGCTCCGGCTTGGCCTGCAGGCCGTGTGCCTTGACGATCTCGGCCAGGATCAGGCCCAGCTTTACGCGGCGCTCGGCCTGCTGGGTGAACATCTCGGCCGGAATCGGCATGTCCTTGGCGTTCGGCATGCCACGTTGCTCGAGGTCGCGGCGGGCCATTTCCACCAGGCGTTCCTGATCCTGTTCGATCAGGGCCTTGGGCACGTCCAGCTCGCTCACCTTCAGCAGCGCTTCCATGACCTGATCCTTCAGCATGGCGTGCGTGCGGCGCTTGACTTCGCGCTCGAGGTTTTCGCGGATGTCGGCGCGCATCTTCTCGACGCTGCCGTCAGCGATGCCGAGCGACTTCGCGAAGCCGTCGTCCACTTCCGGCAGGTGCGCCCACTCCACCTTCTTCAGCGTGATCGTGAACTCGGCAGTCTTGCCGGCCACTTCCTTGCCGTGGTAGTCGGCCGGGAAGGCCAGCGGGAACGTCTTGCTCTCGCCCAGCTTCAGGCCCAGCGCGGCTTGCTCGAACTCGGGCAGCATGCGGCCTTCGCCCAGCACGAAAGCGAAGTCATCGGCCTTGCCGCCAGGGAATTCCACGCCGTCGATCTTGCCGACGAAGTCCAGCGTCACGCGGTCGCCATTCTTGGCGGCGTCATCGGCACCACCGTCGCCATGGGCGCCGGCTTCGCCGCGCACGTGGTAGTGCACGCGCTGCTTGCGCAGGATGTCGATGGTCTTGTCGATCTCGGCGTCGCCGATTTCCGTCTGAGTACGGGTCACTTCAGCCGTGGCCAGGTCGCCCAGCTTGACTTCCGGGTACACCTCGAAGGTGGCTTCGAACGCCACTTCGTCTTCCGACACGCCGTCGGTCTTCAGGTCGAACTTAGGCTGGCCGGCAACCTTCACGTCCTGGGCCTGCGTGATGTCGAAGAACTTGCGGGCGGCCTTGTCGAAGCGCACTTCGAACTCGACCTGCTGGCCATATTGCTTCTCGACCATCTTCATCGGCACCTTGCCCGGGCGGAAGCCGGACATCTTCACCGTCTTCGACAGGCGCACCAGGCGTTCCTGGGTTTCCTTCTGCACTTCGGCCTTGGGAATAGCCAGGGTTACCTTACGGTCCAGCTTGCCGAGGTTTTCAATGACGTTCGACATGGTCGTTAATCCAATCCAGAAATGTAGTTTTAAGCGCAACCGCCTGCGCACCGGCCTGGCCGCGGCCAGTGAAACCTACGGAATCCCGACGCGAACGAAGGGCTTCCGCGCAAACGGAAAACGGGGATTATCGCACGGTTTTTGTTCGCTTCCGGCAGTTTTTACCCTGACGCGTCCGAGGCCGCCCCGGGATCGATAGCCGGCGCGTCCGCCGTGTTGCCGTGCCGCAGCGCCCGCAGCAGCAGCCGGGCGGGGTCGACGGCATCGGCCAGATCCGACTCGATGGGCAACGGTTCGCCCTCGATCTGGCTGGCAATCAACTCCGCGCCCAGTGCGGCCCATGTGAGGCCGCGCGACGCATACGCAAGTGCCGCGTAGAGCCCCGGCATCCGGGGCAGGTCCCGCAGGTGGGCGCCGCGCAGTGGCCCGGACCGGGCCAGCGCCTGCGCCTCATCCGCGAGGGGGCCGATCAGCGGCAGGCGGTTGTGCGTCACGGTGCGCACGCCGACGTAGCCGGTCAACTGCGCGGGATCGAGATGGGCGATGTCGGCGGCACGGTCCGGCAGCAGCGTGGCGAGGCGCTCCAGGTTGGCGGCGTGGACCTCGGGACGCTCGGCCAGCGGGCCTTCGTCAGCGTCATAGCTCGAGCCGATGCGCGCCCCGCCCTCCGGGGCCTGCGGCAGCAGGTAGCCGCCCCCGGTCACCACGCAGTCGGGCCAGCGACCCATCGCCGCGACCTGCGCCGGGGAGAGATCGGTCAGCTGTCCACGCACCCGGCGCAGGGCCAGAAAACGGTTGGAGACGAGCCGTTCGGCCTCATGGGCATTGGCCAGCACCAGGACCGGCGCCTCAGCCAGCACGCTGCCATCGGCCGCCCTCGCCTGCCAGGCGCCATCCACATATTCGATCGCGGCCACCCGGCAGTTGAACCGCGCATCCAGGGCCGCGCCGGCCTTGTCGAGTTGGGCGCGGCAGATGTCGGGCGGCGCCACCCATCCGCCACGCGGGAACCAGAGCCCGCCGCGCGCCACCGTGGCATCGTGGCGCACAGCCGCTTCGGTGGGGTCCATCCACCTGACGAACGATTCGGGGAAGCCCAGGGCGGCCAGCGCCGCCTGCTGGGCCGCACTATCGGCATCACCCTCCCCGATCTGGAGCACGCCGCAGCCATGCCAGTTCACCGGGTGCCCCGCCGCCGCGAGGGCCGTCCACGCGCGCAGCGCATGAAGATTGCCGGCGCGCGAGAGCCGGGACAACTGGCTTTCGTCAGGCGACACATGGGCATGCATGGCCGCCGCGCGATGGCTGGAGGTCTGGCGCGCCGGGCCATCATGGGCGTCGAACAGCGTCACGCGCCAGCCGCGTGCTGCCAGCCGCTCTGTGACCGCGCAGCCGGCCAACCCCGCGCCGATCACAATGGCGTGACGCTCTCGCCACTCCGCAGCGGGTGTCGGGGCATGGCGCCGGTTCTTCCAGGCTGGGGCGAAGCGCGCCACTGTCATGTCGTGCTTGCCGCCGAAACCTGGCGCCTTGTCGACCTCAAACCCGACTGCCTGCAAGCCGCGCCGCACCGAACCGGACGCTGTATACGTAGCGAGCGTGGCACCGGGCCGGGCCAGCCGGGATACCCCCCGGAAGACGGTTTCGGACCACATGTCCGCGTTGCGGGAGGGGGAGAACCCATCGAGATAGAACGCATCGGCGCCGAGCGCGAGCTTGGGCAGCATTGCGTCGATATCGCCCAGCGCCAGCGTCAGCGTGACCGCACCGCCTTCGAATTCGAGTCGATGCAAGCCCGGCAGCGCATCGGGCCAGGCCGCTTGCAGCGGTTCGGCGAGCGGTAGCAAATCGCCGAGTCCGGCATGCAGCGCCGCCAGTCCATCGCGCGTAAATGGATGTTTTTCAACGGAAACGAAGTGAAGCCGACGGCAGCGGTGCGGATCGTCGCGCCAGGCCTGCCAGGTGGCGAGGAAGTTCATCCCTTGCCCGAATCCGGTTTCCACGATCACGAACTGGTCGCGCCCCGCCCAGTTGCCGGGCAGACCATTGCCACCCAGGAACACGTGATGCGCCTCCGTCAGCCCGCCTTCCGTGCTGTGATAGACGTCGTCGTAACGTGGCGAAAAGGGAATGCCGTCGGGGGAGAGGATCGGCTCGGCGGACTCGAGGGCACGCGGCATGGCAGGCATCGGCGGACGGGACACTTCGGACGGCAACAGCCGCAGGAACGGGCCGTAAAACGGGCTTCCGGGGGCGGCGGATGGTAGCATAGCGCCCTTCGCGCCACGCGCCCGCCCACGCTTTTTTCGCCGACGCTTGCGCGCCGTCATCCCGCTTTATCCCGCCTCATCATGCTCAGTTATCGCCACGCCTTCCATGCCGGCAACCATGCCGATGTCCTCAAGCACGCCGTCGTGGTCCAGTTGCTGGAGCACCTGACGCAGAAGGACAAGGCGTTCTGGTACATCGACACCCATGCCGGCGCCGGCCTCTACGCGCTGGACCACGCCTACGCGCAGAAGAAGGCCGAGTTCGAAACCGGCATTTCGCGCATCTGGCAGGCTGCCGCCGATGGCCAGACCCTGCCCCCGTTCCTGGACGAATTCCTGGACCAGGTGCGCGCCCAGAACCCGGACGGCAACCTGCGTCACTACCCGGGTTCGCCATGGCTGGCCTGGCAGATGCTGCGCGATCAGGACCGCCTGCGGCTGTTCGAGCTGCACAGTACCGAGATCCAGGTGCTACGCGACAATTTCCGCGGCGCGGGCCGCAAAGTCATGCTTTACGACGGCGACGGCTTCAATGGCATCAAGGCCATCCTGCCGCCGCCGCCGCGCCGCGCGCTGGTGCTGATCGACCCCTCATACGAAGACAAACAGGACTACGCGCGTACCGTGCAGGCCCTGGAAGACAGCCTCGAACGGTTTGCAACTGGCGTTTATGCGATCTGGTATCCGCAGGTGCAGCGGCGCGAGTCGATCCAACTGCCGGCGCAGCTGATGCGCCTGCCGCTGAAGAGTTGGCTGCATGTGACGCTGACTGTGAAGCATCCGGTGGAAGGCGGGCTCGGCCTGCATGGCAGCGGGATGTTCATCGTCAACCCGCCATGGCGGCTCAAGGAGACGATCGAGGAGGCGATGCCGCTGCTGGTGGATTTGCTCGGTCAGGATGCCGGCGCAAGCTACACGCTGGAATCGCTCGATAACTGACCCCGGCGCGCGTCAGGCCCGGGGCTCATTCCGATGGGCCGACAGACTGGGCCAGACCCGCGTCAGTGCGGCATGCACCAGCAGGCCCAGCGCCAGCCCGGCGGCGTCGGCGATCAGGTCATGCCAGTCGGACGAGCGGGTCGCCGTCATGCCTTGCAGCCATTCGATCAGCACGCCATAGGCCATCAGGCCGGCCAGCACCGCCGCCATGCGGCCGGCCCAGGCGCGCACGCCAAGCAGCGCGAGCACCCCGAAGGCGAGAAGATGGTTGGATTTGTCCCAGCCCGTGGTCGGCTGTGGCACCGAGAGCGGCAGCAGCGACAGGACCAGCACGGCCACCGCGCAGATCGAGAACAGCAGTCGGTATTGATTCGGGGTCAGGCGCGGCACGGGGATTGGGGCCTATCGACGAGATGTCACGTCCAGAGCATAACAGGCCGCACCGCCACGGCTACGTGGCGTGCCACACGTTCCCGCCGCGCGCTATTGGTAAGTCATGGTAAAGGTCATCGCCGTATTCGCAGTTCCGCCGGTTATCGCCCAGGCGGTCTGGTGATAGCGGGCCCTCAAGGGAATCCGGTAGCTTCCGCCAGCCGTGGGCCAATAGCCAGTAAATGATCGGTTCGCGCCGAGCGGCAGTATGGCGCCGGCATTATCCAGCAATTGCACGCCAACGCCCCGCGCGGTTGAGTTGCTGTCGAGCGCCACGATCGATTTCGCGGCGTCGAGAACCCGCGTGACAGCATCCAGTCGATACTGAATGCCTTGTATCCCCGCCGGGCAGTTGTTGACGTCGATGGCGAACGACGTGGCGGGCGCGGGCGATCCGATCCCCCCAAAATCCATATTCGAGCGCGTGCCCATATTCACCGTGACATTGGGGGTTGAGCAGGCAAGCTCGGAGAACGTGGGATTGCCACTCACTGTGACATCCACGCCAGCCATGGGAAGCTGCTTGTAGAACTCCTCGATGCCAGCCTGTGCGACCCTGCCCGGCAGACTCACTGTGCCGGCCCTGATCGGCCCGGTCTTGACGAAGGCGAAATTCATTCGCGTTCCCCATTGCATCCGTGTCGCGCCGGGATTCGTCGTCCCCATGGTAATGCCCCAGGTCGGCGGCACGCTAACAGGCTTCGCGTTGTCACCGCCATACCACTCGCGCCGCGTCCCTGAATTCACACCGATAACCAGGCCAACGCCCTGTAGATTGGTATTGTAGACATGGTAATTCACGCCATTTTCAATGAATGTCACGCCAGACTGCTGGAGGGTTGACCGATAGTACGGCCCCGCAGGCCGATACGCCGCCAGCATGCAGGTCCACACCTCCCGGCCCATGCTCTGCATGCCTGTCCACGGAGAAATGCGGGCGCCGATCGGCACATCCCGCGCTACCCCGAAGTTGCCCGAGGGCAGCTGGAAGTTGAACACCGAGGGGTTGGGACTGTCGCACGACACGGCCTGGGCCTCCCCCTGCACGAGGGCGAACCACGCCATCACGGCGCCTCCTGTCGTGCGAAGGAGGGTTCTTGTGTGAATCACTGACATATTTACCTGCTTTTGATGCATTACTGGTAAGTCATGGTGAAGGTCATTGCCGTATTGGCGGTGCCTCCCCTTATTACTTCGCCAGTTTTGTAATAGCGTGCCTTTAGCGGAATCTTGTAGCTTCCGCCAGACGTGCGGTTATATCCGGTGAATGGCTTATCCACCCCGAGCGGCAGCACGGCACCGGCGCCATCCAGCAACTGCACGCCAATGCCCTGCGCGTTCGAATTCCCATCGAGGGCCACCACTGAATTGGCGCTATTAAGTACCTGGGTGACGGCATCCACCCGATACTGGATGCCATTCAGCCCCCCGGGACAATTGTTGACGTCAATGGTGAACGCGGTCGCGGGCGCGGCGGACCCCACACCTTGAAAATCCGTGTGCGACCGCGTGCCCATGTTCACGTTGACATTGGGCGTGGTACAGGCCACTTCGGAGAAGGTGGGGCTGCCACTTGCCCTCACATCGACGATGGCTTGCGGATTCCCGTCGTACATTGCGTCAATGCCGACCTGCAGGACAGCACCCGGAAGATTCACCGCGCCGGCTGTAATCGGCCCGGTCTTGACGAATGCGAAACTCATTCGCGTCCCAAACCCCATGGGTTGGCGGCTACTGCTTGTTGTCCCGACGGCAACCTCCCAATTTGTCGGGACGCCGTGCAGCCTCGCGTTATCGCCGCCATACCAATTGCCCCCAGCCCCTGAATTGACGCCGATCACCAGTCCAACCCCCTGGACATTCGTGGTGAAGACCGGAAAACTCTCCCCGCCCTCGGAATAGTGGAGTTGCCCGGCCCGCGGCAGCCCTGCCCGATAAGCCGGCCCGATGTTCACGTCCGCCGGCACAGTGCATCGCCACGTCTGCCTGCCCGCAGTTTGTCTGCTGGTCCACGGGGAAATGCGCGTGCCAACCGGCGCATCCCTTGGCACCGCGAAGGTCCCCACGGGTAGCTGGAAATTGAACACGGCGGGATTGGGACTGTTACACGTGAGACCCTGGGCGTGGGCTTGCCCCTGGGCAAGCGCCAGCCATGCCACCACGGTGATCACCATCGTCCGCCCAAGCTTTGCTGCTGTAATGACTGACATCAAAAATCCTCCGCTGTTGGCATTTGCCTCCGGCTTTCCGGCGGCGATTGCGGGCCGAAGCCGCGCGGCTACAGGCATTGCGCATCGACGGTGGCGATGCCGATCGCGTTGCGCGCATCGGACAGCGCGGGGAGTCGATAGCTGAACTGACATGCCTGCCCCGCGCCATCGGCCGAAGCCACCGTCAACTCGCCGCTATCGCTCTGCAGGCCACGGACGATGATTCGCCCGCCCTGCCCCACCATGCCCACCGATTCGCCCGCGGCGTCGAGCACTTCCCCGCCGAACGGCACCGGCTTGCCATCCGCCGTCCGCACGCGCACGATGGCGGCCCGGCCGGGGTTCGCCGTCTCGAACAACACCTTCACGATTGCGCCGGCGGTCGGGGCGAGTTGTTGCAGCGTCGACTTGAGTTCGACATCCAGCGGCAGGCCCTTGGGATCAATTTCCACCTCGTTTCGGGCAAACGGCATCAGGCTCGACACCACCGCACGCCCCCACGGATCCACCCGCAAGCCATTGCCGCCCCCGACCCGCGCACCGGATGCACCCTTCGCTTCGACGATCGCCAGGGTGTCGCCCAGGCTCGGCGTCAGGACAACGCCGCCGCTGTAGGCAACAACGCCGCCCGAGATACCGGCGGATGCCTGGGTATAGGTGTTGCTCTTGCTGGCACCGCCCGTGAACGCGGCCAGTGTCGACTGATACGACGCGTTCGCACCGACGCTCGTGGCATGGCTCGCGCTGCCCCCTCCGGTGTACCCGGCATTCAAGCCGTAGCTGAATGCGTTGTCGACGCCGTACGATCCAGTCACCGACTGGTTCACCGAGGTAGGCCCCGACGAGCCGGTCTGTACGCTGGTCGTCGAGTACGGTGCCTGCGTGGCCTTGCCCAGCGGAACGCCCAGGCTCAGCATCACGCGACTGTTCCACCTCGCGGTGTTCACGTCGAACTGGCGCGCGGCAGAGACACCATAGTTGACCCGCCGGAAGCTGTTGTTATAGCCAAGCTGGAACTGTGTATCGCGGCCGTTGCGCCGCCAGTAGTCCTGGGTGGATCCACTCACGTAGAAGTTGCCGTAGCCGCCCGGCAGCGCCTGGTTCAGCACCAGTTGCAGCCGGCCGCGTGGGGTGCCGTGCAAGGCCACGCCCATGTCTTTCCGGTCCAGATCGCCCAGGGCGACGGCATCCGCGAGGCTGAGGTACCCGCCCGTGGAGTACCGATAGGCGGCCAGCGTCAGGTTGGTGTTGGTGGGTTCCACCAGCTTGCTCAAGCTCAGCCGCACACTCTGCCCATGACGGTCCGGCTCGCTGCGCAGCCGCGTGGAGGCATGGGTGATATCCGCGCCCAGCGCACCAAAGCGGGTGTTAAGCGCGGCGCCAATCACGCCGGCCGCATAGTCCTGCGCAACCGTCACCCCGCCAAAGCCTGTGATCAGGTTGGTGAAGCCATGCTGCACGGTGGCCTGCATCATCAGCGGCTTGCCATTGCTCGTGGCGCTTCGATACTGGCCCGCGGCCACGCCATAGCGGGTCACGCCCGGCCGCAGAGCATTCACCGCGCCGGCATAGGGCACCTTCGAGATGTGCACGCTGCCATCGGCCTCCGTCACCACCGCTTCGAGGTCGCCGCCATAGCCGGTGGGGTACAGGTCGTTGATCTCGAAGGCGCCGGCCGCGACGTTGGTTTCGTAGATCGTGTTGCCGTTCTGGCGGATCTCCACCCGGGCATTGCTGCTGGCGATGCCGTGCACCACCGGCGCATAGCCGCGCTGCGACTCCGGATACATCCGATCGTCGCTCGACAGTTGCACGCCTCGAAAGCCCACGCTGTCAAACATGGTGCCATCGGTGTAGGCATCGCCAAAGACCAGCTGGCTCTTGATGGAAGCAAGCGAGCGCTGGACAAACGTCTGCGTCGCCTGGTAGCGGGTGCCGGTGCGTTCGTGGTGGGTCAGGCTGCCGTTGTGACGAAAACGCCATGCGCCCGCGTTCACGCCGCCATTCAGCCCGACGAAGCCCTGCGTGGCGGAAAAACCCTGCCCGCTATTGTGATAAACGCTGGCGTTGTAGAGCAGGCGTCCTGCGCTCACACCTTCATCCCAATACTTCGGGTCGATGTAGCCACGCGGCTGGCGGCTCATGGCAACTTGCGGCAGGCTCAGATCGAGGCGCTGCTCACTGCTGTCGAAGTGCGCGACAGCGTCCGGCACCAGTTGCGCGAGCGTCGGGCAGGCAGCGGCATCGTCCAGTAGCGCATTGGCCTCCGGCGTCAGCGCGGCAAGGTCCACGCCGATGCGCTCGAGCAGGGCGCGATCGAAACACGGATGCACCTCGTTTGCTGCGCCGGCCTGGCGCAAGACAACCTCAGTCCGGCCCAGCCAGACTTCGTTGACATGCAGATCCGCCCGGTACGTACCCGGTACGGCCGCATTCCCCTTGCTGAAGCGGCTGACATCCACCCGCCCGTGACCGGGCTGGTGCAGGAAGATATCGTTGAAGGCAACCTCCCCAGCAGTAGGGGTGGCCATTCCATCCGCCCACGCCGAGGCGCTGGTGAACAGCGCGAGCGAAACCATGGTCGGACGCAGGCGGAAACGGGATGCGAGGGGTTGTTTTTGGTGGGACACGGGGATCTTCATCACAAATTCAGACAAGCCGATCCCCTGCCGTATGGCGGCATCGCAAAAACGCTAGATAGGGGATACGTTGGAGGCGTCCTGCGCGGCGACAGCTTCGCCGGCAAGCGCCGCTATTCAGTGGGTCGCGGCGGCTTCGCCGGTGACCGCTCCGCCATGGTCATTGAGGGCGGTGTAATGGACCTTGGGCGCTGCGGACTGCGTGACGTCGCCCTTGAGCGGGAACACCTGGGTTTCGCCCGGGTTCACCATGCCGCCGTCATCGAAGCTGGCGACCTTGCCGTCGCTGCCTTTCACTTCCAGCGCGGTAAAGGAAACGTGGTACGAGGTCGGATTGCGGGCTTCCAGGCTGAACTGATTGCCGGATGCCACCAACCGCCAGGCCACCTGCCCCGGAGCGTCCAGTGCGCTGCCCTTCAGGTTTGCGGGGCGATAGAACATCTTGATGCGCGAGCGGAACGCGAGCTGCAAATGGTTGGTGTTCGCGCCACTGGCTTCGGCCTTGGGCGGGATTTCCAGCACGTTGAGCCAGAACACCGACTCCTTGTCCTGCGGCAGTGGCTCGCCGGTATGGAGGATGCGCAGGGTCTGCGCCTTCTTCGGATCAATGCGCATCACGGGCGGAGTGACCAGAAATGGCACCTCCACGGTAGATGGCGCGGCCTTGGGGTCGCCATTGTCGAGCCAGGCCTGGGTCAGCGCCGGAGCATTTCCCTGATTGGAAAGCTTGATCGTCGCTTCTTTTTCGTTGGCGTTGTACACCACACGCGTGCCGCCGATCACCACCGAAGCGTGGGCGCTCCACGCGGCAGGCAGGCTCAGCACGAGCACGGCTGCGGTCAGTACGGAACGGATTTTCTGGTTGGTGATCATGATTGCACGCGGTATTCAGGAAACAAGGGGTGAAAAGGTGGCGCGACACCGCGCCACCCGATACGGCTTTACTGATAGGCGATGGAGTACATCACGCTGGTATTGGCCGCGCCGGCGGTTGCCGCGCCGGTGGCGACGTACTGGGCGTAGTAGCGCAGCGTGGCGGCACCAGAGGCCAGGGGAACCGACTTCGAGTTTTGCAGGGCATTGGCGAAACCGACGTTGATGTTGGTTTCGTCCGAGGCGTTCTGCAGGCCGATCTGCACGCGCTGGGCGCCGCCTGCGGTGAGGTTCAGGCGACCCGTGGAGGCGTCGGTGTTGGGACCCGCCTCAAAGAAGGTGCGCACATTGCCTGCGGTCGGCGTGCAGCCCGACAGCGCGATGCTGAACGGCGTGCGGCCGGCGGTCTTGCCCGCTGCGGAGAGCGAGGACGCCGACACGGTCGGCAGGGCAACCACGAAATTGGTAGCGCCACCATTGATGGCACAAGTCTGCGCCGTGACGTTGCCGGTGAAGGTGATCGTACCGTCGGCGGCTGCAGCCATTTGCGAAGCCATTGCGGTGCCACCAATGATCAAGGCGGAGAGGAGTTTGCTTTTCATGAAGGAATCTATGCAGAGGTAAAACGACTGAGAATCTGGACATTGCGAACATGCGTACGGATGTGGCCAGCCTGTTTGCAGGACGTGTTGCCGTGGTCGGGAACGCTTCGCTGCAATCGAGCGAATAATAGGGAGGACAGCCCGCCCGATAAATCGACGATTCTTTAATTTTCAGACGGGAGAAGACGTGCGAAAGCCGTCACTGGCGTGCGCCGTGACGGCCGAAAATGCAGAGAGAATCACGAAATCCGCTGGTGCGGCGGGGGCTCCGGTGAAGCGCGAATTTCGCGAGCAGTCAGGAGACCATCGCTGGGCGGATGCCTCGGCGCTGGCTCGCCATACTTCGATGCGCGGCCATGGCAAAGCCGAAGGCCATGGCGATCAACACGGCCGCGACCAGGCTCAGGTACTGCCCGCCTGTCGACTGGATTACGACCCCGCCCAGCAGGCCCGAGCAGGCCAGCCCCGTATAGGTAGCCGTATTGTTCAGCGCAAGCACCAGCGGCGCCGTCGTCGGGGACAACTGGACGAGCCGATGCTGTTGCGGAACGATGAGCCCCCATCCGCAAATGCCCCAGATGACCAGCGAAACCAGGGCCGTCGCCGCGTGGCCGGCCATCCACGGCAGCGCACAGAAGTTGAGGATCGCCACCCAGAGCATCGCGTGGATGATGTGGCGGCTCTCGAAGCGGTCCACGAGACGGCCGGCCATGAGGTTCCCGAACGTCGCGGCAACGCCCCACACCAGCAACATCCCAGCCAGAATGCGTTCGTCGCCACCCGTCACGCGCGCCAGCACCACGCCGGCGTAGGTGTAGACCATCAGGAACCCGCCGAACGCGAACAGTGACGTGAGCAAGGTCAGCGCGACGCGCCTGTCACGCAAGGGAGCAAGCCGCTCCCGCAACCGGACGGCCGCTGGCAACGGAACGGACGGCAGCATCGTCCAGACGCCGATCATCGCGACGATACCGAGCGCCGTGACGAACCAGAGCGTTCCCCGCCACCCGCCGAATCCGCCGATAAAGGTGCCGAGTGGCGAGCCCAGCGCCGTGGCCCCCGTCAGGCCGGCTGTGACCGTGGCCAGCGCACGCCCGCGCTTCTCCGGTGCGGCGAGCGCGGCGGCCACACCCAATGCGGTCGGCGAAAACAGCGCGGCGCCGAAGCCTGCCAGCACCCGGCTCAGCAGCACCCACTGGAGGTCGGTAGCGAGCGCGCTGATGGCGTTGCCGATCACGAAAATGCCCAGCGCGGTCACCAGCAGCCGCTTTCTCGGCAAGTTGCCCGCCACGGCGGCCATCACGGGCGCCGCCACGGCATAGGTCAACGCGTAGCAAGTCACCATCAGGCCGGCCATGCTGATCGATGTGTGCAACGAAGCCGCCACGCCGGGCAAGATGCCGGCGACGACGAAGTTGTCCGTGCCCATGGCGAACATGCCCAGCGCCAGTATCAGTAGTCGACGATCCATAGGAGCAACTCGGTGAAATGCGGTTGATATCGATCATATTCGCCGTTGACCGTGTCTCAAATGTCATATATACCGTCAATTCAGGACATGACCCCGGGTATCACCATGCACACGATCGGTTTCGTCGTCTTTCCGAACTTCTATCTGATGGGCCTGGCGGCCGTCACGGCGTTCGAGCTGGCCAACGTCGTCCTCGAAGAGCGGGCCTACGACGTGACGGTGCTGTCGGAGACCGGCGGACTGGTGATGTCGTCGGCCGGCATTCGGGTCGATTCGCAGCCCTTCGGCGACAACGCCTATGACACGGTCATGTTCGGCTCGGGGGTCGAGATCGACATCACTTCCGCCGCGTTGACCGCTTTCGTCGCCCGTTCGCTGAAGACGGCAAGGCGGATTGCGGCGCCATGCACGGGCGCCTTCATCCTGGCGCAGGCGGGCGTCCTGGATGGCCGGCGCGCAACCACCCATTGGCGGTTCGCGCATGACCTGCAGCGCCGCTTCCCGAAGATCGCGGTCGAAGAGGACCAGATTTTCATCGTGGACGGGCCGATCTGGACTTCCGCAGGCATGACGGCCACCATCGACATGGCGCTCGCCATGATCGAGAAGGACCACGGCGCGGAGGTCTCGCGCACGGTGGCGCGCAAGCTGGTCATCTATCATCGGCGCGCGGGCGGCCAGTCGCAGTTTTCCACGTTGCTCGACCTCGACCCGAAGTCCGACAGGATCCAGAAAGCCATCGACCACGCCAACGCCAACCTGCGCCATCCGCTGACGGTGGACGAACTGGCCGATGTCGCCGGGCTCAGTCCACGCCAGTTCAGCCGGGCATTCAGCGCGGAGACCGGTCAATCGCCCGCAAAGGCCGTGGAACACCTGCGCGTGGAGGCGGCGAGGCTGCTGCTGGAGAAAGGCCGACTTTCGCTGGACGTGATCGCGCAGGAAGTCGGATTCTCTGACCGCGAGCGCATGCGGCGCGCCTTCGTCCGCACCACCGGGCAACCGCCGCAGGCAGTTCGCCGCCTGAGCCGGGCCCCTGCCGAGCGATCGGCCTGACACCTTCCCATCGACAGTCTCCCCCCAACATGACCAGCACGCTCGATCACATCCCCCGCCACGCTACGGCCGCCCCGGTGTCTCTGGAAAGCGCCATCGAGGCCGCGGGCGTCGGCAAGTTCCAGTACCGGCTCTTTGTCATCTTCGGCCTGGTGTGGCTGGCGGACGCCATGCAGGTGCTGTCCATCGGCTTCAGCGCCCCGTCGATTGCGAAGACGTTCGGCATCTCCGTGCCCCAGGCGCTGCAAACGGGCACGTTCTTCTTCGTCGGCATGCTGGCGGGGGCGTTCTTCTTCGGGCGACTGGCGGACCGCATCGGCCGGCGGCCCGTGCTGATGACGGCCGTGGTCATCGACGCGATCTGCGGGGTCGCCTCCGCCTTCGCGCCGGACCTGACCTGGCTGCTGGTGCTGCGCTTGTTCACGGGGATTGGCGTCGGCGGCACGCTGCCCGTCGACTACACCATGATGGCGGAGTTCCTGCCCCGCGACCGCCGTGGCCGCTGGCTGGTCCTGCTGGAGTCCTTCTGGGCGCTCGGCACGCTCTGCCTGGCCTTGCTGGCGCTGGCAGCGCTGTCCTATGGCGATCAGGCCTGGCGCGCGATCTTCCTTGTCACCGCCATTCCCGCGCTGGTGGGCGTGGTCCTGCGCTTCTATATCCCGGAATCGCCGATGTTCCTCAACCGAAACGGGAAGCCGGACGCGGCGCGCGCGGTGCTCCAGCGTGTGGCCGATGCGAACGGCAGGCAGGTGGAAATCCCGCCGCTGCAAGCGGAGCGTGCCGCGCCAAAATCGGTCCTTGCGCTGTTCTCGGGCGGTCTTCGGCGCCGCACCCTGGCGCTGCTGGCGGCATGGGCGCTCGTCTCCATCGCGTACTACGGCGTGTTCGTCTACCTGCCGATCAAGCTCGGCGCCGAAGGATTCGCCTTCATGCGCGGGCAGGTCTTCCTGGTGATCCTCGCCATCGTGCAGTTGCCGGGCTACGCCTTGTCTGCCTATGGCGTGGAACGCTGGGGCCGGAAGCCCACCCTGATCGGCTTCCTGCTGCTCAGCGCCGCGGGGTGCATGCTGTACAGCTTTGGCACCGATCCCACGGTGGTGGTCGGCTCGACGCTACTCATGAGCTTCTCGCTGCTTGGCACATGGAGCGCGCTGTACGCCTTCACCCCCGAGGTCTATCCGACCGACCTGCGGGCCACGGGCATGGGCACGTGCGGCGCCGTGGCGCGTTTCGGCGGACTGTTCGCGCCCTCGATCATTGCCCCGGTGATGGCCACGCACTTCACCCTGGCGCTGGCCTTGATCTCCGCCATGCTGCTCGCCGGGGCAGTCGCCATTGGCGCCGTCAACGTGGAGTCGAGGAACCGCGCGCTGGATTAGGAGGACGGCACCAGATCCGGCGACGGCGCCCTCGGCACCAGCGCGAAGGCGATCTGGATCAGGCCAACGGTCAACCCCAGCGCGGCGCCCACCTTCCACGCGACGGAGTAGTTCTGCATCAGGTCATAGAGCCAGCCGCCCCCGAAGGCGCCGATAAAGCTGCCGATCTGGTGACTGAAGAACGCCACGCCGGCGATCATCGCCTGCCAGCGCAGGCCGAACGTCTGCGCAATCCATCCTTGCACCAGCGGCGACACGCCCAGCCAGAGAAACCCCATGACCCCGGAGAACACCAGCGTGCTTTCCGGGGTCGGCAGGGTGTGGAAGAACCAGATGAAGCCGAGGGACCGGCAGATATAGATGCCGCCGAGCAACAGCAGCTTGTTGACCCGCCCGCCCGCCCATCCGAAAAACAGGCTGCCCAGCACGTTGAATCCGCCGATCATGCCGAGCGCCTTGGCGGACAGCATCGGGTCCATGCCACAGATATCGAGGTATGCGGGAAGGTGCGTCGTCAGGAACACCAATTGCATCCCGCAGACGGTGTAGGCCAGCGCCATGACCACGAACGGCGGATGCCGCAGCGCGCCCATCAGGGCCTGGCGGCCACTCAGCTCCGGCTGCGCCCGCGTGGGCGCCTGGCGCGAAGTGTCAGAACGGCCAGCAAACCAGGCGGCGGGCAGCATCACCAGCGCCAGCACGACAAAGGCGGCCACGCCCATGCGCCAGCCCCATTCGCTGGCAATGCTCTGCCCCAGCGGCGCGGCGATCATCGCCCCGAGCGAACCGCAGGCCGACACGCAGCCGAGCACCAGGCTGCGCACCTGAACGTTCACGGCGCTCGATGCCGCGGCCATCGCCATCGCCGTGCCGGTGGAAGCCATCGCCATGCCGATCAGCACCCCGGCGCCGAGCACGACCGCCCAGAGTCCGTGGGACGTGGCGAGCAGCACCAGCCCGATCAGGTACAGCAACGCGCCCCCGACCATCAGCGGGCGGAACCCGGTTCGTACCGCCAGCGCGCCGGCAAATGGCTGCAACACACCCCAGGTGAGGTTTTGTACCGCCACGGCAATCGTGAAATCGCCCACTGAAATCCCGATGTCGCGGGTCAGGGGCGGCACGAAAATGCCCAGGCTCTGCCGCAGGCCCATGGCGAGCGACAGCATGACTGAGGCGCCAATGAGAATTGGCAGTGCGGGACGCAGCGAGGCAAGACGGGACATGCGAGGGCTCTTGTTATTAGCGGCCTGTGCACAGGCCGGAAATGCCATTTTCGTTGAATCGTCAATGAAAATACATCCTCGGGAATACCGAGGAAGCACTGCCCTGCAGAATGAGGGCGACGCATTACACTGTCGGCCATGCACCACATCCCCCAACCCTCTCCTGCACCGCTCATTGCCTATTTCTGGAGTGACGATGCCATCCGCAGCCGGAGTGTGAGTGACGTCGTGTTATCCGGCACGGTCGACATTCCCGAACCGCCGGCCCGGCTGCGCGCGGATTGGGCGCGGGAAATCGCGTCCAATATGTCGCTGGAAACCGGCGATGTCGAAGCGATGTCCCTGCCACGGGCGCGAATGCGCTGGCCCGACTACTCGGCCTGCGTACAGGCGGTGTCAGATTGGGCGCGCACCTTCGGCATGATTTTGTCGACCGACGTCGCGCTCATGGCCTGCCGCGGCGCGCGCTATCACCATGATGGAGAGCAATACGCCGGTCTGGCCTTCTGCAATCTCTTCCTGAGTGAAGACAAAGGGCTGGACGTGCATTTTCCGGCGCTGGATCTTCGTATCCCCTTGCAACGGGGGACGGTGATGATCTTCGATACCTGCCAGCCGCACGCCGTCATTCGGCGCGGCAGCGATGGTTTCGATTTGGCCGATTTTCCCTCGGACCAGGATTGGACACAGCTATTTTTGACCTGGGAGTTGCCGGTCGAAAGTGCCCCCGTCGAACAGGCGCTCAACATCAAATTCGATATTGACCCTGCCGCTGCCGCGACGATGAATGCCGAGCAACTGCGGCTGAATGGCGAAAGGGTCGATGTCCGCCACGACTCCGGCCAGTGGCGACCGGCGGATTAACCGCCTCAGTCATCCGCTGCGTCGAACGCCTGCCGCACGCACGCCGCCAGCCGGCTAGCCAGGAAATTCAAGGGGAAATGGTCAGACGTGACCGCGAAGCTGCGGAACATGACCTCGCCCGCAAACGGAATCTCGCGCACATCGGGCAAGCCAAGCGCGTGGCTGACGATCGGACTCACGATGGACACGCCGAGACCCTTGCTGACCATCTTGCAGATCGTCGTGGCAAACGGCGTTTCGATGGCCAGCAGCCGCGAGCCGATCGGAAAGTGCCGGTCGATCTCCCGCCGGTTCGCGCTTTCCGCCGGCAGCGAAATGAAGGATTCCCCTTCGAAATCCGCCGGATTCAGGACCGAACGTGTCGCCAGCCGATGGGATGCGGGAACAATGCCCACGCCACGCGCGAGATTGATTTCCTCATATTGCAGGCTCGGTAGTTCGGTCGGAACGGAGCAAAATCCAATATCGCAAAATCCTCTCGCGATCCATTTAGCCACCACCTCGGACCTGCCCGTATTCAGCAGCACTGGAATATCGGGAAAATCCTGCCGAAAAAATCGCATGGCGTCCGGCAATATGCTGTCGGCAATGGAGCCGACGGCCCCCACGCGCAGTAGCCCGGTGCCCCGGCTGCGAATGGTGTTCGCACTATCGTCCAGAGATTCGAGTCCGATGAAAGCGCGTTCGACATCCGCATAGAACGCCTCGGCCTCTGCCGTCGGAATCAACTTGGTCCCCACGCGCTGAAACAACTGGAAGCCCACCTTGCTCTCCAGCAAGCCGATCCAGCGGCTGATATTGGGTTGCGACGTATGCAGAAGACCGGCCGCCGTGGTCATGGAGCGCGACATCATCACGGCGCGGAACGCCTCGATTTCTTTGAAGTTCATGGAACGGCCTCCCGAAAGATGGCGATTGTGGCACGCAGGGACGCATGCGCCACCCCGCCCTCAACCCATATCGGAATTGTATAAGACAGTGCGATCGGCTGATTTGACGCATGGGTTGTCGCAAACCAAACTCGATGTATGTTTATTTCAACCGAGTTTGAAAATGGAATCCAAAGTCAGCCGCCGGCTTAAGCAACCTCCCGCCAAAGAGGTTATCCAGTACATTTTCCAGCCGCGTACCACGCGTGAATTCTTTACCAAGAATTTCGAAGTGCTGACGCAAATCAACCTGGCCCATCTGGTCATGCTGGACCAGCAGGAGATTCTCGACAAAACCACCACGGCGACCCTCGCCAACGCCCTGCTGAAAATGCGGCGCGAGGGCCCCGAGGTCGTCGAACTCGATGAAGCGCGGGAGGATGCCTATTTCAACTACGAGGCGCACCTGATCCGCCTGATTGGCCAGAATGTCGGCGGCCGTCTGCACACGGCACGGAGCCGCAACGATATTGGGGCGACCAATGACCGGATCCGCGCGCGCGGCTTCGTGATCCGGATCTGCTCGGCGCTGGCCGGGCTATGCGATGCCGCGCTGAGCCAGGCGGATGCCTACGCTGACTACGTCATGCCCGGCTATACCCACATGCAGGCCGCGCAGCCCATCACCTATGGCTATTACCTGTCGGCGCTGGTGGAAGCCTGGTCCCGGGACATCGACCGCCTGATGCACGTCCTGGAAACCCTCGACGGCTGCCCGATGGGCGCTTGCGCGCTCGCCGGCACGTCATTTCCGGTCGACCGCACCCTCACCAGCACCCTGCTCGGCTTCAGCCAGCCGCTTGGCAACGCGCTGGACAGCGTGGCGTCCCGGGACTTTGCGCTGGAGTTGAGCGCGGCACTCTCGATCATGATGATCACCTGCAGCCGGATGGTGCAGGACTTCTATATCTGGTCGACGCCGGAATTCGGCTACCTGACGTTTCCGGACAGCATCGCCGGCACGTCGAGCATCATGCCGCAGAAGAAGAACCCGGTCGTGCTCGAATACCTGCGTGGCAAGACCGCCCAGCTGATCGGCCTGACCTCGGCCGCCCTCACGACGGTGAAATCCACGCATTTCTCGCATTCCGGCGACAGCAGCCGGGAAAGCACGCGAACCTGCTGGGAGAGCTGCGAAGAGGCCCTGAAGAGCCTGGAACTGATGAAGCTGCTGGTGCGGGACGTGCAGCCCGAGCGGGAACGCATGGCGTCGCGCGCGGCTAACGACTTCTCCACGGTGACCGATCTGGCCGACCTGCTCGTCCGCAAGGCCGACCTCTCGTTCCGCGATGCCCATCACATTATCGGCGCCGTAGTGCGGCGTGCGCTCGACGAGGGCCTGCCGGCGACCGCGATCACCCCAGCGATGATCGATGACGCCACTGCGGAGCAAGTTGGCAGGCCCGCCGGGCTCTCGGCCGAGGACGTCGCCCAATGCCTGGACCCGATCCGCAATGTGAACAGTCGCCAGTCGTACGGCGCGCCAGCCCCGCAAGGCGTGCGCGAGCGGCTCGACGTGCAGCGCCGCGCGCTCGATACCCGCACCACCGCGCTGGACGCCACCGTCACCCGCATCGACGACGCCGCCGCATTGCTGGAGCAGCGCACCCGGAACCTGGCCGCCGGCTGACAACATCAAGAATAGAGGAGACAACCATGTTCAAGTTCACCACCGTGCTCATCGCGGCCATGGCGTGCTGCTCGGCCGCCGGCGCGCAGGGCTACCCCAACAAGCCGATCGACCTCGTCGTGCCCTTCGCGCCCGGCGGCACTGTGAATCTCACCGCGCGGCTGCTGGCCACGCGCATGTCCCAGATGCTCGGACAGCCGGTGATCGTCGACAACAAGCCGGGCGCCGGCGGCGCCATCGGCGCGGCCTATGTGGCCAAGGCACGTGCCGATGGCTACACGCTGCTGTACGCCACCATGGGCAGCCAGGTCATCCAGCCGCTCCTGACGAAGAACCTGACCTTCTCGCCCGCGAAGGACTTCACGCCAATCGCGCTCTTCGCCACGGTGCCGAACGTGCTGGCTGTCTCCGCAAACACGCCGGCGAAGAACATGGCCGAACTGCTCCAGTACGCCAAGGCGAATCCCGGCAAGCTGAACATGGGCTCCGCCGGCCAGGGCTCCGTCAACCACATGATCGGCGAGCTGTTCATGCTGCGGACGGGCGTCAAGTTCACCCACGTGCCATACAAAGGCGCGGGACCGGCGACCACCGACCTCCTCGGCGGCCAGATCCAGATCCTGTTCGCGAATCTTCCGGGCCTGCAGCCGTATGCGAAGGCCGGCAAGATCCGGCTGCTCGGCGTGGCGAGCCACCAGCGCAATCCCGCGATTCCGGACGTGCCGACGTTTGAGGAACTCGGCATCAAGAACGCCGAGACCGAGTCTTGGTCAGCCCTGATGGCACCGGCCGGCACCAGCGCAGAGGTCATCAGGAAGCTGCAGGACACCGTCCGGACCGTCGCCACGGATCCGGCGATGGTCAAGCAGTTGATTGCCGAAGGCGCGCAGCCGTTCTATGGCACGAGCGACACCTTCGCCAAGGTGATCGCGGAGGACAACAAGCGTTGGACCGAGGTGGTCAAGCGCGCCAATGTCCAGCTCGATTAGGAACGGCGTGTTCGCGCCCACCCAACTGGGGCAGACCCGCCCCCCCATTACAGGGAGGGTAGCCTACCCTCTTTGACCTACATCATCCCCGAACACCGTATGTTTCGAGGGGATGACGATGGCACGCAAGTTTCCATGCTGCACCACGGCGAAGCGGCGCGCGATGCTGGCCGCACTCGCTGTGACCCTGGGGTTGTGCGCTGGCGGTGTTCGCGCTGAAACGTTTCCCTCCCGTCCGCTGCGCATCGTCCTGTTGATCGGCCCCGGCAGTAGCGGCGACGCCGTGTCGCGCTTCGTCGCCGACAAGCTCGGCGCTGCCTTGGGCCAGCCGGTCATCGTCGAGAATCGCCCCGGCGCGGAGGGCCTGATCGCTGTGCAGAGCGTCCTGAGCGCACCGGCCGACGGCTACAGCATCCTGCTGGTGACGCCTTCCATGCTCAGCGGTCCGCTACTGAACAAGGCCGCGAACTACGATCTCCAGCGGGACTTCCGCATGGTGTCGTTCCTCTACCGCAACTCCGCGCTGCTCGTGACGGGGCCGCAGAAGCCCTACGCCGACGTGAAGCAGGCGCTGGAGACCGTCCGCGCCACGCCCGGCGCCGTCAGTTTGGCCGACTACGGCAACACCTACCGCGTCGCCGGCATGCTGCTGGCCCAGCAAGGTGGCCTGGCGTTCAATGCGGTCAGCTACAAGGGCTTCTCGCAGGCATCGGCCGATGTGATCGGCGGTGCGGTGGACCTCGGCCTGCTCGACGCCGGCGCCTCCATGCCGCTGGTGCGCGCGGGCAAGCTGCGCGCACTGGCCAGCACCGCCACGACCCGCCTGCCGGACCTGCCCGCCGTGCCCACGCTGCGCGAAACGGGCTTCCCCGGCTACGAGATGTATGTCTGGATCGGGCTCGCGGTCCGCCGCCAGACCGACGACGCCACGGCGCGGCGTCTGGAACAGGCTGTCGCCGCCATCACACGGTCCCCGGCCTACCTGCAATTCCTGACGACGTTTGCCGGCTCCGAAGCGATGTCCGTCTCGGGCGCGCAGGCCGATCAGGACCTTGCCAACGAATCCACACGATATCGGCGCGCAGTCGAGGCCATCCAGCAGGCCCGGCGCTGAATTCCCCGTACCTCCGAATCCCCCGCACACACAGAAGGAGTGTCATGAGCGAGCTTTGCAAGGATCGCGTCGTCGTCATTACTGGCGCCGGTCGCGGCATCGGGCGCGAGTACGCGCTGCAATTTGCACGCGCCGGCGCACGCGTGGTGGTCAATGATCTGGGCGCCGCACCTGACGGCGCCGGCGCGGCAAGCGGCCCCGCACAGGCGGTGGTCGACGAAATCCTCGCGGCAGGCGGACAAGCCGTGGCCAATACCGACGACATCTCGGACTGGGACGGCGCGCAACGCCTGATCCAGACCGCCATCGACCACTTTGGCGGGCTGGACGTGCTCGTCAACAACGCCGGCATCCTGCGCGACCGTACCCTCGTCAATATGACGGAAGCGGACTGGGACTCCGTGATCCGCGTCCATCTGCGCGGCACCTTTGCGCCGATGCGCCACGCCGCCGCTTACTGGCGCGACGAGGCCAAGGCCGGGCGCACCCGCGAGGCGCGCGTGATCAACACGAGTTCGTCGTCGGGCCTTTACGGCATCGTCGGCCAGACCAACTACGGCGCGGCCAAGGCGGGCATCGCCAATATGTCGATCGTTGCCGCACGGGAGCTGGAGCGCTACGGCGCCACCGTCAACGTGATCTACCCGACGGCCATGAGCCGCCTGACCGAAGACCTGTTCCGACAGAACGGCATGGCCGCGCAGGCGGAACAGACGCAGGCCGGCGGCGGCTTCGATCCGCTCGACGCCGGCAACGTCGCGCCGCTCGTGGTCTGGCTCGGCAGCACGCAATCCAGCACCATTACCGGACGCGTGTTCGGCGTGCGCGGCGGCGCCATCACGGTGGCCGAGGGCTGGCACGCCGGCCCTCGCATCGAGAAAGAGGGCCGCTGGCTGCCGGAGGAGTTGTCGGCGCACATCCCCGATCTGGTGGCCCGCGCCGCGCCCAACGCGCTGATCTCGGGCGAGATCCCGCACCGCGAGGGCGTTCCGGCATGACCCCGACTCCATCCCCCGTCGCGAAATTCACGCCGCAGCCGGTGCCCGGCACGCGCCCCTTCTGGGAAGGCACGCAGGCCGGCGAACTGCGCCTCCAGGTCTGCGACAGCTGCGGCACGCACGTGCTGTATCCACGCCCGCACTGCCACCAATGCGGTGCCGAGACCTTGTCGTGGGTCCGCGCCAGCGGCCGTGCGCGCCTGTATTCCTATGTGATCAGCCACCTGGCCATGCCGGGCTGGGCCGGCCAGACGCCCTACGTGATTGCCGTGGTGGAACTCGAGGAAGGCCCGCGCATGATGACGAATATCGTCGGCGTACCCGCCGACCCGGCGCACCTCGTGCTCGATATGCCGCTCGAAGTGGTGTTCGAGCCGCGCGGCGAGGTCATGCTGCCGCAGTTCAAGCCCCAGACGGAGGCCGCCCGATGAGCCGGCTCGACCAGATCATCGCCATTGCCGGCGCCGCCGAGACGGAACTGGGCGCCCTGCCCCACCTGTCCGAGATGGACCTGCGCGCCGACGCCGCGCGCCGCGCGCTGGCCGACGCCGGCCTCACGCTGGCCGATGTGGACGGCATCACGAGCGCCGTGGACAGCCCCATCGACGTCGCCCACTACCTCGGCATCACGCCCGCCTGGTACGACGGCACCTCGGTAGGCGGCTGCTCGTTCATGGTCCACGTGCGGCACGCCGCCGCCGCGATCCGCGCCGGACTCTGCAACACCGTGCTGGTGCTCCACGGCCAGTCCGGCCGCTCGCGTGTGGGCTGGCCGCCTCGCTCAGTGCCGCCATTCTCGATGCTGGGCCAGTTCGAGATGCCCTACGGCAGCGGCGCGCCGCCCAACACCTTCACGCTGCCGATGCTGCGCTACATGAAGGAGACCGGCACCACCCACGAGCAACTGGCCGAAGTGGTCGTGGCGCAGAGCCACTGGGCCGCCGGCAACCCGCGCGCCAGCCGCAACAAGCTGCTGACCGTGGACGACGTGATGGCGTCCCCGATGATCGCCTATCCGTTCCACAAGCTCGAATGCTGCGTGGTCACCGACGGCGGCGGGGCCCTGGTTATCACTACGGCGGAGCGCGCGCGCAACCTCCGGCGCGCGGACAGCCCGGTCTACCTGCTCGGCTCGGGCGAGGCCTGCGACAGCCCGCTAATCTCGATGATGGACGACATGACCAGCTCGAAGGCGTTCCGCCTGTCGAGCCGCCAGGCGTTCGCGGAGTCTGGCGTGAGCCACGCTGACATCGATCATCTGATGATCTACGACGCCTTCGCGCACCTGCCGCTCTACGGGCTGGCCGATCTCGGTTTCGTCGCGCACGGCGAAGCCGCGCGTTTCATCGAGGCCGGCCATACCCGCCCCGGCGGCAAGCTGCCGATGAACACCAATGGCGGCGGCATCCTGTACACGCATACCGGCATGTACGGCATGTTCGCGATCCTGGAGGCCGTGCGCCAGCTGCGCGGCGAGGCCTTCCGGCAGGTGGATGGCGTGCAGTGCAGTTTCGTGCAGGGGGTGGGCGGCATGTTCACGGCCGCCGCCGCGCTGGTGCTCGCCAACACGCTGCCATAGCTGGATGCCACCCGGAGACAACACGACCATGCAGAACGAAGACTGGACACACCTGGGCGACCGCGCGCGGCGGCACCCCGAGCGGATCGCCGTCATCAATGGCAGCAATGGCATCTCCCTGACCTACGGCGAGCTGGACCGGCGTGCCAACCGCCTCGCGCGGCGGCTCCAGCAAATGGGGCTGCGCCCGGGCGACCACATCGCCATGGTGCTGGAGAACAACCTCCGTTGTTTCGAAATCGGCTGGGCGGCCTTGCGCTCCGGGTTGCTCGTCACGCCGGTCAACCGGTTCCTGACGCCGGCCGAGGCGGCCTACATCGTCGAGGACAGCGAGTCGCGCGTGGTCATCAGTTCCCATGCCATGCGCGAGCTGGCCGAAGGGCTGACCGGGCTGATGCCGAACTGCTCCGCGCGGCTGATGGTGGACGGCACGATCGACGGCTGGGACAGCTACGAAGCTGTCGTCGCGACGGTCTCGGACGCCCCGCTCGACGCCGAAACCCTCGGTGCCCTGATGCTATACAGCTCGGGCACCACCGGACGCCCGAAGGGCATCGTGCGTGCCCAGCCTTCGACCCGGATGGCCGATTTCATCGACCCGTTCCGGCGCGGCCAACTGCGCCACTACGACTTCTCCGACGACATGGTCTACCTGTCGACGGCCCCGCTCTACCACGCGGCACCGCTGGCCTGGGCGCTGCAGCTGCAAGCCACGGGCGGCACCGCCGTGTTCATGGAGAAGTTCGAACCGCTCGCCGCGCTGGCGCTGATCGAGCGCTACCGTGTCACGCACAGCCAGTGGGTGCCGACCATGTTCGTCCGGCTGATGAAGCTGACCGAGCAGGAGCGGCACGGTTTCGACCTGTCGAGCCTGCGCATGGCCGTGCACTCGGCGGCGCCCTGCCCGGCCGACGTCAAGCTGCGCATGATCGAATGGTGGGGCCCCATCCTGCACGAGTACTACGGCTCCACCGAAGGCAGCGGGCTGACGATGATCGACAGTGCCGGCTATCTTGCGCATCCGGGCTCGGTCGGCCGCGAAGCCATCGGCAAGCTACACATCTGCAACGACGAGGGCGACGTCCTGCCCCCGGGGCAGCCGGGCCTGATCTACTTCGAGCGGGACACCCTGGCGTTCCACTACCACAACGATCCGGAGAAGACCGAGTCCGCGCGACATCCCCGGCATCGCAACTGGACCACGGTGGGCGACGTGGGCTATGTGGACGAGGAAGGCTACCTGTACCTGACCGACCGGAAGACGTTCATGATCATCTCCGGCGGCGTCAACATCTATCCCCAGGCGATCGAGGACGCGCTGGTCACGCACGAGAAGGTCGGGGACGTGGCGGTCATCGGCGTTCCGTGCGCCGAGATGGGCGAGCAGGTCAAGGCCATCATCGAGCCGGCACCAGGCATCGTGCCCAGCGCGGCGCTCGGCGAGGAGTTGATCGCCTACCTGCGCGGGAAGGTGGCGCGGTACATGATTCCGCGCTCGGTGGATTTCATCGACCGCATGCCCCGGTTGCCGACCGGCAAGCTGTACAAGCAGGCGCTGCGCGAGCGGTACCGCACCAGCCCCTGACGAAAACAGGCCCGCAAGGGCCTGTTTTCTTTCCTGCCACCGCTCGAACCGCCGCCGGCTCAGGCGCCCCGCCAGCCGGCAATCGCCTCGGGCGACAAGCCCCAGGCGGCCAGCGCGGCATCCACGCCGTCGGCATCGGGCGATTGCGGCGCCTGTGGCGGCGTCGGCATGGCCGAAGGCGTGCGGCTGAAGCGTGGCGCCGGCGCGGGCTGCACCACGCCATCCACCTCGACGAATGTGCCGCGCGCCTTCAGATGCGGGTGCGACGGCGCCTCGGCAAACGACAGGACCGGCGCAAAGCAGACATCGGTGCCTTCGAGCAGATCGCACCAAGCCGCGCGCGTGCGGGTGCGGAACGCGGCCGCGAGCACCTCGCGGGTATGCGGCCAGCTCGCGGTGTCCATCTGCGGGCCGATGGCGTCTGCCGGGATGCCCATGCGCTCCAGCAACTCGGCATGGAAGCGTGCCTCGATCGGGCCGATCGAAATCCATTTTCCGTCGGCGCAGGCGTAGACATCGTAGAACGGCGCGCCGGAGTCCAGGATGTTGGTGCCGCGTTCGGGCTGCCACTTCCCGGCCGCCGCCAGCCCGAAGAACGTCATCGCCATGGACGCGGTGCCGTCCACGATGGCCGCATCCACCACCTGCCCCTGGCCGGAGCCGCGCGCCTCGAGGATGGCGGCGAGCACGCCCATGGCCAGATAGAGCGCCCCGCCACTCATGTCGCCGAGCAGCGCCAGCGGCACGGAAGGCGGCTGTCCCTGCCGGCCGATGGCATCGAGCGTGCCGGTCAGCGAGATGTAGTTGATGTCGTGACCCGCCACCTGGGCGAGCGGCCCCTCCTGCCCCCAGCCCGTGATGCGGCCGTAGACAAGCCGGGGATTGCGCGCCAGGCAGACGTCGGGGCCGAGCCCCAGCCGTTCCGTCACGCCGGGCCGGAAGCCCTCGATCAGCGCATCCGCGCCAGCCACGAGTTGCAGGACGCGTTCGACACTGGCCGGCTGCTTCAGGTCCAACGCAATCGATGTGCGATTGCGCAGCGTGAGGTTGTAGCGCAGCGGCTTGCTGACGCCGAGGTCCACCGGCGTCTCGCGTTCGATGCGAATCACCTCGGCCCCCATGTCGGCCAGCAGCATCGCCGCCATCGGCCCGGGACCGATGCCGGCCAGCTCGACGATCCGTACGCCGGCCAGCGGCCCCTTGCGGTTCGCATCCCCCATCTCAGCCCTCCATGGCCACTGCCGGCCGCTCGGCGACCAGACGCGTGCGGGCAAAGTCGAACAGCGTCGAAGCCGGCTCGGCCAGCAGCGCGCCGCCCAGCCGCGCAGCGCAGCGCGACTCCGTGCCCGCCGTGGTGCGCCATTCGTGCAGTCGGCGCGTGAACAGCCCCAGCACGTGTTCCTCGGTGATGCCGATGGCACCATGCACCGCGTGGGCGATGGCGGCGACGCGCGTGGCGGCCGCCGAGGTTCGCAGCTTGGCCGTCGCCGCGAGCAGCGGATCGGGCAGATATCCCGCGCTGGCCGCGCAGCCGAGCCGGGCCGCCAGCACCGCTGCCGCCACCTGCTCGGCCAGCACGCTCAACTCCTGTTGCACCGCCTGGAACTGGCCAATGGCGCGCCCGAACTGGCGGCGGTCGGTCGCGTAGGTCACGCCGAGCGCCTGGATGCGCTGCATGGCGCCCGCCATGCCCACGGCATGTAGCGCGTTGCAGAGCGTCTCGGCATCGGCCCCGGCGGCGGGAATACGCGCCACCGCCTGCGCCGAGCTGTGCCAGCGGACCGTGGCCGACACGCGCGGCCGGAAGGCTCCGGGCTCGCGTTGCGCGCCTTCCGTCGGCATCAGCCACCAGGCGTCGTTTCGACTCAGCAATACATGGTCGGCCAGCGCCGCGCCGGGCACGTCCCGGCAGACGATCTGTCCGCCGACCTCCAGCGCGAGCGGTGCGATGGCGATGGCACCCGGGCCCGCCGTGATGCCGGCCGAGGCCAGGATGGCTCGCGCCACGGCGGTTTCGGCAAACGGCAGCGGCAGTCCGGCACGCGCCGCGGCCAGCGCCAGCGGGAACAAGTCGGACAGCGACAGCCCGGCGCCGCCACTCGCCTCGGGCAAGAGCGCGTCGGTGTAGCCGAGCGCGTCGATGCGCGCCCAGAGGTCGGCGGCGCCCTCGCCGGCTTCGGTCCGGCGCAGTTGTTCGTCGTCGCAGAGATCGAGCAGGGGCCGCTCGAATCCTTCCAGCAGGGAATCGGTCATCAAACCATCTCCAGTATCAGCGTAATCCGAGGCTGCGGGCGATGATGCCGCGCAGGATCTGGCGCGTGCCGCCGCGCAGCGAGTAGCTTGGGGCGAGCTGCATCACGTAGGCCAGCGTGCGTGCGAGCGCGGGCGATGGCACCTGCGCGTCGCGCTCGAGCGCCGTCTGGATCCAGTCGGGCATCGCCTGTTCAAATTCGGTGCCGAGGTCCTTGACCAGCGCGGCCTCCTGCTCGGGGTTCTCGCCCCGGTTCAGCTTGTCGGCCACGGCCAGCGACATCGCACGCAGCACCGCCAGATTGCCGACGATCCGGCCCGCGAGTTCGGTGGATGCCAGCGACACCTCGCCCGCCGCGCGAACCTCCGCCAGCCATGTTTCCGCCAGCACCAGGCTCGAATAGATGCGCTCGGGGCCGCTGCGCTCGAAAGCCAGCTCCGCCGTCACCTGCTTCCAGCCCGAGCCCTCCTCGCCAATCAGTGCGTCGGCGGGCAGTTGCACGTCCTCGAACAGCACTTCGCAGAAGTGGGCGTCGCCGGCCACGTCGCGGATGGGGCGGATCGTGATGCCGGGCAGCGAGAGGTCGATGACGACCTGCGACAAGCCCTGGTGGCGATCCTCGGTCACGCCCGACGTGCGAACCAGTGCCACCATGTACTGCGAGCGATGCGCGTTGGTCGTCCAGATCTTGCGGCCGTTGAGCAGCCAGCCCGCGTCGTTGCGCGTGGCCCGGGTGCGCACGCTGGCGAGATCGGAGCCCGTATCGGGCTCACTCATGCCGATGCAGAAGAACGCTTCGCCGCGAATGATGCGCGGCACGTAGAAGTCACGCTGCGCCGGCGTGCCGTAGCGCAGGATCAGTGGCGCGGTCTGCCGGTCGGCGATCCAGTGGGCGGAGACCGGCGCGCCGGCAGCGAGCAATTCCTCGAGTAGCACGAAGCGCGCGAAGCCGCTGCGGCCACCGCCGCCGTATTCCCGTGGCAGGGTCAGGCCGATCCAGCCCTGTGCGGCGAGCGCCTGGCTGAAGCTGGCATCGAAGCCAAGCCATGAGCGGGAGCGGACCTCGGGTGCGACGTCGCGCATCGCCGAGCGCAGGAAGGCGCGCACCGGTGCACGCAGGGCCTCGTCCTCGGGCGGGATCGCAATCAGGCCGGGTGTGGGAAGCAAAGTCGTCAAGATGGCTCCGGTTTTTGCATGGCCGGCAGGCCGCCTGTTGCGGTGCCGGGATGGCATAATCTATGGCCCCCGCCCGGCCGCGTCCAATACCGGATAGAGACCGCCCGATACGCCAGCCGTATTGCCAACCGCCCTTCTTCGCGCCCATGGAGCTTCGTCAACTCAGGCAAGTCCTCGTTCTTGCGGAAACGCTGAACTTTCACCGTGCCGCCGAAAAACTGCACATGGCGCAGCCGCCGCTTTCCACGTCGATCCGCAAGCTCGAGGAAGAGCTGGGCGTGACGCTGTTCGATCGATTGCCGTCGGGCCTGCGCCTGACGCCGGCGGGCGAGGTGGTGCTGCGCAACGCGCGCCGCACGCTGTTCTATTCGGAGGAAGTGCGCCGTGCCGCGCGCGAGGGCGAAGCGGGCGAGCAAGGCATGCTGCGGCTGGGGTTCATCGGATCGGCCACGTACTCAGTGATGCCGGAACTGCTGCGTACGTATCGGCGACAGTACCCGGGCGTGGACCTCGCCATCGAGGAATCGACGACCGTGGAACTGCTGAGCCGGCTCGAGGACCACTCGCTCGACGTGGCGCTGGTGCGCTACCCGGTGCTCGAACCCACCAATGCCGAACTGACCCTGCTGCAGCGCGACCACTTCATGCTGGCCGTCAGCACGGACTCGCCGCTGGCCGCACAGGCGGACATCGCCCTATCCGAACTGGGGGATGTGCCCTTCATCATGTACTCGCGCACGCGGGTGCCGTCGATGCACATGCTGATCACCTGCGCGCTGCACGGCGCCGGCATCAAGCCGCGCATCGCGCAGGAAGCGGTGCAGGTGCAATCGATCCTGAGTCTGGTGGATAGCGGGCTGGGCGTGGCGCTGGTGCCGAACAACGCGGTCAAGTACGCCGGCACCGGCGTGCGGCTGCTGCGGTTGCGGGACTGGCCCATGCAACAGGCCATGGGCGTTGCACTCGCCACGCTGCCGGATGCGATGACCGCCACGGCGAGCAATTTCGTCGCCGTCGCCCGCAGCATCGCTGCAGCGGGCTTGGCGGGCGAGGCTGGCGGCACTACTCCTGGTGGATATTCGCCGTCTTGACGATGCGCCGTGTCCGCTCGATCTCGCTGACCTGGAAATCGCGGAACTGCTGTGGAGTGGCCGGGAACACCGTGCCGCCCATCGTCTCGATGAAACGCGCGCTTTCCTGCGTCGCAAGGAGATCACCCACCGCCTTGGCAATCCGGTCGACCACGGCCTGCGGCGTCTTGGCCGGCAGGAACACGCCGGTCCAGGCGAACGCCTCGTAGCCCTTGCTGCCGGTCTCGGCGATGGTGGGCACGCCGGGCAGCTCCTTGAGCCGTTCCGGGCTGCCTACCGCCAGCGCGCGCACCTTGCCGGCTCGCACCAGCGGCATCACGGCGCTCACCTCCGCCATCGTGTAATCCACGCTCCCGCCGGCGAGGTCGCTCATGGCGAGCGACGTCCCCTTGTACGGCACGGGCATGGCGCGGATACCACGCGTTTCGTGGAACAGTTCCAGCGCCACCTGATAGGTCGGCGTGCCGGCTGCGTAGTTCAGCTTGCCCGGCGCGTTGCGCGCGGCCGTGACCAGTCCGTCGAGCGTCGTGTACGGCGAGCTGGCGGGCACCGCCAGCACCATCGGGAACCGCGCGATGCGCGCCACGGGCACGAAGTCCTTGATCGGGTCATAAGGCAGCTGGCGGAAGACTGCCGCGTTGGTCACCATCGGCGAGTTGCTGGCGACGAACATCGTGTAGCCGTCCGGTGCCGACTCGGCTACCTGGCGCGCGGCAATGAAACTGTTGGCGCCCGGCTTGTTCTCGACCACGAAGGGCTGGCCGAACTTCTCGGTCAGGTGCTTGCCGATAAAACGCGCGGTGGTGTCGGCGCCGCTGCCGGGCGGCAGCGATACCACGATCTTGACCGGCCGGTCTGGGTAGTCCGCGGCGGCGGCGGCGCCGCTGGTCGCGCAAAGCATGGCGGCCATGCACAGGCCCGCGATTTGTCGATGCATTGTTGTCTCCATTATGGTTATGTGCCGACCGGCGACGGCCGGCTGGTGTGACGCTAGCGCTTCAGGAAACCGTCGAGCGCGGCCTCGTGCTCCTCGGTATGGTGCGCCAGCGCCTGGAAGCCGGCGGACATTTCGAGCAGCGTGGCAAGGCTGGTTTGCTGGCCTTCGCGCAGCAGCCGCTTGGTCATGCGCAGCGCGTGCCCCGGGTTGGCGGCGATTCGCCCCGCCAGCGACATGGCGGCCGGCATCAACTCGTCCGCAGGCACCACGCGCGAGACCAGCCCCCACGCCAGCGCCTGCTGCGCATCGATCGCCTCGCCCGTGAACGACATCTCGCAGGCGCGCGACATGCCCACGGCACGCGGCAGCAGCCACGCCCCGCCATCGCCGGGTAGCAATCCCAACTTGGCGAAGCTCTCCGCGAACACGGCCTTGTCCGAGGCAATCCGGATATCGCACATGCACGCGAGGTCATTGCCGGCACCGTACGCGGGGCCGTTCACGGCGGCGATCGTCGGCACCTCAAGCGCCTGCAATGCCAGCGGCAGCCGCTGGATGCCGTTCCGGTACGCGTAACGGCTATTCGCAGGCACGCCCAGCCCGGTGCCGACGGTATCGCGCAGCGTCTTCAAGTTACCGCCCGACGAGAACGCCGGGCCCGCCCCGGTCAGCACCAGCACACGCACCGAGAGGTCGTCGTTGATCGCCTGGCACAGGTCGACGATGCTCTCTATCGCATCGTCATCCGACAAGGCGTTGCGGGTCTGCGGGCGGTTCATCGTGGCAACGGCCACGTGTCCGATGGTTTCGATCTTGAGGAAGTCGCTCATGCTTGGATTCTGATTTCGGTAAGGGGACGAAAGGCAGCCCTGCAGCCGCCGGCTATTCCTTCTCCACGCCGGCCGACCGCGCGGCGACGCTTCATATCCATCTGTTGCCTCCTCAGTAGGACTTCGGCAGGCCAAGCACCTTCTCGGCCACGAAGCACAGGATCAGCTGCGGGCTGATCGGTGCGATGCGGGGAATCAGCGCTTCGCGCAGATAGCGCTCCACGTGATACTCCTTGGCATAGCCATAGCCGCCGTGCGTCATCACCGCCGTCTGGCAGGACTTGTAGCAGGCCTCGGCCGCGAGGTACTTGGCCGCATTGGCCTCCGCGCCGCAGGGCTCGCCGCGATCGAACTTCGCAGCCGCGTTGAGCACCATCAGGTTGGCGGCTTCCAGCTCCATCCAGCATTCGGCCAGTGGATGCTGGATGCCCTGGTTCTTGCCGATCTGGCGGTCGAACACGATACGTTCCTTGGCGTACTGCGTGGCCCGCGCCAGCGCCACGCGCCCGAGCCCAACCGCTTCCGCCGCCACCAGGATCCGTTCGGCGTTCATGCCATGCAGGATGTACTGGAACCCCTTGCCCTCTTCGCCGATGCGGTCCTCCACGGGCACCTTGAGGCCGTCGATAAAGACTTGGTTGGTGTCGACAGCCTTGCGGCCCATCTTGTCGATCTCGCGGGTCTCCACGTGGTTCCGGTCGATGGTCGTGTAGAACAGGCTCAGGCCTTCCGTCTTGCTCTTGATGGCCTCCAGCGGCGTGGTGCGCGCCAGGATCAGCATCTTCTCCACGCAACTGGCGGTGGAGATGAAGGTCTTGGCGCCGTTCAGCACGTAGTGATCGCCGTGCCGGTCCGCGCGCGTCTTCAGTTGCGTAGTGTTGAGGCCGGTGTTGGGCTCGGTCACGGCGAAGCAGGCCCGCTCGCTGCCCTGAATCAGGGGCGGCAGCATGCGTTGCTTCTGCGCCTCGCTGCCGAAGACCACCACCGGGTTCAGGCCGAAGATGTTCATGTGCACGGCCGAAGCCCCGCTCATGCCGGCACCGGATTCGGCGATGGCCTGCATCATGATGGCGGCCTCGGTGATGCCGAGGCCCGAACCGCCGTAGGCTTGCGGGATGCAGATGCCCAGCCAACCGTCCCTGGCGAGCGCCTGATGGAAATCGGTCGGAAAGCCGCCGACCTTGTCCTTCTCCAGCCAATACTCGGCGTCAAAGCGCTCGCAGACCTTTAGGATGGCCTCGCGAATCTCGCGATGTTCGGGGGAATGATCGAAGGTCATGCTCATGCCACCTCCACCGCCATGGCCGTGGCTTCTCCGCCACCCAGGCACAGACTCGCCACGCCACGGCGCAGCCCCCGTTCGCGCAGCGCATGGACCAGCGTCACAAGCAGCCGGGCGCCCGTCGCGCCGACCGGATGGCCCAGCGCGCAGGCGCCGCCGTTCACGTTGACGCGCGCATGCGGCAGGTTCAGTTCGCGCATGGCGAGCAGCGTCACCACCGCAAAGGCCTCATTGATTTCGAACAGGTCGACGTCGCCAGCCTGCCAGCCGGCCTTGTCCAGCACGCGGCGGATGGCGCCCACCGGTGCGAGCGAGAACTGCCCCGGCGGCAGTGCATGCGTGGCGAGCGCGGTGATCCGGGCCAGCGGCGCGATGCCCTTTGCCCGCGCATCCGCCTCGCGCATCATGACCAGCGCGGCGGCGCCGTCTGAAATCGACGACGCGTTGCCTGGCGTCACCGTGCCCTCGGTGCGGAAGGCGGGCGACAGACGTGGGATCTTGTCGATGTCGCAGCGCGCCGGGGTCTCGTCATCGCGCAGCGGCTCGCGATTGCGGCTCTTCCCCGACTTCGGCGACAGCTCGACGATCTCCGCCACAAAGCGGCCTTCGCGCACCGCAGCCTGCGCACGCGCCACGCTTTCGGCGGCGAACGCATCCTGCGCCGCGCGCGAGATGCCAGCCTGTTCGGCGGTCAGGTCGGCGTAATAGCCCATCAGATGGCCTTCATACGCATCCTCAAGACCATCGCGATACATATGGTCCAGGAACTGCCCGTGGCCGAGGCGGTAGCCCTGCCGGCCGCGCGGCACGAGGTGCGGCGCGTTGGTCATCGACTCCATGCCGCCCGCCACCGCCACCGTGCAACTGCCGGCGCGCAGCAGGTCATGCGCCAGCATGGCTGCCTTCATGCCGGACCCGCACATCTTGCTGATCGTCGTCGCCGGCACCGATGGCGGCAATCCCGCACCAAGCACGGCCTGCCGGGCCGGGGCCTGGCCAAGGCCGGCGAACAGGCAACAGCCCATGATGGCTTCGTCGACGCTATCGGCCGACACCCCTGCCTGCGCCACGGCGGAGGCAATGGCGGCAGCGCCAAGTTCGGGCGCCGAGAACGTCGATAAAGCGCCCTGGAACGCGCCGATGGGCGTGCGCTGCGCGCCCACGATGACAATGGATGAATCTCGCTCGTGCATCACTGCATCTCCTGGAACGATGTCTTGGGGGTGGATGCCCGATCAGGCGTCCGCGACGAGGGTCGCGGCCGACGCCGCCATGGCCTCGATCTCCGCCGGGCTGTAGCCGGCTTCCGCCAGCACCTCGGCGCTGTGCTGGCCAAGCCGGGGGGCTTGCCGGGCGATATGCGGCTGGGACTTCGACCACCGTGACGGCACCGCCATCGAGCGCATGCGGCCTTCGCTCGGATGCTCGACCATCTCGAAGAACCCCACCGCCTGCAGGTGCGGGTCGTTCATCAGCGAGTCGAGCGTGTGCATGGGCATGACTGGGATGTCGGCCGCTTCGAGCACCGCCGTCCATTCCGCCGACGTGCGCGTGGCCATCACCTCGGCCAGCATCCGGTACAACTCGTGGATGTGCTTCGTGCGCTCGCCGATCGAGTGGAAGCGCGGGTCGTTCGTCATGACGTCGGGCTGGCCGATCAGCGCGAAGAACGTTTTCCACTGCTTGTCGTTGTAGACCATCACGCACAGGTAGCCGTCACGCGTGCGGTATGGCTTGCGGTTGTCGTTCAGCAGGCGCGCGTAGCCGGCGGGGCCGATTGGCGGATCGAAGGTCGCGCCGTACATGTGATCGCCCAATACGAACTGCGCCATGGTCTCAAACATCGGCACTTCGATCGACTGGCCTTCACCGGTGCGGGTGCGGTAGAGCAGCGCGGCCGTCACCGCGTTGGCGGCGCTCATGCCGACGATGCGGTCCGCCATGGCGTTCGGCGCGTAGCGCGGCTCTTCGGAGCCGGCCAGCGTGCTCAGCGCCGGGATGCCCACGGCGCCCTGGATCAGGTCGTCATAGGCCGGCTTGGCCGCGTAGGGACCGCGCTGGCCGTAGCCGTAGACACCCACGTAGACGATGCGCGGATTGACCGCCGCGATGTCCGCGTAGCCGAGCCGCAGGCGCTGCATGGCCTGCGGGCGGACGTTATAGATCAGCACATCGGCGTCAGCGGCCAGGCGCAGCAGCGCATCACGCCCGGCTGGCTGCTTGAGATCCAGCACCACGCTGCGCTTGTTGCGGTTGGCATGGAGAAAAACGCCCGCCATGCCGGGATTGCGGGCAGGACCGATGCCACGCACGGTGTCGCCGCCGGGCGGCTCGATCTTGATGATGTCCGCGCCGAGATCGCCAAGGATCTGGGTGGCGTACGGTCCCATCAACACCGTGGTCAGGTCCAGGATGCGTATCCCGGCCAGCGGCCCGTTACTCTCCTTGCCGTCCTTGCCAACTGCGCCCGTGGCGCGTGCAGTACCTTCCACCTCCATCGCAATCTCCTCGAAACGATGGAGCGCATGCTACGGACGCACCCCGGCCGCGACAAATACCGTCTTCATGTCGCCCGATACCTGCTTCGTATCGATCACCCCGTTCCCCGCCCCTACCCATGTTGGGGAGGGTGGCGGAGGGGGCCCCACCGCTATGCTCGTTCCCCTGATCCGACCAACAGCCAGCAGGGAGCCGTGCATGGACTTGCGATTCACCCGAGCCGAACAGGATTTCCGCGAGGAAGTCCGCGCTTTCGTGCGGAGCCAGTTGCCCGCCGACATCGCCGACAAAGTCCGCAATCACCAGCGTCTGGAAAAGGACGACTTCGTGCGGTGGCATCGCATCCTCCAGGCGCACGGCTGGGGGGCGCCGAACTGGCCGGTCGAGTACGGCGGCACCGGCTGGAACGCCATCCAGCGGCTGATCTTCGAGATCGAGACCTTCCACGGCGACGCCCCGCGCCTGCTGCCGACCGGCCTGGCCATGATCGGGCCGGTGTTGCAGAAGTACGGCAACGCGGCGCAGAAGGCCCATTTCCTGCCGCGCATCCCCACCATGGAAGACTTCTGGTGCCAGGGCTACTCGGAGCCCGGCGCGGGGTCCGACCTCGCCTCGCTGAAGATGCGCGCCGTGCGCCAGGGCGACCGCTACATCGTGAGCGGCCAGAAGACGTGGACGTCGTATGCGCAATATGCCGACTGGATTTTCTGCCTCGTCCGCACCGATGGCGAGGCCAAGCTCCAGGACGGCATCTCGATGCTGCTGATCGACATGAAGAGCCCCGGCGTGACGATCCGTCCCATTACCACCCTCGACGGGGGCCACGACGTCAACGAAACGTGGTTCGAAGACGTGGAGGTGCCGGTCGAGAACCTGGTGGGCGAGGAGAACCGCGGCTGGACCTACGCCAAGTACCTGCTGGGCCATGAGCGCACTTCCATCGCCGGCATCGGCCATTGCCATCGCGAGATGCGCCTGCTCAAGCACTACGCCACCGAGGCTACCGACGGCAAGGGCCGGCGGATGATCGACGATGTGCGCATGCGCGACAAGATCGCCCGGCTTGAGATGGACCTGATGGCCATGGAAATGCTCCTGCTGCGCGTGGCCACGCAGGAAGGTAGCCGTGGGCCCGGTCCGGAAGCCTCGATCCTGAAGATCCGCGGCTCCGAGCTGCAGCAGGACATCGCCATGCTGCAACTGGAGGTGGCGGGCCCGAACGCGTGGCCGTACGCGCCGGAGTGGCGCGAGGCGGGCACCGTCCAGCCGGTCAGCGGGCCGGATTGGGCATCGCCGGCTGCGGCCACCTACTTCGATACGCGCAAGACATCGATCTACGGCGGCGCCAACGAAGTGCAGAAGAACATCATCGCCAAGATGATCATCGGATTCTGAAGGGAGACACAAGCATGGACTTCCAATACAGCGAAGAACAGCAGATGCTGGCGGACAGCCTGCGGCGTTTCGTCGAGACCGAGTATCCGTTTGCGCGGCGCCGGGAGATTGCTCGCCAGGGTGGCGCGTTCGATCGCGGCATCTGGGCCGCACTGGCGGAGATGGGTGTGCTGGGCCTCACCGTGTCGACCGACTTCGGCGGCTTTGGCGAAGGCCCGGCCAGCCAGCTGGTGGTGCACCAGGAACTGGGGCGCGGGCTGGTGCTGGAACCTGTGATCCCGAGCGCGGTGGTCGGCACGGCCGTGCTCGGCAACTATGGCAGCGCGGCGCAACAGGCGGCATGGCTGCCGGCGCTTGCCAGCGGCGAGCGCGTGCTCGCCCTCGCCTATCTCGAACCGGGCACGCGCTATCGGCCGGAAGCCGCGCAGGCGACGGCCGTGCGTGACGGTGATAGCTATCGGCTCGATGGCATCAAATCGCTGGTCTGGCATGGCGATGCGGCGGACACCTATCTGGTCAGCGCGCGGGTCCCGGCGCCTGAGGCCGATCTCGCGCTGTTCCTCGTGCCGCGCGACACAGAAGGGCTGCACGTCACCAGCTATCCGACCATGGATGGCCTGCGCGGCGCCGACCTGCGGCTGCAAGGCGTGACAGTGCCAGCCGCCGCGCGGATCGGACAGGCGGAAATCGGCTTGGCTGCGCTCGAACATGGGCTCGACCACGGTATCGCCGCACAGTGCGCCGCTGCAGTAGGTGCGATGGAGCGCCTGATCGAACTGACGGGCGAATACCTTCGCACGCGCCGGCAGTTCGGCACGCCGCTCGCCACGTTCCAGGCCCTGCAGCACCGCATGGCCGAGATGCTGGTGCACAAGGAACTCGCGCTGTCGATGGCCTACGTTGCGGTACAGGCGCTCGACGAGACCGACGCTGCCGCGCGCAGGCGCATGCTTGCCGGTGCCAAGGTGGTGGTGGCCCGGGCGGCGCGCTTCATCGGCCAGCAAGCCGTTCAACTCCACGGCGGCATGGGCATGACCGACGAACTGGAGGTCGGCGACTACTTCAAGCAGCTCGCCATGGTGGACGTGTTGTTCGGCGATACGGACTTCCACATGGAACGCTACGGCGAGGCCATGGCAGGCACGCGCGGCTGATCGCCACGAAACGTGGCGTAACGCACTTGCATATCGATAGTGGTGTACTACGCTAGACACTTCCCCATCAAAAGTGTCTAGCGCGTCATGACTGACACCGACTCGTCTTAGCGCTCCACCCTCCCGAATCCGGCTCCAGATACCGCATCCCTCGACAGGTTCCCCCGTCGGGGGACGGGGTCGCTTATCGCGTTTTTTCACACCGCAGCCCAACACGCGCCAGCGGGGCGAGGGCACGCCCGTGCGCGACGACATGCCAACGCCCAAACAGCTTGCAGCACTGCAGTCCGAGCCCTCGGGCTCGTTCTTTCACGTCGTAGTTCCGGAGGAAAGATCGTGTTGCGCATCCAGAAAACCCCGCTGGCGCTGGCCACCGCCGTTGCCAGTACCCTGCTGATCGCTTCATGCGGCGGCAGCGACGACAAGCCCGCCACACCCCCCACCACCCCAACCACCCCACAGGCCGACACCAGTTGCCAGGTACTGGCCAGCGACGGCAGCACGGTCGTGGTGGGATCGAACCAGCCCGGCGACCCTTCCCTGCCCGAGCCGGCGTCCGGCTACCGCAAGGGGCTCAAGCCCGTCTACGCGAAGACCTATATGGTGTCGTCGTCGAACGCCTATGCCAGCGCGGCCGGCTGCGCAGTGCTCAAGAAAGGCGGCAGCGCAGCAGACGCCGCAGTGGCCGTCCAGTCCGTGCTCGGGCTGACCGTGCCGGAAGCCACCGGCATGGGCTCGGGCGGCTTCATGCTCTACTACGACGCCCGCACGCGCGCCGTGCAGGCCTACGATGGCCGGGAATCGGCGCCGGCCGCCGCCACCGAGAACTATCTGCGCTATATCGACGACGCCACCAACACGAACCCGCCCGTGCCGAGCGCCCGCGCCAGCGGCCGTTCGATCGGCACCGTCGGCATCCCGCGCCTGATCGAACGCGTGCAGAAGGAGCATGGCAAGCTCGCGTGGAAGGACCTGTTCGGGGATGCCATCACGCTGGCCACCAACGGGTTTCCGATCGGCGGACGGCTGGCCGCCGCCATCCAGAGCAACGCCACGTCGCTCAAGCGTGACCCCGAAGCCTTGGCCTACTTCTTCAACGCCGACAGCACGCCCAAGGCGCTCGGCACGGTGCTGAAGAATCCGGCCTACGCCAACACCCTGACGCAGATGGCTGCCAACGGGGCCAATGCGATCTACACGGGCCAGATCGCCAGCGACATCATCGCCAAGATCGGCACGACGGCCGCCACGGACGGCTCGGCGATCACGCCGGGCAAGACCACGCTGGCCGATCTGGCCAACTATCAGGCCAAGCAGCGCGACCCGGTCTGCATCACGTATCGCGCGTACTGGATCTGCGGGGCGCCGCCGCCGACGTCGGGCGGGATCACGGTGCTGTCGGCGATGGGGATTCTCGAGAACTTCGACCTCGCCGCGCTGAAGCCGACCGCCATCGACGGCGAAGGCGGCAAGCCCACCGTGCTCGGCGTGCACTTCGTCAGCGAAGCCGAACGGCTGGCCTACGCCGACCGTGACAAGTACGTGGCCGATACCGACTTCGTCCCCCTGCCCGGCGGCTCCGCCAACACCATGCTGAACAAGCCGTACCTGGCCTCCCGCGCGGCGCTGATCTCGCCGACGGTCAGCATGGGCACGGCCACGGCTGGGAACCTCGGTTCGGTGCCCCTCGGCGTGGCGTCGCTGATCGAGCACGGCACGAACCAGTTCACGATCGTCGATGCGGACGGCAGCGTGGTCAGCGCGACCACGTCGGTTGAATCGAGCATGGGGTCGTTCCACATGACCAACGGCTTCCTGCTCAACAACCAGCTGACCGACTTTTCGGCCCAGCCGACCGACAGCGGCGGCATACCGGTGGCCAACCGGGTGCAGCCCGGCAAGCGGCCGCGCAGCTCGATGGCGCCGACGATGGTGTTCCGTCAGGCCGCAGATGGGTCGATTGGCGACTTCCTGATGGCCACCGGCTCGCCGGGCGGCGGCACGATCCCGCAATACGTCGTGAAGACGCTCGTGGGTGTGCTCGACTGGGGGCTCGACGCCCAGCAGTCCTCGGGCCTCGTCGACTTCGGTGCCAGCAACAACCCAAGCACCACGGTCGGGGGCGAGCATCCGAACATCGACGCCACAAGCAACGGCGGCAACGATCCGCTGGTCACGGGCCTGCGTGCCTTGGGCCATACGGTATCGATCGGCGCGCAGGCGAGCGGGGTCAACACGGTCCTGCGCAGCCAGTCAGGCGGCGCGGCGGTGTGGATGGGCGGCACGGATCCGCGCCGTGAAGGGGTGGTCCTCGGGGATACGTTCAATCCTTGAGCGGGATGGCAAAAGGGGGAGCGGGCTCGCGCCCCTCCCCCTCCATGGATTCATCCGGTCCGGCCTGGGACTTGTGGTCCCGGGCCGGGCGATGCTGTTAGCGCCGCACCTTGTCCGGCGCCGGCAGCTTCTGGCCAGAGTCCGCCAGAGACGCCTCCAGGCGGCGAATTTCCTGCCGCAGCTTCGCCAACTGGCTGCGCGCGCTGCGGTTGTCGGCCTCTCGGGCGTCGTTGTCGGCGCGGAACGTCTTCTGGTCCTCGGCGAACTGCTCACGCTGCGCCTGCTCGGCGCGCAGTTCAGTGGCCAGCGCGTCCGCCTGGGCTTCCGCACTTTGGATCGCCCGCTCGTACTGGCGCTGCTCCGTCGCCAGCACTTGCCGGCGGATCGCCTGATCGGCCAGCGCCGCGCTCTGCGCGGTGGCCTTGCGGTATGCCGATTCGGCGCTCGCCAGCGAGCTGAAACGCGACACGCGCCACAGCTTGTTCTGGTAGAGCAGCCCGACGTAGCAGACCACTTCATCTTCCGCCAGCATCAGGGTCGTGGCGTACTCGCCATTGGCGCTCGCGCGCAGTTCGCGAACTGATTTGTCCTTGATCCGCTGCTGAAGCTCCGCCACAAGGCGCGTCCGCGACGCATCGGACGGCCGGTCCGCCTCCACAGCCGGCCCTTCGGCTGCCATCGGATCGGTACTGGCCCATGCACCGGCGCCACACAATGCCAGGCTTGCCGCGAGGAGGCCGGCGAGCAGTCGGGGGAAATAGGTTTTTTCGAGCATATTATTGGTGTTAGGACCTCGGGTGATYCACGGCTAACGGCAGGTTCGGAGAATACTTGAGACTTACCCGTCACGCAGAATCGGCTAGGGAAAACACTGAGTTTGCATACGAATGCAAGAAAGTTACTGTGCATACGTATGCACAACCAACCTCGGAACTCCCCATGATTCGCTACCTCAAGCGTGGACGTGACGTCCAGGCGCGTGCCAATGACGACAGCGCTGTTCGCAATACCGTCGAAGGCATCATCCGCGACATCGAAGCGCGCGGCGATGCGGCCGTGCGCGAATACAGCAAGAAGTTCGATAACTGGGACCCCCAGGATTTCCGTCTGCCGCAGGCCGCCATTGAGAAGGCGATGAACAGCCTCTCGGCGCGCGAACTGGAGGACATCCGCTTCGCGCAGGCACAGGTTCGCAACTTCGCACAGATCCAGCGTGACTCCATGCTCGACGTCGAGGTCGAAACCCGCCCCGGCGTGTTCCTGGGCCACCGCCATATTCCGGTCAATGCGGTCGGCTGCTACATCCCGGGTGGCAAGTATCCGCTGCTGGCCTCGGCCCACATGAGCGTCCTGACCGCCAAGGTCGCCGGCGTCAAGCGCGTGGTGGCGACGGCGCCCCCCTTCCACGGCGAGCCGCACCCGGCGATCGTCGCCGCCATGCACATGGCGGGCGCGGACGAGATCCTGGTGCTGGGCGGCGTGCAGGCGGTGGTGGCGATGGCCGTCGGCACCTCCAGCATCGCACCCGTGGACATGCTGGTCGGACCGGGCAATATGTTCGTGGCGGAAGCCAAGCGCCAGCTGTTCGGCCGTGTCGGCATCGACCTGTTCGCCGGTCCCACTGAAACGCTGGTCATTGCCGACGACTCGGTAGACGGCGAAATCTGTGCGGTCGACTTGCTGGGCCAGGCCGAGCACGGTCTGACCTCGCCGGCGGTTCTGCTGACAGATAGCGAAGCGCTGGCGCACGCCACCATGGCCGAAATCGAGCGGCAGCTCAAGATCCTGCCGACGGCGGAGATCGCCGGCAAGGCCTGGGCGGACTTTGGCGAGGTGATCGTCTGCGATACGCGTGAAGAGATGCTACAGAAGGCGGATGAGATCGCCTCGGAGCACGTGCAGGTGATGACCCGCGATCCCGACTGGTTCCTGAACCAGATGACCAACTACGGCGCGCTGTTCCTGGGACCGCGCACCAATGTCGCCTTTGGCGACAAGGTCATCGGTACCAATCACACGCTGCCCACCAACAAGGCGGCGCGTTATACCGGCGGCCTGTGGGTCGGCAAATTCCTGAAGACCTGCACGTTCCAGCGCGTGACGACGGATGCCGCCAGCGCCGAGATCGGCGAATACTGCTCGCGCCTGTGCCATATGGAGAACTTCGCGGGCCATGGCGAGCAGGCCAATATCCGCGTGCGCCGCTACGGCGAACGTCCCGAAGTGCCGTGGTACGCGCCGGTGCCGGCGTTGCAGGGGTGACAGCCGTGACGCCATTGCCGGCATTCGGCGGCTTTCGTCTCGACGGCAAGCGCGCCCTCGTCACCGGCGGAGGCCGCGGCCTGGGGTTGGCGGCGGCCGTGGCGCTGGCACAGGCTGGTGCCGAGGTCACCCTGGCCGCCCGGTCCGGTGCCGAGCTGGAGGCCGCTTGCGCCGCCATTCGTGCGCAAGGCGGCAGCGCCGACTTCATGGTGCTGGACGTCACGGACCCCTCGGCTGTCGAGCGCGCGATCAGCAGCCGCCCCCCGTTCCAGATTCTGGTCAACAACGCGGGCATGAATCGGCCCAAACTGCTGACCGAAACGTCCGACGAAGACATCGACGCGGTCTTTGCGCTGAACGTGAAGGCGACCTTCTATGTCTCCCGCGAAGTGGCGCGCAGCCTGCAGGCGGCGGGCCTGCCCGGTTCTTTCATCAACGTCTCCTCGCAGATGGGGCACGTGGGCAGCCCGCGCCGTGCGCTCTACTGCGCCAGCAAGCATGCGATCGAGGGCATGAGCAAGGCCCTGGCCTGGGAGCTGGGACCGGCGGGCATCCGCGTCAATACGCTCTGCCCTACCTTTATCGAGACGACGCTCACCGCGCCGATGTTCGAGGACCCGTCGTTTCGCCGCTTTGTGCTCGACAAGATCGCGCTGGGCCGGCTGGGTCGGATCGACGAGGTGATGGGTCCGGTGGTGTTCCTCGCCAGCGACGCTTCCAGCCTGATGACGGGCAGCGCGCTGATGCTTGACGGAGGATGGACAGCGGCATGAAAAAAGTCACCGCCCACGACGTGGCCCGCCTGGCGGAAGTCTCGCAGTCCGCCGTCAGCCGCACCTTCACGCCCGGCGCCAGCGTGGCGCCCGAAACGCGTGAGCGTATCGAGACCGCCGCCCGCAAGCTCGGCTACCGGCCCAATGCCATCGCCCGCAGCCTGATCACCCGCCGCAGCCGGATCATCGGCCTGGTCATGAGCTATCTGGAGAACCAGTTCTACCCCGTGGTCATCGAACGCCTGTGCCAGGCGCTGCAGCAGGATGGCTATCACGTGCTGCTGTTTATCAGCGAGACGGAAGAGGCCGACAACGTCCTGGCGGACATCCTCCAGTATCAGGTCGATGGCATCGTGATGGCCTCCACGACGCTGTCGTCGGCACTTGCCAACGACTGCATCAACGCCGGCATTCCCGTAGTGCTGTTCAACCGGGTGGCACAGGTTGGCCCCATGGGCGGCTACTCGACCAGTTCGGTCACCTCGCAGAACCGCGCGGGCGGCCGGCAAGTCGGGGAACTGCTGGTGCGCACCGGCCACCGCCGCATTGCCTGGCTGGCCGGATCGGAGAACGCATCGACCAGCCGCGACCGCGAGGCCGGGCTATGCGATGCCCTCGCTGCAGCCGGCCTGCCGCTGCATGCCCGGGGCGTCGGCGACTACGACTTCGCCGAAGCGCGGCGCGCGGTGCTCGCGCTGTTCCGTGACCCCGACAACCGCCCGGACGCGCTGTTCGCCGCCAATGACCACATGGCCATCGCGGCGCTGGAGACCCTGCGTGCCGAACTGGGCATGCAAGTGCCGCGCGATGTTTCCGTGGTGGGTTTCGACAACGTGCCACAGGCCGCCTGGCCCTCATTCGACCTGACGACCGTGCAGCAGAACGTGGAACAGATGGTGCACGCCACGCGGACCCTGCTGTTCGAGCAGATCGGCGGACAGGTCATGGCGAGCAGCGTGGATGTGCCCTGCGTGCTGGTCGAGCGCGGCACCGTACGCAAGCGCGACGCCACATAACAGGAGACCCAAGACAACATGACCGACAACCATAAGATTCAGGCGCTCTGCGCCGGCCGCCCGGTAGCCATCGTCGGCGCCGGGCTGGTAGGCGCCGGCTGGGCCATCGTCTTTGCCCGGGCTGGCCTGAACGTGACGATGTTCGACGCCAACCCGGAGATCACGCGCCAGGCGGTGCCGCTCATCGAAGGGCAACTAGCCGGCTTGCAGCGGCACGGGTTGATCGATGAGGACCCCGCCACCGTGCTGGCCCGCATCACGCCGGTTGCCACGCTGGCCGAGGCGGTGGAAGGCGTTGCCTATGTGCAGGAGTCGGTGCTCGAACGCGTGGAGGTGAAACGCCAGCTGATGGTGGATCTCGACGCGCTGGCCTCCCCCGATATGGTCGTCGGAAGCTCTACGTCCGGCATCCCCGGATCGGCGTTTGCCCTGGGCCTGTCCATCTCGCCGCGCGTGCTGATCGCCCATCCGGTCAATCCGCCATATCTGGTCCCGGTGGTTGAGCTGGTGCCGTCGCCGGAGACGGCGCCGGGCACAGTCGACTTTGCCGACGCCCTGATGCGCGCCGTGGGCCAGACCGTGGTCCACGTGCGCAAGGAAGTGGAAGGCTTCGTCCTGAACCGGCTGCAGGCTGTGCTGCTGCGCGAAGCGTGGGCGCTGGCGCAGGAAGGCGTGGCCAGTTGCGAGGACATCGACAAGACCATACGCGACGGCCTGGGCTGGCGCTGGTCGTTCATGGGGCCATTCGAAACCATCGACCTGAACGCGCCCGGCGGCGTGGCCGACTACGCGGTGCGGCTGGGCCCGCTGTACCAGCGCATCGCGGATTCGCGCGGCCACGAAACCCCTTGGGACCCGGCGCTGATCCGGGAAGTGGAGGCGCAACGCCGCGAGCACCTGCCGCAGTCAGACCTGGAATCCCGACGGGCCTGGCGCGATGAAAACCTGATGGCGATAGCCGCCAACCGTCGCGCCCGCGACCCACGAGCCTGAGCCACACCGACTTCGAAGTTCCACTGCAATCGTCATAGAAAAGGCACGTCGATGCCTTCCCCACTACAAAGACCGGAGACAACCATCGTGAAACAGCCTCTCAGCCTGTCCGCCCAAGCCCGCCGCCGCCTGCTCGGCGCCACCCTGGCATTGACCGCTTGCGGCATATCCGCCGCGCACGCGCAGGCCGACTATCCCAACAAGCCAATCCGCCTGATCGTGCCCTTCGCCAATGCCGGCGTGACCGACACCAGCGCCCGCATCGTGGCAGAGAAGCTCGGCCAGCAGCTTGGCCAGCAGATCATCGTCGATAACAAGCCCGGCGCTGGCGGCAATATCGGCACGCAGATGGCGGCGAAGGCGGATCCCGATGGCTACACGCTGCTGCTCGGCTATGACGGCACGCTGGTGATCAATCCCAATGTCTATGCCAAGGTGCCCTTCGACACGGTCAAGGACTTCACGCCCATCGGCAAGATCGGTGACGCCGTGCTGATGATCGCCGCCAATCCGAAGCTGGGCATCAAGACCGTGGCGGACTTGCAGCACTACGCCAGGACGGTGGCTGGGGGCATGTCCTACGGTAGCGCGGGCAATGGCAGCACCACCCATCTGGCCGGCGAGATGTTCCATCAGCGCACCGGCATCCCGATGACCCACGTGCCATACAAGGGTGGCGGCCAGGCTTTGCTCGATGTGGTCGGGGGCAACCTGCCCGTGACCTTCGCGGCGGTGACGGGCGCCATGCCCTTCGTCAAGAGCGGCCAGGTCGATGCGGTGGCCGTGACGTCGCGCGAGCGCGCCCCCTCGCTGCCGAACGTGCCGACGCTGATCGAAGCTGGCATGAAGGACTTCGAGATCAGCTCGTGGGTGGGTCTGATGGCCCCCGCCCGCACGCCCAAGCCTGTGATCGACAAGCTCAGCGCCGCGCTGCAGAAAGTGTTGAACGACCCCGCGATGCGTGAGCGCCTGGCGTCGCTCGGCATCGTCGCCACGCCGGGCACGCCTGATGCCTATGGCCGCGAGATCGTGCGTGACCTCGACAAGAACAAGGCGATCGTCAAGGCTGCCCACATCAAGCTCGATTGACTTTGGACGGTGGCACCACCGACCCATGCTGAGTGAACCCACACCATGACAACTCTATTCGACAAGATCTGGGCGGCCCACGCGGTGGCCCGTAACGATGCCGGCGAGGACCTGATCTATATCGACCGGCACCTGGTGCAGGAGGTATCGAGTCCGCAAGCCTTCGCCAGCATGGCCGAGGCGGGTCATGCGCTGCGCTCGTCGCCGCGCCACATCGCCGTGCAGGATCACAACGTACCGACCACGGCCGACCGCCTGACCCACATCCCCAACGCGGAAAGCCGCGAGCAGATCGCCACCCTGCGGCGCAATGCGCAGGCCACCGGCATGCGCCTGTTCGACCTGGACCACCCCTTGCAGGGCATCGTCCACGTCATCGCGCCGGAACTGGGCTACGTGCTGCCGGGCAGCACCGTGGTCTGTGGCGACTCGCACAGCGCCACGCTGGGCGCCTTGGGCGCGCTGGCCTGGGGCATCGGCACCTCGGAAGTCGCCCATGTCATGAGCACCCAGAGCCTGTGGATGCGCAAGCCGCGCACGATGGGCATCGCCATCTCGGGCGCGCTGGCCAGGGGCGTCTACGCCAAGGACCTGGCGCTGGCCATCATCCATCACATCGGCACCAGCGGCGGCAATGGCTACGGCGTCGAATACTTCGGCCCGATGGTCGATGCGCTGTCGATGGAGGCGCGGCTCACGCTTTGCAACATGACCATCGAGGCCGGCTCACGCTTCGGCCTGATCGCACCGGATGCGACCACCCTCGCCTACCTGCGCGACCGCGTACAAGGCGCCGCGCGCGACCATTTCGAGCAGGCCGCGCAGGCATGGAGCGCGCTGCGCACCGATGCGACGGGCGACTACGACCGCAGCGTGGCGTTCGATGCCGCCACCGTCTCCCCGCTCGTCACCTGGGGCACCACGCCAGCCGACAGCGCTGCGTTCTCCGGCAACGTCGGCGACGGCGCCATGCTCGGCGAGGAAGCCGAGCGCAACCGTCTGGAAGAAAACCTCGCCTACATGGGTCTCAAGATCGGCCAGGCGCTGTCTTCGGTGCCGATCGACGTGGCCTTTATTGGCTCCTGTACCAATGGTCGACTGGAAGATCTGCGCGCCGCTGCCGATGTGGTGCGCGGTCGCCACGTGGCCAAGGGCGTACGTGCGCTGGTGGTCCCGGGTTCGGGCAGCGTCAAGCGCGCGGCCGAGGCCGAGGGCCTGGCGAAAGTCTTTGTCGACGCGGGTTTCGAGTGGCGTGAATCGGGCTGCTCCATGTGCATCGGCATGAATGGCGACAGCCTCGCGCCGGGCGAGCGCTGCGCTTCCACCTCCAACCGGAACTTCGAGAACCGGCAGGGACAAGGCGGCCGTACCCACCTGATGAGCCCCGCCGCCGTCGCGGCATCCGCCCTGCAAGGACGCTTGACCGACCCCCGGGAGTACCTCGCATGAAAGCCGTTATCGCAGAAGTCCAAGGCCGCGCTGCGGTCATGCAGCGCGACGACATCGACACCGATGCCATCTTCCCGGGACGCTTCCTGCGCCTGGTGCAGCGCACTGGCATGGGAGCGCACCTGTTTGCCGACTGGCTGGCCGAAGGCCGCCCGGAAGTGGCGTTCATGGCCCAACCGTCGCCGCCGCAGGTGCTGGTCGCATTGCAGAACTTTGGTTGCGGCTCATCGCGCGAACATGCCGTCTGGGCCTTGTCGGACTACGGCGTGCAGGCCGTGGTCGCGCTGTCGTTTGGCGACATCTTCCGCAACAACTGCGTGAAGAACGGCGTGGTGGCCGCCACCGTGACGCCAGCGGATCATGCGCGCCTCTTGCAAGCACTCGCTGGGGCGGCGGACGCGCCGCTGCACCTGCGTGTTGCCGAGCGCAGCCTGCAGCTTCCCGATGGCAGCGTCATTCCCGTCACGCTCGCCGACGGCCATGCGGAGCAACTGCTCTCGGCCGAAGACGAGGTAGACCGCACCCTGCGTCATGACGCGGCGCTGCGCGCCTATGAGGCGCGCGTGCAGCGCGACCAGCCGTGGCTGGCCTCGATGGACTAAGCCGCACTTCCCTTCCCTTTTCTAGCCTACTGGAGCCGCCATGGCCAATCCCATCCTCCGACAAAAACTTGCCGCCGGCGAGTTCATCGTCATCCCCGGCGTGCAGGACATGATCGCCACCGTCATGACCAACAAGGTCGGCTTCGAGATCATCTACGGCTCCGGCTACTGGCTCACCGCCTCCAGCCTGGGGCTGCCCGATGCCGGCATTGCCACCTATACGCAGATGGTGGACCGCATGCGCACCATCACCCGCACCTCAAAGGCGGCGCTGATCGCCGATGCGGATACCGGCTACGGCGGCCTGCTCAACGTGCACCACACCGTGCGCGGCTACGAGGAAGTCGGCGTCACCGCCATCCAGATCGAGGATCAGGAATTTCCCAAGAAGTGCGGCCACACGCCCTACAAGCGCTGCGTGCCGATCGAGGACATGGTCGAAAAGATCAAGGTCGCGTCGGAAGCCCGTCAGGACAAGGAGAATTTCCTCATCATCGCCCGTACCGATGCCCGCGCCAGCCTGGGCGTGGACGATGCCATGCGCCGCATGGAGGCCTATGCGAAGGCCGGCGCCGACATCCTGTTCTTCGAGGCGCCCCAGTCCGAGGAAGAAATGCGCCGCGCCTGCGACGCCTTCGACCTGCCCATGATGGCCAACATGGCTGACGGCGGGAAGACGCCGATCCTGCCAGCCAGCGTGCTCAAGGAGATCGGCTACTCGCTCGCCATCTTCCCCGCCATGACCAGCCTGGTCGCCGCCGCCGCGATGGAGAAGTCCCTGCGCCACCTCAAGGAGGCGGGCACCAGCCTGTCGCCCGAGATTCCCATGGCGGACTTCAACGAGTTCTGCAGGCTGATCGGCTTCGAAGAGGTCTGGGACTTCGAGAAGCGCTGGGCGCGCTGACCCGCCAATCGACACTAGAAAAAATCACAGGAGGAGACCCAACATGCCGATCACCCACACCAACCCCCGCCGCCACGCCTATCAGGGCCCGCTGCTGCGCTGCGCCGTCCTGGCAGCCGCCACCTGGGGCGCTGTCACACCCGCGCTGGCGCAGACGGCGTGGAAGCCCAATCGCCCCGTCACCATCGTCGTGCCCTACGTACCGGGCGGCGGCACCGACGCCTCCGCGCGCGCGACGGCCAAACTGCTGGGCGAGCAATGGGGCCAGCCGGTGCTGGTGGTCAACCTGCCTGGCGCCGACGGCCTGATCGGCACGCGCAAGGTCGCCGAGGCCAAGCCCGACGGCTACACGCTGCTGCTCCAAACGCCGGCCATCGTCCTCACCAAGCACGCGCCCTCGTTCACGGGCACCGATCCGCTGACCAGCCTGGTACCCGTCACCAACATCGCGCAATCCCCGGGCGTAATCGTTGCCAACGGAAAATTCCCCGCAACCTCCCTGCCCGAACTGATCAAGTACTGCAAGACAGCCGCCACGCCCTGCTCCATGGGCACGGGCGAAAACGTCGCCAAGCTCTTCGGCCAGCAATTGAAGGCGGAAGCGCTGCCCAACCTGATCGTGGTCAACTACAAGGGAACCGCAGCCATCATCACCGACATGATCGCCAACAACGTGAACTTCGCCGTGACCGGCGTGGCGTCGGCGCTCCCGCACCAGAAGGCGGGCACGCTGAAGATCGTCGCCAACCAGGGCACCCATCGCTTCAGCGAGGCGCCGGATGTGCGCACCGTGGTGGAAACCGGCATGCCGCAGTACGAGTACACCACCTGGTTCGGCCTGTTCGCACCGAAAGACACGCCGCCAGCCGTCACCCAGAGCATCTACGCCGCCGTGCGCGAAGCCATGGGTCATGCCGAACTGCAAAAAGCGATCACGGCCGTTGGCGCCGAACCGCTGGTCAATACGCCAGAAGAATTCGCCGCACAGGTGCGCAAGGAAGATGCACGGTTCACGGCGTTGGCGAAGCGCTTTCCGTTGAATTGAGGGGGGGACCGGTCTCGTTAGGGGGCCGGTTGTGCTGCCATGCGAACGCCGGCTGCTCTCACCCGAGTCGCCGGCATCATGCTGGCATTTGTGGCGAATAGTCCACATAAGAAATTGGTGCGAGGGAGGGGAAACGCGAACCTTAGTAAATCAAACACTTGGCGCCGTTGTGGGGAAATCGTGGGAGGCCGCCCGCGTGAGGCACCCAGAGCCAGGCGGCACGGAGTTACACTGTATATTCATACAGTATCGACTATGCCCCGTCTTTCCCCCATGCCCAGGCCGCCCGCACCGGCTGGCGGCTACGAGCCCTGCCCCATCGACCCCGACTACGACCGCTCCTACATCCTGGACGATTCGGGCGTGCCCGTGCGCGTCTATGACTACGGCGTGCACGCGCGCTGGGCGAGCTTCGAAGGCAAGGGCTGGCAGATCAGGGACATGCTGGGCGAGTTCGGCGTGGAGGTCTGGACCTACTTCTCCGGCTGGGCCAGCCTCAGGAATGACGACCCGCCCGTATTCCGGACCGTGGTCAAGGGCGGCGGCCTGGACAAGACCTTCGACTCCCTGACTTGGTCCGAGGCAGAGGACAAGCATCGGCGGGTGATCGAGAAGGTGCGGAAGACGATACCGACCGTTGCCGAAAGAAAAGTGAGCAACTGAGTGCCGAAATACTAAATTTCTTCGATCAGCGCGAAAAAAGTGACGCCGCTGCCAGCGGCGGCGATTCCCTGATCAATCTGGCTGCTCCACGCGTGCACGGAGACGTGCACGGTGCGCCCGGTCGGTAGTCACAGCCTTCCGTAGTGCTTGAAGCAGCTTTATCGCCGCTTCGTCCGGCTGGAAGGCTGCTCGCAAGTCTCGAATAATGCCTATTTGCCGCCGAATGAGTACTCGACCTTCCGCAAGGCGCCGATCCGACTGAGCAATATCCTTCTCGTCCCGCGACATGTCGGGCATGGCGGTCTCCCTATTGTGGGCTGACCGTTATTGTGCCCTGTTCGCCCATCGGATCCAGCTTTCTGTAGGACCGCGCCGGATACCCGCTCTGTCCGCGTCGGCCCCAGACTGTCCTGACCAACTCAGGAGACGATCATGGCAGCGGACATTCACGTGGTGCCGGCGGGCGATGGCTGGGCAGTCGAGGCGGCCGGCGGCGGCAAGCGCACCACCTACGAAACTCAGGAAGAAGCAATCAAGGCCGGCACCGAGCGTGCCCAGCGCGACAAGGTCGAGCTGCTGATTCATGGCCGGGACGGCCAGATCCGCGAGCGGAATTCCTTCGGCCATGACCCGCGCGACGTTAAGGGCTAAGGCCCATGCCGCACGATTCGGCGGCGGCCTGGCCCAATACTCTGCCGGCCAGCGCCGCGCGCGTGGCGGCTCGAGCCTGAGGGCGCCCGATCAGCAAGTGCGGCGCGTGGGCCCGCGCAAGGCTGGCCAGGTCATGAAGTAGTCTGGCCGGAAAACGGGGATGCCCTCAGTTCAGCATCTGACGGTCCAATATCTTCTGGCCCTTTCGGGCGATTCGCGCATGTCGTGCAAGGACTATCCTCAACGCAGCCCAACGCTGCAAGGGGAAGACCATGAACGTCATCGATGAGGTCGAGTGCATCTGCGGCACGACCGTGGAAATCTCGGAGTTCCACCTCGGGCTGCGGGGCGAGACCGTTCCGACAAAGGCGCCCTGCCCGATGTGTGGCCGCACGCTGTACGAAGTGGACATCGACGGGATGGTGCTCGTCGAGGTCGTACTGGAACCCAATGCCCGGCACGCACCCCCTGCCGGCGCCCCTACCGAGTAAGTTGCCGCATGCCGCGCGCCTCTCAACTTGGGCGCCTATCGGTGCCGCGCCACGATTAAAAAATTTTCGAAAATTTGTGCGCTGGCGTACTGGCGGCCGCTAACCCGCCACGCGGCGCGGGTTGCGGGAATGTGGCGTTGCCGCACGTCGCGCCGCGAACGGGGCATCTGAGTTGTCAAGACTGGTTGGCCACAAGCGTTTCACTATACTTAGCCACAGATTTCAGCGGCACCCCAATATCTAGGGTTCCCGCAGGAGGCAAGATGAAGAGAAGATAACTCGGAAGCCGACGACGTGCCGCGTCGGTGAGCCGGAAAAGCAAAGACCCGAACAGCGCTCTACTTTGCGAGCGGACGCTGGACGGGTCTCCGGGCACAGAGCCGTGAATTGGAAGTCCTATCGCTTACGCGAAGGGGCTCCCTTTTCACGAGGCGAAGGGATCCGCGAGTTGCGCGGGCCCTTCGACCTCAGGCTCGATTCTATGCACATACGAATGTCATCGCCAATGAAACTTCGCAATTTGACAGTTGGCGATTGACGTGCTTGACAACCGAGCTGCAAAAGCGGCAGGAGTAATAACGTGACCCAACTTCTTGCACGTGTAACGATCCACAACGGCAGCTACGACGAATACCAAGCGCTCCACAAGAGCATGCTGGCAATCGGCTTCAGGCGTTATATTGCGGGCGGCAATGGCATCCAGTACTGGCTTCCGGATGCAACCTATGTGGGGGAATCCAACAAAGCCCCAGTAGATGTCGCTGCGCACGTCTCGCGGATTGCCGCACAATGCGCGCCATCAAAGACCGCGCCCGAAGCATTCGTTTGCGTATGGACAAGCGCCGCGTGGCAAGGCCTTCGCCAAGCCACCTAACGTAGAGTTGTAGGACCTTGGGGTCGCCGCAAAGAAGGCGTTGCGGCGATCTTTTTGATCAGTACCACGTCTCAACGACCTTTCGGTGTCGCGCCGCACATTCGCCGAGCGCGCCTAGCAGATCCTTCATCACCCACTCCTGCCAAACGTCATAGTCGGCCACGGCCGGCGCGTCCGGGATCGTGCACGGCGCGGCCAGCGCGCTATCGAGCGGCGGCGGCTTGCTTGGCCGCGTCGACGGCGTCGGACATGAGGCGCACCCGGCCAGCGTCAGGGCGGCAATCAGCAGGCAGCTTCGGAGCATTCTTCAGGTCCTTCCGGATGGCGTCGAGCTTGGCGCCGAGAGTTGTCTGGATGCCGGCGAACTCGTCGGCCTTTTCTCGGATCGTGGCGCTGGCGGTGCGCAGGTCGCCGAGCGCCTGGTTGGCGCTGGCCAGATCCGCCTGAGCGCTGGCCGTCTTCATGCGGTCGATCTCCGCGTCCTTGCGCCAGCCGTTCGCGGCCCAGCCGGCGGCGAAGATGCCAGCGGCCAGCAGCGCGGCGCCGATTGCGCGCCACGGCACCGCCGCCACGGCAGCACGAGCTGCAACGAATGGGATCATGGTGTCGCCGCGCAGCGCGCGTAGATGTCGGCGATAACGCGGATGTGCTGCCGCGCATCCTCGCCGGGCTTTAATGTCGGGAGTATCGGGCAGTCGCGCGGCGCGGACAGGGCCGGCGGCGGTGGGGCTGCGCAGCCGGCCAGCAGCAAACAGAGCATGATGGCTTTCACTTTCGCGCCTCCCTCACCTTCCGGTTCGCGGCCTCGATGTCGCGGTTCACGTCCTGGCGCTCCGCCTCAGACAGCGCCCGAGGCGCCGCCGGCGCAGCAGCGGGCGCCGGCCGTGTGGCGCGCTTCACGGACTTGGCCGCCTCGACCGACGCCTCCGCCGCCTGGGCTGACGCGCTGGCAGCCGCCGTCACCTTGGGCGTCAGCGCCTGGAGCGTCTGGGTGTAGGCGTGCTGCAGCCGGCCGATCTCGGCCTGATGGTCCTCGCGCTGCTGCGCCATCAGGTCACGGTACTGCCAGACGCAGGCCCAATAGCCGATTCCCATGCCACCACCCAGGAGCAGGATCAGGACGGCCACCGCCTCTATCCTGTGCGCGATCAGGATGAACTTCGTCCGGTACCGCGCCAGCCAATCACGTAGCCTTGCCATCGAGTTTCTCCCGCAGCGCCTGCACCTGAGCTTCCAGGCCGCCGATTTTGGCCTTCAACTCGCCGATCACGGCGAAGGCCTCGTTGCGCTCTTTGTAGGCCAGGTCAGCGCGCTGGTTTGCCAGAGCCTCGCGCGCATTGGCCTTATCCAACTGCTCGGACAGGCGCGCAATGATGTCGATCTCCGCCTGGCTCTGAGCGCCCTCCACTCGATCCTTGCGCCACGCGCTGCGGATGAACCAGATTGCGCCACCGATAGCGGCCACAATGAAGCCAAGCGCCCCGCCCGTGCCCCCCGGCACATTCATCGTTGTGAGGTCCATCACGGCTCCGTTGTGCGTGCTGCTCTGCTGGCAGGTCACGGTTGGTCGGCGGGCGGCTGCTCGTCCGTCTTCAGGGATGGCTGGGCGATATAGCGCAGCGCGCCGATCAGCACCGCCAGCGCCAGCGAGATCTGCGCGAAGAGCTTGGGCTCGATGGCCGCCTGCACGGATGGCAGCACCGCCTGCGCGGCGGCCAGCATGGCCAACAGCGCCGACAACATCACCGTGGTGCTCTTCCACAATTTGGACCAGTTTTCGACGATCTTCATTACACGACTCCCAAGGCGCGCCTCGCGCGGTCCCAACGCTGCTGCCGGTCGGCCAGGCCGTTGGTGCCGCCGTTGATCCGGCGGGTGAGCAGCACGAACTCGCCGGCATCGGCCAGCGCGTTCAGGTTCTTCTTCTGCCAGAACCAGCCCGCCGAGCGCGCCGCCAGCGCGTCGCCCTGCAGCAGCACCGGGTTGGCTTCAAGGTCGATGCCGAGGGCGGTCCCGCACTCGCGGTAGTTGGCGCGGCCAGTGATCTGGATCAGCCCACGGCCCATGAAGCGCTTGCCGTCACCCGGCTGGATGTTGCCCAGGTCGGCACGACCTTCGTATCGGACCTGCGCCGGCGTCGGGCCCCACAGCTCGCGCGTGTAGATGAAGCCGCCGGACTCATGGCCGACCTGGGCAATCCAAGCGGCCTGCCGCTCCACCGTCTGGATGTCGAATTCCTGCCACGCCGCGCTGACGTGTGGCCACCAGCGGTCCGCCATCGCCTGCGGCAGGCCCGCCGCCATCTTGAAAAGCTGCCTGTCCATCGCGCACTCCAGAAAAGAGAAAGCCACCCGAAGGTGGCTAGGTGATCGAGCGCGCGGCGACGCGCAGGGGTATCGTTCGTCGGTCGGTCCGGCCTACGGAGGTCGTGACCTGGCAGGACACGTCGCAGAACGTCTCGGCCACGCCGCCACCGAGCCAAAACGTGACCTTGCCGCCCTCGGTCTGGGTAGATTTGGCCTCCGGATTGACGGTGAGGCCGAGCGCTTCCACCACCGGAGTGCCGGTGATCGTCTCGCCTTCCGCGAGCCATGCCGACCAGTCCACCTGGTAGTCGAGGACGGCGGCCGGGTCCTTCGGCGGGAATGCTGTGGTCATCCTGGTATCTCCAGTCCTCTCGCTTCACGTTCGACGCGCGCGCCGCGCGGCTCAGCCGCCACGGCCACTGCGCGGGATTCTGCTGGCACCACGTACAGGCGGCTTTCAGCGGCGACCGTCGCCACCCGCCGCTCGGCCGGCACCACCAACACGGCAGGATCGGCAGGGCCGCTGTCTTCGCCGACCACCAGCCCGTTGGCGTGCATCGTGGCCGGCGCTAGCACGGCGGACAGCGCGCCGCTGAGCGTCTGGCGCCCGGTGATGCTGGCCACCGTGGCGCCCAAAGTCGAGGCCAGCACGCCGGCGAGGCCGTCTGCCGCCAGGCCGGTGAAGTTCGCCGCCGCCGGCGCGAGCGTGGCCGACAAGGTGCCGGCGATCGTCTGCGACCCGCTGATAGCCGGCGCCACGCCGCCCAGCACTGGCGCGAGGGTGCCGGTCAGGGTCTGCCGGCCAGCGACCGATGCCGTGGGCGGCGCCAGCGTTGCGGCAATGACGCCGCCCGCGCCGTCGAGGACGATTCCCGACAGGGAGGCGGTCAGCGGTCCCAGACTCGCTGCCACGGCCCCGCTGTGCGTCTGGATGGCAGCAACAGCGCCAGCGGCGCCTGCCAACGTCGCAGCGGTCGATCCGGACAGCGTCTGCCTGCCGGCCACGGCCGCCATGACGCCGCCCACCGCGGCAGACACCGCGCCCGAGACAGCCTGCATGCCGGCAATCGCCGAACTCACGCCGGCCAGCGCGGCGCCGATCGAGCCGCTGAAGGTCTGCCCACCCGACACCGAAGCCGTGACGCTGCCCAGTGTTCCTGCAACGGAACCCGCGAACGACTGCCCGCCGGTAGCTGCCAGCGTTACGGATCCCAGCGTGCGCGAAAGAGTGCCGGCAAACTGCAGGCTGCCGGTCAGCGCCGCCGTGGCGCCACCGAGTGTCGCGGCGATCGTCCCGGTAGCGCTCGCCGCCGGGGTGTAGGTGATACGGATCTGGCCACCGGCACCAGCACCAGCGAGGTTGGTGGAGGCGCCGCCGCCCATCCCCCCGCCGCCACCGCCAGGCAGACCGCCCGCCCCGCCGTCGGCGAATCCTGTTCCGCCACCACCACCGCCGCCTGACCCGCCGTTGGCATTGGCTGTCCCGGCCTGGCCGACCGCCGAGGCGGTGCCGCCCGCGCCCCCGGTCGTGGAACCACTGGCACCGCCCGTGCCGCCGGTGCTCCCGGCAGCTGCGCCGCCAGCCGTGCCATTGCCGCCGGCATACCCGGCGCCACCACCCCCACCACCGCGCCCGCCCGTCCCGGTATTGCCGTTGCCACCAGCGGTTCGCGTCGTGCCGATGCCGCTGGCCAGCGCGCCGCCCGTGCCCGCTGTGTTGGAGGATGCCGGCCCGCCGCCTTTCGCGCCGCAAGACGAGCCAGCGAGGGTGGCGCCGTTGAACCAGGTGTCGCCGCCCGCCAGGGCTGTGGCAGATGGCCCGCCGGCCGTGCCTGCTGACCCGACGCGGATAGCGATGGATGCCCCCGGCGTCAGGCTCAGGTTGGCGACCGCCGAATATGCGCCAGCGCCGCCGCCCGCCCCGTTGTTATTCCCCTGCGAATCGCCGCCACCACCGCCGCCCCAGCATTCAATCGTGCTGCCGGACGACACCCAGTCCGACGGGACAGTCCAGGTGGCGCCGGTCGTGAGGACAACAGTTGTCACAGCCGCCCTCCCCTTGGATGGTTTATGCGTTCGATTCGGTCAACGTGGCCGAGGTGATGCTGACCGCCGCGCCGGCGGAGATCACGTTGGAGTTCATGTTGAAATCGGCGCCGCTGGTCCCGACGTCCATGTCGAGCACGTGCGTCGTGCCATCGGACTTCAGGAGGCGCGCCCAGGTGGCCGTACCGCTGGCGTCGGCCGACGAGTCGCCGGTGATGGCATTGAGCGTCAGCACGCCGCCGGAAGCCGCGGGCGCGAACGTCGCGCCGCAGGTCAGCTCGGCCAGCAGCGTCTGCGAGGTGATCGCCGCGCCGGTCGCCGGTCTGGTGCCCGTGTAGAGCCGCAGCTTCGCGCTGGCGCCGGCGGCCGTGGTGATTGCGTCGAGCCGCGCGTTGCGCAGGGCGGTGGACATGCCGATGGTCATAGCTGACTCCAAAATGAGAACGCCCGCTCACAAGGCGGGGGCAATGGTTGTTGGGACTGGAGGCCACGGGTGCGTCAACCGGGCTCGCATTAGCCTTTCGGCTAATTGCCGAGCCGGCTCAAATGGACTCCTATGCACCTACTGCGCCTCCGAGGCGCCCGGGAGAGCAACATGAACATCAGAGTGCAGCTTTGGAACATTACCGTTGCAAAGGACCGGTTTAACGGAAACGGATTGTCTGCCCCGTTCCTGCCGGCCAAGACGTTTCCGATAAAAGATTCCTGGCTGGATACGCACGAATCCCGCGACGGTTTCTTGGTGGAAGGAGCGTTCTCCTTCAACGTCACCGAATGGCCTGGTGATATCTGGATTGCGTTCTCGTTTCAAATCACGCCATATCCCGCACTGAAGCAGCTCGCCGGAGAGCCGGACCTGTCGTCCGTCACCGCATGGATTTCTGGCGGCGATTTCGTGAAGGCGAGACTAGAACATGAAGATGAAACAGACGTGCAATGCGATATCGTCTACAGCTTCGAGCGATAGATCGTCTTCTTGCAGCGTCGACGCACGAATTAATTCAAGGCCATCTAGGGGCGCGATGGCCAGTCGATCACGCGAGGGAAACTTGCCTGTGAGGTTATCGCCCGCAGCGCCTTGCGGTACTGGCTCAGCGCCTTCAGGCGGATCCCTTCCTCCGGCGTGAGTTCGTCCAGCACGAAGCCATCCATCAGCGGCGCGATCAGCTGGTCGGCCTCGGCCAGAAGCGCGTCACGCTGCGCGAGCGCCTGCGCGGTGAGCTGCTGTATCTCCAACTGCTGGTCGAGCACCCATTCGTCGGCCACCCACTTATAGGCCGGGCCGGGCCGAGCCTCATCCGTCAAAAAAGCCGGCAGATCGCCCAGCCCGCTGTACTCGTCGCCCAGCCCGAACGCGGAACCGTCGGCTGTGCGGAACAGCGGCACGGCGCGGTAGTCTGGCACCAGCGACCAGGAACCCTCCGGCCAGTTCTGGGGCGGCAGTCCCCCGGCGTTGCGGTAGACCGGCGCGCGGCGTTCCTCTGCCTGCGGCGGGGCCACGGTGGTCGCGTAGCCCGGCACCAGCGGGTCGTCCGGTTCCAGAGGGTTCGGCTCGGCAACGCCGGCGCCCAGAAACTCGCCGGTCTTCGGGTGGTAGTTGAAGATGTCCATGGGAGTCCTTAGTACTTGATGCAGGCCAGCAGGCCGACGTTGCGCGGGCGATTCTCCGTGCCGGTGTTTGGCTGCACGCCGTGTGAGCCGTTACTGATCACCACATGCAACCCGTTGTTATCGCCGGGCATATATGCAATGCTTTCAGCGCCGCCCGTGACGCCAGATGCAGCGGCAATAGTGTTGTGGGTGTGCGGTCCAATCATCTCGGTCTGCAAAGTACCGAACCCGCGTCCGGTGTCGAGGCCGCGACCGTCATCCCATCCTCGAACGAACTCCCCACGAAGATCCGGCAGATTGAAGGTCGTCGAGCCGTCCCCGGCGCCGAAGGTCGTCCCGATCTCGGCGAACAGATCTCCGTAGGTATTGCGCGATACGGCACCGCCGTTGGCCTTCAGATAGCCGGCTGGCGCCGCGCTCTTAGCATGAAAAACGACCGTTCCGGGGAGGATGTGTCCAAGGTTCGGAACCCCCAGCAGGCCGATGGTGATCCATGCATTGTTCGCGGCGTTCCGCATCTTCAGCAGCCCGGCGTTGGTGTCCGCCCAGAACTGATATGCGAAGGTCGTGGTCGGCTGTACCGATCCCGAATTCGTGCTGGCCAGCGCCTGCAGTGCTTGGTTTATGTCGGCGCGGAACGCTGCACCATTCTGGTTGGCAACGTCCATGTCATGTTGGGACATGCTTTCCTCTCACGTTAGTAGGCAACAGCATCCCAGTCGAACTTGCGCGACACGGGAGTGCTTGCGGCGTTGTAGAAGGTGATAGTGAATCCAAACTCGGCCTTGCCGGTGATGACGAAGTAGTCGCCCTGCCCCATGTTCTGGGCCGTGATGCCCAGCACGGGCGGGATTCGGAAGTCCTTGTCGAAGGTGATGACCTTGGCGCCTGCGCCAGAGATGACATCGCGCGCCGACTCCCTACGGTCCGGCATGTCGATATTGACCGTCAGGCCCGTCACGACCACGTTGTGCGACGTCGAGCCGCTTTCCAGCTCGACCTTCCACTGGAACGCGCGCGCCTCGTAGTCGCCCATCGCGAAGTGCTGCCACTCCCCCCAAACTGGCGAGCCTGCCGGGTTGTCGTTCGTGGTGCGCACATAGAGCGAAACGACGGTGTCGCTGATGCGGTTGCCGTCGATAGACTCCCACGTGTCGACGAGGTCATACCGGAAGTCGATCTGATCACCGGTGTCGAACGAGATCGCATCGATCGTTGCCGTCAGGCGCGACTTCTCCACCGCACCGAGGTCGAACGTGTTGGCGAACTGGTATGTGCCACTGGGGACGATGCCGTCGAGCGAGTCGATCAGCCCCCAACCGCCCGCCCCCACGACCGTGTCGATCAGCCCCAGCCCATCGATCGCGCCCTGGCTATCCCACAGGCCCCCGGCGTCGCTCAGCCCCTGATCATCGATCAGGCCGGAGCCGACCAGCTTGATGCCGTTGAGCGCAGGGTCGTAGACGATGTTCGACTTCGCGCCAGCGAATGCCGGCTGCTCGATCACCGCCGCGACGATGTTCAGGCTGCTCAGCGACGGCGCGGTGGTCACCACCATGGTCGCACTCGGTGACTCGTGGCCCGTCGAGTCGATCCATTTGGCCAAGTAGACGCCGGAGAGCAGCGGCAGCTGCGCCGAGTTCGCCGCACCGGAGATATAGCCGCCGATGTCGATGGCGCTTCCCCAGCTCGGCTGCTCCGTGTCGGTCGTGTGGCGAATCCGCGCCTGCCCGCCCACCCGGACGTCCAATTCCTCGGCTGCGTCCCATGTCAGGTTGGCGAAACCGTTGATGGCGGCCAGGGACAGCCCCGTCAGGTTCACCGGTGGCGCGAGCTTGCCGACCACAGTGTGGAGAGCCGAGTACGTCCAGGTCGGGCTGCGCACGCCGATGCCTGAAACCACTCGCCCGCGCACCAGATACCGGCCGCCGTCTTCGACGGGCGAGATGTAGGTGCTAGTGGTGCTCGCGCTCACTGGCGCCAGCGCGCTCCAGGTCTCGGCTTCGAGCGTCTTGTACTCCAGCTCGATGCGTCCCGTCTGGGATACCGCCGCGTCCACCACCGGCGGCCACTTAGCGAGGATCCGCGTGACCACCTGGCCGCCGCCGCCCATGACAAGCTGGTCTTCCCCAGAATCAAGCGTGAACGCCCCCAGCGTCTCGACTTTGAAGGGGTCCGGCAGGTTCGTGTCCGGTACCGGGTCCACCACAGTCGCGTCGCCGTAGGCCCAGTCATAGACCGCCGCGGCTTCCTCGTTCAGCATCAGGTCGATGCCCCCGTCGTCGGACATCTTCCACGACATGACGCGGAAAACCTTTTCCGACCAGCCGAACTTCGGCAGCGTGACCTTGACGGTGCTGTAGGCGGTCAGCGGGAACGCCGTGAGCTTCGCGGGAAAGTCGACGACGATGCCCTGCCTCGACCGCTCCAGGATGATCTTCGCTAGGCGCTGGGCCTGAAAGGAGTCGGTCGTGAATGGCAGCTCAATGTCGCGGTCGATCACCTCGCCGTCCTGCTGGGCATACAGCGGGTTCTCGACGGCCGGGAAGTCACTCGGCTGCCAGCTGTTCGACGGATTGATGAAGGTTCCCTTGACGCGGTTGAAGAGATCCCGGCGAGGCGTGCGCGCTTGGACCTTCACCGGGCCGCGCAGGTCGCTCTCCGTAAGCGTCACGGTCGCGAGGTCGTAGGCACCGGCGAAGACCCGGAAAACACCACCGGTGATCGTCACAGTGGCGCCGCCGGCCGTGACCATCTCCGCGAGGTTGTCGCGCGGCGACTTATCCAGCATGACGATGCCGTTGCAGCTGTAGCTGCGCTGGTAGCGCTCCTGCGCGACCGCCACGTACTCGTCCGAGATGTTCGCCGCAATGATCACGGACTGAACGTCGACGTCGGTATCGGTGCAGCCGAAGCCGCGCTCGTCCCGCAGGTAGTCGTTGACACACAGCGCCCAGTTGTCGCTCCACGCGACGGTACCGACGCGGGGATCCAGCACCTTCTTGCCGCGCACCAGGGCCTTGATATTCGGCAGGCCGTTGGGAAACACGTCGATGTCGTATTCCAGCCGCACATATAGGTAGCAGACGCCACGCAGCTGGTGTGTCCACGTCCAGCCAGGAATCTCAGACACCATCACCGGGTCGGCCTCCTGATATGGCGAGCCGAGGTGTGTTCTCACGCGCACCAGCGGGGAGCCGACCTCCGCTTCGTACTCCATGATCACCTTGTTGACACCGGGCTCAATGTCGGTGACGGTGACCGACATCGAGTCGGGCGTGAACGAGAAGTTCACCGAGCCCGCGTAGTTCTCGCCACCAAAGGTTTCGATCGAGATGATCTTGTGGATTGCCTCGCCTGGAGACAGCACCGCCGTGGTCTCTCCCATCGGCACAGCCTGGCTGAACCGCCGATTGACCATCTGGATCTTCTTGAATGGCGCGGTCAGCACATAGCCGTTGGGATCCAGAGCGCCCACAGGTGATTCGCCGAGATAGACCTCTTCCAATGCGTCGCACTCGTGATCCGCCAAGGCGATGACGAGGTGCATGTACTGGTTCTTCTTGCCGTTCCCATCCGTGCTGCCTGCGAAAACAAGTGGCCCGGACGTCATCGCGCGGCCATAGATCATGTTGCGAGGCTGTACGTTTGAGCGGACAACCTGCGTCCGGCCTTGCGCCTCCGATGAAAAGCCGTTGAGAGACTTCGGCTTCGATACCATTCCGACTATCAGCGACGCAGCGATCATCAGCGCAGTCGCGACGATGGCAGACGCGCCAGCGGCAGTCGCGGCAGCTGCCACAAGCGCCGGGATGAACGGAATAATCACCGGCATCTGGCCGTCTCCTATATCTTCCAAGTTGCCCGAGCCACGTGCAGGGGCAGGAACTCAATCCCGAGTGCGCCTTGCGCGGCTATAGCAGTTCCGACGCATAGCGCCAGCGCATCGCCATAGGGCGTATCGACCAGCACCACGTCGCCGCGTCCAGCGAGCGGAGCCGGCACGGCGGGCCCGAATGCCAAGGTCGCGACGCCCAGCACGCCCCCGTTGTCCCGCAGGATCCGCCGAGCGCCCTTCTCACTCGAATACAGGCCCCGCCAGCGCGCGCCGGGGTCCGCGCCGGTGAAAGCTTCGATCCCGTCGCAAACGAACAAGCAGCAATCGGATTCACCCCAAGAAAAAGCCCGCGCGCGGCGGGCTTCTACGAAATCTGTTAGCCGTGTCGGCCAGTCAATCAAGCGCTGCATCAGCGTCCCCACAGCAATTGCTTCTCGACCATCTGGGCCACGTACTCGAAGCCGCGATCACCGGCGTAGCGGCTCAGCTGGTCTTCGTTGTTGTAGCGGCGCACCTTGGGCCTATCCCACGATGCCATTCGCGACTCCGCGGCCACGGTGATCGTCGCCGTCTCGCCCACCTCCGTGTCCATGGTGTCCATGCGGCCATCGAAGAGCCGGACCGGATCGACCAGCAGCCGCATATCGTCCCGCAGTGGCGCGAACCAGATCCGGCAGGGATTGCCCTGGTACTGCTCCCCAAGGGTGATAGCGATCAGTTCGCTGGGCACACCAGAAAGCGTCAAGCGAACGCCGATGGCCTCAAGGCCCGCCTGCTCCTGAATCGGCTCGATGCTCCCCAGTGTGCCCAGGCCAACCCAGCTGATCCCGTTCCAGAACACGTCATACGCCGCGCTGCAAACGCACAGCGGCTGCGAGAAGTCCATCCGCACGAAGAAGATGTAGGGAACGTGGCTGGCGACAACGGCCTCTGCCGTCCCAGCATCCATACTGCGGTTCATCAGAAGACCTCCGAAGCACTGATCACGACCGAGTCGGAGATGCGGCCAGGTAGCACCGGCACCCCGTACTCGTCGGCCGTCAACATCATGGTCGTGCGCGGCTTGTCCAAGGTGATCGCGGCATTGTTCGTCGGGGCATTGCGGAACGGCGGCGCCACCGGCACTGTGGCCAACCCTCCCGCGCTACTGGTGACGTCGGCGGTGACAATCTTCAGCTCACCCCCGACGGCCAGGTAGTCACCGGCGCGCAGGACCAGCGTGCTCGCCGGCCACGACTTCGTGGGGAGCATCTTGAAGTTCGTCATGGAGCCGTTCACGAGGGGCGCGAACATCGAGTTTCCTGGGCGCCCATGCGGCCAGATCGTGAATCTTCCAGCCAAGCCACCAATCGATGCCAGGAATGCTTCCAGTTGCCCGCGCTCCCGCTCGTTCTTGGGCGGAAATTCCAGCGTTATCTTCCAACGAGCGCCGGGGCGCTCAACTGTCTGGACAGAGCCGTTCAACGGCGAGTTGAATCCCTCCGTATTCGACTTCAGGCCCCACGTCGCCTTCGCCGGCACCAGGCTCTCCGGCCACTCCAACGTCGCCATTTCTACCTCCCCGTCAGGTGCTTGAGATCGCCGCCGCGCATGAGGTTCGCTCGTACTTCGGCCACAGCTGCGTTTTTCGCTTGCACCATTGCCTGCAAGATGGAGGCCTGATCCGCGCGGCTATCGACGTTGATGTGCTGGACGATCGTCACATCTCCGCCACCGGCAGCGCCGACGCCACCCAATGCGTTATTCGGCACGATCGACCCAGACGCCGGCGGCACAAACAGCTCCGGACCCACCTCACCAACGATATAGGGCTGGCCAGCGGCCACCGGGCCTCCAGCGGCTCGCAATTCGACGCCAGAGACGGAACTCATGTCAACGGGGGATGTGCTGGAAACCCCTGCCGTCCCGGTATCCGTTCCGCCTGCCGCACCACCGACGGCACTGCCGATCAGGCTGCCCAGCTGGCTGAAGATGCCGGACAGGGCCGCCCGAGTCTGAATGCGCAGCAGGTCAGCGATCACCGACTGCGCAAAGTCCTTGAAATTGAACTTACCCGTCGTCGCGAACGTGACAATGCCGTCTTCCATCCGTTTGAAAGCGTTGGTGGCCGTGCTGCTGGCCTGCGCCATGGCATTTCGCGACGACTCGGCATAGTTGGCCATGGCCTCCGTCGCGCCGTTGACCCAGCTCTCCTGCTTTTCGCGCAGCGAGGCGTAGTAGTCGTCATAGTCCTGCAGCGACCGATCCAGCCCAGCGCGGATGTCATCCTGCGCCTTCGTGTACGCGGCGGAGTTGCGTGCCGCCTCGGGCGTGGCCTTCTCCAGCTGCAGTTGCAGGTTTTCGTACTCGCGGTAGATCGAGCGCACCGCCTCGGCCTGCTTCTGCGCCTCGCTACCCCGGCCCAGCGCGTCCAGTTGCCGCTGGTACTGCTCAGCTTGCGACTTCTGATAGTTGCCGATCTGGGCGTTGACGGCGGCCGACCGCTCTTCCAGCTTCGTGATGTCGGTCTTGAGCTTCAGCGCGCGCTCATTCTCGACGTTCTGGGCCAGCTGTGCCTTGATCTGGTCCTGGTTGGCCAGCAGGCTCTTCTGCTCGGCCGTCAGGATGGTCTTGCCCTTCAGGTCGCCTATCTTCTGCAGGAACTCGGCCTGCTGGCGCTCAGCTGCAGTGAGCTTCTCGCTCGACTCCAGCGCCGCGCGCGTTGCGGCGTCCTGGTCGCGCAGTTGCTGCAGGAACTTCGTCGCCGCATCGTCCTGGTAGGCCTTGGGCTTGGCCGTCCGGGTCTTCGGATCCTTGTACTTTTCCTCGATCGCCGCGACGCGCTTGTTGTACTCGTCGGCTGCCATGCCGACCGTCTCGGCGTCGCGCTTGAGCTGGTCGATCTCGTCTTTGCGCTGGTCGGCGCGCGAACGCGTGGCTTTGGTCTGCGCATCCAGACGCGCCTTCGCCGAGATCATCGCGTCCTGCTGGCGCTGGTTGGCGGCCTGTGCGGATGCCTGCGCGCCAGCGTCCTCAAGCGGCTTGGCCTGCGACTGCAGCTTCGACAGTTCCTCCCGGAGCCGCTGAATCTGCGCAACGCGCGCCCGCGCGCCGGAGCCGAATGCCGCGCCGCCTTCGTTGCTGGCGAAGCCGCCGCCCTTCTCCAGATCCGCGATCTGGCTCTGCACGCCAGTGATCTTGTTGCGGATCTCGTCCAGCGTGGCCGCCCGGCCCAGCCCCAGCATGGCGTCCCACGCGCCCTTCGCCGCACCGGTGACAGCGTTCCAGGCGCGCTCCATATAACCAAGGTTACCGATCACCTTGTCGGCGCGCGCCTTCATCTGCTCGGCGTACGCCTGCTGGGCCAGCGCGGCGGCCTGATCCTTCTTGCCCTGCTCTTCCAGCGCCACGATCTGGTCGTAGACCGCCGCCGTGAGGTAGTGATACTGCTCGTTCAGCTTCAGCGACGCCTTCACCGGCTCGTCGCCGAGCTGCACGAACTGCTCGATGGTCTTGTCGACGGCCGTGCCGGTGGCCTTCTCCATCGCCTCGGCGGCAATGCCGATGGCGACGATCTGGTCGCCGGCGATCTTGCCCGTGGCCGCGATCTTGGCCAGCACCTCCGCCGCCTGGCCCTGCGTGCCGATTGTGCGGCTCACCGTGGCCGACATGGTCGCCAACTGGTCCGCCGACAGGCCGGCATAGTTGCCGGTCATGATCAGCGCCTGGTTGAACGCCTTCGACTCGCTCGCGCCCTGCGACATGGCGTAGGCCAGGGCGCCGGCCGCCGCGGCGCTCAGCGTGAACGGGTTGATCAGGCCGGTGACATAGGTTCCCACGGCGCGCGCGGCCGGGCCGATGCCGCCGAACATGTCCTTCAGCTGCCCGCCCTGCTGCGTCAGGATCAGCAGCGGGCTCTGGCCACCGGCGAGCTGCGTCACGATGTCGGTCATCTGGGCCGGCACCATGCGCATCGCCGCGGCGGTCTGGCGGGCCGATGCCCCGACGCCGTCAAGCGCTTCCTGCACGCGCCGGCCGCCGCTGGCCGCCTGCTCGGCCGCCTTCAGCTTGGAGATGTAGTCGGAGACCGCATCGGTGACGCCTAATTGGGCGGCCTTCTGCTCCAGGAGCTGGATCTTCGTCTTGCCGACGGTGTCGGCCATGCGTGCCGTCTGGCTGACGAAGGCGTTGATCGCCCGCGCGCTGGCGTCCGATCCGTTCTTCGCTGCCTCGGCGATGGCGTCCTGGGCGGCCTTGGTGCGGCGCGCTGCAGCCTCCTGCGAGCTGAGGAAGCTGTCCAGACTGCGCTTCGCCGCGTCCATGCCGGCACTGTAGCCGCTGGCGTCGGCGGTGACGCGGACGATAGTGTCATTGGCCACGGGTCAATTCCTTCACTTTGGTCTGGATCACTTCGTCCACTGCTGCCGCCGCTGCGCCCTTCTTTGCCTCGAATGCGGGGCGCAGGAATGGCTGGGCCGCCATCTTCGACGTGCCGAACTCCAGGAAGCGCCCATAGAACGCCTCCTTCGACCAGGTCACCAGATACGAGGCGATCCGGCCGGGCACCGACACCTCGTCGTCATAGGCGATGATGATGTGGCTCCGCAGGAAGCCAGGCGGGTGCGGACCATGCTTCCCTTCGTAGATGCCCTTGTCGACAGGCGCGCGCAGCTTCACCTCGGTGAAGATCTCGCGCGCGCCGGCCACAGCGGCCTGCCGCAGCACCGACTCGCTCGCGACCGTATCGAGTGCCAGCAGCGTGTCCCGCAGCGCCTGGGCGTTCTCCACCTCGAAGTTCTTCCGCGCCATCACGACCTCTTCGGAAACATCACCCGCTCGATCAGGTCCGCCTGCGCGTCAGGATCGTCCAGCAGGATCGGATCGGCATCGTTGGCGGCGCTGTGGCAATCATTCCACGGGATGAAGTCCAACGCGCGGAACGGGTCCGGCGCCGCCTTCGGGTTCCGGTGGACGTTCGCCACCATCGAGGCGATCGTGCCTGCCCGGAGATCGTCGTAGTGGCTGCCCCACGGCTCCAGCTGGTAGAACGCCATCCACTCGACGAACTCCGCGCTGGGGATCTCCGCCTGCGCCTGGCCTACTGACTTTCCGAGGGCGAGGGCGAGCCGGAACCAGAATCGCCGCTCGGGGCGGCGTCGGAGTTTTTTTCGGCTTCCTCCACGGCGGTGGCCGCCAGGCCGTTCAGCCGCAGGGCCACAGCGAGCACGCGATCCATCGCGGCCTGGTTCTTCCCGCGCAGCGTCTCGATGTCGGCTTCATCGAAGACCGGCTGGCCGTCCTCGTCGACCACCGTGGACACCAGCACGCGCGCGGTGAAGACGCTGTAGGGCACCTTGCCGTCGCCCTGGCGGCTGATCCAGTTGTCGCGCGCGAGGCCCGACATCACGGCGACACGCACGCTGCCGCCCCACTCGGGGACCTCGACGTCTTCCGTCTTGAGGTCCGCCGCGGCCAGGATTGCTGCTTTCGAAAGGATCGTCATGTTAGGCGTCCACCACATCGCCGGTGATGCGCAGCGTCACGCCGGAGGTCTTCAGCACCTGATCCACGCCGCCTTCCAGCGGGCTGTTCTTGCAGTAGGCGTCGAAGGTCTTCGTCTTGCCGTTGGGCAGCGTGAGCTTGTAGGACCGCTTCGTGCCGGCGCGCTTCGCGGCGTCCACCGCCTGCTGGCCCGCGTCGTTGAAGTCCTTATTCACGTCGAAGGTGAACGAGCCCCAGTCCTGCAGGCCGAGCATGAATTCCTTCGCCGTCGAGTCGAGATCGGTGACATCCAGCTCGCTGGCCTGGCCGTCGAAGCCGTTGAACGAGATCAGGTTCTCGATCTTCGTCCAGGTGACGGGCGTCGCCGTGCCGGCCGCGGTGATGGTCTTTCCCACCGTGTTGACCTCGACGGCGAAGGTATTGGCCGTCACGTTCTTGACCACCACGGTCTGGCCGTTCAGGGTCGCCGCGTCGGCGCCGGCCAGGCCGGCCAGCGTCACGACGTCGCCGTTCGTCAGCGCGTGCGCCGCCGAGGTGATGATCGTGGGGAAGCCGACGGCAACGCCGGTGATGGACTTGGCCGCGCCGGTCGTGCCGGAGACTTCCAGTTTCGAGCCCTGCGCGGAGATTGCGGTAGATGGCATGTTGACCTCTTCAAGATGAAAAAGCCCGCGCAGGGCGGGCGAGGGAGAAACGGTTTCGGAATTGCTCAGGGCCTAAACCAGACCGAGAAATCGAGCCGGCTGCCGTACAGCTTCGTGTCGCTTTCGTACTGGCTCACCGGGGCGCCGATCGGGATGCCGCCGGCAGCGACGAGCGCCGTGCGAGCGGCACGCATGGTGGTGGCCGTCGCAGCCCGCGTGGCGGACCAGACGTTGATCTGCATCCGCTGGTTCTCCAAGTCGGCTGGGCCGTCCAGTCCATTCACATCCTGGCCGCCAACGGCCTGATAGGTGACATACGGCCCCGCTGTACCAGTGGGCGCCACGTCGGGGAAGATACTGAGCCCGGTCACGGTCTTCAGAGCTTCCACGACGACCTTCTCGGCGGAGTTAGCCATTCGGCCTCGCTTCAGGACAGTAGGTCCTGCGTAACAGCGCGTACTTCGCGGCCGCGCAATCCGGTGTCGGCACAACCTCTGACCTGTAGACCTTACCTTCCACTCTCAGCTGCGCGCGGAATCCCGTGCTGTGCCGGTGAACACCCAGAATCCCCACGCTGTTATTCCGGTTCGGAGCGTGCCGGTTCAGATTGTTTGTGCTGAAGGTCACTACACGCAGATTCGCCAGTCGGTTGTTTGATCCGCAACCATCAATATGGTCCACCACCCCATCCGGCCAACTGCCATGTGTGTAGAACCAAGCGAGGACATGCTCGTATATGAACTCGCCGTGAACGTAGACACGGCGGTGATCGCCGTGCGGCGTGCCAGCGATTCGGCCATTCTTCTTGTAGAAGCTGCCCGTTCGCGGGTCGTAACGCAGCCGCGCGAGGAGTTCAGCGTGGGTCAATCGGTACTCGTTGCGTTGCATATCAGCCTCAACCTTCGTTGGCTCCTGTCTCGCACACCAGATCGACGAACTCGCGCTTCACCCGGTCCGGCAGCACGCCCTTGATGTTGTAGGCAGTGCCGTCCGCGCACAGCACGCGCATGGCGTTCGTCACGCCAGCGGCGGCCAGTGCCGGGATCCGGATGCTGGCCTGCACAAGCGAGGCCGGCGCATCCGCCCGGATCACCTCCAGCCCGGTCCGGTGCACGATGTTCGCCCACGCCTCTGTGACCGTCACCCAGCCGGCGACAGGCTGCCCGAACTCGTCCTGCCCTTCGGCCGGACGCTGGATCTGCACCAGCTCACTGCGCTGACCGGCCCTCATACGCCCAGCCCCACGCGATATGGCTGGAGCAGGTCGAGCGCGCCGCGCGGCAACTCCGCCACCGTGGCGCCGACAACCGTGTCCTCGCGGTTCATATACAGATGGCCCACGGTCAGCAGCACGGCCGCCTGAATCTCCGGATTGACGACCATCGGGTCATCCCCGGCCGTTTCGGCCAGCACCGCCGCCTCGAGCGCGTCTTGGTCTGGATAGACCTTGCGGTTCAGGAACGAAGCGGCGGAGCCTTCGGCGGCGGCCAGGTACAGGCCGATCAGCTGATCCTCGTTCGGCCACGTAACCCGCAGGTGCGACTTCACCATGTCGAGAGCGAGGATCGGCATGTCAGGCACCCTTGTTCTTGGGGTCCGGCGCCTTCTTGTTGGCCGGCGGCGGCGCGGCTTTTTCCTTTTCTGCTGCAGCGGCAGCGGCTTCTTCTGCTGCCCGTGCCTCTGCTGCGGCGCGCTCTTCCCCCTCACGGCGTGACGCCTCTTCCGCCGCAAGCCGGGCTTCCTCGTCCCTTCGGGCCTGCTCTTCGGCGGCAGCCTTGGCCCGGGCTGCCTGTTCCTCGGCTTCCTGCCGTGCCTGTTCCTCGCGGGCTTCGCGCGCGGCGGTAGCCCGTTTCTTTTCCGGGTCTTCGACCAGGCCTACCTTGGCCAGATCCTTGGCGAGCGCCTCGCTCACCTCGACTTCTTCGCCGGGCCTGGCGTCGATGTGGTGGTGCACGAACCGGCTCAGTGCTTTCACTTTGATCATGTCGGGTCTCCTGAGCCCCCGGCCGAAGCCGGAGGCATTGCGGGCGGCGCGATTACGCCGGCGTGATGTCGCCCTTCACGAAGGCTTCCGGGCGGTACACGGCGAGGCCGAGACGCTCTTCAACGAGGATCGTGACGATGTTCTTCACGAAGTCGTCCTCGTTCTCGGTCGCCACCATCACCGCAGCTTGCTGGCGGTCGAAGATCTGCGCGCCGAGCTTGAAGGCACCGGTCAGGAACGTGTCGACCGTCATGGCCTGGGTGGCCACCACCGGGCGGCCCCAGAGCGCGGGTTGTGCCACACCTTGCGGATTCGCGAAGATGTAGTTGCCGGTGGTGTCCTTGGTCAGCTCGATGGCTGCCCAGTCGGACGGGTGCAGCACGATGCCGGTGGACGGGTACTCGGCCAGTTCGGCCTGGAGCAGAGCCAGACGCAGCACGTCGATGCGGGTCGGGCTCGCAATCGTGATCGGCGCAACATAGGCGGTCGCCTGCGTGTAAATGCCGTTCAGGTTGTTGCCCACGCCCGAACCCATCAGCAGCTGCGCTTCTTCCTTGAATGCCAGGCCATAGCGCAGCCGGCCATCGATGTAGCTCTGCATCATCGGGGCATCGGCCAGGATTTCAGTCGAAGCCTTCACGAAATGAGCGATCTTCACCACCGCCTGTGCCAGCAGATCAAAGGTCAGATCCGACTGCGGCTTCTTGGTGCCTTCCGCCACGGTCGCGGCCATGTTCTGGAAGCCGGTTTCCTTGACGTACTGGATCAGGTTCGAGTTCGTGCGGCCCGGCGTCAGCAGGTCGCGCACCGTCAGGCGACGCTGGGGCGGCGTCTGGATGCCCGCCAGCCGGTCCGGCGCGATGGTATCGCCTGCCACGGCCGGATCGGAGGTGATCGTCACCACCGCCTTCACCTGGTGGCTGAAGCCCTTCTTGTAATTGCCTTCGGCGACATATGCCTTATAGGCCTCAGAGTCGACGAAGTCCTGACCGACGGACTTCACGCCGTCCGGCTCGCCCGAGCCACGGCGCAGCAGCTTCTTCTCGGCGTCGTCCAGGCGCGCCTGCAGTTCGCCCTGCTTCACCAGCAGCTCGTCGACCTTGGTTTTGGTCTCGACCGTCATGTCGCCGGCCTTCTTGGCCTCCTTCATGGCCTGCTCGCCGGCCGACTTCACCTCGTCGCCGATGCGCTTCAGTTCGGCGGTGACCTGCTCCATCACCTGCTCGGGGTTGCCGCCGGCTTCCTTGCGTTGCAGGCCGCCTTGACGTTGGAAAGTGGTGTTCATTGCGATCTTCCTCAGAATGAAAGGGATTTGAGGCTGTCCAGCAGCCGATTCACATCGTTCGCCGCGCTGCCAGACTCGCTCTGGAGCAGGTGTTTCAGCCCGCGGTTGGCGATTACCGCGGCCTGTGACTTCGAGAAGCCTGCCTCGCGCAGGAGCCCTTCGAAGTCGGAAAGGGATGGAAGCGCGCCGTGCGCGATGGCCGACTTCACGGCATCGATGCGGGCAGCATCGTTGGCCGGCACGGTGACGATCGAGACCTCGACCAGCTCCACTTCCTTGAGCGTGCGCACGCGGGTCTTCTCGTCGAAGCTGTCGTCGCGCACGTAGTAGCCGATCGACAGGCCGGTGATGGCCTTGGCCTTCATGCCGCGATACGCGATCTTCGCGTAGGGGGCATCCTCCAGCCACAGAGCGCCGTCACCCTTCAGGCCGGTGTTGTCTTCGGCCAGCGACGTCCAGTCGCCGATCGGCTCCCCGGTGCGGTGCTGCCAGAGGATTGGCAGCGACCTGCCCTTCGCCTCCAGTTCGGCCAGGCTGTTCTTGAACGCCCCGGGCGCGACCACCTCGCGGTAGCTGTCGACCACACCGAACACCGAGCCGTAGCCAGAAAAAACGCCGTCATCTTTGACGGCCTTGGTGTCCCATTCGAACGCGCGTGTCTTGAACGCGCCAGCTTTACGTTGCATCGCCGCTCTCCGAGTTGAGCCAGGTGGTCAGCGCATCCTTCGCCGCGCCGGCCGGGTTGTTCTCGCCCAGCTTGTCGATGGGCAGCATGTTGGATTGCACGGTCAGGACGGCAGCGTTGCCTCCCATCGGCGGCAGGTTTTCCTTCTTCCGGCAGTCGTCGCGTGTCATGACGCCGTTCTGAGTCATCTGCGAATAGAACGCCGCGCGCGAGGCACTGTCGCCGCGCAGGAGACCCTCCATGGCGATCTCCACCGAGTACTTGCCCCGCTCCACCGGCGTCATCAAGTCCTTCTTGGCCGACTGCTCAATGCGCACCGCCCACGTCCGAAGGCTGAACGTCACGAAGCCGATCATCTGCTGTTCGATGCCGGTGCCCCAAGATGTGGATTTCTCCGTATGGCCCACCATCCACGGCGGCACGCGGTACCAGCGACAGATTTCCTCGACGTTGAAGCCGCGTGTCGCCAGCAGTTCGGCGTCCTGCGGGTTCATTCTCAGCTGCTCGAACCCAGCGCCCTTCTCCAGCACCATGTAGCCGCCCTGGTCGCTGACGGTCTTTACGTGCGCGCGGATCTCATCGCGCTGGCCGGGCTTCAGCACGGCGTCCATCGTGACCAGGCCGGCCGACTTCATGCCGTCCTTGAACGTGGAGGCGCTGGCCCGGTCGGCAGCAATGGCTCCGCCGAAGACGTTCGCTCCCATCTGCACTGGCGAAATCGGGTTGAGCCCGTCAAGTGTGAAAGCCGGCAGGTACCACAGGTCGGCTTCCGGAATGACGCGTGACTTCTTGAGGATCGGATCGTTGTAGGTCCACTCGATGCTGCCGTCATCCCGAATGCGCGGCGGCATCATGCAGGACGGCAATAGGATGTCCAGCGCAGATAGTTTGCCCAACACATTGCGCCGCTTCTCTACGTAGGCGGCTCCCCAAAGGAGCAGGCAGGCAACATAGATCTGCCAGAACACGGCGGCGGTCATGTTGTCGTTGGGCTGGTCGTGCAGGAGCCGGTATAGCTCGTGGTCCTTGGCCAGCGTCTTCGTGTCGCCGTCCTCGCGGTACACATTGACCGGCAGCGTCGACAGGGTGTCTGCCAGCAGTCGGACGCATGCCCATGCCGTGCTGAGCTGCAACGTCGAATTGACCGTGACCGATTCCCCGGTGAAGTTGCGGCCACCGAACCAAGCCGCCCAGAATGCACTCGAATCGAGGCCGATTGGCACGCCGAGCCAGCCTGCCAGCCCCCCCGCGAGAGCGGATTTCACCCGCGCGGGCAGTGTCTGCTTGGTCTGGTTCATACGATGATCGGGTTCGCCAGAAAGTCGGCCAGGTCATCGGCCGGCTGGGGATTGAGGGATAGCAGCGCCACCGCGTTGAACAGCGCCATCAAAGGGTCGATCTTGGCCGTGCCGCTGGCCTGCTTCGTGATCAGGATTGCATTGCCCTTGGGCTCGACCTTCGCATTCCCGACGCACCAGTTCATCAGCTCAGTGCCGCCGTGCCACAGCGTGCCTTCGGCCAGCTTTCGCTCGGTAGTCTTGATCGTGCCGTTCAGTTTGTAGCCCTGCGGGATGCCGACGATCATGTCCTCGCCCTTGGCGTTCTTTTCTGGGATGCCAGCGGCGGAAAGCGCATCCAGCACAGCGCCGATGCCGCTCGGGTCCACGCCAATCTTGTCCAGCAGCCCAGCTTCGTAGATCTGCAGGACGTCCTGTGCCAATTGATCGACGTCCTCGCCGATCTCGTCGACGATGACCAGATCACCAGTTTCAGCGAGGTCGAGCAGCTTCGCGGCTTCGGACTTGCGGCGCTCCAGCACGATCGGATGCGCCCAGGCCTTGCACCATGCGAGCCAGTGTCCGGTTTTCCTGCATCGGCCCACGGCAGACAGGCCCAACAGGTCGTCCAGGCCGCCGCCGTCCACGCCCACGTCGATCACCTCGCAGCGACGCAGCAGTTCCGGCAGCGTGCAGCGCTTGGGCGCCGTCTGCTTCTCCCACTGCTCGGCACCGGCCCAGCTGTCAGACCGCAGCGCCAGCCCGATCTCGACGTTCAAATGCTGCGATGCCCACGCGCGCAACTCTTCCTCGCCAGTGTTGCGGGCGGTCTCGAACTCTTCCTGCAGCCGCTCGACCGTGATGGATTTGCCGTTGTTCGGCGTGACCATGGGCCAGTTCGCCGGGTTCTGCCATTGCGATGGGTCTTTCTGCATCGCCGGCGGGAACTCGTACAGCACCGGCAGCATGGCGCCGCGCTGGCGGCCGTCCCGGATCGCCCGGGCCTTCATCAGCTCGGCCTTGAAGACGCCCACCGGCGCCTCTTCGCTCTGCGTGGTGATGAACGCCATGAATGCTTCGGGGAACGGCAGCATCCCGCCGCGCAGCTGCCGGATGGCGCTGGCGGCCTTGCTCATCTTGGCCACGACGTGCAGTTCGTCGATCAGGACCGCCACCGGCTTCTGCCCTGTCAGGGCCGACGGGTCGAACGACATGATCTCCAGTTCGGCCTTCGTCTCCCGGTGCACGATCTTCTTCAGGTGCTCGCGCACGTGCAGCTTCTTCTGCAGCACGGGGTCCAGTTCGATCGCGCCGTGTGCCGCGTCGAACGCCAGGGTGGCGACGTCCTGCACGGGCGCCGTCATGATCATCGAGGCGTGCGGCCGCCGGTTCAGCAGCAGCGCCGTCAGCATCAGCAGCGCGCCGTTCGTCGTCTTGCTGTTCTTCTTCGGCACCAGCAGGAACAGTTCCCGGATGCGCCGCGCCTGGGTGACGGGGTCGAGCGAGCCGAACAGTGCCCGGGTCGGATCGCGGAACCAGTCGCCCGTGGCATCGGCCAGCGTCGGCGTGCCGGGCACGTCCGCAAGCCGCAGCTTGTTCAGCACGGCCACGGCGCGCTCGCCCTCGACCACGTCCAGCGGCAGGTTCGGCACCAGCGAGCGGCCCGTGCGAAGGCGGTCTTCCCAGTCGAGGCAGGACAGATCCCAAGTCATTGCATCGAGGCCGAGCCGGGCAGCAGGTCCTGCCAGTCGGTACCGGCCTGCGCGTTCAGCGCGTCAGCCTGTGCCTGTTCTTTCTTGCCCTTGGCCGGTGTCTTGGCCGGCGCGTCCTTCTCGCCTGCCGAAAGCGGCGGTGCGGAGACCGCAGGCATCGGCATGGCGGTGTACGCCTTCTGGGCTGCCACGTTGCCCTTCTTCGCAGCCGAGTGCATTGCGACCAGAACTTCGAGCCGTTTGGCATAGGCGCCCTGCGACAGCTCGGCCTCGAAATGCTTCTCCAGCGTGTTGCGCGAAATGCCGAGCCCGATGGCAATTTCCTCGTGCGACATGCCCGCGCCGGCCGCAATAGCGACCTTCCGACGCGCTGCCACAGTCGGTTTATATGTCGGTCTCGCCATTTTTCGGATTCTGCGCAATAACCCAGCCGGGCTGAAATTCCGGTGGAGGAAAAAAACCTCTGCGTGGGGGAACGGGCGGTCTAGAGCCGGCGAACCCGCCAGACTTCCTACCCACCCCTCCCTTTGGCCTCAAATGTTGCGTATTCGCAACGTTTCGTAGCGGCTCGACGAAGCGGACCGCCATTTCGGCCGACCCAAGCAACGACACGCACCAATGCGGTGCGCTACAACCCTCGTCGTGAAACGAGGCCTTGTTTTTATGCCGTTAAGGTGTCGAGTGGAGCCGGACACGAAGCGTGCCAACGTGCTAGGGCTCGGTGCCCGCCGTCACGGCGATGGCCACGGGCGGATGGCCCGGACCATAGACGGACAGGCGGATCGGCACGCCGGCCAGGATGTTGGCGATGTCCTGCTCGGTGGGCTGCCAGTACGACAGCCAGCGCCCGTTCGCCTCATCCCGGTGGACGGGCAGCCCAACACAGTCGCCCTGCGTCTGCGGATCCCAGCCCCTCGGCGCGCCAAGGATCATGGTGGTGTGGGCGGTCTGGATGGGCGGCATCATGGTGCGTTCTCCTGCCGCTGCTTGTCGCGGCTGTGGTGGCTTCCGCAGAGGGTCTGCCAGTTGCCCCGATCCCAGAACAGCGTCTCATCACCCCTATGGGGGATGCGGTGGTCCACCACGTTCCCATACGGCAAGGCCAGCCCGCGCGCCGCGCACTCGATGATGACGGCTGCCACGGTGGTGGCCACGATCCGCTGCTCCTTCAGGCAGTACTCGCAGAACGGGTGCTCCCGCAGGTGGGCCGCACGCGCCTGCTGCCAGCGGTAGCCGTATCCGCGCTGCGTGCTGGTCAGCGCGCTGGTGCGCCACGAGCCGGGCTGCATGGTTGGGGTGCGGCTACCTGCGGGCGCTACCCTGCCGCCCAGCATGGGCAGGCGGCCGCGCTGCTTGCTCACCGCCAGAGCCCGAAGGCGTAGGCCAGCGCAGCGCCAGCGCAGGCGAGCCCGAACAAGCCCCAGCCCAAGGCGCCTGCACTCACGCCACTCCTATATGAAGGGCGCGGCTGCGGGACCTCGGGTACCCCATCGGGGTCATCCACGAATGCTTCGGCCGGATCGCCGCGCGTCACGGCGCTGATCGGCACCAGCTGGTAGGTCTGCAGCAAAGGCCGTGGATCGAACCCCGCCCCGTCGTCGGCGCGCGGGTGATAGGTGCACCGGACCGTCACGGCTTCCCCCACGGCGCACCGCACGTCGAAGGAGACGGTGGCGTGCGGCAAGCCGAGGGCCTCCATCAGATCCTTCACGAACGGATCGTGCTGGGACATAAGCTTATGGGAAGGCATGGAACACGTCCGGTGCAGGAATGCAAAAGCCCCGCCGGGAAATGATTCCGGGCGGGGCTTGCCGTAGCATGAGGCGAATTTAGCGCATCTGTTTCAATAAAGCAAGGTCTGAAATCCCGCCAATCCTTACGCAGCAACAGATTGCGCCGATTCGCACGTTGCACGGTCGGGGACGATGCCATGGGCGATAAACGACGGCTCCAGCCGCTCGATCGCCAGCGCCTCCAGCTTCCGGAAGTTCTGATCCATCCAGCGCGCGGCACGGAACAGCGTTGCAGGCGAGCCGCCGTGCTTGTCGGCCAGCGCGCGGAAGGTCAGGTCCTGCCGCTGCTGCTTGGGCAAGTAGTGCCGCGCGGTCAGGTCCAGCAACAGGGCAAGCGCCGTGAGACCACTGGAGCGGCGCGCGTAAGCCGCCAGGCGCTTGCACCCAGCCAGCTTCTCGGGACCGTGGCCGAAGCGCGCCAGCACCGCTGCGTATTCTGGACTGGGCAGCCGAGTCTTCACTGCATCCGTGATCATGGCGCACTGTGCGCGGTATTCGTCCATGGAAAGGCTTCCGCCATAGCCTCTTTCCGATACCTCGCCCCGCAGTTCCGTGAGCCAGCGTTCCTGTGCCAGGGTCGGCTGATCAAGCGCCTCCAGCAGTTGGATCAGCATGTTGCGGAACGGTGCCTTCTGGCGCGGCGGCAAGGACAGCACCAGGTAGGAGACGTGCAGCGCGTGCGAGACGTCTGCGAACAGTGGTTTATCCGTCATTTCTTTTCCCCGAAAAATTTGCATCTCTTGCCGTGATCCCTTCTCTTCCCGCCCGGCAGCAGCTTCGTGCAGACCGTGTGCGTGGTGCCCATCAGCCGGGCCGACCTCTCCCACTGGCAGCCTTTGCAGCTGCGCGCCTCGTTCTGTTCGTAGACCTCGGCGGGGTCCCGGTACATGTAGGCCGGCAACGTCATGCGTCGACCTCACACCCGATAGGTTGTATTTCCGCTTTACAACGTAGCGGTTGTACGGCGGCCGGTTCGTCCAACCCGCACAGCCAGTCCAGCGAGCAGTCCAGCGTCTGGGCCAACCGCACCGCGGCCTCGATGTTGGGCGATCTGGCCTCGTCCTCGTACAGGTAGATGGTCCGGAAATCGACACCGGTCAGCTCAGCCAGCCCCCGAACGCTCCACCCCTTTTCCAGTCGCGCCCGTTTGAGCCGCGGGCCGAACTGCGTGATTCGTGGCAGCGTCATGCGAGCACTCCATCGAACGACACACCGAAGTCATTCGCCGCGTGAGCCTGCACCAGGGTCAGGTAATCGCTGAACTCGCCGACCGAGTAGTCGGACGTGGACTTGCGCACCAGCAGGAGCCGGCCGTCGGGCAACTGCTTCTCCGTCTTCACCCCGTACAGGTCCGCGAAGTACTCGTGCCAGGTGTCCTTGTCGTACTGGCGCCCGTCCACCCACGCCTGCTCGGCGACGTCGCGCAGCACCACGCCCCAGTAGTACCGGTTCGACTCGTTGGTGCGTCGGCGCTCGTCGGCGGTGACGATCAGCCGGATGGGCGTGCCCTTTTCCGCGCAGGCGGTGGCGTTGGCCTTGATGAAGGCCAGCACCGTGGGCCAGATGCCCGGCGACTTCAGGACGAACTCGCGGTACAGCGCCATGGCGTCAGATCCCCGGCCTCGCCAGCCGAACGCCCTTCCAGCGCCGGCAGCTCGATGCGCGGTGGCCGAAGCCGCCACAGTAGGTGCAGTAGCCGTTCCAGTTCTTGTCCATCATGTCTCCTGCTTCCGTGCGTACTCGAGCAGCGCCAGGGCGTCTGCGTGGTTGTCGTCGACGACGCGGTGGCCGCGCCCGCGCATGGCCGCGACCATGGCGTCCTTGTTGGCGTTGCCCTTGCCCGTGGCCGACTTCTTGATCACCGGCACCGGCACGCCGACAAGCCGCACGCGGTTGCGGTCCGCCCACGCCTGCAGGTGCGCCTCGAAGCCGCCGTAGACGTGTGCCGCCTGGACGGCGGTGTGGCGCAGCACCAGCTCGTAATAGATGGCCTGGATCTCGCCGGCCTGTCGCGCGCGCTCGCCGAGGAAAGCCGCGAACTTCAGCCACCGCTGCCCGGGCCCGTCGTTGCGCTTCGGGGCAAAGGACTCGCTGCCGCTGTGCAGCGCCCCGTCGCGCATGCCCAGCGCCCAGCCGGTGGTGGTGCCGATGTCGATGGCCAAGATGTTGGCGTTGCAGAGCGGGCTGTCCACTTTCGGCGCCTCATTTGAGGTCGGAAAATCGGAAGTGGCCGGTCGGTCCTGGACCGTCACGGTGGCGAAGAAGTCGGTCATGGGTTTCCTCACAGGTCGGCGGCGATGCCGCGCTTCCGGACGGCCGGGCCGTGGCTGAGCATCGGCAGCGGGCCGGTCCATTCCTCGAACTTGGTCAGGGCGCCGCGATAGAGCAGCGGCACGTCGCTGAGCGCACCGTTACGGTTCTTGCGGATCAGCACCTCGGCGTAGCCCCTCAGCGCTTCGTTGCCCGGGTCGTACATCTCCGGCCGGTGCACGAACAGCACGACGTCTGCATCCTGCTCGATGTCGCCCGAGTCGCGCAGATCGGACAGGATCGGCTTCTTGTCCGGCCGGTCCTCGTTCTTTCGGCTCAGCTGCGCCAGCGCCACCACCGGCACGTTCAGTTCCTTGGCCAGCGCCTTCAGGCCGCGCGAGTAGGCGCCGATCTGCTGCGTGCGCATCTTTTCCTCGCCACCGGTCATGAGCCCCAGGTAGTCGACGATCAGCACGTCCAGCCCATGCTTGCGCTTGTGGGCCTTGGCCTTCGTGCGGACCTCCAGCAGCGACATGGCCGGCGTGTCATCGATGGCAAACCGCATGTCGTTCATGGTCTGGATGGCATGCGTCAGGCGCGGCCAGTCGGAGTCACCCAGCCGGCCGCTCAGCAGAGCCGACAGACCGATGCCACCGCGATTCGCCGCCGCCCGGGCCACCAGCTCCTGATCGGACATCTCCATCGAATCGAGCAGCACGCTCAGACCAGCGTCGGCCATGTTCAGGCCCATGTCGGTCGTCAGCGCCGTTTTGCCCATGGACGGGCGGCCAGCAACGATCACCAGGTTGCCAGGATGGAAGCCGCCGTTCAGCGCCGCGTCGAGCGATTCGAGCCCGGTGGAGATGCCGGCCGTCACGCTCCCGTGGTAGCGCTCGTCAACGCGCTCGACGAACTCGTTCATCAGGTCGTAGAGCATCTTCGGGCCACGGCTGACACCGACCTGCGCCAGGTGCGCCAGCAGCCCCTGGGCCTTGTCCACKATCTCGGTGCCCTTCATCGCGCTGGGCGTCTCGACCAGTTCAAGCACCTTGCGCGCGGCCACCGCCGTCTCGCGCAGCAGCGCGCGGTCGCGCACGATCTCGGCGTAGCGCCCGATGTTCGCGGCGCTCGGCGTGTTCTGGGCCACGGCGCTCAGGTACGGCAGGCCGCCGATGCGCTCCGCCCGCCCCTCAACCTGCAACTGCTCGAACACGGTGAGCACGTCCGCCGGCTTGTTCGCTGAGACGAGGCGGACGATGGCCCCGTAGATCAAACGGTGGTCGTCGCGGTAGAAATGGGCCACGTCCAGGCCGTTGATGCGGTCGACGGCGTCGTTGTCGAGCAGCAGGCCGCCCAGCACCGCCTGCTCCGCCTCGACGCTGAACAGCGCCCGGGCCTGCGGGAAGTCGTCTGGCGCGTTCATCGGCGTTGGCTGGCCGGGCCGACCACGTTCTTCACGACCTCGCCGCGCCAGAGAACGACATGGGCGGACAGCGAGGCGTCGAAGGCTTCGGGCTTTAGCCGGAACTGGACCGGCAGTGTCTCGTCGTCGATGCGCGCCGGGATAAAATCCGCGTCACTCAACCAAATTACGCGCCCCTCAAGCATGAGCAATCTCCTGGATGATTCGTGGGTGGTGGCAATAAGCGACTACCAATCCCCTTCCCGCTTCGCGGTGAGCGTGGAGCCGTCGTTCGACATGCTGCAGCGCAACCTGGCAGCACTGAGCGACGGCCTGGCGCCGCCGCACTACACCGTGGTTGGCCTTTTTGAGACTGAGGAAGCGGCGCGAGACTGGGGCCGTCACATCCAAACGATGCGAAACGGCCGAGCGGACATCCAGGATCTGCTGACGCGACGACCGGAAGAGAATTGAGGCGGTCATGCGGTCACCTGCTCGTGGTAGCGCTCCTCGCGGATTTTCGTGAAGTTTTCCGCCTTCACGATCCACTCAAGCGATGCGACGAACGGCTTGCGGCCTGGCTGTGGCCGCGTGCGGCCCGTCAGGAAATCCGATTCGGCGATGTACGCGAACAGCTTGCGCCAGTAGTCCAGCGTCTGGCGCTTCGGATCTTCGTTCCACCGGGCCCGCAGGGCTTGAGCGCGTGCAGGCGTCCAGTCGCGAATGCTTGGGCACATCGGCAGCAGCTCGTGGTACAGGGCTACGATGGCCTGATGCGGGCAGTCTGGCCTCCCGGGCTTCCGGGGTTTCCCCGTGTCCGGTTCGAGGACGAGATCGGCAGCGGTGTCGCTGTCGACGACCACTGCGTCAGCAGTGGTTAGGGTGTTATCTGGGTAGTGGTTAGTGGGAGGTGGGGAGTGGTTACCCATGACAGGTGCCATGACCGATTCCGTGACCGGTTGTGACATGTCACAGTTTTCAGGTGTGACAGGTTGTGACGTCACACGTGACAACATGGCTTCGAGTTCACGCATCGGCGTGTCGTAACGCGGCACGATGCCATGACCGGCCAGCACCTCGAACATCGCCTTGCGCCGTTCGCGTGACTTGCGCTGGCGCTCCCGGTTACCTTCCTTCGAGTTCTTCTTCTCGGGCTGCTCGGGGCGGTCCCAGTACTCGGCCAGGATCTCCATGGCCCGCTTCTGGATGAAGCCGTCATCGCCCTTCTCGAAGAACTTGCCCACCACGTAGTCCACCGCCTTGCGCTCCGCCGGGCTGGTGGCGCGGGCCATTCGGTAGACCTCTTTGCGGTCCAGCGGCAACGGCTTCTCGGTCTGGTAAAGCTGGTCCAGGAGGCGGCTGTACGCGCCGTCTTCCAGCATGCTCAGCCCGACCGTGTCGCGGATGTAGTCGCCAATGTGGCGCTCGTAGTAATTCATTGCTGCGTCCCCGGCACCACCTGTTTCAGCATGGCCTCAAGCGCGTCGATCTCGCGCTTCGCCTCGGCGCACAGATGCAGGCGGGCGCCACGCGACTCGGCGGTGGTGATCCGGTGCAGCAGCTCGTCGATCCAAGCGCGCTGGGCTCTCAATGCCTGCTGTGCTTCCATGTGCGTCCTCAGTGCTGCGTGTTCTGCTCGGCCAGCAGGTCGTGAAGGCCCACGGTCTCGAACGCCTGCGCGATGCGCGGGTCCTGCATGGCCTTGGCAAGCGCCTTGGTCAGCCGGATGTCGTCTCCCCCGCTCTGCTCCACCGCGTCCTGCATGGCCTTGATGGCCACCTCGCGTGCTTCCAAATGCCTCATGCACCCCTCGCTGCCAGCACCGCTTCCATGATGGTCAGAGCCCCGCGGTGCATGAGGTACTGGCTGAGAATCCGGTTACCCAGCACGCGCTCGACGTCGGCGATCTTCTCGGCCGGCAGGGAGCGGCGCGGGTTGCCCTTGGCGTTCAGGGCGTCGCGCTGGAAGTAGTCGCTGACGTGCGACGGATAGAGATCGGCCAGGGCGGCCAGCGCCTGGAGAGTCAGACCCGGCTGGGTGCGGCGTTCCCACGCCAGTGCGCAGGCGTCGCGGTAGGTGCTGCACGTTGCGATCTCGGCGTCAGGCAGAAAACGCCCTTTACCGTTGATGAAAAATCCTTGAGACCCAGTACCGGTGCCGGTTTCCGGCTGTTCGGCTACCCGCATTTCTTCTTCTCCTGATTGGAAAATTCAATCGATTCCACAGTTGCTTCCACAGTTGGCCGGGGGGCCAAATGAAGGCGTCGATTAACGACGCCTTCTTCACTTTTTAGGGTGCGTACCCACAGCCATGGAACAATTGAGACATCTCACCTTCTCAACCACCCACGAAAGGGGTACGCATGAAAGTCGACATGGCGAGCCTTCATGGCCAAATCGCTCTGCTGCAAAGCGTTGTTTCGCTCTTGATTCATACCCACCACAATCAAGACGTGGTGAAACAGCTGCTGCCTCTCATCAACGAAAAGTTCGGCGCTGCGCTAGCAGACCCGATCGAAGACCTCTGGCCCGAGCTGGCCGAGAACTTCAATCTCGACGACTGAGGGTCCTTCGGATTTCGGCTCTCGCTTCTTCACCAGCGGTTTTGATTACCTGGGTGAGGACGACCCGGTCGGCTCGGTCTTTCAGTTCCAGCGCCGGCCGGATCAGCCACAGCACCAGGCGCGCGTAGAGTCGTTTCATGGGGGTGTCCTCAGGCTGCTCCAGCTGCGAAGAAAAACGCCAAGAGGTCTTCGCGGCTGAACGTCGCGCCGAATTCGTGGCACGCCTTCCAGAGCGCATCCATGCTCGCTTTGCGCGGCACCTTGCGCGCGTAGACCAGATGCGTCTCGATGTAGACGGTGGTGGTGTTCGCCGCCTTTGCGAACGCTTCCTTCCGTTCCGCCGGCAGAGACCGGTAGAAGGATTTGAAGTCTTGGGCGCAAGTGATGGTGTCCATGGCCCGATTCTATGACCGTTTTGGTCATAGTTCAAGGCACAACTGTTACCAGATCGGTTTATTTACCTTTTAGGTCACTCCGGGTTCAATCACGCGCATGAAGTCAATCAAGGAAATCCGCCGCGAGAAGCTGGCGATCGCCATCCGTGAACGGTGCGAGGACAACCAGTCCCGCGCCGCCGAGCGCCTTGGCTATTCCACGCCCTCGCTCGTCAACCGCTACCTCAGCGGGGCGAAGGACATAGGCGACCGGACCGCGCGCAAGGTCGAGGAAACCCTCGGCTACCCGAAATTCTGGATGGACTCCGATGCGAGCCCCTTGGTCCCGTCCGACCAGGCGACGGATCTGGCCCGGCGTGTGAAATTCATGCTCGAGAAGATCGGCCTGCCTCCGGCGGAGATCGCGCTCGCTGCTGGCACGACAGAGCAGGACGTGCTGGAATGGGCCGAGGGCACCAGGAAACCCACCCTAGTGCAGGCGATCGGCCTCCAGGAGAAGCATCAGATCAACTCGGTGTGGCTGCTGAACGGCAAGGGTCAGCCGACGCCGGCCATCAGCTACAACGACGACTGGGCCCCGATTCCCATTCCCCAGAGCGCTTTCAGAAGGATCCCCGTGCTAGCGATGGCAAAGCTTGGTGACAATGGCCATTTTTGTGACTTGGAGTACCCCGTTGGGCACGGTGACGGGTATCTGCAGTTCTTCAGCATGGATTCGGACGCATACGGCCTGCGCTGCGTCGGAGACTCGATGGAGCCACGCATCAAGGACGGGGAATTCGTGGTCATTGAGCCAAACCATGCTGTCGCCGCCGGCGACGAAGTCCTGGTGCGCTCGAAGGACGGCCGCGTCATGATCAAGATTCTGGGCTACACGCGCGACGGCTACAGCGCCTTCCTTTCCGTGAACCAGAGCCACAAGACCGTCAAGATTTCGGCCGCCGAGGTCGAAGAACTGAGTTTCGTAGCTGCAATCGTCAAGCCGTCCGCCTGGCGCCCTGAGTAAAACAATCCCATTGGAGAAGAAATTGCTGACCATCCGTCTGCTGACCTATGGCCTTGCGGCATCCATCCTTGCAGGCTGCGCCGTAGGGCGCGGTACCGTTGACATTGCCGCCCCACAAGCGGCGAACCCGTCGAGTGGCAAGTACGTTCGCATCGACTCGGTCGTGGACAAGCGCACCTTTACGGTCGCTCCGCCCAGCGCTGACATGGCGTCGTTAGACCCAGACGAGGACACGAGCGACGCCTCAAAAGCGCGCGCAGTCGGGCGGAAGCGAAATACGTACGGCAAAGCGCTGGGCGATATTTTGCTACCCGAAGGGAAGACGGTTTCTGGTCTCGTCGAGGGCGCTGTGACGACGGGGTTCCAGCAGGCAGGCTACGTGGTCGTCAAGAAGGGGGATCCGAACTTCGATACAGCTGCGCCGGTCAGCGCGCAAATCACCGACTTCTGGGCTTGGTTCCAGCCTGGCTTCTGGTCGATCAGCGTGAACCACAAGTCAGAGCTTCAGCTCGCCGGGAACGTCGACCACCTTCAAGGACAGCAGACGATCCGGACGCGCGTGACGGATTCCAAGCAGATGGCGTCCACCAGTGAATGGCGAGAGATCATTGAGAAGGGCCTCGCATCCATCACGGAAGAGACGAAGAAGCTGCTGTCACAGTAACCCCTTCCGCGCCGCAACCGAACCCGCCACCCTTGGCGGGTTTTCTTTTGCCTATCACTGTTACCAAAACAGTAAAAACAATCAATCGCTGCTGTTACCTTTTTGGTTTGCATATTGTTACCTAGTTGGTAACATATCTCCATCAACTCACCGATGGAGGCCAACGTGGCAACCGCTCTCATCATCTTCTTCGTGGCTGGACTGGCCTGCGCCTTCTTGGGCTGGGCCTGCGTCCACGTTGGCGCGAGGTCAGACCAATGACCACCGTCCAACGCACCCCCTGGCCGTTCCCCACGCCGGCGGCTCGCCCTGCCCCCGCCGGCGTGCGCGAGCGCCTCCTGCGCCAGCCGCGAGGCAGCCAGCGGACCGACATCGAGTTCCGCGGCACCGACCGTGACACCGTCGTGAGCGTCGCGAACGATCGGGCCCGCGGCATCGACGCATACCGCTCTCCGGCCGTGCAGTCCATCCGCCACGACGGCGACGAGTGGATCTGTGTCCTGCGCTACTACAACGCCGACTGAGGCCGGCAGCCATGAATACCACCGACAACGCCTACGGCACGCGCGACGAGCGGGCGTATCTCGCCGAGCTGGCGCGCAGCCCGAACGCCGCCACCCTGCTCTCCAACTACATCGCCTCGTCCGAGAAGCGCGTGGTCTGGGGCACGATCGACAAGACCGAGGTGCTGCTGTACGCGCAGCTGCTGCTGGGCAACGCCGGCGCAGCCGAGAAGGCTGACACCACCGTGCGGAGGGCGGCATGAACCGCTACGCCTTCCTGGTGGCAGTCGCCCTCTACATCGCAACCCCGCTGGTCGCGCTGGCCGGGATGCTCGTCGCTTCGTGGGTGTCGCAATGACCCGCGCCCAAGACGCTGCAATCGAACGGGCGAGCGGGCACGAAAACCTGCTGCGCGACGCGCTGGACGCCCTGCGCGCCTACATGGATGCCGTCCGCTTCACGCAGGACAAGCAGGCGCTGATTGGCGCCATCCGCCTGGCAGACGACATGGCCCGCAACGTGCTGGCCCGTGCAGCCCAGGAGACCGGCCATGCATGAGCGCGAACGAAACAACCGCCTGCTGACCGTCGCCTTCTGGCTGGCGCTCGGCTACGCGCTGGTGGCCGTGGCCCGCGAGGTGCTGGCGTGAACTACGACCCCGCATCCAACACGCTGCTGGCCGTGGCCAAGTGTTCGCGCGGCCGGCAGTGGACCGGCGCCGTGGGCTTCGGCCTGGCCGCTGGCGTCATCTGGTACCTGACCGTCGTCATCCGCGCCGGCGCCCTGTAACCCTCTCTCAGGAGATCCGCATGTCTACTGCCGTCGCTGAGCGCCCGGCCGCCAACCAGAAACAGACCCTCGTCGCCAAGTTCGCGGCGAAGTACAGCATCGAGGCCGAGAAGCTGCTCGGCACGCTGAAGGCCACGGCCTTCCGCCAAAACGGCAACCAGGACATCACCAACGAGCAGATGGCCGCGTTGCTGATCGTGGCCGACCAGTACGGGCTGAACCCCTTCACGAAGGAAATCTACGCCTTCCCGGACAAGGGCGGCATCGTACCGGTGGTCGGTGTGGACGGCTGGTCGCGCATCATCAACGAGCACCCGCAGTCCGATGGCTTCGAGTTCATCGAATCGGAGGAAACGATCACCTTCGAGGGCAAGACGGTGCCGGTCTGGATGGAAGTGCACATCTACCGCAAGGACCGCGCGCGGCCGATCAAGGTGCGCGAGCGATTCGCCGAGGTGGTGCGTGCCGGCATGCAGCCGTGGAAGAGCCACCCGTCCCGGATGATGCGCCACAAGACGCTAATCCAGGGCGCGCGCTTGGCCTACGGCTTCGCCGGCATCTACGACGAGGACGAAGCCGCGCGCATCGTCGAGCGCGACATGGGCCCGGCCGATACCGTGGCGGCGGCCAGCCGCTCCGTGGCCATGCCGCAGGCGAAGCCGAAACAGGTCGAGCAGCAGGCCAGCGAGGTGATCGAGCAGCCGGCCGCGCGGCAGCGCCAAGGCGCCGCCCAACGACAGCAGGCCAAGGACGAGGCGCAGGACGTGCAGCCGAACGACGCCGCGCCAGCCGACGGCGCTGATCTGGCCACCGACGGCGAGAAGCAGTACGTGCGCTCGAAGCTGTCCGGCGCCGACATCCCTATCCAGGAGGCACTGGACGCGCTGGGCCTGTCCACCCCCGACACGCTCGACGGCCTGACCCGCGACGGCTTCGTGGCGCTCCAGGACTTCATCAAGGAGAACTGCTGATGTCCGCCCTGCTCTTCGACGAGGCGTCGCACACCTACACCGCCGACGGCGTGGTGATCCCGAGCGTGACGCAGATCCTCGCGCCCCTGAACGACCTGTCGTTCATCAAGCCCGACGTGCTGCAGTACAAGCGCGAGCTGGGCACCGCCGTGCACAAAGCGACCGAGCTGTACGACCAGGGCGAACTGGACGAGGCCACCGTGCCGGCCGTGGTGCAGCCCTATCTCGACGGCTGGATCCGCCTGCGCGCGGAACTGTCCTTCGAGATCCTCGGGATGGAAGAGCGCGTGTTCCACCCGGCCCACCGCTACGCGGGCACCTACGACCGGCTGGTGCTGCTCGACGGCAAGCGCTGCATCTGGGATCTGAAGACCGGCGGCATGTTTCCCAGCTACGGCCCGCAGACCGCCGCCTACAAGAACGCCGTCGAGAAGGCCAGCGGCAAGCGGGTTGAGGGCCGCTACACGGTCGAGCTGCGCGACGACGGCACCTATCGCCTGCACGAGATGACCGACCCGGAAGACTGGCCGGTCTTCCTTGGCTGCCTGGCCCTGCACCGCTTCAAGAACAAGCACGCCGCCTGATCGCGGCTCTACCCCGGAGATCCTGACTGTGACCGATTCCACCAATACTCAGGGCAGCGTCGCCTACGACGCGAGCGACGCCGTCGTGCTGGCCGGCAAGGCCCAGCGCATGCTCACCAGCGCCCAATCCTTCGTGATCGACAGCCCGACCATGTACGAGCTGGCCGCCGCCGACCTGCAGAAGGTCAAGGGCCTGTCGAAGGACGTCGAGGAAAAGCGCACCGCCATCACCGGCCCGCTCAACCAAGCGGTGAAGGCCGTGAACGACCTGTTCCGCGCGCCGAAGGAATACCTGGCGTCGGCCGAGAGGGCGCTCAAGGGCGCGATGCTGACCTATGACCGCGAGCAGCAGCGCAAGGCAGAGGAAGCCCGGCGCGAGGCTGAGCGGGTTGCGCGTGAAGAGCGCCAGCGCATCGAGGCCGAGGCACGCGAGACCGCACGCCGCGCGCAAGAGGAAGCCGACCGCATCGCCAAGGAGGCGGCCGACGCGGCAGCCGCTGGTGACGCGGCCAAGGCGGCCGAGCTGCAGCAGCAGGCCAGCGACACCGCAGCGGCCGGCGCCGCGCAGGCGGAGACGATCGCCATGGAAGCCGAGATGGTCACGGCCGCCCCGGTGCCGGTGGCCACCGCCGCGCCGAAGGTGGCCGGCCTGTCCACCCGCCAGAACTGGAAGGCGCGCCTCACCGACAAGATGGCGCTGATCGCCTTCATCGCGCAGCACCCCGAGCACCAGCATCTGCTCGACGTGAACCAGTCGGCGCTGAACCAGCTGGCCAAGGCTCAGAAGGACGCCATGCGCCTGCCGGGCGTTGAGGCCTATCCCGACGCTGTCATGTCCGCCCGCGCGGCCTGATTCTCTCCTACCACCACCGGAGCCACCGAATGCTCGAACTCGATACCGAACTGGTCAAGATCAACCACATCAACGCGCGCAACGAGAAGCACGGCGACGACGCGGTGCTGGCCGTCGACCTGAAGCTTCAGGCGCGCATGTCAAACGACGTGCTGTCCCTGTTCTCGCCCATGCTGAAACAGAGCTTCTATCACAAGGACGAGTCCGTGCAGGGCGACCTGGTGACCGACGCCGGCTACCTGCCTAACCTGAAGCACCCGAGCATCGGCCCGGTGAAGTGGGCGGGCGACTGGGACCACCAGCGTCTGGCCATCCACAACGGCGTGCGCAAGCAGGGCGACATCGTGCTGGGCGACGCGAAGATCAACAAGCTGGCCTTCGACCTCCAGGAGGGCGGCACCGTCTTCGTGACCTTCCGCGTGCAGGCGCACCCGGACGAGAAGACGTCCGCGAAGCTGCTGGCGCTGCTCGGCCAGGAAGTGCACATGAGCCTCGGCGTCGACGAGGACGCGCAGGAATCGGTGGACTGACGATCAACGGGCGGACGGCGGCGGGACAACGCCGAGTCCTTAAACAGCGCGCGACGCCTTCTCCTGGTTGGGAATGTCGCCTGTCCGCCCACCCTACAGCGAGCATGAGATGAGCAACGAGAAGAACAACGAAGCCGCGAGCGTGGCGCAGGGTATGACGCTGCCACAGATGGAAATGCTGCGCGCGCTGCTGGTCTCGATCCGTCCGGAGTACGGCACGCCGGGATCGCGCGACGTGGACATCGGTCGCCAGCAGAAGCGCATTGACGCCGCACTGGCCATCCTCGCCCAAGCCGCACCGCCCGCCGCGCAGAAGTGCGCCACGTGCAACGACCACGGGATGATCGGCGGCCCGAGCTACTACGCGCCCGACGAGGGCGGCGTACCGTGCCCGGATTGCGCCGCCGCCGATGCGGGGAATACGACCCCAATCTCCGCAAATTCTGCGGAGATTACCCCCGGCACGCTGCCCTACCCGACTGAGCCGACCGATGCGCTGCTCGAGGTGCTGGGCCTCATGCTCTACACCACCACGCCCATCGCGCATGCGCTGCGTGCCGCCGGCACCGACATCCCGAAGCGCTGCGAGGACGAGCAGGCGCACGTGCTGCACTGGCTGATCCAGTTGGCGCTGCAGCATGGCGCGGAGTGGCGCTCGCGGGCAGCGAAGAGCATCGAAGAACTGCAGGCGGCGACGCAGGCCGCCAGCGAGGTGCGCGCATGATCCGCCGCGAATATCGTACCTTCGGCTTCTGCTGCGGCCTCGGCGGGGGCGCCAAGGGCTTCAAGAAAGCCGCCTCGCAGGTTGGCAACATGATCGCCACCTGCAGGTGCATCGGCGGCATCGAGGTCGCCGCGCACCTCACTACAAATTTATCGCAGCGCGTCTTGTTAAGCGCGCTTCTGCGCAAACTCTGCAGCAGCAAGAACGTCCGAAGCTACTTTATCGAAGCTCTCTGCGGAACTGATCCACTCTGCACACTTCCCTTCAAATTCAGGATCCAAACCAAGGAGAGACCGGCCGTGGTTCTTTTCGATCTGAATCTTCATACGCCGTATTTGGATCCGAATTGTAGAGCCAAGGCCAACCGCATCGGGCTGCAGATCCGCTTCGTCGAGCCGCAGAGTCTGGTCAAAAACACTCGAAAGGCCTTCGCCGTTGATATTCATGACGTTCACCATATCCGCGACACGAAGGAATTCCTTTCGCTGATTATCGAGCTCACTGCATACCACAACGAATTCGGATGTAATGCCTCGCAGCCGACGCGCAATCACCAACCGGTGGTCCAGCTTTTCTACCCGATCGCGTTTGACTCTATCCGCTCCCTGCCGCCACGGCACGTATATGGCGATTCCGATGCCAGCCACAGATCCAACTGCCTGGAACCATGCAGCAACGCCATCCTTGTCCGGCCACATCGCGTGGCAGGCAAGAGTCAGTATGGTCAGCGCCAGCAGTGCGGCCCCGAACTCAAGCCATCGCCAATATTGCTTCAACACCCCTCAGCCCTCCCGTTTTGGGGAGGCATCCTAGCATGAGCCGAATCGTCTGCCAGTTCTCTTGTGGCGCTGCTTCGGCAGTAGCGGCAAAGCTCGCGATAGCCCAGTTCGGGCCATCGCGGGATGTCCAGATCATCAATGCCTTCCTGAAGGAAGAGCATGAGGATAACCGTCGCTTCGCTGCCGACTGCGAAGCGTGGTTCGGAAAGCCGATCACCACTCTTCGGGACGAACGCTACGGCGCCAGCGTCATCCAGGTGTTCCGCCGCCGGCAATACATGAAGGGCCCCGCTGGAGCGCCATGCTCGAAAGCGCTGAAGCGCGATGTCCTAGACGCATGGAAGCAACCGGGCGACATCATGGTGTTTGGCTATACCCTGGAAGAAGAAGACCGCCTGGATGACTTCCGGGAGCGCAATCCAGACCGCCCAATTCTGGCGCCGCTGATCGACGCCCAATTGAGCAAGGAAGACTGCAAGGCGATGGTCCAGCGCGCCGGTATTGCGTTGCCCGCGATGTACCTGCTCGGCTATGAAAATGCCAACTGCATCGGTTGCGTGAAAGGTGGCGAGGGCTATTGGCGGGCCATCCGCGCGGACTTCCCAGAATACTTCGAATCCACCTGCTTGCTCCAGGATGAAATCGGGGAAGGCTCTTGGTTCCTCCGCTATCGTTCCGGGCCGCTGAAGGACCAGCGCTTCCCGCTCCGAAAATTGCCCGCCGGGCCGATCGTTCGCAACGAAGTGTTGCCGTCATGCAGCTTCTTCTGCGAAATGGCAGAGCAGGAGTACTCAGCGTGACGACTCACAAAGGAACCGCGCAACATCTTACTGCTGGCCGAGACCGGCGAGACGTTCATGCTCTCGGCTACGCCGGTATGGGTGCGGCCGGTGGCAATGGCGCTGACGGTGGCGCAGCCGGAGGCCGCGTAATGTCAGTTCTCAACCTCATGCCAGCCGGCGAAGCTGTCGTTCATGTTGTTCTCGTAGGTCCATTTCGTCCCGCACGTCGAGCAGATGAACGACGTCTTGATGACGGGTGCCTTCCCGAATGGGCGGATTTTCTCACTGCCGGTTTCAACAAGGGCGTCGTGCCCCCGTTCCCCGCGGCTGTCGGGGAGGATCGAAAAGCAAGCATCGCACTTCGCCATGGCCGTCTCCCAAGAATGGTGACGTTAGGTGGCACCAATGAAGTTGCCGGT
>NZ_JBFTJC010000012.1:0-191243 GCF_056395225.1 Cupriavidus sp. 10L45
ACCCTCTCCCCCGGCCCCTCTCCCGCAAGCGGGCGAGGGGAGCAAACCGAGGGCTTTCGATCTTCCCCCTGTGTTCTCCCCTCTCCCTCCGGGAGAGGGGCGGGGGAGAGGGCGGGCGCATCAATGCGCCACGASCCTGTTCAAGGCGCCCCGCGAAACACCCATTCCATCAACGCATCGTGCGCTGCCTGCGCGCCGGAGGCGTTCGGGTGGTTGATGTACGCCACCACCACGTAGCGGCCGCCGTTCGTCGCATCGACATAGCCGGCCAGCGCCCGCACATCGGCCAGCGTGCCGGTCTTCAGGTAGGCGTTGCCCGCCGCGTGGGCGCGCGTGAGCCGGTTGCGCAGCGTGCCGTCCACGCCGAGGATGGGCAGGGAATCGACCAGCGTATAGCCGACGTCGCTGGCCAGTGCCTGCTGGAGCAGCCGGGCCATGTCATAGGCGCTGATGCGCTCCTCGCGCGACAGTCCCGAGCCGTTGTCGAGCACCAGCCCCGGCATGTCCAGCCCCTGGCGTGTCAGCCAGCGGCGGATCACCTGCGCGGAACGCGCCGTGCTGGCCGGGCCGCTGCGGTCCATCTCCGCGCCAATCGTCAGGAACAGCTGGCGCGCCATCACGTTGTTCGAGAACTTGTTGATGTCGCGCACCACGTCGCCGAGCGGCTGGCCGTAGTGGCGCGACAGCAGGAACGCGCCACGCGGCACCGCGCCGCTGCGCAGCCCCGGCGTGTGGGCGAAGCGGCCACCGGCCGCCTGCCATTCGGCCACGAAGCCGCCCCAGATGAAATCGCTGTGCGACAGCGTGGCGAGGTTGACCACGTGCTCGCCGCAGTCGCTCGAATAGGTGCCGTCGAACGAGGCCACCACGGTGCCATCCGGCTGCGGGGTGATGTTGGGCGTGGCGCGCGAGCGCCAGTCGCCGCAGCGGCCGTTGGTCAGCGTCAGGCGGTTCTCCACGCGCAACTGCGCCAGCGCGGGCGTGACCGCCACGTCCACGGTGCGGCCGGCGGCGTCCGGGGTGATCGTGAATGACAGGGTCTTGAAGGCGTACAGCAGCGCGTCCGGATTGACGTTGTAGGCGCGCTGGGACTCGCCGTCGATCGTATAAGTGCCTTCGGAGGCATCGGCGAAGAAGCTGCGGTCGAGTACCACGTCGCCGTCAATGGTGGTGGCGCCCGCGTTGCGCGCCGAGGCCACCAGCTTGGCCATCTCCTCGGGCACCAGCTTGGGATCGCCGCGCCCGCGCAGGTAGACGTTGCCCCGGATGGTGCCGTCGGCAGCGGGTTCGCTATCGGCGTAGAGCGAGGTCAGCCAGCGGTAGTCCGGCCCCAGCAGCTGCAGGCCGGCGAAGGTGGTCACCACCTTCATGGTCGAGGCCGGGTTCATCGGCGTCTCGGCGTTCCAGCTCACGCGGGCCTGCGGCGCGCCGACCTTGACCACGTAGAAGCTGGCGGCGGAGAGCGGCACGTTGGCCCGGCGCAGCGCGGCCGTGACCGATGCCGGCAGCCCGGTGCGGGCGGCGGCCAGATCGACGGTGTCGGCGCTCGCGCGGCGGACCGTGGCGGATTTCGATGCAGTGGCTTTGACGGCCTGCGCCGCCTTGGCGGGTTTGGCCTGGGCTCCGGCGATGCCGGTGGAGAGCAGGGCGACGGCGGCGATGGCGGCCGTCAGCGGGAGACGAAGCAGGGCGGGACGATTTGGCATGGCGAGCATGTTAACGCATGCCCGCCATCGGCTGGATGACGTAAAACAGCCGCTTCACGTGCCAGTTCGCCCGTGAAGTCGGCTTGGCGTCTCAGCGACGCTCGGATCTATCAGGGGCAGTCGGCGGCGCAGTCGCGCGGCGTGGCGTTCGGGATCGGAAAGATCGCATCGTAGGCCCAGTTGTAGATCAGCGCGTAGACCATGTAGAAGCCGGCCACGGCGATGTCCATGATGAAGGCATCGACCAGACTGATGTCGAGATACCACGCCACGGACGGCAGGAAGACCAGCAGCAACCCGCCCTCGAACAGGATGGCGTGGAGCACGCGGATGGCTGGCGTCTTCCGCAGCTGCCCCCGGAAGCGCAGCATCGCCTTGTCGAACATCAGGTTGTAGACGTAGTTCCAGACCGCGGCGATCAGCGACGCCACGGCGCCAATCAGGCCCATCTGGTGCAGGGCGTAGCCGAACACCAAACTGGCCAGCGGCGCGAAGGCCAGCAGGCCGATCAGCTCGAAGCCGACGGTATGGCGGATGCGGTCTCCGGTGGTGCGCATGACAGGAACTCCTTGGGATCGATGGAGGCCATTCTATCGGCAGGACAACTTAGGACAAGTTGGATACCATCGGCAAAACAGATGGATCGCTGCCGGTGGGGCGTCGATTCCGTGTCGATGTGATGAAAGGAGTACCCATGAGCCTGTCCCTGGACCAGCTGCAAGCCTTTGTAGCCGCCGCCGAGAGTGGATCGTTCTCGGGCGCGGCGCGCAAGCTCGGCAAGGCGCAGTCGGTGATCAGCGCGGCGGTGGCCAATCTGGAGATCGACCTCGGCAATGCGCTGTTCGACCGCACCGCGCGCTACCCGGTGCTGACGCCGGCTGGCGAGCGCCTGCTGGTGGAGGCGCGCGTGATCCTGGAGCGCTGCGAGCATTTCCGGGGCGTGGCGATGAGCCTGGGCGAGGGCGTGGAGTCGCGCCTGACGCTGGCCGTGGACGAGCTGTACCCCGAGGAAGTGCTTGGCGTGCTGCTGGACGAGTTCTCGCAACGCTTTCCCGCCGTGGAGCTGGAGCTGCTGTTCCCGCTGATGGAGGACGTCAGCCGGCTGGTGATGAGCCAGTGCGCGGACCTCGGCATCATGTGGCGGCAGGAAGTGCTGCCGCCCGAACTGGCCTTCCACGCGCTGGGCTGGGTGCCGATGCCGGTGATCTGCGCGCCCGACCATCCGCTGGCCGCCCATGCGCAGGTCGATTTCGAGGAATTGAAGCGCCACCGCCAACTGATGGTGGCCACGCGCAGCGACAGCGAGGAGAAGAAGCGGTTGCGCGTGGCGGCCGAGGTCTGGTGGGTGGAGAGCCAGTGGGTGATCGTCGAACTGGTCAAGCGGCGGCTGGGCTGGGCCTTCGTGCCGTGGCACATCGCCGCCAGTTCGCCGGCGGCGGCCACGCTGGTATCGCCCCGGCTGGCCTTCCAGGACCAGGACTGGCCGGTGGCGATGGAGCTGGTCTGGCACAAGCAGCGCCCGCTCGGCAAGGCCGCCACCTGGCTGCGCGAGCGCGTGCGGCAGCAGCCCTTGCCGCTCGCGCCGGCGCGGTACCAGCAGCGTTGATTACTGGGGCGCGGGTTGCGGGGTCGGTTGCGCGGCAGGCTGCGGCGCCTGCGCCGTGTCCGTCCCCTCCGCGTGCCAGCCGCCGCCCAACGCGGCGATCAGCGTGACGGCCGCCGTGTACTGGCGGCCCGTGATCGACAGCGCCGTGCGCTCGGCCGTGTAGGCGGCGGTTTGCGCGGTCAGCACATCGAGCAGCCCGGCCGTGCCGGCCTTGTAGCGATTGTTGACCAGCGCCAGCGCCTCGCGCGCGGAACGCAGCGCGTCGTTCTGCACGGTGGCTTCCTGCCCCAGCAGCCGCGCGGCGGCGAGGTTGTCTTCCACCTCCTGGAACGCGCCCAGCACGGTCTGGCGATAGTTGGCCACGGTCTGGTCATACGCCGCCACGGCCTGCGCCTTGGCCGCGCCGCGCAGGCCACCATCGAACACAGTGCCGGCCAGCCCGGCGCCGACGGACCACACGCGGTCCGGCAAGGACAGCCAGCGCGCCAGCGTGCCCGCCGTCAGCCCGCCCGTGGCCGACAGCGACAGGGTGGGGTAGTACGCCGCCTGCGCCACGCCGATATCGGCATTGGCCGAGGCCATGCGCCGCTCCGCCGCCGCGATGTCAGGCCGGCGCTCCAGCAGCGTCGATGGCACAGCCACCGGCACGTTGGGAATGGCGTCGTCCACCTCGACCACGGCCATGGTCAGGTCTGCCGGCGGCTTGCCGACCAGCACCGCGATGGCGTGTTCCAGTTGCGCGCGCGTGATCTGGATGTCGATCTGCTGCGCCTGCGCACTCTTCAACTGGGTTTCCGACTGCAACACGTCCGAACGCTGCGCCGTGCCGGCCTGGTACTGGTTGCGCACCAGCAGCAGCGACTTCTCGTAGTCGGCCACGGTGCGGTCGAGCAGCGCGCGCTGTGAATCGGCAATGCGCAGCAGGAAGTAGCTCTGCGCCAGCGTGGCCTGCGTGGAGAGCAGCGTGGCGGCCAGATCGGCCTGGCTGGCCTGCGCGCCGGCCTGGGCGCTCTCCACCTGACGGCGGATGCGGCCCCAGACGTCGATCTCCCAACTGGCGGATAGCGTGGCGTTCTGGCCGTTGGTGATACGGCCGCCGGTGCTGCTGGCGCCGCGCGAGAGGCCGGCGGACGCACCGATCACCGGGAAGAAGCCCGCGCGCGCGGCCTGCAGCGAGGCGGTGGCCTGCCGGTACTGCGCCTCGGCCGCCTTGATGTTCTGGTTCGAGATCTGCACCTGCGCCATCAGGTCGTCGAGCGCCGGGTCGCCGAACACGCGCCACCAGTCGGTGCGCGCCGTGGCGTCCTGCGGCTCGGCGGTCTTCCAGTCGCCGGTCCAGCCCGGCATGGCCTCGCTGGCCTCCTTGAATGCCTTGGGGACGGGCGCATCGGGGCGCTGGTAGTCGGGGCCGACGGCGCAGCCGGCCAGGACCATGCAGGCCAGGGCGATGGCGGAGGCGCCGGGCAGCGAAAGGGGGCGGTTCATCTTCATCATGGAGGTCAGGATTCCAGCCGCGGCGCGGCGTCCGGGCGTTGGCCGTGGCGCTGGCGGCGGGCGCGCCATGCCTGCACGCGCAGGCGCCAGCGGTCGAGCGTGAGGTAGACCACGGGCGTGGTGTAGAGCGTCAGCAACTGGCTCACCACAAGGCCGCCGACAATCGAGATGCCGAGCGGCGCGCGCAGCTCGGCGCCGTCGCCCCGGCCGATGGCCAGCGGCACCGCGCCCAGCAGCGCGGCCATGGTCGTCATCAGGATCGGCCGGAAGCGCAGCAGACAGGCGCGATAGATCGCCTCGCGCGGGCTCATGCCCTCATTGCGCTCGGCGTCGATGGCGAAGTCGATCATCATGATCGCGTTCTTCTTGACGATGCCGATCAGCAGGATCACGCCGATCAGCGCGATGATGCTGAATTCGGTCTTGAACAGCAGCAGCGCCAGCAGCGCGCCCACCCCGGCCGAGGGCAGCGTGGACAGGATGGTCAGCGGGTGCACGTAGCTCTCGTACAGGATGCCGAGCACGATGTAGATGGTGATCAGCGCGGCCAGGATCAGGTAGGGCTGGCTCTTGAGCGAGTCCTGGAACGCCTTGGCGCCGCCCTGGAAGTTGGCCTGGAGCGTCTCCGGGGCGCCGATCTTGGCCAACGCCTGGCGGATGGCGTCGGTGGCCTCCGACAGCGAGAACCCTTCGGCCAGGTTGAACGAGATCGTGGAGGCGGCGAACTGGCCCTGGTGGTTCACGCCGAGCGGCGTGCTGGTCGGCGTGACGCGCGCGAAGGCCGAGAGCGGCACCCGCCGGCCGTTACCGGTGACCACGTAGATGTCCTGCAGCGCATGCGGCCCCTGCAGGTACTCCGGGCTCAGTTCCATCACCACGCGGTACTGGTTCAGCGGGTGGTAGATCGTGGAGACCAGCCGCTGGCCGAAGGCGTCGTTGAGCACCGCATCCACCTGCTGGGCGGTGACGCCGAGCTTGGAGGCGGTGTCCCGGTCGATGATCACCGAGGTCTGCAGGCCCTTGTCATTGGTATCGGTATCCACATCCTCGATCCCCTTGATGTTCGAGATCGCCGCGCGCACCTTGGGCTCCCAGGTGCGTAGCGTCTCCAGGTCGTCGGACTGGAGCGTGAACTGGTACTGCGAACTGCTCTGGCGCCCACCCACGCGGATGTCCTGCACCGATTGCAGGTAGAGGTTGGCGCCGGGCTCCTTGGCCAGCTTCAGGCGCAGCCGGGCGATGATGGCGTCGGCGGACTCCTTGCGCTCGTTCAGCGGCTTCAGCGTCACGAACATCTGCCCCGTGTTGCGTTGCGAGCCGCCGGTGAAGCCGGTGACGTTGACCACGGCCGGATCGGACTGGACGATCTTGATGAAGTTGTCGAGCTTGCCGCGCATGGCCTGGAACGAGGTGGCCTGGTCCGCGCGGATGAAGCCGATCAGCCGGCCGGTGTCCTGCTGCGGGAAGAAGCCCTTCGGCACGACCACGTAGAGCCAGACGTTCAGCGCCATGGTGGCCAGCAGGATCACCCAGACCAGCTTGCCGTGCCGCAGCGCGAAGTCCAGCGAACGCGCGTAGCGGTCGTGCATCCAGTTGAACACGCGCTCGCTGGCCCGGTAGAAGCGGCCCTGGCTGGCCTTGTGCTCGTCCACGGGGCGCAGCAGCCGCGCGCACATCATCGGCGTGGTGGTCAGCGACACGACCAGCGAGACCAGGATGGCCACCGACAGCGTGATGGCGAACTCCTGGAACAGCCGGCCCACGATGCCGCCCATCATCAGCAGCGGGATGAACACGGCGATCAGCGACAGGCTCATCGACAACACCGTGAAGCCCACCTCGCGCGCCCCGCGCAGGGCGGCCGCGCGCGGCTTCATGCCATTCTCGATATGGCGCGAGATGTTCTCCAGCACCACGATGGCGTCATCGACCACGAAGCCGGTGGCAATCGTCAGCGCCATCAGCGACAGGTTGTTGAGCGAGAACCCGCACAGGTACATCACGGCGAACGTGCCGACCAGCGACACCGGCACGGCCACGCTCGGGATCAGCGTGGCGCGCACGTTGCGCAGGAACAGGAACACCACCATGATCACCAGCGCCACCGAGATCATCAGCGTGTGCTCCACCTCGCGCAGGGAGGCGCGGATGGTGGGCGTGCGGTCCATCATCACGTCCATCGAGATGCTGGCCGGGATCATCTTGCGCAGCTGCGGCAGCATCTCGTTGACGCGGTCCACGGTCTCGATGATGTTGGCGCCGGGCGAGCGGTTCAGCACCAGCAGCACCGACGGCTTGCCGTTGGCCGAGCCGGCATTGCGGATGTCCTGCACCGAATCCACCACACTGGCCACGTCCTGGAGCCGGATCGGCACCGCGAAGGCGTTGGGGCCGGCGGCGGCGCTGTTGCCGCCCGTGGCGCCCGAGCTGACGGTGGTGGTGCCGCTGCTGGTGGTGATGGTGGTAGTGGTGATCCCGTTGACGGTCTTGGTGCTCACCCCGCCGCCGGCCGTGGCGTTGGCCGTGCTGGCAATCAGCGCGCCGGCCGAGGCGGACGAATACGTGCCCGGCGTGGCGTAGCGCACGATCAGCGGCATGTAGTCCTTGGCCGTCATCGCCTGGTCGTTGGCGTAGACCTGCCAGTTGTTGACGTTGTTCTCGAGCACGCCGAGCGGGCGGTTGGCGTTGGTGGCCGAGATCGTGTTGCGCACGTCTTCCAGCGAGATGCCGTACTTGTTCAGCGCCGTGGGGTTCAGCTCCACCCGCACCGCCGGCAGCGAGGCGCCGCCAATCGTCACCTGGCCCACGCCCTCCACCTGCGACAGTTTCTGGGAGAGGATGGTCGAGGCGGCGTCGTAGAGCTGGCCGCGCGTCATGGTGGGCGAGGTCAGCCCGATGATCATGATCGGCGCGTCGGCCGGGTTGACCTTGCGATAGGTCGGATTGTTCGGCAGGCTGGTCGGCAGCGTCCCGCGTGAGGCGTTGATGGCCGCCTGCACGTCCCGCGCGGCGCCGTCGATGTCACGCGAGAGGTCGAACTGCAGCGTCACCCGCGTGGAGCCCAGCGAGCTGCTGGAGGTGATCTCGGTCACCCCAGCGATGGTGCCCAGCGCGCGCTCCAGTGGCGTGGCCACGGTGGCCGCCATGGTCTCGGGGCTGGCGCCGGGCAGCGACGCCGAGACCGAGATGGTCGGGAAGTCCACCTGCGGCAGCGGCGAGACCGGCAGCAGCCGGAACGCCGCGAGGCCCGCCAGCAGGATGCCGATGGTCAGCAGCGCGGTGGCAACCGGGCGTTGGATGAAGGCGGCCGACAGGTTCATCAGGCGTGCGGCTCCTGCGGGTTCGCGTTCGGATTCGGGTTCTGGCGGGGACGATGGGCGTCCTCGTTGTCGCCACCGTCGCCACCGTCGTCGGGATCGCCGAAGCGGCGTTTGCGCCACCCCTTGAGCCGCATCGCCACGCTGTCGAATGCCAGGTAGATCACCGGCGTGGTGAACAGCGTCAGCACCTGGCTGACCAGCAGGCCGCCGACCATCGTCACGCCCAGCGGCCGGCGCAGCTCGGAGCCGATGCCCGTGCCCAGCATCATCGGCAGGGCGGCCAGCAGGGCGGCCATGGTCGTCATCAGGATCGGGCGGAAGCGCAGCAGGCAGGCCTGGAAGATGGCGTCGCGCGGCGCCATGCCGCCCTCACGCTCGGCCTCGAGCGCGAAGTCGATCATCATGATGGCGTTCTTCTTGACGATGCCGATCAGCAGGATGATGCCGATGATCGCGATGATGCCGATGTCCTGCCCCGAGACCAGCAGCGCCAGCAGCGCCCCCACGCCGGCCGAGGGCAGCGTGGACAGGATGGTCACCGGGTGGATCGTGCTCTCGTAGAGCACGCCCAGCACGATGTACATCGTGATCACGGCGGCCAGGATCAGCCACAGCGTGTTGGAGAGCGAGGCGCGGAAGGCCAGCGCGGCGCCCTGGAACTCGGTGACCATCGAGATCGGCAGGTTCAGCTCCTTCTCGATCTGCGTGATCTTGTCCACGGCGGCGCCCAGGGACTCGCCCGGGGCCAGGTTGAACGAGACCGTCGCGGCCGGGAACTGGCCCTGATGGTTGATCACCAACTGGCCGGTGCGCTCGCTGATGCGGGCGATGGCGCCCAGCGGCACCTGCCCGCCCGACGACGACGGCAGGCGCAGCTCGGCCAGCGACTGCGGGCTGGTGCGGAACTGCGGCATGGTCTCCAGCACCACGCGGTACTGGCTGGACTGCGTGAAGATGGTCGACACCAGCCGCTGGCCGAAGGCGCTGTAGAGTGCGCTGTCGATCACGGCCGTGGTGATGCCGAACCGCGCGGCGGCGTCCCGGTCGATGTCCACATAGGCGCGCAGGCCGTTGTTCTGCTGGTCGCTCGCCACGTCGCGCAGCTCAGGTTCCTGGCGCAGGCGCTCCACCAGCTTGGGCACCCATTCGGCCAGCGTGGCCGGGTCCGGGTCTTCCACGGTGAACTGGTACTGCGTGCGCGAGACGCGGTCCTCGATGGTCAGGTCCTGCACCGGCTGGGTGTAGAGCGAGACGCCGCCAAGCTGCTGCACGGCGTCCTGGAGCCGCTGCGTGACCACCGCCATGCTGTCCCGGTCGGCCTTGGGCTTGAGGTTGATCAGCATGCGCCCGGCGTTGAGCGTGGTGTTGGTGCCATCCACGCCGATGAACGACGAGACGCTGGCCACCGCCGGGTCCTGCAGGATCACCTTCTGCACGGCCTCCTGCTTGCGGCCCATCGCCGCGAACGAGGTGGTCTGCGAGGCCTCGGTGATGGCCTGGATCACGCCGGTGTCCTGCACCGGGAAGAAGCCCTTCGGCACCAGCATATAGAGCAGGCCGGTCAGCACCAGCGTGCCCACGGCCACCACCAGCGTGGCGGTCTGGCGGTCCAGCACCCACTCCAGCGCCTGGCCGTAGCGGTGGATCACGTTGTCGAAGAAGCGGCCCGTGGCACGATGGAAGCGCGGCAGTTCCTCCTCGGGCACGTGGCGCAGCAGGCGCGCGCACATCATCGGCGTCAGCGTCAGCGACACCACGGCCGAGATCAGGATCGACACCGCCAGCGTGATGGCGAACTCGCGGAACAGCCGGCCGACCACATCGCCCATGAACAGCAGCGGGATCAGCACGGCCACCAGCGAGAAGGTCAGCGAGATGATGGTGAAGCCGATCTGCTTGGAGCCCTTGAGCGCCGCAGCCATCGGGGAATCGCCTTCCTCGATGTAGCGCATGATGTTCTCGATCATCACGATGGCGTCATCCACCACGAAGCCGGTGGCGATGGTCAGCGCCATCAGCGTCAGGTTGTTGATCGAGAAGCCGGCCATGTACATCACGCCGAAGGTGCCGACCAGCGAGAGCGGCACCGCCACGCCCGGGATGATGGTGGCCGGGATGTTGCGCAGGAAGACGAAGATCACCATCACCACCAGCGCGATGGCCAGCAGCAGCTCGAACTGCACATCCTTGACCGAGGCGCGGATGGTGGTGGTGCGGTCGGTCAGCAACTGCACGTGCACCGAGGCCGGCAGCGCCGCCTGCAGCTGCGGCAGCAGCGTCTTGATGCGGTCCACCACCTCGATCACGTTGGCGCCGGGCTGGCGCTGGATGTTCAGCACGATGGCCGGCTTGCTGTTGGCCCAGGCGGCCAGCCGGCTGTTCTCGGGGCCGTCGACGATGTCGGCCACGTCGGTGATGCGGATCGGCGCGCCGTTCTGGTAGCCGATGATGATCTGGCGGTATTCGTCGGCGGAGCGGAGCTGGTCGTTGGCGTCGATGGTGGAGGCGCGCGCGGGGCCGTCGAAGCTGCCCTTGGCGCCGTTCACGTTGGCGCTGCCGATGGCGGTGCGCAGGTCGTCGATCGACATGCCCAACGCGGCCAGCGCGGTGGGATTGGCCTGGATGCGCACGGCGGGGCGCTGCCCGCCGCTGATGGTGACCAGCCCCACGCCCTGGATCTGCGAGATCTTGGCGCCCACGCGGGTGTCCACCATGTCCTGCAGCTTGGGCAGGGGCAGGGTGTCCGAGGTCATCGCCAGCGTCATGATCGGCGCATCGGCCGGATTGACCTTGCTGTAGACCGGCGGCATGGGCAGGTCCGAGGGCAGCAGGTTGCCGCCCGCATTGATGGCGGCCTGCACCTGCTGCTCGGCCACGTCCAGCGACAGCGACAGCTCGAACTGCAGCGTGATGACCGACGCGCCGCCAGAGGACGACGACGACATCTGCTTGAGCCCCGGCATCTGGCCGAACTGGCGCTCCAGCGGCGCCGTGACCGAGGAGGTCATGACGTCCGGGCTGGCGCCCGGGTAGAGCGTGGTGACCTGGATGGTCGGGTAATCCACCTCCGGCAGCGCGGACAGCGGCAGCAGCCGGTACGCCACCAGCCCGGACAGCAGGATGGCCAGCATCAGCAGTGCCGTGGCCACCGGCCGTTCGATAAAGATGCGTGAGGGATTCATGCCGTCTCGGGTGCGTCGCCGTGCTTACTGCTGCGGCCGTTGGCCGACGGTGCCGGTGGGGTTGGCCGGCGTGTTCGTGGTCGGGTTCGGATTGGTGTCGCCGTCACGGGGGCGCCGGCGCTCGGCTGCGGCGCCGGAGGCGCCCATCGCCCCAGCCGCTCCGGAGGCATCGCTGGCCCCGGCGTGCGGGCCGCTGGCACCGCCATGGCGCCGGCCACGCCCGCGCGGCGAACTGGCCGGCGTGGTGGCGGCGGCACGCGCGGCCGGGTCCACGGCTTCCACGATCATGCCTTCCTTGAGGCGGTCGGCGCCGTCCACGACCACGCGCTGGCCCGGCTCCAATCCTTTCATGACGGCGGTCTGGGCGCCATCGGTCGGCCCCAGCGTGACCACCTGCACCTTCACCTGGTTGTCATCGCCCACCACGTAGACGAAGGTGCCCTGCTGGCCGCGCTGGATGGCGGCCACCGGGATCACGGTGGCGTCCACCAGCGTGTCCACGCGCGTGCGCACGTTCACGAACTGGTTCGGGAACAGCATGCCGTCCGTGTTCGGGAAGATGGCCTTGAGCTTGACCGTGCCCGTGGTGGTGTCGATCTGGTTGTCGGTGGTCAGCAGCGTGCCTTCGCCAAGCTGGTTGCGCACCTGGCGGTCCCACGCCTGCACCGGCAGCTTCTCGCCGGCGTTGAGCTTCTTCAGCACGGCCGGCAGGTTGTCTTCGGGAATGGTGTAGAGCACGGCAATCGGCTGGATCTGGGTGATCAGCGCGATGCCGTTGGTGTCGCCGGTGCCGACGATGTTGCCCGGGTCCACCTGCCGCAGGCCGATGCGGCCCGAGTTGGGCGCCACGATCCTGGTATAGCCGAGCTGGATGCGGGCGTTATCCACATTGCCCTGGTCGGTCTTCACGGTGCCCTCGTACTGGCGCACCAGCGCGTCCTGGGTATCCACCTGCTGCTTGGAGATGGAGTCCTGCGCCAGCAGCGTCTTGTAGCGCTGCTGGTCCAGCCGGGCGTTCTGGAGCAGCGCCTGGTCCCGCGCGAGCTGGCCCACGGCCTGGTCGAGCGTGGCCTGGAACGGGCGCGGGTCGATCTCCGCCAGCACGTCGCCGGCCTTGACCATCTGGCCTTCCTTGAACAGCACCTTCAGCAGCGGGCCCGAGACCTGGGCGCGCACGGTGACATTGGTCACCGGCGTCACGTTGCCCAGGCCGTTGAGCACCACGTCCATGTCACGCCGGGCCACCGTGTTGACCACCACGGGCGAACGCGGTTGCGCGCCCGGGCCGCCCGGGCCCCCTGGGCCGCTGGCACCCATGCGGCGACCCGCGCCGGGGCCGCTGGCGCCGCCGGTGGCCGCGCCGGCCTCCTGCGCGGCCTGCCGGTGGCTGTGCCAGTACCAGCCGACGCCGGCCAGCACGACGATGACGGCCACGGCGATCCAGGTGCGGCGGCGGGCCGGGCCGGGGCGGCGCGGCGGGGAGGGCGGAAGAGATTGACCTTGTTCGGGGCTGGACATAGACCGGGAATCCTGGGGACGGCACGACGAAGGGCGTACCAACGGGCTTGCTCGGCATATCGGGGCAAATGACCCCATATGACGGCGAAGTTGCAGCAGTATGCCGCAGGCGGGCACGGCTGCGGTGCCATGGCCTGAAGGATAATGTGCCGCCGCCATCCCACCTGTTTCGTGGCGTCCCGCTTTTATTACATCGGATTACGATGGCGCCGGGTGTAACCTCCGGAAACAAAACGGTCGGGGTAAATCGCCATCTGGCGCTGCCGGCCTGACTATCATGTGGCTATGCGAACGAACCAGCCTACCCAGATCCTCGTCGTCGACGACGATCCCGAACTGCGCGACCTCCTGCGCGAGTACCTGACCAGCCAGGGCTTTGCCGTCTCGGTCCTGCACGATGGCGATGGCCTCCAGGCCCGCCTCGAGCGCGAGCGGCCGGCGCTGATCGTGCTCGACCTGATGATGCCGAAGGTGGACGGCCTGACCGCGCTGCGTAACCTGCGCGCCAAGAACGACGACATCCCGGTGATCCTGCTCACGGCGCGCAGCGACGAGATCGACCGCATCGTCGGGCTGGAGATCGGCGCCGACGACTACCTCGGCAAGCCGTTCTCGCCGCGCGAGCTGCTGGCGCGCATCAACGCGGTGCTGCGGCGCAAGCTGGCGCGCCCGGCCGCCGCGCCCGAGGACCGCGAATCGGTGGCGTTCGGCCCGTTCCGCGTCAATTTCCGGCTGCGCACGCTGTTGCGCAACGACCAGTCGGTGCAGATCAGCGATACCGAGTTCGCGCTGCTCAAGCTGCTGCTGTCCCACCCGCTGGAAGTGCTCTCGCGCGAACGCATCGTCGAGCTGATGTACGGCAGTGCCAGCGGCATCAGCGACCGCGGCATCGACGTGCAGATCTGGCGCCTGCGCCGCCTGCTCGACGAGGACGCCCAGCGTCCGCGCTATATCCAGACCGTACGGGGCCGGGGCTACACCTTCGTGCCTGACGAAGCCGAGGACAGCATTCCGCAATGAAGCTGAGGATCGACACCCTGTTCGGCCGCATGGCGCTGCTGATTGCGGCCGTGCTGTTCATCAGCCATTTCTCGTGGCTGGCCATCCTGCGCATGGACCGCCGGCAGCAGCAGATCGACTATTCGGTGGAGCAGATGATGTTCCAGCTGAAGAGTATCGAGCGCGCGCTGGACGCGAAGCCGCCGGTGGCGCTGCCGAGCCTGGTCGAGGTGGCCGATACCGCCGAGGCCGACGAGCATTCGGCCGATCCGGCGCCCGGCCGGCCGCGCCGGCTGGTGGAGCAGTTCGTGCGCCAGCTGCCCGCCGGCACGCAGATCCGCCTGGAAGACGAGACCACGCCGCGCCTCTGGATCAAGCTGCCCACGCGCGCGCAGTGGATCGCCATGCCGATTCTGTTCGTGCACAATCCGCCGCCCGACAACCGCATGGTGCCCGGCGTGGTGCTGGTGGTGGGGGTGGCGATCATCTTCGCGCTGCTGATTGCGTGGCAGATCCAGCGCCCGGTGCGCGACATGGCCGAGGCCGCCGAGCAGCTTTCCCGCCAGCATGCGGTCAAGCCGCTGCGCGAGCGCGGGCCGCATGAGCTGCGCCAGTTGATCGTGCGTTTCAATCGGATGGTGGCGGACCTCGCGCGCATCGACCAGGAGCGCAATACGATGCTGGCCGGCATCGCCCACGACCTGAAGACGCCGCTGGCGCGGCTGCGGCTGCGTGCCGAGATGCTGTCCGACCCCAAGGCGGCGGCCGGCGTGACCCGCGACGTGGACTCCATGGCGGCGATCGTCGAACAGTTCCTGAGCTTCGCCCAGAGCAGCGAGCCCACCGCCCGCCCGGTGCCGGTGGACAAGCGCATCGGCGAACTGGCGCTGTCGCTGCAGGAGCAGGACCGCACCGTGGTGCTGGAACTGGCCGCTGGCGAGGGCTTCCGGATGATCGCCACCCAGCTCGATCGCATCATCGGCAATCTTGTCGACAACGCCTATGCCTATGGCGCGCCGCCCGTCTGCGTGGCGACGGCACGGGGGCCGGACGGCTGGCGGCTGACGGTGGAAGATCAGGGACCCGGGATTCCGGAAGAGGCGATGGAGCGCGTGACGCTGCCATTCGTGCGGCTGGACCCGGCGCGTGGTGGCAATGCCCACTCGGGACTCGGCCTGGCCATCGTGGACCGCCTGGTGCGGCAGGGCGGCGGGCGGCTGATGCTGCTCAACCGGCCCGACGGCGGCCTGCGGGTGGAGATGGTGTTCCCGTTCGCGGCGCTGGCGCAGGCCGCGTAACGGTCAGTAACGGACAGTAGCGGTCAGGCTGGCGAGGTGCCCTCAGCCAGCCTTCTTCTTCTCGCCGATCCGGCTTTCCTTGCCGGCCAGCAGCTTGGCGATGTTCTGGCGGTGGCGCACCACCAGCAGCACGCCGATCACGAAGACCGCGCCGGTGATGATATCCACGCCGAACATCAGCACATAGAAGAACGGCGCGAAGATGGCCGCCACCAGCGCGGCCAGCGACGAATAGCGGAAGAAGAACGCGATGATCAGCCAGGTGGCCAGCGTGCCGGCGCCCAGCAGCGGATGGATCGCGAACAGGATGCCGGCGGCCGTGGCCACGCCCTTGCCACCCGCGAAACGGTGGAACACCGGGAACAGGTGGCCCAGGAACACGCCCAGCGCCGCGAGCGCCACGCCCGAATCCTCCAGCCCGTAGCCCGGGCCGAAGTGCCGGGCCAGCCAGACCGCGAACCAGCCCTTCAGGCCGTCCCCAATCAGCGTCAGGATGGCCGCCTTCTTGTTGCCCGTGCGCAGCACGTTGGTGGCGCCGGGGTTGCCCGAGCCATAGCTGTGCGGGTCCGGCAGGCCCATGAGCTTGCTGACCACGACGGCAAAGGACACCGACCCGATCAGGTAGGCGACGACGGCGAATAGCAGGTTGACCATTGCAGGGGAATCTTTTTGGGGGTTTCAGGCTGGCGCGATTGTAGCGCGCCCGTCCGTGTCAGTCAGGCTCGGGTCAGCCCCGATTCAATCCGATTTCAGTCCGGCAGGGCGCACTCGACCGGCTTGGCCTCCAGCAGCCGCGTCAGCACCTCCGGCGCGATGCTGACCAGATAGCCGCGCCGCCCGCCGTTGATATAGATCCGCTCCAGCGCCAGCACGCCGGCCTCCACATAGACCGGCATCCGCTTCTTCGTGCCGAACGGCGACGTGCCGCCGACCATGAAGCCACTGTGGCGCTGCGCCACCTCGGGCTTGCACGGCTGCACGCTCTTGCAGCCAATCTGCCGCGCCAGGTTCTTGGTCGAGACCGAGCAATCGCCATGCATCAGCACGATCAGCGGCTGCGCGCGCTCGTCCTCCATGACCAGGGTCTTGACCACGTCGTGCTCGGGCACGCCCAGCTGGCGGGCAGACTCGCCGGTGCCGCCGTGGTCGACATATTCATAGGGATGCTCGCCGAAATCCACGCCATGCCGGCGCAGCATCTGCGTGGCGGGGGTCTCGGAGATGTGTTTCGCTTTGCTCATGAGGCGCGGCGCGGCAGGGGGTTAGCCGCGCGGATGGTGGTGGAGATGCAACTCGCGCAGGCGCTCGCGCGCCACGTGCGTGTAGATCTGCGTGGTGGAGATATCGGCATGGCCCAGCAGCAGCTGCACCACGCGCAGGTCGGCGCCATGGTTCAGCAGGTGCGTGGCGAACGCGTGCCGCAGCGTATGTGGCGAAAGCGGCGCATGGATGCCGCCTTCGCGCGCGTGCCTCTTGATCAGGTGCCAGAAGGTCTGGCGCGTCATGCCTTCGCCGCGCTGCGTGACGAACAGCGCGTCGCAGGGGCGCCCGGCCAGCAGCGCGGGGCGCGACTCGGCCAGGTAGCGACGCAGCCAGTCGCCGGCCTGCGCGCCGAACGGCACCAGCCGCTCCTTGTTGCCCTTGCCGCCCACGATGCGCGCCACGCCCTCGTTCAGGCCGATTTCCACGGTCTTCATGTTGGTCAGCTCGGACACGCGCAGCCCGCTCGCGTACATCAGCTCGAGCATGGTGCGGTCGCGCAGCCCCAGCGGGGTGTCGGTATCGGGGGTTTCGAGCAGGGCCTCGACCTGGGCTTCGGAGAGCGTCTTCGGAAAGCGCGGCGGCTGCTTGGCGGGCCGCAGCAGCAGGCACGGATCGGCCTGGATCATGTGCTCGCGCAGCGCCCACTGGTAGAAGCGGCGGAACACGGTGAGCCGCCGGTTGGCCGACGAGGCCCGTGTCTCCAGATGGCGCGCGGCGAAGTAGGCGGACAGCAGGGTGTCGTCCACGCCCAGCAGCTTGCCGTGGGCGGCGCCGTGGAGCCAGCGTGCCAGCAGGGCGAGGTCGCGGCGATAGGCGTCGATGGTGTTGCGCGACAGGCCGTCTTCCAGCCACAGCGCGTCGCAGAAGCGATCGACCAGCGCGAGATCGGCGCTGGGATCGGTGCCGGCCGGGGCCTCGGCGTGCACAACCTCGCTCATAGCAGCATCGCGCCCTCGTGGCGCAGCAGCCAGCGCTTCACGCCGAGATGGAAGCCTTCCTCGCCATGATGGGCGAAGCCCCCCAGCCCGTTGGCGGCCACCACGCGATGGCAGGGAATGACCACCGGGAACCAGTTCTGCCCGCACGCCTGCCCCACGGCACGCGGCATGCTTTGCAGGCGCTTGGCGATGGTGCCGTAGGTGGTCAGGCCGCCACGCGGCACGGCCGAGATGGCGTCCCAGACCTTGCGCTGGAACGCGGTGCCGCGATGGGCCAGCGGCAGGTCGAACACGGTGTCGGGGTCGGCGTAGTAGGCGTCCAGCTGCGTGGCCACGCGGCGCGCGAGGGCGCTGGCCGGGGCAATCAGCTCGAAGCTGTCGGGCAGGTAGACGATTTCGTGGACGTGCTCGCCATCGGCACGCACGCCGATCTTGCCGAAAGGCGCGGGCAGGACGGCATCGAAGCGGTGGGACATGGCTGGCGGACGGCTGGGGTGATGACCCCGGATTTTATGCCGATTCGCGCCGGTGCTGCGGTTTGCGCCTCTCTCCCTCTGGGAGAGAGGCCGGGAGAGAGGGCAGGCGCTGGCCGGAGCCCGCATGCTGGAACACACCGAAGGCTCCGCTTGATGTGGTCGCATGCTGGACCACCCCTCTCCCCGACCCTCTCCCACTGAGGGGAGAGGGAGCAAAACTCGTGGTCCTGAAGGGCCACTTGGGCGTACTTACTGCTCCAGCTTGATGTTCTGCACCTTCACAAGCGTCTTCATCTTGTCGAATTCCTTCTTGATCTCGGCGGCGTGCTGGGCCGGGGTGTTGCCCGACGGCTCGGCGCCAGCCGTGCGCAGGCGCTGGACGAAGTCCTTGTCCTGCAGCGCCTTGACGGCCGCCGCGTTCAGCTTGGCGATCACGTCGTCCGGCGTGCCGGCGGGGGCCACCAGGCCGTACCAGGCCGGGTCATTCGGCTCCTTCAGGCCCATTTCGCCGAAGGTCGGCACGTTGGGCAGGCCGTCCACGCGCTTGTCCCACGCCACCACCAGCGCGCGCAGCTTGCCGGCCTTGATGTAGGGCATCGACGACGGCAGGTTGTCCACCATGATCGGTACCTGGCCGGCCAGCACGTCGTTCAGCGCCGGGCCTGCGCCACGGTACGGAATGTGCACCATGAACGTCTTGGTCGAGACCTTGAACTGCTCGCCCAGCATGTGGCCGAAGCCGCAGGTGCCCGACGACGCATACGAGTACTTGCCCGGATTGGCCTTCAGCACGGCCAGGAACTCCTTGTAGTCCTTGGCCGGGAAGTTCGGATTCACGGCGATCACGTTGGCCACGTTGGCCACGTTCGTGATGGGCTTGAAGTCCTTGATCGGGTCGTACGACAGCTTCGGGTTGCAGGCCGGGTTCACGGCCATGGTCGAAACCGTGGAGATGCCGATGGTGTAGCCATCCGGCGGGGCCTTGGCGATGGCGTCGGCGCCGATCGAACCGCCCCCGCCAGCGCGGTTTTCCACCACCACGGGCTGGCCGAGGATGCGGCTCATCTGGTCGGCCACGCCACGGCCCACGATGTCGGTGGTGCCACCCGGCGCGAACGGAATGATCAGGCGGATCGGCTTGGTCGGAAAGCTTTGCGCGTGCGCCACGGAAGCCACCGAGGCGATGGCGGCAACGGCCAGGGTCAGTGCGGTTTTACGAGCGTGCATGAGAAGAGAGTCTCCCGTTCTGAAAGCCGGACGGATCGCGCCCGGGGAGGTCATAAAACGCCGGCGAGCGTTGCGCCGGCGGCGTTGCGGATTCAGCCGCCCAGCAGGCCGCGCTTGAGTTCGCGGTCCACCGGATGTTCGCCCAGGAAGATGCGCAGCACCGCCTGGTAGAAGTCCTCGCCCGGAATCGGCCGCCCGCGCGGGATGCCGTTGACGGCCACCACGGTGCCGCTTTCGGGGGCGTAGTCGAAGTTGATGACATCGCCCCGGCGCGCCGTGCCGACCAGGTTCATGGTCTGCTCGAGCTGGGTGAGGCGGTCGGCCAGCAGCTTTAGCTGCGGCTCGGAGTGGTTCTCGCGCAGGCCCGTGTTCAGCGCCTTGACGAAGGCATCGGACTCCACCTCGCGCAGCGGGCGGATCTGCAGCCGCTTGGGCCCGTGCGTGCCCAGCGCCACGGTGGCGTTGCGCGAACGCTCGGGCAGGTAGAGCCCGGCCGCGTAGCCCTTGATGACGAACACCGCGCGCAGCCCGGCGCCATTCAGCTGCAGCTCCTTGCCGCCGACGCGCGTGGCGTCGTCGAAGCGCACCCCCTCGATCTCCATCGCCATGGCATGCGTGGAGATGGCCGACAGCGGCGACAGCAGGCCCACGGCCACGGCGAGCGCGGCGGCGTGTCTGCGGAGAGCGGTGGATCGGCGGGCGGGGACCTTCATGGGTGCGGCGGGCAAGACGAAATTTGGCATGCCATGTTGCCGGAGTTCTGGAACAATACCCATCCGTATCTGCCCTAGTCTGCACATTTGGCCGTGCCTGCCGTGGGGGTTCCCCGCCCGCGTTCCCGGTTGCCGCATGCGTCACAAGGGTGGTCTGTCGTGCATAAAAACTAAAGAGACATGTCTTCAGCATTGCTGCTGGTGCCGGACTTCAGCCTGATCCTGATCGGCTGGCTGCTGGTCCGCTACACGCCGTTCGACCGCGTGTTCTGGTCCGGCGTGGAACGCCTGGTTTACTTCGTCCTGTTCCCGGCGTTGCTGTTGCAATCCACCAACAGTGCCAGGTTCGATTTCTCCTCCACCTCGGCCATGCTGGGGCTGGCGCTGGCCACCACGCTCTTGGGCGTGGTCACGGGCTGCCTCGTCAAATTCGTGCTGCGGCCGGCCCCGCGCGACTTCGCCTCGGGGCTCCAGACCGCCTTCCGCTTCAATTCCTATATCGGGCTGGCCCTGGCGTCGCGGCTGGGCGGCAGCGAGGGGCTCGCGCTGATGGCGCTGGTCGTGGGCGTGACCGTGCCGCTGTGCAACGTGGTGGCGGTGTGGGCGCTGGCGCGGCATGGGGAGTCCCGGCTGCTGCGCGAGCTGGCGCGCAATCCGCTGATCCTGGCCACGGCGGGCGGGCTGATTACCAACCTGCTTGGCCTGCATCCGCCCGAAGTGGTGGCGATGACGCTCAACCGGATCGGCTCGGCCTCCACGGCGTTGGGCTTGATGACCGTGGGCGCCGGGCTCCAGATGCGCGGCGCCATGGGCGCGATCGGGCCGGTGGCGTGGTGGTGCGGCGTGAAGCTGCTGGCGATGCCGGCCTTCGCGTGGCTGGCTGGCCGCTACCTGCCGCTGACGGCGCTCCAGTACCAGATCGTGGTGCTGTTCGCCTCGCTGCCCACGGCGCCGAGCGCGTACATCCTCGCGGTGCGCATGGGCGGCAATGGGCCGATGGTGGCGGCGACGATCTCGCTGATGACCATCGCCGCCATCGTCACCACGCCGTTCTGGCTGGCGCTGGTCAGCTAGGGAGCGGGGGCGGCCGGGGAGGGGTCCTGGGCCAGTGCCCAGTCGATATGCTCGCGCACAAGCGGCGTGGCGGCGTCCTGCCGGGCCCGCAGCGCGGCGCGGATGCGCCCGGCCAGCGCCGGATCGGTACCGGCCGCCGCGCGCAGGCTGTTGCCCAGCCCCACGGCGAGGTTGCGCAGCCAGCGTTCATGGCCGATGCGGCGGATCGGGCTGCCTTCCAGCCGCTGGTTGAACTCGGCCTCGGTCCAGTCGAACAGGTCGACCATGTCGGGCGCGTCGAAGCCGTTGCGCACATCGAAATCGGGCAGCGTGGCCCGGTGCGCGAACTTGTTCCACGGGCAGGCGAGCTGGCAGTCGTCGCAGCCATAGACGCGGTTGCCCATCGGCGCGCGGAATTCCTCGGGAATCGGCCCCTTGTGCTCGATAGTCAGGTAAGAAATGCAACGCCGGGCGTCGAGCCGGTACGGCTCCAGGATGGCGGCGGTGGGGCAGATGTCGATGCAGCGGCGGCAGTTGCCGCAGTGGGGGGCCTCGGGCGGGTCCGCAGGCAGGGGCAGGTCGACGAGGATTTCGCCGAGGAAGAACATCGAGCCGCCGTCGCGGTCCAGCAGCAGCGTGTGCTTGCCGCGCCAGCCCAGCCCGGCCTGGCTGGCCAGCGCCACCTCCATCACCGGCGCGGAATCCGTGAATACGCGATAGCCGAACGGGCCGATGGCCTGCTCGATGCGCGCCGCCAGCTGCTGGAGCCGGTTGCGCAGCACCTTGTGATAGTCGCGGCCCCGGGCGTAGAGCGAGAGCACGGCCGTGGACGGATCGTCGAGCCGCGCGAGTTCGTGGCCGCGCCAGTCGTCAGGGCCTTCGGCAGGCAAATAGGGCATGCGGGCGACGATGGCCCGCACCGTGCCCGGCACCAGTTCGGCCGGCCGGGCGCGCCGCATGCCGTGGTTGGCCATATAATCCATGTCGCCGTGGTAGCCCGCCTGCAACCACGCCAACAGGCCCGCTTCCGCGTGGCGCAGATCGACATCGGCGATGCGGATCGCATCGAAGCCAAGCGCCGCGCCCCAGCCACGCATGGACTGCGCCAGGGCGGCCAGATCCGGTGGCGCCTGTGGCGAGATTTCAGTGGGGGCGGGTGCTGCGACATCGATCATTCCTGAATTGTACGCAATGCCCCTGCTCGAAGAACGCATCCTGACGCTGCTGGACGAGGCCGCCACCGCCCGCTTCGGCGCCGCGCTGGCCGCCACGGTGCAGGCCATGCCGCCGCGCACGGTGCATGTGCAGCTCTCGGGCGACCTGGGCGCGGGCAAGACCACGCTCTCGCGCGCCGTGCTGCGCGCGCTGGGCCACGCGGGCAAGGTCCGCAGCCCCACCTACACGCTGTGCGAGCCCTACGAGGTGGCCCGGGCCGATGGCTCGCCCCTCACCGTCTACCACTTCGACCTGTACCGCTTCGCGGACCCCGAGGAGTGGATCGACGCCGGATTCCGCGACTGTTTCGCCGAGCCGGCGTTCAATCTCGTCGAATGGCCGGAAAAGGCGGGCCGCCTGCTTGGGGAACCGGACCTCCACGTGTTGCTCCAATCGGACATCCGCGCGCTGGAATTGGCCGCGGGCGCCGATCCGGAAGGCGCCGATCCCCGCATGGCCACGCTGCGGGCCTATACTCCCACTGGACTTATCCTGCTGAACGCATGCTGATCAAGCGACTCGCCACCGACCGACCCGATGGACCCGACGGACTGCTGCAGGCCCGGCGCAAGTGGATGGCGCAGGCTGCGCGGCTGGGCGCGGGCACGGTGGTGCTGACCCTCGTCGGCCCGCAGATTGCACGCGGCGCCGGCATCGTGGCCGTGCGCGTCTGGCCCGCCGAGGATTACACGCGCGTGACCATCGAGTCCGACGCGCCGCTGGCCGCGCAACACCAGATGATCCGCAGCCCGGACCGCCTGGTGGTCGATATCGACGGCCTCGACCTCTCGCCCACGCTGCGCGAGCTGGTGGCCAAGATCAGCACCAACGACCCCTATATCCAGACCGTGCGCGTGGGCCAGAACCGGCCGCGCGTGGTGCGGATGGTGTTCGACCTCAAGGAAGACGTCTCGCCGCAGGTGTTCACGCTGGCCCCGATCGGCAACTATCGCAACCGGCTCGTGTTCGACCTCTACCCGGTGAATCCGCCCGATCCGCTCTGGAAGCTGGTGCGCGATACCGAGGACAAGCAGCGCCGCTTCGCCCAGACCCCGCCGCCGGCCGGCAGCGAGGGCGTGTCCGGCGCGCCGCCCGGGGCCGAGGAAGATGCGATTGGCGCGCTGGTGCGCAAGTTCGAGGATAAGGACCAGCTCCCGCCGGCCACCACGGCGCCGCCGCCGGCTGTCGCGCAGGTCAAGCCCAGGCCTTCTACCCCTTCGGCTCCCTCGGCACCGCCCGTGCCGCCGCCGATGGCCCAGACCAATGTGCCGCCGCCCAGCCAGTTCAAGATGCGCCGCCTGCTGACCGTGGCCCTTGACCCCGGCCACGGCGGCGAGGACCCCGGCGCCATCGGCGCGGCGGGTTCGCGCGAAAAGGACGTGGTGCTGCAGATCGCGCACCGGCTGCGCGCCAAGATCGACGCCCAGCCCAATATGCGCGCGATGATGACGCGCGACTCGGACTTCTTCGTGCCGCTGAACGTGCGCGTGCAGAAGGCGCGGCGCGTGCAGGCCGACCTGTTCGTGTCGATCCACGCCGATGCCTTCCTGTCGCCGGAGGCGCGCGGGGCGTCCGTGTTCGCGCTGTCGGAGCGGGGCGCGTCCAGTACTGCCGCCCGCTGGCTCGCCAACAAGGAAAACAACGCCGATCTGATCGGCGGGACCAATATGGGCAACAAGGATGCCCAGGTGGCGCGCGTGCTGCTGGACCTGTCCACCACGGCGCAGATCAACGACAGCATGCAGGTCGGCAAGGCCGTGCTGGGCGAGATCGGCGGCATCAACAAGCTGCACAAGGGCAGCGTGGAGCAGGCCGGGTTTGCCGTGCTCAAGGCGCCGGACATTCCGTCGATCCTGATCGAGACCGCCTTCATCAGTAACCCGGAAGAGGAGCGCAAGCTCAACGACGACGCGCACCAGGAGCAGCTGGCCAACGCCATCCTGCGCGGCATCAAGGCGTACTTCGCGAAGAACCCGCCGCTGGCGAAGAATCCGTCGGTGTAAGCCCTTTTCGTACTGGTCAGAAACAAAAAGCGGCGCCCGAGGGCGCCGCTTTTGTCATGCGGGGAGGGAGAGGGGGGTGCGGCTCAGGCGCGCGCCGTGCCGCGCGCCTCGGGGGCGTCGTCGCGGCTGGCGTAGCGGCCGGCGATCACCGAGCAGACGATCAGTTGCAGCTGGTGGTAGACCATCAGCGGCAGCACCAGCAGGCCCAGCGCGGGATGGCCCGCGAACAGGATCTTGGCCATCGGAATGCCGTTCGCCAGGCTCTTCTTCGAGCCGCAGAACACCGCCGTGATCTCGTCTTCCACCGAGAAACCGAGGCGGCGGGCGACGAAGGTGGTGGCGCCGAGCACCACGATCAGCAGGATCGCCGCGATACCCATCACCGCGCCGATGGTCTGCCAGTGGTACTGGTGCCACAGGCCAGCGGCCGTGGCATCGCAGAACGACGAATAGACGATCAGCACGATCACGCCACGGTCGATCTTGCTGGTGATCTGCTTCTTCTTTGCCAGCCAGTTGCCGATCAGCGGACGGGCCAGCTGGCCCAGTGCGAACGGCAGCAGCAGTTGCAGCGCCACGCCAGTCAGCGCGCGGCCCAGCGGCATGTTGCCGGTGCCCGAGGCGCTGATCACCAGGCCCATCAGCAGCGGCGTGAGCGCCATGCCGATCAGGCCCGAGATGGTGGCGTTGAAGATGGCGCCCGGCACGTTGCCGCGCGCCATCGACGTCATGGCCACCGACGAGGACACCGTGGACGGCAGCACGCACAGGAAGAACACGCCGAGCAGCAGGTCTGCCGGCAGCGCGTCGCGCAGCGCGAACATCAGCACCACGCCCACCACCGGGAACACCACGTAGGTGAACGCCTGGACGAACACGTGCAGGCGCCAGTGACGCGCGCCGGCCACGAGTTTGTCGCGCGAGAGCGCTGCGCCGTGCAGGAAAAACACCAGCGCGACGCCAAGGTTGGTGACAATGCCAAGGTGCAGCGGGCCGTCACCGGTACCGACCTCGGGGGCGATCAGCGCCACCGCAATCGCGGTCAGCATGATCAGGACGAAGCCGTCGATCAGGTCGTACAGCTTTTTGAAGGGAGTCAGGATGGCAGACATTGGGGATAGTGCTTAAGGGTTTCCGCTTGGTATTGGACGCCAACGGCGTCTAGAATGCAAATTCATTTATCGTATTGATTCATCTGATCGTTGCATGAATTACACATTGCGGCAGTTGCGGGTCTTTCTGGCGGTGGCGGCGCACGGCAGTTTCAGCCGGGCGGCGGATGCCGTCGGCCTCACGCAGCCGGCGGTGAGCCGGGGCGTGGCAGAGCTTGAGGAAGCACTTGGCGTGCGGCTGCTGGATCGCACCACGCGCGAGGTGGTGTTGACCGATGCCGGCACGGCGCTGGTGCCAGCGCTGGAGCGGCTGCTCGGCCAGCTGGACGACACCCTCGAGGAAACCCGCCAACTGGGCGAGCGCTACCGAGGCCGCGTGGTGATCGCCAGCGCACCCACCATCTCCGCCCGCCTGATGCCGATGTATGTGGCGGAATGCGCACGCCAGTACCCGGAAATCCGCCTGTTCGTGCGTGACAACGTGCAGGCCGATGGCCTTGAACAGATCCGTGCCGGCGCGGTGGACTTCGGCGTGCTGATCGATCCGATGGCGCGGGAAGGGCTGACCATCGCCCCGCTGGCGACCGATCCCTTCTGCTTCGTGTGCCGCCGGGATCACCCATTGGCGGACGCCAAATCGGTCTCATGGACCGCCTTGCACGGTCAACGGCTGGTGCTGCTCGATTTCGCGTCCGGCAGCCGGCCGCTGATCGACCGGATCTTCGCGCGCCATGGCGTGGCGCCGCATGTGGTGCAGGAGCTGGGCCATTCGGCCAGCGTGTTCGGAATGGTGGAGGCGGGGATTGGGGCGTCGGTGCTGCCGTCGTTCTCACTGCCGCTGCCGGAGGCGTCGCCGCTGGTGTCGCGCCCGCTCACGCCGCGCGAGGAGCGCAGCATCGTCATGGTCCGGCGCGAGGATCGCTCGCTCTCGCCGGCGGCGGCAGCGGTCTGGCAGATGGTCCAGACGCTGCCGATTCCGGCCGAAGCGGTCCTGACTAATTAGTTAACAGCCTTATCCGATGCGCGGCGTGGCGGTCACCATGGTCGCCTCCAGCGAGAAGCTGCCGTCTGGCTGCACCCGGTAGCGCTCGCGCACCTCGGCGGGCGCCTGCTGCCAGAGATGGCGGATGGCGGCCACCGCCACCTCGGGCGTGCGCATGCGCGCCACCCAGGTATCGAAATCGAGTTCGATCCGCCAGGTCGGTGACACCGTCACATCGAATCCCGCCGCTTCGCACAGCGCCGCCCATTGCGTCGGCGAAAAGTCGCGGATGTGTGACGGATCGCGCAGCAACTCCACCGACTGGAGCCACGTATCGCAGAGCGGATCGTCGGCGCCGGCAATATCGATCATCACCAGCTTGCCCTGCGGCTTTACCACGCGGCGGATTTCGCGCAGCGCGGCGGGCACGTCGCGCCAGTGATGGGCGCTCATGCGCGAGACCACGGCGCAGAAGCTGGCATCGGCGAACGGCAGCGTCTCGGCCGCGCCCTGCTGTGTGGTGATGTTCGTCAGTCCTCGCTCACGCGCGGCGCCCGCCACCACGTCGAGCATGGACGGCGAGAGGTCGTACGCGACTACCGCATTGGCCTGCGTCGCCGCAGCGAAGCTGGCATGGCCGGCGCCGCAGCCCAGGTCGAGCACGCGGCTATGGCCCACCGGCTTCAGGTGGGCGAGGGCGGCTTTGAGTTGATCGAGATCCGCGCCCTGGGCGTGGACCGCGCTGGTGAGATAAGCCTGCGCGGTGGCGCCAAACTGCGCCGCGACGAGTTCCTGCTGTTGCATGGGGTGCCTCATTGTTCTATTTGGACGGGGGAAGACTTGCCTTGGGCCCAAGGGTTCACGTACTGTAGACGGCACGTTTTCCCGGTACAAGTGACCGATTTATCCTGGTATAAGAAGCACCACCATGTCCGAGCCATCTGCCCCTTCATCGCGCGAAGCCGAACTTGGCGCCTTCCTGCGCGCCCACCGGGAGCGCCTCACGCCTGCCGATGTGGGCCTGCCGCCCGGCCGGCGGCGCCGCACCCCTGGATTGCGTCGTGAGGAAGTCGCGCAACTGGCCGGGCTCAGCGCGACCTGGGTGACGTGGCTGGAGCAGGGCCGGCCGGTGTCGATGTCCGCGCGTGCGCTGACCAGCCTGGCCCAGGCGCTGCGGCTCTCGCGCGCCGAGCACGGTTACCTGTTCGCGCTGGCGGGCCGTCCCGCCCCGCGCGATGACGCCGAGCCGGCCGTGCCGCCCGCGCTGCTGGCCAGCGTGCATGCGATCGCCGGCCCCGCCTATCTGCTTGATCGGCAATGGAATGCGCTGGCGTGGAATGCGGCGGCGGCCGACCTGTTCGTCGGCTGGCTCGATCCCGGCAGTACGGAGCGCAACCTGATGCGTGCGATGTTCCTGTCGCCGGCCTTGCAGGCACTGGTCGAGGACTGGCCGCATCGGGCGGCGCGGCTGGTGGCGGAGTTCCGCGTGCACAGCCTGCGCCATGCCGAAGACCCGCCGACGCGGGCGCTGGTGGAGGGATTGCGGGCGGAGAGCGCGGCGTTTCGCGCGGCCTGGGCCTCGCAGGATGTGGAGGAGCGCCAGGGCGGCCGGCGCGGGTTTCATCACCCGACGCGCGGCCTGCTTGCCTTCGAACAGATCACGATGGTGCCGCCGGCCGCGCCGGGCCTGATGCTCGGCATGCTGCTGCCGACGGCCGGGTAGCGTCGGTACTTACTTCGGCTGCATCCGGATCGCGCCATCGAGGCGGATCACCTCGCCGTTCATCATCGTATTGACGACGATGGCCTGCACCAGCATCGCATACTCGGCCGGACGGCCCAGACGCGGAGGGAACGGCACCATCCGGCCGAGCGCGTCCTGCACTTCCTGCGGCATGCCCATCAGCATCGGGGTCTCGAACAGGCCGGGGGCGATGGTCATGCAGCGCACGCCGTCGCGCGCCAGGTCGCGGGCGATGGCCAGCGTCATGCCGACCACGCCGCCCTTGGACGCCGCGTAGGCCGCCTGGCCAATCTGCCCGTCGTACGCCGCCACCGAGGCGGTATTGATGACCACGCCGCGCTCGCCATCGGCGTCGGGCGTGTTGCGCACCATGGCGGCAGCGGCCAGCCGGATCATATTGAACGTGCCGATCAGGTTCACGCGCACGGTCTTCTCGAACGAAGCGAGCGGGTGGGGGCCATCCTTGCCGACGGTCTTGGCCGCCACGGCGATCCCCGCGCAGTTGACCAGCCCGGCCAGCCGGCCAAGCTTCAGCGCGGCGTCGACAGCCGCCTGGCCATCCACCTCGGACGCCACATCGCACTTCACGAACTGGCCGCCCAATTCCTCGGCCAGCGCGGTCCCGGCCGCCTCGTTCAGGTCGGCGATGACGACCTTGCCGCCGGCTTGCGCCAGCATCCGCGCGGTGCCCGCGCCCAGTCCCGATGCGCCGCCGGTAACGATGAATACGTTGTTCTGGATGTCCATCCGCCTGTCTCCTTGGTTTCCTGTGGTCAGATTGCCGTTTACGTTAACGTAAATCGACCGTCATGGGAAAGACTGCGGATAAAAAACGAACGCGCGGACGAAAAAAAGGCGACCCGGAGGTCGCCTTTCTCGGTACAGCGGCGCGGTGCGCTTACTTCAGCGCTTCGAACACGGAGGCCGTGATCTTGTCCACATCGCCCACGCCCGCGATCTTGCGGTACTTGGGCGGCGACACCTTGGCCGACGCGTCACCGTTGGCGGCCCAGTTCGAGTAGTAGTCGACCAGCGGACGGGTCTGCTGCGAGTACACGTCCAGGCGCTTGCGCACGGTTTCTTCCTTGTCGTCGTCGCGCTGGATCAGCGCTTCGCCGGTCACGTCGTCCAGCATGTCCTGCTTGGGCGGGTTGAACTTGACATGATAGGTGCGGCCCGAAGCCACGTGCACGCGGCGGCCGCTCATGCGCTCGATGATGGCGTCGAACGGCACGTCGATCTCCAGCACGTAGTCGATGGCCACGCCGGCTTCCTTCATCGCCTCGGCCTGCGGAATGGTGCGCGGGAAGCCATCGAACAGATAGCCCTTTTCGCAGTCGCAGTCCTTAAGACGGTCCTTGACCAGGCCGATAATGATGTCATCGGACACCAGCCCGCCCGCGTCCATCACCTTCTTGGCTTCGATACCCAGCGGCGTACCGGCCTTCACCGCGGCGCGCAGCATGTCGCCCGTGGAGATTTGCGGAATGCCGAACTTTTCGCAGATGAACTTGGCTTGCGTGCCTTTGCCGGCGCCAGGTGCGCCCAACAGGATCAAACGCATTTACGGGTCCTCAGAACAATTTGAATTCGGTCTTGCGGGGGTATCGAAGGAGGGTAACGCCGCAACTTGACGCAGGACTTACGCCGGCAAGTCGTGCCGACGTCACGTCATGGTTGGCGCCCGGGCGCACTCGGCTGCCGAAGGCAGCGGGGCTCACGGTCTGGCTCGCTTTCTCTATCTCCCCACCGAGCCTTATGCGGACGCGTAGCACGCGCCCACGGGCTCTGTATCGGCAAGCATTATGCCACGGGCAGTACGGTTCGGATTCCGTTCAGGTTGCAGCAGTATGAACTTCCGTGCAGGAATGCTGTCACGGACCTTCCTGCGCCACGCTGCTGGCCCACAGGGCGCGCACGCGTTCGAGGTCGGCCTGGGTGTCCACACCGGGGGCAGGTGCTGCCCCCGTCACCAGCACGCCGATCCGCTCACCGTGCCACATGGCGCGTAGCTGCTCCAGGGCCTCGGTCTGCTCGATCGGGGCGACGGCCAGCGTCGGAAACCGGCGCAGGAAGCCCGCGCGGTAGGCATAGAGGCCGATATGGCGCAGCACCGGCATGGCCGGCAGCGGCACGGTGGCGCTGGCCGCCGGCTGCGTGGGCACGGCGGTCCAGGCGTCGCGCGCCCACGGAATCGGCGCGCGCGAGAAATACAGCGCCCGGCCGAGGTTGTCGCACACCACCTTCACCACGTTCGGATTGAACACCTCCGCCACGTCATCGAGCGGATGCGCCGCCGTGGCGATCGCGCAATCGGGATGGGCGGCCAGATACAGCGCCACCTCGTCGATCAGGTTCGGGTCGATCAGCGGTTCGTCGCCCTGCACATTGACCACGATGTCGTCGTCGGCCAGGCCCAGCAGGGTGGCCACTTCGGCGAGGCGGTCGGTGCCGGACGGATGGTCGGCGCGCGTGATCACCGCCTCCACACCGTGCGCGGCACAGGCTTCGGCCACGGCGGCGGCATCGGTGGCCACCACGGTACGGCGCGCGGACGAGGCGTGGGCGCGTTCGGCCACGCGCACGATCATCGGGTGCCCGCCAATATCGGCAAGCGGCTTGTTCGGCAGGCGCGTCGAGGCGAGCCGGGCCGGAATCACGACGGTGAAGGCGGGAATACGCATCGCGGGAAAACTCAGTTGCCGGCGGCCGGGGCGGACGGCTCCACGGGCACCACGCGGCCCGGCACGGTCTGGCGCGCTTCATCGGCCAGCATGACCGGAATGCCATCGCGGATGGGGTAGGCCAGCTTGTCCGCGTGGCAGATCAGTTCCTGCGCGGCGCGGTCGTATTCGAGCTTGGCCTTGCAGAGCGGGCAGACGAGGATTTCAAGCAGCCGGTTGTCCATCGTGGGATTCCTTGTCGAGCCCGGTCGTCGCCCCGTTTGCTGCGGGGGCGGCTTGCCCCACGGTGACGGGCGTGGCGATGGCCGGGTTGCGCGCCTGCACGGCGCGGCGGATTTTGTCGATCAGGCCCGCGTCGATCACGGGCGTGGTGGGGACGACCCAGATGCGCGGGTCGTCGAAGCGGTCGCATTTTACGGCATCCTTTTCGGTGATCAGGATGACGTCGGCATCGAGCGCCGCCGGGTGGTCCGCGAACGGGTCCTCGGCAAAGTCGTAGTGGTCCGGCAGCGGCAGCGTGGCGGGCTGGAGGCCGGCGCCGCGCAGGCTGGCGAAGAACCGTTCCGGATTGCCGATGCCTGCCGCGGCCAGCACGCGCCGCCCCGCGAAGGTGGAGAGCGGGCGCACCATGGTCGGGTCGTTCAGTTGCCACGCGTCGTCGAGTTCCAGGCGCATGCCGTAGACATCGGGTTTGTCGGGCGTGGCGCGGAAGTGCGGGTCGTTGATCAGCGTGGCGTCGCGCGGACGGGTCAGCGGTTCGCGCAGCGGGCCGGCCGGCAGCAGCATGCCGTTGCCGCCCATGCGGGTGTCGAACATCACGATCTCGAAGTCGCGCTGGAGCTTGTAGTGCTGCAGGCCATCGTCGAGCAGCAGCACGTTCACGCCGGGGTGGGACACCAGCATGGTCTGCGCGCACAGCGCGCGGTCCGGATAGACCCAGACCGGCACGTCGGTGGCGCGCGCGATCAGCAGCGGTTCGTCGCCCACCTGGCTGGCCTGCGAGGTGGGTTTCACGCGGCGCGGATGCTTCAGCGACACGCCATAGCCGCGCGAGACCACGCCGGGCCGCAGCCCCGCTTCGGTCAGCGCGCGCGCCAGCGCGATCACGGCCGGTGTCTTGCCGGTGCCGCCCACGGTGACATTGCCGACCACGATCACCGGCATCGGCAGTCGGGTCGATTTGAACCAGCCGTTGAGATAGCCGTGCCGGCGCACCCGGGCGATCAGGCCGAACAGCAGCGAGGCCGGCCACATCAGCCGCGCGAACCAGCCGCGGCGCTGCCACTGGGCGGTGACGAAGTCGGCTACGGCGTGTCGGGGAGCGGGCATGCGGGCGGCGGAGGCGACGATAGGGCGGACGGAAATCGGCGATGGCGCACCGGCTGGCGCGCCATCGATCGGCATGCAGACATTATGGGCATTGCGCGGCGCACGCCGCAAGCCCGGTGCGGATGGTACACCAGCGGCCCGGCGCCCTTTGGGCGTGGGCCGCCGGGTATACCGGGGCAGGTCAGCGTTGCTGCGTGCTCTGCGTGGCGAAGGTCAGGCGCGACAGGCCGGCCACACGTGCGGCCTCCATCACATTGATGACGGCCTGATGGCTCGCCTGGGCATCGGCATTGACGATGACCACGGGCGGCGGGCCATTGCCGAGGGGGCCGGCTGCGTTGCGTAGCTGATCGGCGAGGCTCGTCACGTCCTTCTGTTCGAGCACCTGCTTGTTGACCGAGTAGACGCCACGGGCCGAGACCGACACGACGATCTCGCTCGGCCGCTGCGGGGCGCGCTCGGCGTCAGCGGTCGGCAGCTGGATCTGCAGCTCGGTGTAGCGCGAATAGGTGGTCGTGATCATCAGGAAGATCAGGATCACGAGCAGGACGTCGATGAGCGGGATCAGGTTGATCTCGGGCTCCTCGCGCCGCTGGCGGGAACGGAAATGCATGGCGCGTCCCCGCGGCTCAGGCCCGCCGCTGGGGCAGGATCGCGTCGAGGAACGTGGTGGCGCGGAATTCGAGTTCGGCCACGTAGTCGTCCACGCGGCGGCGGAAGTAGCGCCAGAAGATCAGCGCCGGAATGGCCACGATCAGGCCGAAAGCCGTGTTGTACAGCGCCACCGAGATGCCGTGCGCCAGTTGTTCCGGGTTGGCGCCGGTGCCGCCCTGGCTGCCGAAGATCTCGATCATGCCGATCACAGTACCGAGCAGGCCCATCAGCGGGGCCACCGAGGCAATCGTGCCGAGCGCGTTCAGGTAGCGCTCCAGCTCATGCGCCACGACGCGGCCGGCTTCCTCGACGACATCCTTGGCGGCGTCACGCGAGGTATGCGGCTGCAGCACCACATGGCGCAGGCCGGCGGCCAGCACGCGGCCCAGCGGGGAATTCTTCTCGAGATTGTTCACCACCTCGGGCGTGGCCTTGCGCTGCTGGGCGGCCGACAGGGCCTCCTCGTACAGACGGGCCGGCAGCACCTTGCTGCGCTTGAGGGTGAGGAAACGTTCGACGATCAGCGCGAGGGCAATGATCGAGGCGAGCAGCAGTGGCCAGATCGGCCAGCCGGCCGCTTGAATGATGGAAAACACGTGGACCCCCGAAATCTACAGAACCAACAGACCCGAAACGGACAGCGAGGTACCGGTGCGGTACCGCCAATGCGCGGCAGCCTTTGTTGCGCACCGATGGACCCGGCGCGCCGCGGCAATGCTCGAAAAATGCAGGCGCCACTCTAACCCGCCCCTCGGCGCGCGGCAAGACACTCGCGCGCGTGCTGTCTCAGGCGCGCATCGGCCCGGCCCGGGCGGCTCGTGTGGCTGTCTGCGTGGCTGTCTGCGTGGCTTTCCACATTGGCGCGGGACAGTGCTGTGGACGGGTTGTGGAAAGCTGCCTGAAAAGCGGGCTAAGCCCTTGATTGGAAAGGGTGTCCATGGCGTTGCCCAAAAAACAGGCAAACGCGGCGGGTGCGCGATGCGGCCTGGCGGCGCAGGTGCCGGAGTCCGACCGCCACCGCTGTCCACAGCGGCGCGGGACAGGACTGTGGACCCGCTGTGGACAGCGTTCTGAGAAGCCGCCTAAGCCGTTGATCCATAACGGGGAACCGTGCCCTGCCTAAAAAACGGGCAAATGAGCCAAAGGGAGCGAAAGGGCGCAGGAAGGTGGCCGAAGGGGCCCTTCGCGCCGCCTGTCCGGAAAAAGTCGACCGCTTTCCACATGAAAGCAGGACAGTACTGTGGACCGCTTGTGGATAAGCGCCGGACAAGCGGGTTAAGTCATTGATCGATATGGACTTCCGTTCGATTGCTGAAAAATCAGGCACTTTTGGTGCACTGCGGTGCCCGGTGAGCGGGGATCGACATCGCAACTCGCCAGCCGTTGCTGTAGCGCAAGCGCCGCGCATCGGCGGAAGTTCTCCACAGGCAAAACGCTTGACAAATTGATTATCCAGAACTTCTGTGGATAACTTTGTGAACAAGATGCGGCCGCTGGCCGTAAGTGGTTGACGCGTAAGGTTTTCTCTTACATTGCCTGTTTTTTGGTCCGACCCGATTCCTCATAAGAATCAAAGGGTTGTACGGATGGATGCGGCAATCCGAGCGATCGGCGCGGCCCGGGGTGTACCACTTGACACAGCGGGTATGCTGTGGACATGTCCATTCCACGCCGCCTGTGCGGCCGTGCGCCATGCCCGACTTTGAGAATGTTCCGCGCAACCTGCCGCCCGCGATGCCCGCCGTGTCCGCGCGGACCCGGGAGGTCATTCCCGTCAGTGAGCTGAACCATGCGATTGCCGGCGTGCTCGAGCGCAGCTTCCCGCTGGCCTGGGTGCGCGGAGAAATCTCGAACTTCACGCGCGCGGCGAGCGGTCACTGGTATTTCTCGCTCAAGGACGCCCGCGCGCAGATCCGCTGCGTGATGTTCCGGGGGCGCAACCAGCACGTGGATTTCGCCCCGCGCGAAGGCGAGGCGGTGGAAGTGCGCGCGCTGGTGTCGATGTACGAGGCGCGCGGCGAGCTGCAACTGGGTGTGGAGGCCATGCGCCGCGCCGGCATGGGCAATCTTTACGAGGCTTTCCTGCGCCTCAAGGAAAAACTTGCCCAGGCCGGTCTGTTCGCTCCCGAACGCAAACGACCAATTCCGAGCCACGCCCGCACGATTGGCGTGGTGACGTCGCTACAGGCGGCAGCGATGCGCGACGTGCTGACTACGCTCCAGCGGCGCGCGCCACATGTGCCGGTCATCGTCTATCCAGTGCCAGTGCAGGGCGCCGGCGCGGCCGAGAAGATCGCCGCCATGCTCGATATCGCCAGTGCGCGGCGCGAATGCGACGTGCTGATCCTGTGCCGGGGCGGCGGCAGCATCGAGGATCTCTGGTCGTTCAACGAGGAAGTGGTGGCGCACGCGATTGCGCGCAGCGCCGTGCCGGTGGTGTCCGGCGTGGGCCACGAGACCGATTTCACGATTGCCGATTTCGTCGCCGATGTGCGCGCCCCCACGCCCACGGGCGCGGCGGAACTGGTCAGCGCGGACCGCGCGCATCTGCTGCAGGCGGTTCGCCGCGCGCGCGATGCGCTGGCGCAAAGCCTGGACCGGCAGATGGAACGCCGCGCGCAGCACCTGGAATGGCTGGCGCGGCGGCTGCGCAGCCCGCAGGCGCAACTGCAGGAGCGGCGCGCGCGGGTCGACAATCTGGCCCGGCACTTGCGTGCAGCCCTGCGCGATACGGTGTCCGCGCAGCGCCACCGGCAGGACGTATTGGCGATGCGCTGGCGCGCGTGCCGCCCCGACGTGGCGGCCGCACAGGCCGATTTGGGCCGGCTGGCCGCGCGCCTGGACGCCGCCGCCGTGCGCCGCCACGAGCGCGAAAGCCAGCGGCTGGGCCGCGTGGCCGGCGCGCTGGAATTGCTGGCGCCGCAGCGCACGCTGGAACGCGGCTATGCGGTATTGCTGGATCAGCGTGGCAAGGCGCTGCGCTCGCCGGCCGAATTGCGCGCGGGCAGCGTGGTGGAGGCGCATCTGGCCGATGGCGTGGCGGACCTGGAAATCGCCGGGGTGCAGGCCAAGCTGGCGGCGTTCTGAAGTCGTTCTGAAGTCGTTCTGGAGCCGTGATGGGACTGATTCTCAATCGACCCGACATTGTCTTCCGCGCAAACTAACATGAGTCCAGGGGGCATTCCGCCCGCGTTTGCGCGGGTCTGGCAAGTCACCTACAATCGGCAACTCCCCACCCCAAACCAAGAGACAGAACAATGGAACACAAGCTCCCCCCGCTCCCCTACGCGCATGATGCCCTGGCTCCGCACGTCTCCAAGGAGACCCTGGAGTTCCATCATGACAAGCACCACCAGACCTACGTCACGAACCTGAACAACCTGATCAAGGGTACCGAGTTCGAGAACGACACGCTGGAAGCCATCGTCAAGAAGTCGTCGGGCGGCATCTTCAACAACGCCGCCCAGGTGTGGAACCACACGTTCTACTGGGATTCGATGAAGCCCAACGGCGGCGGCCAGCCGACCGGCGCGCTGGCAGATGCCATCAACGCCAAGTGGGGCTCGTTCGACAAGTTCAAGGAAGAGTTCACCAAGACCGCCGTGGGCACGTTCGGCTCCGGCTGGGCCTGGCTGGTGAAGAAGACCGACGGTTCGCTGGACCTGGTCTCCACCTCCAACGCCGCCACGCCGCTGACCACCGACGCCAAGCCGCTGCTGACCTGCGACGTGTGGGAACACGCCTACTACATCGACTACCGCAATGCCCGTCCGAAGTACGTGGAGGCATTCTGGAACGTGGTGAACTGGGACTTCGCGTCGCAGAACTTCGCCTGAATCCAGGTTCCGCAAGCGTGACAAATTCGTCACGAAGGCGGTAGGGAAAGGCCCCGGAACGGGGCCTTTTTCGTGTCCGCGCCCGGCGGTGGTGCGGCAGCGCCTGCACATAGTAAATCACCTACAATAGCCACAATAGCGAAGGTGATCGACGCAGTAACCCCCCAGGAGGCGAGATGAGTTCGTGGTCGCAAACGACGTTGGCCAAAAGCCCGCAGGACAGCAAGGAGCGAGTGGTCTACGTGGTCGATGACGACGAGGCGGTCCGGCTCGCCCTGAGCGGCCTGCTGCGCTCCACCGGCCTGCGCGTGGAGACTTTCGAGTCGTCGCAGGAATTCCTGGCGTTTCCCAAGCATGATGCGCCGAGCTGCCTGATTCTCGATGTCCGCCTGCGCGGCGAGAGCGGCCTCGCGTTCCAGGAGCAGATTGCCAAGAGTGGCGTGCGCATGCCGATCGTGTTCATGACCGGTTATGGCGATATTGCGATGACGGTGAAGGCGATGAAGGCCGGCGCGGTCGATTTCTTCGCCAAGCCGTTCCGCGACCAGGACATGCTGGACGCAGTGGCCAACGCCCTGGCCCGTGACGGCGAGCGGCTGGCCGCCGAGCAGTCGGTGGCGGGTCTGCGCACGGCCTACGAATCGCTGACCCCGCGCGAGCGCGAGGTGCTGGTGTTCGTGGTGGCCGGCCTGATGAACAAGCAGATCGCCTATGAGATGGATCTCACGGAAGTCACCGTGAAGATCCACCGTGGCCGGGTCATGAAGAAGATGGCCGCGCGCTCGGTGGCCGATCTGGTCCGCAAGGCCGAGTCACTGGGCGTCCAGCCACAGCCGCGCAAGCCGGCCTGAGCGGACGCCACCTTCCGGCATTCGTCGATCTACGATGGCAGGTCCAGCGCCACGCTGAGCCAGTGGGCGATGGCGTCCGGGTCCACCGGCTTGTCGAGCACGGCCAGCGCGCCGTTCTCGGCCGCGCGGGCCTTGAGGTCTGCGGTGGGGAACGCAGTGATGAAGATCGTCGGCGGCGTATAGCCGAGCGACAGGATGCGTTCATGCATCGCCACACCGGACATGCCGGGCATCATCACGTCGGAGATCAGGCAGGCGGTGACGGCGAGCAGGCCCGATTGCAGGAACTCCTCCGCCGAGGCAAACAGGCGTGTCTGCCTGCCGAACGAGCGCACCAGGCTCTCCGTCGCGAGGCGAACGGCCTCTTCATCGTCGACAATCGACACTATCTGATCAGAAGGCAAAAGACCGACCTCGACCCTTGGGGATGGATATGGCACGCGACAGGCGTGCACCTATCGCGTGAATGTGTAGACGTTTCCAGCGTAGCGCGCATGCCTGCGGCGGAGCATTATACAAACGTATTACGCGTCGCCTGGCGGCCCTCAGGTAATACCCCAGTATGACTTCGCGCATCCTAGGTAGGACCTCCCGCTACCCCTGTGCAGAATAGTTTTACGGCCCCCCGGCACGTAACCTTCTGTCATGGCCGGTGCGAAGTGCGCAGTGCACTCCGCAGACTGCCGGCACGCTTGATAGGGGGGCCATCAAATGCATCAGACGGTGTCATCTCAGTGTGGTTTTCGTGTGGGCACGCCCAATCGCGCCGACGCGCTGTCCAGCTGCTTCTCCACCAGCTACGCCGGCATCATCGCGTTCATGGCGGTGGCCACGGAGGGCAGCTTCGTGCGCGCCGGGGAGCGACTGGGCATCGGCCGTTCGGCGGTTTCCCGGAGTGTGCAGAAACTGGAAGAGCAGCTAAGTACCCGCCTGTTCCTCCGCACCACGCGTACCACGAACCTGACCCGCGAGGGCGAGCGCTTCTTCGAGAACTGCAACCTCGGCGTGACCCAGATCGTCGGCGCCATGAACGACATGCTGGACCTGCGCAACGGCCCGCCGCAGGGCATGCTGCGCGTCTGCTCCACCGTGGGCTTCGGCCGCAATGTGGTGGCGCCGCTGCTGCTCAAGTTCTCCGAGGCCTACCCGGACATCTCGGTGGAACTGCTGCTCGATGACCGGCCCGCCAATTTCGCCGCCGATCAGGTCGACGTGGCGTTCCGCGACGGCTATATCGACGACTCCAGCATCATCGCCAAACAGCTCATTCCGATGCAGATGGTGGTCTGCGCCGCGCCGGCCTATGTCCAGAAGCGGGGCCTGCCGGCCACGCTGGACGAACTGGGCGAGCACGACTGCATCAACCAGCGCTTCACCAGCGGGCGGGTGGCCGAGTGGGAATTCAAGGTGGACGGCCAGCTGCGCAAGGTGCTGCCGACTGCCCGGCTGACCTTCAACGACGCCGACCTCGTGCTCCAGGCCGTGCGCGATGGCCGGGGCATCGCCCAGATGCCGGCGCACCAGGTGAAGGACTACCTCGCGCGCGGGGAACTGGTCATGGCCCTGCGCCAGCATGTGCCGAGCGACCGCGGCCACTACATCAGCTACCTGTGCCGCCAGCACCTGCCCACGCGCATCCGGGCGTTCGTCGATTTCATGACCGACCAGATCCGCGCGCTCGACCTGCTTCAGGTGGCCGAAAGCGAAGCCGTGCCGGAGCGGATGGCGGCCTGAAGAAAAAGCGCCTGATGAGGCATATTAGGCGACTGCCGGCCCTGCTCCCCAACATATGCCCACTGACCTTGCTGTGCCCGATCACGCACGTTTCATGGCGGCGCGTTCGCCTTGGTATATGCTGACGCAGATCAATATCGGGTCTCGGCACCAATGGGTAACAGATTGCACGTCCTGTGGGACGACGGCGAACGCGTGTTCTGCCGAGACCGGCTTCCGGGCGAGGGCGACGGCCATGCCGTGCTGCTGGCACGCCCGGCCGCGGAACACCCTTTGCCCGCCACGCTCGACCGCCTCGTGCACGAGTTCGCCCTCCGGGACGAACTGGACGACGCCTGGGCCCTGCGCCCGCTGGAGTTGTCGCGCGACGGCGGACGAACCGTGCTGATGCTCGACGATCCGGGCGGCGAGCCGCTCTCGACGATGCTGGGCACGCCGATGGAAGCCGGCACCTTCCTGCGCCACGCCACCAGCATCGCGCTGGCGCTCTGCAAGCTGCACCAGCGCGGCCTGGTCCACAAGGATCTCAAGCCCTCCCATATCCTCGTGAACTGCGCCGACGGCCAGGCCCGGCTGACCGGCTTCGGCCTCGCCTCGCGCCTGCCGCGCGAGCGCCAGGCCCCGGAGCCGCCCGAGACCATCGCTGGCACGCTGGCCTATATGGCGCCCGAGCAGACCGGGCGGATGAACCGGTCGATCGACTCGCGCTGCGACCTCTACGCCTTCGGCATCACCCTCTACGAAATGCTGACCGGCGCGCTGCCGTTCGCGGCGACGGATGCCATGGAGTGGGTGCACTGCCATATCGCCCGGATGCCGCAGTCGCCCCGGCTGCGCGTGGACACCGTGCCGGCCGCGCTGTCCCGCATCGTCATGAAGCTGCTCGCCAAGACGGCCGAGGAGCGCTACCAGACCGCCGCCGGGGTCGAGCACGACCTGCGGCGCTGCCTGGAAGACTGGGAGCGCCAGCGCCGCATCGAGGATTTTCCGCTCGACGAACACGGCACGCGCGACCGCCTGATGATCCCCGAGAAGCTGTACGGGCGCGAGCATGAGGTCGATACCATGCTCTCGGCCTTCTCGCGCATCATCCGGACGAGCACGCCGGAACTGGTACTGGTGTCCGGTTACTCGGGCATCGGCAAGTCCTCGGTGGTCAACGAGTTGCACCGGGTGCTGGTGCCGCCGCGCGGGCTGTTCGCCGCCGGCAAGTTCGACCAGTACAAGCGCGATATCCCGTACTCGACGCTGGTGCAGGCGTTCCAGAGCCTGGTCCGCACGCTGCTCGGCAAGCCCGATGCCGAACTGGCGCGCTGGCGCGGCGCACTGCTGGAGGCGCTGGAGTCCAACGCGCGGCTGGTGACGGACCTGATTCCCGAGCTGAAGCTGATCATCGGCGAGCCGGAACCGGTGCCGGACATGGAGCCGCAGCAGGCCCAGCAACGCTTCCTGCTGGTGTTCCGGCGCTTTATCGGCGTGTTTGCCCAGCCGGAGCATCCGCTGGCGCTGTTTCTCGATGACCTCCAGTGGCTGGACGCCGCCACGCTCGACCTGATCGAGGACGTGCTGGTCCGCTCCGACCTGCGCCACCTGATGCTGGTGGGCGCCTACCGGGACAACGAGGTCGATGCCACCCATCCGCTGACCGGCAAGCTGCTGGCCATCCGCAATGCCGGGGTCAAGGTCGAGGACATCAAGCTGGCGCCGCTGAGCCGCGCCCACATCGAGCAGCTGTTTGCCGATTCGCTCCATTGCGAGCGGGCGCGCATCGCCCCGCTGGCAGAGCTGGTGGAGGACAAGACCGCCGGCAACCCGTTCTTCGTGATCCAGTTCCTGCAGGCACTGGTCGAGGAGAACCTGCTGACGTTCGACCATGACGCGCGGCAGTGGACCTGGGACCCCGACCGCATCCACGCCAAGGGCTACACCGACAACGTGGTGGACCTGATGGTCGGCAAGCTGGCCCGCTTGCCGGCCGAGACCCAGCAGGCGTTGCAGCAACTGGCCTGCCTCGGCAACGTGGCCGAGATGACGACCTTGACCACCGTGCTGGGCGTGCCGGAGGCGCAGGTCCACGCGGCGCTGTGGGAGGCCTTCCGCCAGGAACTGGTCGAACGCGCCGACGGCGCCTATGCCTTCGCGCATGACCGCGTGCACGAGGCCGCCTACCTGCTGACGCCGGAAGCGTCGCGCCCCGCCGCCCACCTGCGCGTGGGCCGGATGCTGGCGGCGCAGACGCCGCCGGAGATGCTCGACGAGGCCATCTTCGAAATCGCCGGCCAGCTCAATCGCGGCGCGGCGCTGATCACCGAGCCGGCCGAACGCGAGCGTTTGGCGGAACTGAACCTGATGGCCGGGCAGCGCGCGAAGGCCTCCACGGCCTATGCCTCGGCGCTGGCTTACCTGAGCACCGGCGCGGAGCTGCTGGGCGACGGGGGCTGGGCGAATCGGCATGCGCTGCGCTTCGCGCTGGAGCAGCACCGGGTGGAATGCGAGTTCCTGACTGGCCAGCTGGATATCGCGGACGCGCGCCTGGGCGCGCTGACGGCGCGCGCCACCACCACAGTCGAGAAGGCCCTGATCGCCTGCCTCCAGATGGACATCTGCCTCGTGCTCGACCAGAGCGACCGCGCGGTGGCGGTGTGCCTGGAGTACCTGCGGCAGGTCGGCATCGAATGGACGCCCCACCCGGACGACGACGCGGTCCGACGCGAGTACGACGAGATCTGGACCCACCTCGGGGACCGCGCCATCGAGGACCTGATCGACCTGCCGCTGATGGACGACGCGGCGTCGCTGGGCACCGTGGAGGCGCTGAGCAAGCTGTTCGCGCCGGCCGTGCAGACCGATGCCAACCTGGCCGGCCTGACCATCTGCAAGGCAGTCAGCCTCAGCATCGAGCGGGGTAACTGCGATGCGTCCTGCGTGCTCTACGCCAATGTCGGCCGGGTGGCCGGGCGGCGTTTTGGCGACTATCAGGCCGGCTTCCGCTTCGGCCAGCTGGGCTGCGAACTGGTGGACCGGCGCGGCCTCACGCGCTTCGAGGCCAAGACCTTCCTCTGTTTCTCGATCTTCGTCATGCGCTGGCTGCGGCCGGTGCGCGAGTGCGAGCCGATGCTGCGCCGCGCGTTTGCGGCGGCGAACCGGATCGGCGACCTGCCGTACGGCGCCTTCGCGGGCAACGCCCGCAACTCGGACATGCTGTTCGCGGGCGAGCCGCTGGCCGAGGTGCAGGCGGAGGCCGAGCGCGGGCTGGCCTACGCCGAAAAGGTGCGCTTCGGGCTGGTGACCGACTTTATCGGCACGCAACTGGCGCTGGTGCGGATGCTGCGCGGCCTGACGCCGGTCTTCGGCAGCCTGGACGGCGATCCATTCGACGAGGCGCGCGTCGAACAGCATCTGGCGGCCAGCCCGGACCTTGTGTTGGCCGAGTGCTGGTACTGGACCCGGAAGCTCCAGTCGCGCTACCTGTGCGGCGACTACGTCACCGCCATGGCCGCGGCGGCGCGTGCGCAGGTGCTGCTCTCGACCTCGTCCTCGTTCTTCGAGGAGGCGGAATACCACTTCTACGCCGCGCTGGCCGAGGCCGCCACCTGTGACAGCGCGCCGGCCGACGGCCGCCAGCCGCATCTTGACGCGCTGGCCGCACATCACGGGCAGCTCGCGCACTGGGCCGAGCACTGCCCGGAGAACTTCGCGGACCGCGCGACGCTGGTCGGCGCCGAGATCGCCCGGCTTGAAGGCCGTCTGGTGGACGCCGAGCATGGCTACGAGCGGGCCATCGACGCGGCGCAGGCGAGCGGATTCGTGCACATCGAGGCGCTTGCCAACGAACTGGCCGCGCGCTTCTACGCGGCGCGCGGGCTGGAGAGGATCGCCCGGATCTACCTGCATGACGCGCGCTATGGCTACCTGCGCTGGGGCGCCGACGGCAAGGTGCGGCAGTTGGAGGCCGAGTATCCGTATCTGCGCACCGAAGATCCCGCGCCGGGCCCGACGACCACTATCGCCACGCCGGTGGAGCATCTCGACCTGGCGACGGTTCTCAAGGTGTCTCAGGCCGCCTCGGGCGACATCGTGCTGGAAAACCTGATCGACATGGTCATGCGCACGGCCATCGAGCAGGCCGGCGCCGAACGCGGCCTGCTGGTGCTGTCCGGCGCGGGTGCGCACCGGGTGGCGGCGGAAGCCACCACTGGCACGGACGCGCCCCAGCTCCAGTTGCGCGACGTCCCGGTCAGCGCGGAAATGCTGCCCGAGTCGCTGCTGTTCCACGTGCTGCGCACGCGGGAGAGCGTGGTGCTGGACGATGCGTCGGCCGACTCGCCGTTCGCCACCGACCCCTATGTGCGCCAGCATCGCGCCCGCTCGATCCTGTGCCTGCCGCTGATGAACCAGGCGCGGCTGACCGGCGCGCTCTATCTGGAGAACAATCTCACCGCGCGCGCGTTCAGTCCGACGCGGATCGCGGTGCTGAAGCTGGTGGCGTCGCAGGCCGCCATCTCGCTGGAGAACGCCCGGCTGTACCGCGACGTGGCCGAGCGGGAGGCCAAGATCCGGCGCCTGGTGGAGGCCAATATCATCGGCATCATCGTCTGGAACGTGGCCGGCGAGGTGCTGGAAGCCAATGACGCCTTCCTGCGCATGGTGGGCTACGCGCGCGAGGATCTGATCTCCGGCCGGGTGCGCTGGCGCGACCTGACCCCGCCGGAGATCCGCGCGGAGAGCGAGCTGGCGCTGGCCGAGAGCGAGCGCTCCGGGCACGCCACGCCGTTCGAGAAGGAATACATCCGCAAGGATGGCACGCGGGTGCCGGTCATCGTCGGCCTGGCCTCGTTCGGCGACGGCCGGCAGGAGGGCGTGGCGTTCGTGCTCGACCTGACCGAGCGCAAGCAGGCCGAGGAGCGCGTGCGCGAGGGCGAGCGGCGCTACCGCGAGGTGCAGACCGAGCTGGCGCACGCCAACCGGGTGGCGACCATGGGGCAGCTGGCGGCGTCGATCGCGCACGAGGTGAACCAGCCGATTGCGGCGACGGTGACCAACGCGCAGGCCGCGCTGCGCTGGCTGGGGGGCCGGCCGCCCAATGTCGACGAGGTGGGGGAGGCGCTGACCCGCATCGTCAAGGACGCCAACCGGGCGGGCGATGTGCTCGGGCGCATCCGCCAGTTGATCAAGAAATCGCCGCCCCGCAAGGAGCCGGTGGACATGAACGCGGCGATCCGCGAGGTGGTGGAGCTGACCCGTGGCGAAGCCGCCAAGGGCCTTGCCACGGTGGAGACGGCGCTGGCGGACGGCTTGCCGCACATCGAGGGAGATCGTGTCGAACTGCAACAGGTGCTGCTCAACCTGATCGTCAATGCGCTGGAGGCGATGGGCGGCGTCAGCGATGGCGGCCGGCACCTGGTGATCCGCACCGCGCCCGCCGAGGACGGCTGCGTGAGCGTGGCCGTGTGCGACTCGGGGCCCGGTTTCGGCGCCGACAGCGCCGACAGCGCCGACAGCGTCGAGCGCGTGTTCGCCCCGTTCTACACCACCAAGGAAACCGGGCTGGGGATGGGGTTGTCGATCTGCCGGTCGATCATCGACGGACACGGCGGGCGGCTCTGGGCCAGCCCCAACACCCCGCGCGGGGCGGTGGTCCAGTTCACGGTGCCGGCGCGGCAGACGGATTAGCCAGACTGGCTTGGAGGAAAGCAAAAACCGGGGCACAAGGCCCCGGTTTTCTTTTCAACGCTTGGTACTACATCGACATCACAGCGACTGCAGGAACGCGACCACCGCGTCGCGGTCGGCCTTGGGCAGCGCTTCGAACTGCGTGCGGCTGCTGTCGGCCTCGCCGCCGTGCCAGAGGATGGCTTCCAGCATCGAGCGCGCGCGGCCGTCGTGCAGCAGGCGCACGTTCGCGTCGCCGCCCTGTACGAAGCGCAGCGAGCCAACGCCCCACAGCGGCGCGGTACGCCACAGGTTCGGCGCGGCGTTGGCTTCCCGCAGCGAGTCGGCCAGGTTCGGGCCCATGTCGTGCAGCAGCAGGTCCGAGTACGGGTGGATGGTCTGGTTGCGCAGCTCGGCGAACGGGTGCGTGTTGCCGGTCTTCATCGTCGCCGTGTGGCAGGCCACGCAGCGGACCTGGTTGAACAGCGCGGCGCCGCGTGCGATCAGGGGCGGGTCCACGTCATGCTCGGGCGACACGCGGATGCCGTCCGGGAAGCCGCTGCGCAGGCTGCGCTGGGCCGGCACGCCGATCAGCGACAGGTAGTGCGTGAGCCGTTGCAGTTCGCCCTCGGAGACCGAGGTGGCCGCCGAGGTGGTGCGGCAGTCCGGCGCGCCGCGCTGGCAGCCGCGCGTCGGGAACGTCGGCGAGGTCACGCCCATGTCCTTGATCAGCGCATCGCCCACCTGATGGCGCAGGCTGGCCTTCGACGCCTTCCAGCCAAAGCGGCCGAGGTGCGTCTTGCCGGTTTCCGGATCGACGATCCAGTTCGGGATGCCGCGCACGCCGTCGCCGTTGGCGTCGTTCGGGTCGGCCTGGGCCAGGATGGTGGCCTCGGGCAGCGCCTCGATCAGGCCCATGCCGATCACCTGCGGCGCCTGGCGCGCGGAGAACTGCGCGGGCGTGGGGCCCTTGAAGGCGAACACCGGCTTCACCAGTTCCACGCGCTCGCCGTCAGGCAGCGTGCGCACGGTCTTGTCGAGCGCCTGGAGCGTGACGTCGAACGGCGTCGCCGTCGGGTCCTGGGCGTGCTGCTGCACGTTGTAGCCGTAGGCCGGGTCGGCGCGGCCATCGGCGCCGTTGGTCAGCATCGACATGGTGTCGAGCTTCGCCCCGATGCCGGCGGCCACGCTGCGGCCGTTGTTGGTATGGCACTCGATACAGCGCGGCTGGTTGTAGCGCGGGCCGAGCTGGCCGATGTGGGCCGTGAAGACCGGGTTGTCGGCGTCGTGCTCCGAGTGCTTGCCGTCGAGGAACGAGGTGTGGAACAGCCGGCGGCCTTCCACGAAACGCTGCGTGTTGACGATGCCGATGTTGTTCGCCATCTGCTGGAACACGCGCATCGGCTCCTCGGAGTAGTTGTACGAGATGCTGGCCTGGCCGCCGAGCAGCGTCTCTTCGGGCAGCGGTTCCGAGTCGAGGTTCGGGGCGATGCCGTACCACGGGCGCATGCCCACGCCCACCACGTAGAGCTGCTCGAACGAGTAGTAGCGGCTGCCGCCGCCGTCCACCACCGGGTCGCGCTTGAGGCGCGGCGCCGGCGCCAGTTCGACCTTGTCGCCGATCTTGAGCGGGCTGTGCGGATCGGTCCGCCAGTTCGAGTCGAAGGACATCATGCAGTCCTCCTTCGGCTGGCCCTCGCTACAGATCGGCAGGCCGCCCTGTTTCGGATTGTTGAAGCCGTAGTTCAGCGACCAGCCGTAGTCGCGCACGGTGGTGTCCAGGATATTGCGGAACAGGCTGAACGTGGTGCCGTCGAAGATGCCCTGGTTGACGCGCAGGTACACGTCCACGCGCGAGATGCCGGCCGGCACGTGGTCGTGGATCTCCAGGCCGAAGGTGCGGTTCTGGAAGTAGAAGGTCGGGAAGGTCAGGTAGCGGCCCGGGCCCGCATCGGGGGCGTCCCACGCCTCGCCGCGCTCGCGCGCGTGGCGCTCGGTCGGGCGCGAGCCCATCATCGTGACCAGCGTGCCGTCGGCTTCACGGTACTGGATCTGCTCGTTCATCGGCGTGCCTGCCGGGAACAGCGGCGTGTACCCGAGGGTGTCGCCGGCTGGCGTACTCGCGGGCGGCGCGCTGTCACCGCCGCCGCCGCCGCAGGCGGCCAGCAGCAGGGTGGCGGCAACACAGACCGATAGGGCGGCGGATAGGCTCGTTAGGCGCGATAGGCGAGACGTGGCGCGATGCCCGTCGCGCCCCGGCCGAGGGCGTGATGTAAGGACCTGCATGGTTTGACCCCTTCGTTTTTGTTGAACAGCTTCCCGTTACTGCCGGCGGTCACTCTTCGGTGCCGCTCGTATTTGTCGCTGGGTTCATGACAGGTACATGACAAATGTCATGTATCGACATGGCCCGGCGCCCTGGTCGCATGATGCATGCGCAGGGCTGCCCCTACTTAATGGGGGTGAAAGTTAGCAAATGTGAACGGGAAAGTGTGGGCGACGTAGAGGGGTGTCGCGTTGGCGTCACACCGCCAACGCGATAAGCGTGTACCTAAAGAGGACAGGGAGATCAGGCGGAGGCCGCTTCGCCGCGCTCGGCAAGGATTTGCCGGATGGCCTGCTCGAATGCCTCGGGCGCCTGGCCGCCCGTGACGAGGTAGCGGTTGTCGAAAATAATCGACGGCACGGACGTGATACCCATGGCCTGGGACTGCTGCTCCTCGGCGCGGACTTCCTCGACAAAGTCGTCGCTGTCCAACACGGCGCGTGCCGCGGCGACGTCGAGCCCGGCCGACTGTGCCGCTTCCACCAGCACGGCGTGGCTGCTCGGGTCCTTGCCCTCGCCGTGATAGGCGCGCAGCAGGGCTTCCTTCAGCGCCAGCTGCTTGGCCGGCGCCTGCTGGCCCGCCCATTCGAGCAGGCGATGGGCGTCGAAGGTGTTGTAGACCCACTCGCGCGGGCCGAAGGTGAAGCCCACCTCGGCGCCGCGCGCGCGGATCATCGTCTGGGTCTCGGCGATCTGCGCCGGCGTGCGGCCGTACTTCTTGCTGATGTAGCCGACGATGTCCTCGCCCTCGGGCCCCATCTGCGGGTTCAGTTCGAACGGATGGACGACGATCTCGGCCGCCACGGCGTCGCCCAGGCGGGAGAGTGCGACCTGGAGCGAGGACAGGCCGATCGCGCACCAGGGGCAGGCGATGTCGGAAACGAAGTCGATGCGGAGGGGTTGGGCTTGGGTCATGGCAATCCTGTTCGGCGCGCAAAAAAGCGATGACCGACAGGGTAGCCCGATTCGCCGCCCCTTGCAGGCGGCGGGTACTAAGCGTAAGGGGGAGGGAAGGGCTAGAGCCCTGAGATTGACTGCCCGGGCACTTGCCCGTCGATGATTTCAGTGCCGGCCTGTACCGCCGCGCGGCGTGCGCCGCCGAGGCTGTCCCACTGGCGGGCGAGCATCGGGAAGACCCGGACCAGGGCCGATACCGGATCGGTCCCTTCACGGCAGATCACCACGGAGGCACTGTAGGTGCGGTCCGGGCGGCGTTCGTACCATTCGTGCGTCGCGGCATGTGTGTAGACCAGCGGGTAGATGTCGTACCCTTTGTAGCTGGCGCTCGGTGATGTGTCCATGGCCGCCTCCGGGAAAGTGGATGGGCCCACTGTACGCGCAATTCCACACCAAAACAGGCGCGCCCCGGGTTTATTTCACGTGGCTTTCCGAAAGATGCCCCGGGCGCGCTTTATGGCTGCCGGGCCTCACCCACGCGGCGATTCCTCGGCGATATTGAACTGCGCCTGCAGCGCGCGGATCTTCGGCGCCAGCGCCTCGCTGCAGGCCGCGCCGCTCTCGCCTTCCATCTTCGAGACGCTCCAGTTGCAGCCGTCGCCATCGGGCGCATTCCAGCAGACGTCGCCGAAGCAGCATCCCTTGCAGGCCGGGAGCTTTTCCTGCTCGGCGCGGATCATCGCGCGGACTTCGGCCTTGTTCTTGATCTGTCTCGACATGTCCCCTCCTGGTGGGCGTCGGGCGCCCGGTTTTGTGGTGATGGGTTAGTTATAGTGCATTCGGCGCGTTCGGATTCGCGCGGGATGGGGGGTCTGTCACCGACTTTTCACGCTGTTGTGCTAGCGTCGCGCGCTGGCGCACATCGTGTCGATCATCGACGAAGGGACAGGGGGTTTCATGCAATCCGGCATTGTCGAATCCGGCTATGGTTCCGATCCGGTGGGGCTCGTCAACGGGTTCCTGTTCGAGCCGGGGCAGCCGCCGCGCGAGATTCCATCCGCCGAGGCAGTAGCCTGGTTGCAGCGCCAGGATGCGGCGGACGCCGATCCCTCCCAGGCGCGTCCCCATGACGGGCCGTTCCTGTGGCTGCATTTCAACCTGTCGCACAGCGCCTGCGAGCGCTGGATGAAGATGCACCTCGGCCTGCCCGACGATTTCTTCGAGGCGCTGCGGCAGGGGTCGCACTCCACGCGCATCGAGCGCCAGGAAGACGCGCTGCTGGCCGTGGTCAACGACGTGATCTACAACTTCGGGGTGACCTCGACCGACATCTCCACCCTATGGGCCAACGCCGACCACCGCCTGCTGGTGACCGCCCGGGCACGCCCGCTGCGCTCCGTGGACAAGCTGCGCGCCGCCGTGCGCCGGGGCGAGGACTTCCGCTCGCCGCTGGATCTCGTCGTGCACCTGTTGCGCGATCAGGCCGATGTGCTGGTACAGATCGTGCGTGAAACCGGGGTCAGCGTGGACCAGATCGAGGACCGCCTGCTGTCCCAGCGGCTGCAGGGCAACCGTGCCGACCTGGGCGCCATGCGGCGTGGGCTGGTGCGGCTGCAGCGCCTGCTGGCGCCCGAGCCCGGCGCGCTGTTTCGGCTGCTGAACCGCCCGCCGGCGTGGCTGCGCGAGGCCGACCTGCAGGCGCTGCGCGAGTCGACCGAGGAATTCTCGCTCGTGCTCGACGACCTCGCCGCGCTGGTGGAGCGGATCAAGCTGCTGCAGGAAGAAATCGCCGCCAAGCTCAACGAGCAGACCAACCGCACGCTGTTCACGCTGACGCTGGTGACCGTGCTGGCGCTGCCGATCAACATCGTGGCCGGCTTCTTCGGCATGAACGTGGGCGGCATTCCGCTGGCCGACCACCCGCACGGCTTCTGGGTGCTGGTGGCGGTGGTGGGCAGCTTCTCGGTGCTGGCCGGGCGATGGGCGTTCCGGAAGCAGGCGGAGTGACCCGCACCACGCAAATTCATGCAATTGCCATGGGTCAGGCGTACGATATTTCGCCATAGCCGATGCAGGACATGACGGAGGATTTGCCATGGATTACAACGACGAAGCGCTGATCCGGCGCATCCACCGCGAGGTGGCGGACTACTACGACGAGGAACTGGAACTGGAGCTCGAGGACCGGGATCCTTCGGTGATCCAGAGCCTGCTGGCGCGCGAATCGGGCGGGCCTGGCGATACTTCGGACGTGCCCGACAGCGACGCTGAGCGCGCGGAACGTCACATGTACTTCCGCGAACTGTTCCGCCTGCAGGGCGAACTGGTGAAGCTCCAGAGCTGGGTGGTGGCCACCGGTCACAAGGTGGTGATCCTGTTCGAGGGCCGCGACGCCGCCGGCAAGGGCGGGGTGATCAAGCGCATCACGCAGCGGTTGAACCCGCGCGTGTGCCGGGTGGCCGCGCTGCCGGCGCCCAACGACCGCGAGCGCACGCAGTGGTACTTCCAGCGCTATGTGTCGCACCTGCCGGCCGCCGGCGAGATGGTGCTGTTCGACCGCAGCTGGTACAACCGCGCCGGCGTGGAGCGCGTGATGGGCTTCTGTACCGACGACCAGTACGAGGAGTTCTTCCGCTCGGTGCCGGAGTTCGAGCGCATGCTGGTGCGCTCGGGCATCCAGGTCGTCAAGTACTGGTTCTCGATCTCGGACGAGGAGCAGCACCTGCGCTTCCTGAGCCGCATCCACGATCCGCTCAAGCAGTGGAAGCTGAGCCCGATGGACCTGGAGTCCCGCCGCCGCTGGGAAGACTACACCCGGGCCAAGGAGACCATGCTCGAGCGCACCCATATTCCGGAGGCGCCGTGGTGGATCGTGCAGGCCGTGGACAAGAAGCGCGCGCGGCTGAACTGCATCCGCCACCTGCTGACGCAGATGCCGTACGTGGAGCCGTCGCAGCCGGTCATCGTGCTGCCCGAGCGCGAGCGCCATGCCGACTACACGCGCCAGCCGGTGCCGGACTCGATGATCGTGCCGGAGGTCTACTGATCCGCCAGATCTGACCCCAAAGCAGCAAAATCGACAGAACGCGACAAATTCTGACAAATCCCTAAAGCACGGGTGACGCCCGCCGTTAAGACAGGACGCGCCCCGGCACCCTGCCGGGGGCTCACCTATTTCTTGGGAGTGTCCTGATGCGTCGCCTTGCTGTGCGTGGTTCTGATCTGTCCCTGTTTTCGCGCGGCCTCCCCGCGCTGACCGTCCTGGCGGCGCTTGCGCTCACCGCCTGCGGCGGCGGCGGTGACAATGCCGCCACTACCACCACGACGCAGCAGCAGGCCGGCGACACCAACACGCCCGTAGTCCCGACGCAGCCGCTGCTGGTGACCGGCCTCGACCAGGCCTGCAGCGGCGTCCAATGCAGCGCCGCCACCAGCGCCACCTTCTCGGGCGCGGGCACCGGCATCTGGGGCCACACCAACGCCGGCGGCACCTCCGAAGACGTGCAGTTTTCGATCTCGGGCCTGCTCGGCACCTCGATCTCGCTGCTGCTGACCAACGTGAAGGACACCCTGGCGCTGATGCCGGCCGGGCTCTCCGCCAGCATGCTCGATGCCACCACGGTGACCCGCCTGTCGCCCCAGGCCCTGACCGCTGACGCCGAGGCCGAAGCCCGCCGCCGCGAGATCGCCGAATTCAACCGCACCGGCTGGGCCGAGAAGGTTGCCGCCGCGCAACCGCTGCGCCAGACGCTGGGCGTGCCGGCGCCACATGCCGTCGCCGTGCCGGGCGTGGGTTCGACGAAGTCCTGGTACCACACCGACGGCTCCACGCGCCCGGCCACGCTGCGCAAGCAGATGACCGCCACCGACGGCACCCTCGTCAATGTCTGGGTGGAAGACTCCCAGTACAACGTCGTCAACGGCATCGACTCGACCATCGTCGACGACCTGGGCGCCGCCTTCGCCGGCACGGGCAAGATCTATGACCTGCTGACGGGCATCGGCGGCGCGGTCTGGGGCGCAAACACGCATCCGGACACCGTGCTGCCCGCCGGCCAGCCGATCGACATCGTCATCCTGAATTTCGACGGCAACGGCGCCCCGGGCGGCACCGTGGGCTACTTCTGGGGCCTGCACAACCTGCTGAAGACCACGGATTCGCGCAGCAACGAGTCGATTTCGCTGTACCTGGACAGCGAGACGCTGGCCCTGGGCGGCGCCACCGGCATGAAGGCGATGAAGATGACCATGGCGCACGAAGGGACGCACATGCAGAACTTCTACCGCCGCGCCGTGAAGATGGGCACCGCCTACGCCTACGACGACTGGCTCGAGGAAATGACGGCGATGCAGATGGAGGACTTCCTCAGCTACAGCATCGACCCGACCTACAACGCGATCCGCGATGTGCGCTTCCCGGACTTCTACCGCTACAGCGGCTTCAACTGCCCGCTGCTGACCTTCACGGGCGGCGGCACGTGCGAGAGCTACTCGGTCTCCGGCAGCTTCGGCGGCTACCTGGACCGCCAGCTCGGGCTGCCCTTCTATAAGGATCTGCTGACGCGCCAGGTGGTGGGCTCCAAGACGGTGCTCGACCAGGCGATCCAGGCGGCCCAGCCGGGCCTGTCCTTCAACCTGGCGCTGACGCGCTGGGCGGCGACCAACGGCAGCGGCATGCCGGCGGACAAGGCGCCGACCGGCTACGGCTATCCGCGCTGGACCGACGGCACCTTCGAGCTGCCGGAGATCGACCCGGCCTCCACCGCCAATGCCGCGCTGCGCAAGCTGCCGGCGTCGGTGCCGACCTTCCTGCAGGGCCTCGGCACGCTGCCGCTGAAGCGCACGGCCACCAATGGCGTCTACAGCGACAAGGTGCGCCTGCCGGCCGGCGTGACGCTGTCCGTCGTGGCCTACTGATCGGTCCTGCCGGGTCCGATCGCTTCCCGGCATCCCCTATGACTTATAGCGGGATGCCCGGGAACGCCTCTTCGAAGGTCAGCACGGTTCCCGTCAGCGCGCCGTCGTAGCCCGGCAGCGCGTTGACGCGTTCACGGTAGGCCGCGCTGCGCATGGCCGACACCGCGCCAGCCAGCGCCGGACTGTGCAGCGCCGCCTTTCCGATCGCAAAGAAATAGCGCTCCTTGAGCACGGGCACGAATTCGAGCCCGAAGCGGCGCGCTGCCGTCTCCACGCCGAAGCCCACATCGGCCATGCCGCTGCCGATATAGGCCGCCACCGCCGCGTGCGTGAACTCCCCATTGCTGAAGCCCTCGATCCGGTTCGGGTCGATACCGCGCCGCGCCAGCATCAGCTCCAGCAGCAGCCGCGTGCCCGAGCCGACCTGCCGGTTCACGAATCGCACGTCCGGCCGGACCAGGTCTTCCAGCGTTTCCACGCCAAGCGGGTTGCCGGGCCGCACAAAGAGACCCTGGGAGCGCACGGCGAGATGGATCAGGCAATGCGTCTCGGGCCGCAGCCAGGCGGCGAAGCGGTGCAGGGTATCCTGTTCGAGTGCCCCAATCGGCACATGAAAGCCGGCCACGTCGCACGCACCCTCGGCCAGCGCCGCCGCGGCTTCCAGGCTGCCGCAGTACTTCAGGTCGTGCCGCACCTTCTGTTCGTCGAGATAGTCGCGCAGCGCCGCCACCGCGAAACCGTGGCTGGCGTAGAGCCGCACGGCCGGGTCGGTGGCATCCATCAGCTTCTTCAGTTCGATTTCCAGTTCGGACGCCAGGCTGTCCAGCGTGGGCGAGAGCCGCGCCGCGATGCGCTTGCTGGCCCACACCAACTGCTGGGCCATCGGCGTCAGGGTGGATCCCCGTCCACGTGTCTTGGCGATCAGGGCGCCGCCGAACAGCGTTTCGGCGTCGCGCAGGATGCCCCAGGCGTAGCGGTAAGACAACGACACGGCCTCGGCCGACTGGGCGATGTTGCCGGTGGCCTCGATATGGCCAAGCAGGGCCACCAGCCGTGACACATCAAGGCTGGGCGCGGCCCGCGCGGCATCGGGGGCGGCGTCGTCGCGGATCTGGAGATGGGGCTCGATCGAGATACGTAGCATATGCAGAAAATAGCATATTGAACGCCAGAAATCACGGGCTTATAGTCGCGAAAAGGCCCAAAGAGCCAGCTGCGAAACCCCGGAATATGAAATAAATAGCCTATGTGGTCCCGGGGCCAGAACGATGACAAGCACGGAGACAACCATGCCGGACATCCCCAATTCCATTACGCGCATCGTCGATGCCCGGCGCAACATGCCGGGCGCGCTGCTGCCCATCCTGCACGAGATTCAGGACAGCCACGGCTTCATTCCCGCCGATGCGGTGCCAGTCATCGCCAAGGCGTTGAATCTCTCGCGCGCCGAAGTACACGGCGTGATCACGTTCTATCACCATTTCCGCGAGCAGCCGGCGGGCCGGCACGTGGTGCAGGTCTGCCGCGCCGAGGCGTGCCAGTCCGTGGGTGCCGACGCGCTTGCCGCGCACGCCAGCCGGGCGCTGGGCTGCGGCTTCCACGAGACCACGGCCGATGGCCGCTTCACGCTGGAGCCGGTCTACTGCCTGGGCCAGTGCGCATGCGGCCCGGCGATGCTGATCGGCGAACAGCTCCACGGACGCGTCGATGCGAAGCGCTTCGACGCGCTGGTGGCGGCGCTGCCGGAAATCACCGAAGCGGCCGAGGCGGAGGTCCAGGCATGAGCACGACGATCTTCGTCCCGCGCGACTCCACCGCGCTGGCCCTCGGCGCCGACGATGTGGCGCGCGCCATCGAACAGGAAGCCGCCAAGCGCGGCGCGGACGTGCGCATCGTGCGCAATGGCTCGCGCGGCCTGTTCTGGCTTGAGCCGCTGGTCGAGGTGCAGACCGACGCGGGCCGCGTGGCCTACGGGCCGGTGGCCGCCAGCGATGTGCCCGGCCTGTTCGACGCCGACTTCCTGACCGGCGGCGCGCACGCGCTGGCCCACGGCCTGACCGACGAGATCCCGTTCCTGAAGAAGCAGGAGCGGCTGACCTTCGCGCGGGTGGGCATCACCGATCCGCTCTCGCTCGACGACTACATCGCCCATGAGGGCTACGCGGGGCTGATCCGCGCGCTGGCCATGGCGCCGGCCCAGATCGTCCAGGAAGTCACCGACTCGGGCCTGCGCGGCCGGGGCGGCGCCGCGTTTCCCACCGGCATCAAATGGAAGACCGTGCTGGGCGCGGCGTCGGACATCAAGTACATCGTCTGCAATGCCGACGAGGGCGACTCCGGCACCTTCTCCGACCGCATGGTCATGGAGGACGATCCGTTCATGCTGATCGAAGGCATGACGATCGCCGGCCTCGCCGTCGGCGCCGAGCGCGGCTATATCTATACCCGCTCCGAATACCCGCACGCGATTGCCGTGACCGAGGCGGCCATCGCCCTGGCCACGCGGGCCGGCTGGCTGGGCGATGACATTCGCGGCAGCGGCCGGCGCTTCCATCTGGAAGTGCGCAAGGGCGCTGGCGCCTATGTCTGCGGCGAGGAAACGGCGCTGCTGGAGAGCCTGGAAGGCAAGCGCGGCGTGGTGCGCGCCAAGCCGCCGCTGCCGGCCATCGAAGGGCTGTTCGGCAAGCCCACCGTCATCAACAACGTGATCTCGCTGGCCACGGTGCCGGTGATCCTGGCGCGCGGCGCCACGTTCTACCGGGACTTCGGCATGGGCCGCTCGCGCGGCACGCTGCCGTTCCAGCTGGCCGGCAACGTCCTGCAAGGCGGGCTGGTGGAGAAGGCGTTCGGCATCACGCTGCGTGAACTGCTGGTGGACTACGGCGGCGGCACGCGCAGCGGCCGGGCCATCCGCGCGGTGCAGGTCGGCGGGCCGCTGGGCGCCTACCTGCCCGAGTCGCGCTTCGACACGCCGATGGACTACGAGGCTTTCGCCGCCTTCGGCGCGGTGGTCGGCCACGGCGGCATTGTCGTGTTCGACGAGACCGTGGACATGGCCAAAATGGCCCGCTACGCCATGGAGTTCTGCGCGATCGAGTCCTGCGGCAAGTGCACGCCGTGCCGCATCGGCTCCACGCGCGGCGTGGAGGTCATCGACCGGATCATTGCCGGCGAGCAGCCGGTGAAGCAGGTGGCGCTGGTGCGCGACCTCTGCGACACCATGCTCAACGGCTCGCTCTGCGCGATGGGTGGCATGACGCCGTACCCGGTGCTTTCCGCGCTGAACGAGTTTCCGGAGGATTTCGGCCTCGCGCCGAAGTCCGCCAAGGCCGCCTGAGCCGGATCACCGAGCCAGATCAAAGAACGACGCGCCCCTCAGGGGCGCGCAGCCCTACGAAGTTTGACGGGAGACATCCCTTGAACGCACGCGACGATTTCGATTTTGGAACCCCGGCCAGCCTGTCCGAGACGCAGGTGACGCTGGAAATTGACGGCGTGGCCGTTACGGTGCCGGCCGGCACCTCGGTGATGCGGGCGGCGGCCGAGGCCGGTGTGGGCGTACCCAAGCTGTGCGCCACCGATTCGCTGAAGTCCTTCGGCTCGTGCCGGCTCTGCCTGGTGGAGATCGAGGGACGGCGCGGCTACCCGGCCTCGTGCACCACGCCGGCGGAGGCGGGCATGAAGGTCCGCACCCAGAGCGACAAGCTCGGCGATCTGCGGCGCGGCGTGATGGAACTCTATATTTCCGATCATCCGCTCGACTGCCTGACCTGCCCGACCAACGGCAACTGCGAATTGCAGGACATGGCCGGTGTGGTCGGCCTGCGCGAGGTGCGCTACAACGACGGCGCCAGCGCGGTGCCGGTGGCCACGCACACGGCGCTGACCAAGGACGAATCGAACCCGTATTTCACCTACGATGCCTCGAAGTGCATCGTCTGCAACCGCTGCGTGCGCGCCTGCGAGGAAACCCAGGGCACCTTCGCGCTGACCATCAGCGGGCGCGGCTTCGAGTCCCGCGTGGCGGCCGGCACGAGCCAGTCGTTCATGGAGTCTGACTGCGTGTCCTGCGGCGCCTGCGTGCAGGCCTGCCCGACGGCCACGCTGACCGAGACGTCGGTCATCAAGCTGGGGCAGGCATCGCACAGCACCGTAACCACCTGCGCCTACTGCGGCGTGGGCTGCTCGTTCAAGGCCGAGATGAAGGGCAACGAGGTCGTGCGCATGGTGCCGTACAAGGACGGCCAGGCCAACGAGGGCCACGCCTGCGTGAAGGGCCGCTTCGCCTGGGGATACGCCACGCACAAGGACCGCATCCTCAAGCCGATGATCCGGGCGAAGATCACCGACCCGTGGCGCGAAGTGTCGTGGGAGGAAGCCATCGGCTACGCGGCCTCGCAGTTCAAGCGTATCCAGGCCGAGCACGGCAAGGATTCGATCGGCGGTATCGTCTCGTCGCGCTGCACCAACGAGGAAGGCTATCTGGTGCAGAAGCTCGTGCGCGCGGCCTTCGGCAATAACAACGTCGATACCTGCGCCCGGGTTTGCCACTCGCCCACCGGCTATGGCCTGAAGACCACGCTGGGCGAGTCCGCCGGCACGCAGACCTTCCGCTCGGTGGCCAAGGCTGATGTGATCATGGTCATCGGCGCCAATCCGACCGACGGCCACCCGGTGTTCGCCTCGCGCATGAAGAAGCGCCTGCGCGCCGGCGCCAGGCTGATCGTGGCCGATCCGCGCCGCATCGATCTGGTCGATTCGCCGCACATCCGCGCCGACTTCCACCTGCAACTGCGCCCGGGCACCAACGTGGCGCTGGTGACGTCGATGGCGCACGTCATCGTCACCGAAGGGCTGCTGGCCGAGGCCTTCATCGCCGAGCGTTGCGAGGATCGCGCGTTCCAGCAGTGGCGCGACTTCGTGGCGCTGCCCGAGAACTCGCCCGAGGCCATGGAAGCCGTGACCGGCGTCCCGGCCGGGACGCTGCGCGGCGCTGCCCGCCTCTACGCCACGGGCGGCAATGCGGCGATCTACTACGGGCTCGGCGTGACCGAGCACGCGCAGGGCTCGACCACGGTGATGGGCATCGCCAACCTCGCCATGGCCACCGGCAACATCGGCCGCGAAGGCGTGGGCGTGAACCCGCTGCGCGGGCAGAACAACGTCCAGGGTTCGTGCGACATCGGCTCCTTCCCGCACGAACTGCCGGGCTATCGCCATGTGTCCGATTCGACGGTGCGCGGCGCCTTCGAGGCCGCCTGGAATGTCGAGATCAACCCGGAGCCGGGCCTGCGCATCCCGAACATGTTCGAGGCGGCGCTGACCGGTTCGTTCAAGGGGCTGTACTGCCAGGGCGAGGACATCGTGCAGTCGGACCCGAACACGCAACACGTGTCCGAGGCGCTGTCGTCGATGGAATGCATCGTCGTGCAGGACATCTTCCTGAACGAGACCGCCAAGTACGCCCACGTGTTCCTGCCGGGTTCGTCGTTCCTGGAGAAGGACGGCACGTTCACCAACGCGGAGCGCCGCATCTCGCGCGTGCGCAAGGTCATGCCCCCGAAGGGCGGTTATGCTGACTGGGAGGCCACCATCCTGCTGGCCAACGCGCTTGGCTACCCGATGCACTACAACCATCCTTCCGAGATCATGGACGAGATCGCGCGGCTCACGCCGACCTTCTCGGGCGTGAGCTACCAGAAGCTCGACGCGCTGGGCAGCATCCAGTGGCCGTGCAACGCCGACGCGCCGACCGGCACGCCGACCATGCACGTCGATGCCTTCGTGCGCGGCAAGGGCAAGTTCATCATCACCAAGTACGTGGCGACCGACGAGCGCGTCAATCGCAAATACCCGCTGATCCTGACCACGGGGCGCATCCTGTCGCAATACAACGTGGGCGCCCAGACGCGGCGCACCCACAACGTGCACTGGCACGACGAGGACCGGCTGGAGATCCATCCGCACGATGCCGAGGAGCGTGGCATCAAGGACGACGACTGGGTGGGCGTGCAGAGCCGCGCGGGCGAGACGGTGCTGCGCGCCATCGTCAGCGAGCGGATGCAGCCGGGCGTGGTGTACACCACGTTCCACTTCCCCGAGTCCGGCGCCAACGTGATCACCACGGACAACTCGGACTGGGCCACCAACTGCCCCGAGTACAAGGTGACGGCGGTGCAGGTGATGCCGGTGGCGCAGCCGTCGTCCTGGCAGCGCGAGTACGAGGCGTTCAACCGCGAGCAGCTGGCGCACCTGCGCGCGGCCAGCGAGCCGGTGCAGGCGTCGGCGGAGTAGGGCGATGAAGCGCTGCATGCCGCCACACGAGACCGCGCCGGATGAGGCGGGGGAATTCCCAGCGACCCAGCAGTCGATGGCGGTGACGCGCTGGCGCGGCGGGGAAGCGATGGCGGCGACAGCCGAGATCGACCATATCGCCGAGGAAGTGCCCGTGGCGCTGGAGTACAACGGCGTCTCGCACGCGGTGATGCTGGCCACGCCGGCCGATCTGGAGGACTTCGCGCTGGGCTTCAGCCTGAGCGAGGGCATCGTGGCGGCGCCGCGCGACATCTACGGCATCGAGGTGGTCACGCGCCCGAACGGCGTGGCCGTGGAGATCGAGATCGCCAGCGAGGCCTTCGTGGCGCTGAAGGCGCGGCGCCGCGCGCTGGCCGGCCGTACGGGCTGCGGGCTGTGCGGCACCGAATCGCTCGACGAGGTCATGCGGGCGCCGCACGCGGTGCAGAGCGAGGCGTCCTTCGACCCGGCCGTGCTGCACGCCGCCTTCGCCCAGTTGCAGCGCCGTCAGGCCCTGCTGCGCGACACCGGCGCCACGCACGCGGCGGGCTGGCTGCGCGCCGATGGCGAGGTATCGCTGGTGCGCGAGGACGTGGGCCGGCACAACGCGCTGGACAAGCTGGCGGGCGCCCTGGCCCGTTCGGACGAGGATATCGGGCGCGGCGCGGTCATCGTGACCAGCCGCGCGAGCTATGAGATGGTGCTGAAGACGGCCGCCATCGGGGCGGGGGTGCTGGCAGCGGTGTCCGGCCCCACCGCGCTGGCGGTGCGCCTGGCCGGGACGGCCGGCGTCACGCTGGCGGGATTCGTGCGCGCGGGCGGCCTGGTCGCCTACGCGCATCCACATCGACTACGGATGGCTTAGACCTGTCATGCACATCGACAACCTGATCAAGATGGCTAACCAGATCGGCGGCTTCTTCGAAGCCATGCCGGACCGCGACGAGGCGCTGGCCGACATCGCCAGCCACCTGAAGCGCTTCTGGGAGCCGCGCATGCGGCGCGCACTGCTGGCACACGTGGACGCGACGGATGGGGGCGAAGGGCTCATCCCCATCGTGCAGGCGGCGGTGGCGCGGCATCGGGAGAAGCTGGAGATTACGTTGCGGGCCACCGTGTGACCTACTTCTTGAGCCGATAGAGCACCTGCAGGATCACGAGCCCGAACAGCGTGCCGACCACGGCCGTGCTTTCGCGGCCGAGGCCGCAAGCCACGCCGATGGCGGCCACGGTCCAGATGCTGGCGGCCGTAGTCAGGCCCTGGATGTTTTCCTCGCTGTTGAGCTTGATGATGGCGCCCGCGCCCAGGAAGCCGATGCCGGACGCCACGCCCTGAAGCACCCGGCTCATGTCCGCGACCTCCATGCCCGCCATCAGCGGCACGAGCACGAACAGCGCCGATCCCAGCGCCACGAGCATGTGCGTGCGCAAGCCGGCGGCCTTGCCGGCCGCTTCCCGCTCGAACCCGATCAGCCCGCCCAGCACGATCGCGAGCGTGAGCCGCGTGAGAATGCGGGTCAGTTCCGCGACATCGGGGATATCGGCGAATTCCGAACGCAGCGTGCTGTAGACCTCTCCCCAGATCCCATCCATGGCAGGCTCTCCGTGATCGTCTTGCGGGGAGGCTAGCATGCAGGGCGCTGCGCGCGCAGTCGGGCGCCGGCTGACAGCGGAAGTGCCGAGGTCAGCCCAAATTCAGCGCAGGCGCAGCGGCTCGAGCAGCGCGGCGTCGTATTGGGCGCGCGAGATCCGGCCGAGTTCCATCATCCGCAGCAGGATATAGGTCTGGCGCTGGCGCGCCCGGCGCGGGTTGACCACGGGATTGTTGGCCGATGGCGCCTTGGGCAGGCCGGCCAGCATCGCGCATTCGGCCAGCGTGAGCTGGGCGACGGGCTTGGCGAAGTAGGTCTGGGCGGCCTCGTCGAAGCCATAGGCGCCCTGGCCGAGGTAGATCTTGTTCAGATAGATCTCAAGGATCTCGTCCTTGGTCAGCGCGCGCTCGATCCGGTAGGCCATCAGCACTTCGTAGAGCTTGCGCGTGTAGGTCTTCTGGCGCGACAGGAAGAAGTTGCGCGCCACCTGCATGGTGATGGTGGACGCTCCCTGGGAGAGGTCGTCCGAGAGATTGGCGATGCCGGCCCGCATCACGCCGACGTAGTCCACGCCGTCATGGAGATAGAAGCGGTCATCCTCGATGGCCACCACCGCCTCGCGTAGCGCCGGCGGGAACTGGCGTAGCTCGACATAGTCCGGCGTCTTGCGGAAGGCGGTCAGGGAGTCGAGCGACGGAAGCTGGCGGTCGGCCACCAGTACCGCGAAGGCGATGAGCAACGCACCGCCGAGTACGGCGAGCAGGACGAGTTTGACGAAGGCGGACCAGAGGCGTTGCATGGCGCATATTTTGCCATGGGTCCGATGACGATTCGGAAATTGCCGATCGCCCGCCTTAATTCGAGCACGGGTTTCGTGATGGGGGCGTCTTGTTGGCGGGGACGGCGGTCAGACCCAGCCGAGCCAGCGCCAGTACGTGGCCGCGAACAGCAGCATCAGGCCATAGCCGATGATCGTCAGCGGAATGCCCACGCGGGCGAACTGTCGGCCGTTGAAAGTGTCCGTGCCGAGGCAGACCATGTTCTGCGGCGCGTTGATCGGCAGGATGAAGCCGAAGCTGACCGTGAAGCCGAGCAGCATGGTCATGCCGACCTTGTTGATGTCGCCCGGCAGCGTCTGGAGCACAGAGATCAGGATGGGCAGCAGCGCGGCGGTCAGCGCGGTGGCGCTGGCGAACCCCAGATGGATCAGGATCAGGAACGCGGACAGCACCGCGAAGACCATCAGCACGCCATGGTCGGCAAGGCCGGAATGCGTGACCACGAACTTGCCGAGCCACTGGCCGGCCTGCGTGGTCAGCAGCGCGGTGCCAAGGCTGATGCCGACGCCGAACACGATCAGCGTGCCCCACGGCGTGCGCGCCTGCATGGTCTTCCAGTCCATCACGCCAAAGCGCGGCAGCATCAGGATCACCAGGCCGACGAAGGTGATCGTCGCGGTGTCGAAGCTGTGCAGCTTGCCCTCGGTCGCCCAGAACACCAGCAGGCCGATGGCGACGGCGGCGAGACGCTTCTGCGGGCCGGTCATCGACCCGAGCGCGGCCAGTTCGCGCTGCACGGCTTCCTTGCCGCCGGCAATCGCATCGGTTTCGGGCGGCAGCAGCCAGCGCACGAGGAAATAGAGCACCGCCGACATGACGAGCGCCCACGGCGCGCCGGCGATCAGCCATTGCAGCCAGGTCACGCGCTCCCCGAGCAGCTTGTCCATGAAGCCGGCGGTCAGCAGGTTCTGCGCGGCGGCGGTCTGGATACCGACGTTCCACACGCTGGTGGCCATCGCCACCATGATCATGATGCCGGCGGCGGTATTGGACTTCTTGTCCACGCCGAACGCGGCAATCACGCCCATCATGATCGGCACCGTGCAGGCGCTACGCGCGGTGGCGCTGGGTACGACCAGGCTGAGGATGATCGTGACCGCGATGGTGCCGATGAGGATGCGGCGCGTGCTGGTGCCGATGGCGGAGAGCGTGACCAGCGCGATGCGCCGGTCGAGCCCCGTCACGGTCATCGCGGCCGAGATGAAGAGCGCGGCCGCCACCAGCGCGAGCGCCGTGTTCGAGAAGCCGGCCAGCGCCATGCCCAGCGCGCGCGAGGTGCCGTAGTTGACCGTGGAATCGGCCACCGTCGGCGCGAAGCCGATCAGGCCCGCCATCAGCGAGGTGATCATGATCGCGCTGGTCTCGTAGGTCACCGCCTCGGTGATCCACACGACCACGGCGAAGGCGAGGATGGCGAGCATGCGCTGCCCCGCGATGGGAAGCCCTTCGGGCGTAGGTATCAGGAGTACCGCGGCGAGCACGGCGAGGGCGAGGTACAAGCCCCAGTGGAGGGTCACCTTGGGGGTGACGGGCGCCGACATGGCGGCGGCAGGTGCAGCAGAGATATGCGAGTCAGGCATCTTGACTTCCTAAGTGGATGAGCCTGTCGACGCGGTCGTCACGCAGGGTCGCCGCGGTCGACCCACGCATTATGAGAAGCGTGCCTGCCCATGCCAAGGCACCGCGTCAGCGGGATTTGTCCAGGATCAAGCCTCTGCAAGATCAGGCATCGGGGGCGACACACGGTGCGTCACGGCGGCGCAACGGATGGCGGACATTGGGCGATTCCCGATGGCGCCGCGTGTCCTCGATCTGAAATAATTGGGGACGATGTTGAAAACCCTTCGATCACCCTTAACCGGACACCGACATGGTGACTCACCCAACACACATCCGTCCGTGCCTACCGCTGGAGACGATCAGCAACGCACGTGACCTCGGTGGCCTCGTCGGCGCGCATGGGCGCCGCGTGCGTCACGGCAAGCTCTTTCGCAGCGGCAATCCGGCGCTGGCCAGCGTGGCGGACCTGGATCGCCTGCATGCGCTGGGCCTCGACATGGTCATCGACTTTCGCTCGGCCGGCGAGAAGTCCCCGCAGGAGGCCGCCTTCGGTGAGCGCTTCCGCTGGATTCCCGTGCCGGTGCTGGAGGGCAGCATGGCGATGGACGTGCTGATGCCACGTCTGCGTGACAGCACGCCGGCGCAGGTCCACGCCTTCATGGTCGATGTCTACCGCGATTTCCCGGTGCGCTATCGCGACGCGTTCGGCGGCTTCCTGCGCAATGCGGAGACAGGCGGCACGCTGTACTACCACTGCACGGCCGGCAAGGACCGCACCGGCTTTGCGTCGCTGCTGCTGCTGTCCGCGCTTGGCGTGGCGCGGGACGACATCGTCGCCAACTACCTCGAGTCCAACCACTGGAACCGCCGCTTCAACGAGGCGATCCTCGCGCGAACCGAGGCGCTGGGCGTGCCGCCCGACGTCATCATGCCGTTGCTCGAGGTGCGGCCGGAATACCTGGAGGCGTCGATCGCCGCCATCGAGCAGGCGCACGGCGGCCTGGAGGCTTATCTGGCCGATGGTCTTGGCGTCGATATCGACCGCCTGCGCGGCCACTATCTCGAAGCCTGAGCCCGGCCGCCGCCGCTACTACAGTCCGCCGCGCTCGCGCAGGATGCGCGCGGTGGAGAGCGCAATCATGCCTTCCTCGTCGGTCGGCAGCACCAGCACGGGCACGCGGCTGTCGTCGCGGCTCACGCGCTGGGTGTTGGCGGCATTGGCCTGCTCGTCAAGGCGGATGCCGAACAGCCCGTCGAGGTAGGCGCAGATGCGCGCACGCACCTCGGCGGAGTTCGCACCGATGCCTGCCGTGAACACCAGCGTATCGAGCCCGCCCAGCGTGACGGCCAGCTTGCCGATCTCCTGCGCGGCGCGATAGGCGTAGAAGTTCACCGCCAGTACGGCGCGCGGCTCGTTGCTGGCCAGCAGCACGCGCATGTCGCTGCTGATGCCGGAAATTCCCTTGAGCCCCGACTGGCCGTACAGCATGGCCTGGATCGCATCGGCTTCCATGCCTTGCGCGGCGAGCCACAGCACCGCGCCCGGATCGATATTGCCGCAGCGCGTGCCCATCGGCATGCCATCCAGCGCGGTCAGTCCCATTGTCGATTCCACACTCCGGCCCTCGCGCATCGCGCAGAGGCTGGCGCCGTTGCCAAGATGCGCCACGATGACACGGCTTTCGGCGAGGTCCGGCGCCACCTGCCGCAGCCGGCGCGCGATATACGCATACGACAGCCCGTGGAAGCCATAGCGGCGGATGCCGCGCTCGTAGTACTCGTACGGCAGCGCCATCAACTGCGCGAGCGGGTCGTGGCCGGCGTGGAAGGCGGTGTCGAAGCAGGCCACCTGCAGCAGCTCCGGCACGGCGGCGCGCACCGCACGGATCGCGGTCAGGTTATGCGGCTGGTGGAGCGGGGCGAGCGGGACGAGGGCCTCCAGCCGCTCGATCACGTTGTCGTCGATCGCCACCGCATCGGCGAAGTCTGCGCCGCCATGCACCACGCGATGGCCGACCGCCACCGGTGGCGTATCGCGCAGGCCCACGCTCAGCGTCAGCCGAATCAGGCGGAAGGCGGCATCGTGGTCGGCCACCTGCTCCACGGGAAACTGCTCATCGGCCACGACGCGGCCGTCGGCCATGCGCGCGGTCAGGCGCGGCGCCACGCCGATGCCCTCGATCTGCCCGTGCGCGGCCAGTTCGGGCTGGATATCGACATTGTGATGCGCCGACTCGGGCACCACGTAGATGGAAACCTTCACGCTCGATGACCCGGCGTTGACAACGAGGATCACGGGATGGACGGTACTCAAGATGATTCTCCTGGCGACTGTCTTGGCGCTGGCATCGCGCTCAGGCGGGCACGGCGGCGGCGGTGCGGCGCGCATGCGCAAGCAACACGGCGATGGCGCAACTGCCGATGCGCGCGCGCACGCTGTCGGCACGGCTCGTCAGGATGATCGGCACCCGTGCGCCCAGCACGATGCCGGCGGCCTCGGCGCCGGCCAGGAAGGTGAGCTGCTTGGCGAGCATGTTGCCGGCCTCGAGGTCCGGCACGAGCAGGATGTCGGGGTCGCCGGCCACCTCGGAGTGGATGCCCTTGGTGTCCGCTGCGGCCTTGCTGATCGCGTTGTCGAAGGCCAGCGGGCCGTCGAGGATGCCGCCTTCGATCTGGCCGCGCCGGCTCATCATGCAGAGCGCTGCCGCGTCGATGGTCGACGGAATCTTGTCGGTGACGGTTTCCACGGCGGAGAGGATCGCCACCTTGGGCGTCTCGATGCCGAGCACGCGCACCAGGTCGATGGCGTTGCGGACGATGTCGGCCTTCTCGTTCAGCGTGGGGAAAATGTTGACCGCCGCGTCGGTGATGAACAGCGGCTTGTGATAGGTGGGCACGTCCATCGCAAACACGTGCGAGAGACGCCGGCCCGTGCGCAGGCCGCTCGCCGAACTGGCCACCGCGTGCATCAGCTCGTCGCTGTGCAGGCTGCCCTTCATCAGCAGTTCGGCCTCGCCGGCACGCACCGCTTCCACGGCACGCGCGGCGGCGGCGTGGCTGTGCGGGACGTCGAGGATGCGGGTGCCTTCCAGCGACAGCCCGTGTTCCGCCGCGACATGGCGGATGCGGACTTCGGGGCCGACCAGCAGCGGCACGATCAGGCCGAGCCGAGCCGCCTCGAGCGCGCCATCGAGCGAACTGTAGTCGCACGGATGGGCCACGGCGGTGGGAATCGGCGGCAGGCCCGCGCAGCGCGCGAGCAGCATGGCGTACTTGTCGCCGGTCGGCGGCAACGCGGACGGGTCCAACGTAGGTGTGAGCATGGGCAGCGTTCCCTGGAACCAATATTCTGGAGTCGGGCAGGCATCCCCCGGGGGCCAAGGATGCTGCATTGCGCAAACGGCATCTGCGAGTATAGGTCGGGCGACGATGACACGCCAGCGTCATATCCGGCGCGGAAATTGCACGAATCTGCGCCATCGGTTGTCTTCGTCCGCCGAGGCTGGTAGATTTTTACTTGCTGCATCGCAACAGGCGCCTAGTACGCCGCTGCGACCCGTCTGACCACCTCCACACCTTCCCAGAGGGGAGAATCGGAATGAATGCACGCCAACCCGCCGGGAGCGGTCCCGCTCCCGCGCAAGATGAATCCGCATCGCCTCCGCCGTTCCCAGATCTCTCGGCAATCTCCGCTTACGCTGCCCATCCCCTGGCCCAGGCCGCCTGGGAGTATGGCGTCGACGCCTGGCAGCGCAGCATCCTCTTCCTCGACATCCTGCGCCGGCGCGGTAACGAGACGGCCGAGCACGAGCGCGGTGGCATGCCGCCCGTGCTGGTGTTCGAACATGAATTGCTGATGGACGGGCGCACGATGCCCAAGCCCGTCAATTACGCGCTGCTGCGCATCGTCCCGCCGGAGGCCAATCCGACCGATCCCGACAAGCGCCCCTTCGTGGTGATGGACCCGCGCGCGGGCCATGGCCCCGGCATCGGCGGCTTCAAGGCCGACAGTGAAATCGGCAACGCCATCCGTGGCGGCCATCCGTGCTACTTCATCACCTTCTTCCGCGATCCCTGCCCGGGGCAGACCATCGAGGACGTGGCGCGGCTCGAAGCCACCTTCCTGCTAGCGGTGGCCGAGCGCCATCCGAACGCGCCGGGCAAGCCGTTCGTGGTCGGCAACTGCCAGGCCGGCTGGGCGCTGCTGATCCTGGCCGCCGCCGCGCCCGACGTGACCGGCCCGATCCTGCTGGCCGGCGCGCCCGTGGCGTACTGGGCCGGCGTGCGCGGCAAGAATCCGATGCGCTACAGCGGCGGCCTGCTCGGCGGCTCGTGGCTCTCCTCGCTGGCCGCCGACATGGGTAACGGCCGCTTCGACGGCGCGTGGCTGGTGCAGAACTTCGAGAAGCTCAACCCGGCCAACGCGCTCTGGGAAAAGCTCTACAACGTCTACGCCAAGGCCGATACGGAAGGCCCGCGCTTCCTCGAGTTCGAGCGCTGGTGGGGCGGCCACTTCCTGATGAACCGCGAGGAGATCGACTGGATCGTCCAGAACCTGTTCGTCGGCAACCACTTGACCGCCGGTGAGATCCACAGCGCCGATGGCGAGACCGTGATCGACCTGCGCAACGTGCGCTCGCCCGTGATCGTATTCGCGTCCTGGGGCGACAACATCACGCCGCCCCAGCAGGCGCTGAACTGGATCCCCGATCTCTACGCCAACGTGGACGAGATCGTGGCCAACCAGCAGACCATCGTCTACTGCCTGCATCCGTCGATTGGCCACCTCGGCATCTTCGTCTCGGCCAGCGTGGCCAACCGCGAGCACACCGAGCTGTTCTGCGCACTCGACCTGATCGACGTGCTGCCGCCCGGTCTCTATGAAGCGAAGATCGAGGACGTGGCGCCGGGGACCTCGCACCGCGACCTGATCGAAGGCCGCTACCTGGTCCGCTTCGAGCGCCGCACCATCGACGATATTCTCGCGCTCGACGATGGTCGAGACGACGAGCGCCCGTTCGAGGTGGTGCGCCGCGTGGCCGAGATCAACCAGCATCTGTACGACACCTATGCGTCGCCGTTCGTCCGCGCCGCCGCCACCGAAGTCACCGCCGAGGCGATCCGCGAGACCCATCCCTCGCGCATGGAGCGCAAGCTCGCCAGCGACACCAATCCGCTGATGGCCTGGGTCGGCGCGCTGGCGCCGATGGTGCGCGAGCATCGCCAGCCGGTCTCGGCCGACAACCCGTTCATGGCGATGCAGACGGCGATGTCCGACCAGATCGTCACGATGCTGAACCAGTACCGCGACGTGCGCGATGCCTGGCAGGAGCAGTGGTTCGAATCGCTCTACGCCACGCCGTGGCTGCCGGCGATGCTCGGCATGGAGACCACGGCGCGGCGCGCGGAGTCGCCGGCCATCCACGCGCTGCGCGCGGAGGTGGCCGAACTGCGCAAGCGCGAGGCGCTGGCGCACGTGGGCGAAGGCACGGCGCTCGACGCCTTCACGCGCATCCTGGCCTACGTGACGGAGGGGAAGTCCGCCATCGAGGAGCGGCCGTTCAACCTGCTGCGCAAGCTCGCGCGCGAGAACCCGCCGGAGAAGCGCGTGACGCTGGCGCAGTTCAAGGACGCGGTCTGGCGCCAGAGCTATGTGGTGAGCCTCGATGCCGCTGCGGCGCTGCAGGCGCTGCCGGCGCTGGTGCCGGACATGAAGGAGCGCCGCCGCGTGATGGTGCTCGCGCATCGTGTGCTGACCGTGGGCGGGCCGCTCGATGACGACTGGCTGGCGCGCTATCGCCAGGTGGCCGCCGTGCTCGGCGCGGACCACAGCAGCCCGGCCACGCGCGACGCCGAGGCCGGTGCGGCCACCGATTCCGCCACCTGAGGAGGGCCGCGCCATGGTGCAGGTACCCAATCCGCCGCTGGCCGGCGCCCGTGTGCTGGTGGTGGGCGTGGCCAATGAAGACTCGATCGCCTGGGGCTGCGCGCGCGCGTTCCGCGAGCTGGGCGCCGAGATCGCCATGACTTACCTCAACGACAAGGCGCATCCGCACGTGGCGCCGCTGGCGGCGCAGGTCGCCGCCCCAATCTTCATGCCGCTGAACGTGGAGGACGAGACGCAGATGACTGCGCTGTTCGCGCGCATCGCCGAGGACTGGGGCCGGCTGGACGCCGTGGTGCATTCGGTGGCCTTCGCACCGAAGGCGGACCTCCAGGGCGGGCTGCTCAATTCTTCCGCCGAGGGCTTCGCCCGAGCCATGGATGTCTCGTGCCACTCGTTCATCCGCATGGCGCGCCGCGCGGTGCCGCTGATGACCGAAGGCGGCACGCTGTTCGCGATGAGCTACGACGGCGCCAACCGCGTGGTGCCGAACTACAACCTGATGGGGCCGGTGAAGGCCGCGCTCGAGGCCAGCTGCCGCTACCTCGCGCACGAGCTGGGGCCGCAGGGCATCCGCGTGCATGCGATCTCGCCAGGGCCGCTGAAGACGCGCGCGGCTTCGGGGCTCAAGGACTTCGACCTGCTGCTCGCGGAGGCCGCCGGCCGCGCGCCGCTCGGCGAACTGGTCGACATCATGGACGTGGGCTTCGCCACGGCCTACCTGGCGACGCCCTACGCGCGCCGGCTGTCCGGCAACACGGTCTACGTGGACGGTGGCGTGCACATCATGGCGTAGCGCGGCGGCGCAAGACTTTGGTAACCAGGAGAGGCTGTAATGCAGGTACTGATCCGTGGGCTGCATCGGGATGTGACCGAGGACATGCTGCGGGACAAGCTCAAGGGCTACGCGCCCGTGAACTCGGTGGAACTGGTGCGCGATGGCGATCCCAATCACCCGTGGGCCTGGGTGGACCTGGCGGTGGACCCCTTCACCGCATGGCGCCTGCTGCGCCAGCTCGACAAGCAATACTTCGCCGGCAGCGTGATGCGCTGGTACATCCCGGCGCACCAGAGCTGAGGAGGATGGCGGGGAGGGCGGGGAGGTCGCCGGGGGCACCGCTTCGCAGTACCATAGCCGCACCTCGGCAACCGTAGACCTCCACATGCTAGAACTCCAAGGCGCCATCTGGTTTCGCGCCGGCGCACAGGACTGGGGCGGGCGCGACCGCATCGCGCTACTGGCCGCCATTGGCGAGCAGGGCTCGATCACCGCCGCCGCGCGCGCGGTGGGCATCAGCTACAAGGCCGCGTGGGACGCCATCGACGCCATGAACAACAGCGCCGGCGAGCCGCTTGTCTCGCGCGCCGCCGGCGGCAAGGGCGGCGGCGGCACGCGGCTGACCGACCGCGCGGAGCGGCTGATCCGCACCTATCGGGCGATGGAGACCGAGCACGCCCGCTTCGTCGCCTATCTCGACAAGCTGGGCGGGGCGCTATCCGACGCCGATCCCGATGATATCCACCTGATGAGGCGACTCATGATCCAGACCAGTGCCCGCAACAAGCTGTTCGGCCGCGTGGCCGCCGTGCGCGGCGGTGCGGTCAATGACGAAGTGACGCTGACGCTCTCGGGCGGTCAGCAGGTGGTGGCGACGATTACCCACGAGAGCGTGGAGACGCTGGGCCTGGCGCCCGGCGCCGAGGCGTTCGCGCTGGTCAAGGCTTCGTCGGTGCTGATCGGGCTACCCGATCCGGGCATGCGGCTGTCCGCGCGCAACCAGCTGCCGGGCGTGGTGGCGCGCGTGGTGCCGGGCGCCGTCAATGCCGAGATCGTGCTGGACCTCGACGGCGGCGGCACCGTCGCAGCCATCATCACCAATGGCTCGCTGGCCGATCTGGGCCTGAAGGAGGGCAGCCGCGCCCTGGCGATTTTCAAGGCGTCGAGCGTGATCCTCGGGACGATGGCCTGACTAGATGGCGTGCGCCGGCTGCTGCGGGGCGTAGACCGGCGGATGCTGGCGCCCGCGCCCGCCGCCGTGGATGCGGCCGTCGCGGATCTCCAGTACATGGTCGCTCAGCACTTCCACGTCCTGCGGGTCGTGCGAGATGACGACCATCGGCACGTCCAGGCTTTCCTGCAGCGCGCGCAGTTCGGCACGCATCCGCGTGCGCAGGGCGGGGTCCAGTGCCGAGAACGGCTCGTCCAGCAGCACGATGTCCGGCTGCGCCACCAGCGCGCGCGCCAGCGCCACGCGCTGCTTCTGTCCCCCCGAAATCTGGATCGGATACTGGTTGATGATCTCGCGCAGCCCGAACGCGTCGACCCAGCGCGCGGCCTCGGGCGGCAGCGCGCGGCGCGCCGGGTTGCGCCAGCCCCTGCTGAGGCCGAAGGCGATGTTCTGGGCCACGGTCAGGTGCGGAAACAGCGCGTAGTCCTGGAACAGATAGGCCACGCGGCGCTCCTGCGGGCGCACATCCACGCCGGTCTCGCTGTCGAACAGCGCGCGGCCGTTCAGGACGATGCGGCCGCTGTCGGGCGCCAGCAGCCCGGCAATCGCGCGCAGCGTCAGGCTCTTGCCGGCGCCGGACGGGCCGAACATGGCGATGCGCCGGCTGTCGGAATCGAAGTCGATGTCGAGCGCGAACTGGCGGTCAGCCGTGACAATGCGCTTGCGGATGGTGACGTGCATGCTCATGGCGATCTCACCGTCAGCGCGTGGCCGGGCCGCGCCGGAAGCGGCGCCGCTCGTAACTATCGCCAAGGCCGCGCGCGGCCGGCGGCACCAGCCGGCCGGCAATCACCAGCAGCACCACGCAGGTGACCGACGTCACCAACACCAGCAGGTTGGCGGTGTTGTCGTCGCCAGCCTGCACCGCCTCGTAGATGGCCACGGACAGCGTCTGGGTGCGGCCCGGCAGGTTGCCGGCGATCATCAGCGTGGCGCCGAACTCGCCCAGCGCGCGCGCGAAGGCCAGCAGCACGCCGGCCACGATGCCGCGCAGCGCCAGCGGCAGCGTCACCCGGAAGAAGATCCCGGTCTCGGACACGCCCAGCACCCGGGCGGCGTTCTCAAGCTGGTGATCCACGCCCTCGAAGGCAGCCCGCGCGGACTTCAGCACCAGCGGGAACGCCACCACCGTGGAGGCCAGCACCGCGCCCTGCCACGTGAAGACCAGCGTGATGCCGATCGATTCGAGCCAGGCGCCGAACACGCCGCGCCGGCCCACCAGCACCAGCAGGTAGTAGCCGAGCACGGTGGGCGGCAGCACCAGCGGCAGGGTCAGGATCGCATCGACGACATCCCGCGCCGACGAGCGCCAGCGCGCGATGCCATACGCCGCCGCCACGCCCAGCACGGCGTTGAGCAGCGTCGCCCATCCCGCCACCTTGAGCGAGAGCAGGAGCGGGGTCCAGATGCCATCCATGACGATGTGGGGATCCTGAAAAGGGGATTACGGCTTCTGGAAGCCGTACTTCGCCAGCACGGCCTGGCCGTCCGGCGACAGCACGTACTGCACGAAGCTGGCGGCCTGCGTCGGCTGCTTGGTCTGCGTGGTGATGGCGATGGGGTAGGTCACCGGCGTGCGGTTCGGCACGCGTACGGCCACCTTCACCTTGTCCGGCATGATGGCCGCGTCGGTGGCGAACACGAAGCCGGCGTCGACCTCGCCGCGCGCCACGTAGTCCAGGCTCTGGCGCACGTTCTGCGCCGGCACGCCCTTGGCGGAGACGGCTTCCCAGAGGTTTTCGGCCTCCAGCGCGTCCTTGGTATAGCGGCCCACCGGCACCGACGACGGGTTGCCATAGGCCACGCGCTTCACATCCGCCCGGGTCAGGTCGCGCAGCGCGCCAATGCCGAGCTTGCTGTCGGTCGGCACGATCAGCACCACCTGGTTGGCGGCGAAATCCTTGCGCGAAGCCGGCTGGATCACCTTCTCGGCCTCGGCCTTGTTCATCGCGTCCTGGTCGGCGGAGGCGAACACGTCCGCCGGCGCGCCGCGCACGATCTGCTGCATCAGCACGTCCGAGGCGCCGAAGTTCAGCACGACCTTGGTGTCGGGATGCACCTTCTCATACTGCTCGGCCAGCGTCTTGAACGCATTGGTCAGGCTGGCGGCGGCCGAGACCACGAGGTCGGCGGCAAACGCGGAGGGCGCGGCGCCAAAGGTCAGGGCGGCGGCGAAAACGGTGCGGCGGAGAAAGGGAGTCATATGAGAGGGGTAGGTCGCCTGGACGTCACAGGCGCAATATAAGTTGCTATATAGCGCTGCGTCAATCCGCCGGGCGTATAGCCATCTTCAGCCGGATCGAATAGTCCTGTGGGGCAATATGTGTTGTAAACGACACAAAATGACCCAAGACGGCCCATCCCGCGACTGTCACAGCGTTGACGCCTTGGCTCACCAAAATCCCCAGCGCACAGCAGCACAACAAAAAACACGCAAAAAGGGAATCCGAGACCATGTCACACCGCATCTCCCGTCTGCAGTCCGCCACCCTCGCGGCGCTCCTGGCCGGCACGGTGGCCATCGTGGCCGCATGCGGCTCCGACGACAGCCCCACCAACAACAATGGCGGCAATGGCGGGACGCCGGCGGCCACGGTGCCGGCCGGCACCAAGGCCACACTGGCGCTGCTGGAAACCACCGACCTGCACACCAACGTCCGTAGCTACGACTACTTCAAGCTGGCCGATGACCCGTCGCTCGGCTTCGAGCGCGTGGCCACGCTGATCAAGGCCGCCCGCCAGGAATTCCCGAACAGCCTGTTGCTGGACAACGGCGACACCATCCAGGGCACCGCGCTGTCCGACTACCAGGCGCTGGTGAAGCCGGTGGCCTGCAGCGAGACGCTGGCGATGTACAAGGTGATGAACGCCGCCGGCTACGACGGCGGCGGCATCGGCAACCATGAGTTCAACTACGGCCTGCCGTACCTGAGCCAGGTCACGGGCAGCCGTTTCAATGTCGATGGCCTGCCCGAGCCGGGCACGCAGACGGTCTGCGCCGGGCCGAAGTTCCCGCAGGTGCTGGCGAACGTCTACAGCGTGAAGACCCGCGCGCCGCTGTTCCAGCCCTACGCGATCCTGACCAAGACGGTCACCGCCACGGGCCCGGACGGCAAGCCGGTCACCGCGCCGCTCAAGGTCGGCATCATCGCCTTCGCGCCGCCGGCCATCCTGAGCTGGGACAAGCGCTGGCTCGACGGCAAGGTCTATACGGAAGGCGCGGTGGAAACCGCCCAGAAGTACATCCCCGAGATGCGCGCCAGGGGCGCCGACCTGATCGTGGTGATCTCCCACGGCGGGCTGGACAACTCGACCTACTCGCCGGATATGGAAAACGGCAGCTACCACCTGTCGAAGGTGGCGGGCGTGGACGCCATGCTGATCGGCCACTCGCACCAGATCTTCCCGGACGCCACCAGCACCGTGCCGCAGTTCAACCTGCCCGGCGTGGACAAGGTCAAGGGGACGGTCAACGGCGTGCCGACCGTGATGGCCAACTACTGGGGCAAGCACCTGGGCGTGATCAACCTCGCGCTGGCCTATGACGGCAGCAAGTGGTCGGTGGACCGCACCGGCACCACGGTCCAGGCGCGCTCGATCCAGAACGCCGACAAGACCTATGTGGCGGCAGACGCCTCCGTGGCAGCCGCCATCGACACCGAGCACCAGGCCACCATCCAGTACGTGAAGACGCCGATCGGCGCCACGAACTACCGCATGTCGAGCTATTTCGCCGATGTGGGCGACCCCGGCGCGATCCAGATCGTCAACATGGCCCAGGCCCAGTACGTGAAGGACTACCTCACCGCCAACCAGCCCGCGCTGGCCAGCCTGCCGGTGCTGTCGGTCTCCGCGCCGTTCAAGAGCGGCTTCGGCGGCGGCAGCGACTACACCGACGTCTCCGCCGGCAATCTGGCGATCAACAACGCGGCCGACCTGTACCTGTATCCGAACACGGTCTACGCGGTGAAGGTGAATGGCGACGAGGTCAAGGCGTGGCTGGAGACGGCCGCCAAGCGCTTCAACCAGATCAACCCGGTGCTGGCCACGGACCAGCAGTTGATCAGCAGCTTCCCGGGCTACAACTTCGACATGTTCACTTCGGCGGACATGCAGTACGAGATCGACGTCACCCAGCCGGTGGGCAGCCGCATCAAGAACCTGACCTACCAGGGCGCGCCGGTCACGGCAGCGATGTCGTTCATCGTCGCCACCAATAACTACCGCGCCAGCGGTGGCGGCAACTTCCCGGGGCTGGATGGCACGAAGACCGTGTACGCCTCGCCGGACGCCAACCGCGACGTGCTGATCGCCTATATCAAGAACGCGGCGAATGTGACGCGTGCAGCGCACGGCAGCGCGCGTAGCTGGCGCTTCACGCCAGTGACGACGGCTGGCAAGGTCGTGTTCAGCTCGGGCGTGGGCATGCTCCAGCAGGCGGTCGATGCGGGCCTGACCAACATCACGCTCGACAAGGCCGACGATGGCGCGAACAAGAACCTGTCGCAGTACAAGATCGACCTGAGCCTGTGATGACCGCCGCTGCCGCCACTGCCACCGCCACCGCTACCGCCACCTTCCCGCCCGCCTTCCGGCGCCGCCGGGCCCATCCGCTGTTCGCCGCCGCGCTGGTGGCGGTGACGGTGGCCGCAGCCGGCGTGGCCGGTGCCGCCGCGTGGCGCCACCATGCCGAGGCGCGCCAGGCCGAACTGGCGCAGTGGCAGCGCATGGCCAGCATGGCCGCCGATGCCGACGCGCTGTCGCGGCTGGCTCGGGCGGCAGATGCGGGCGAGACCGCCGCCCGCGCCGCGCTGGGCGAGACGCTGCTGGCCCGCCCCGATGCGCTCTCGCGCGCCGATGGCGAGCGCTGGCTGCGCCTGGCCGCCGACAGCGGCAGCGTGCGCGCCCACTTCGTGCTCGGCAAGGCGTCGATGCTGGGGCAACTGTCGGTGCGCCAGCCGGACCTCCCGCGCGCCTGGACCCACCTCGAAGCCGCCGCCCGCGCCGGCGATGCAGGCGCCGCGTACTACCTGGGCCTGCTGTGCCGGGGCGGTTATGGCCGCGCGCCGGACGCCCCGGCAGCCGTGCGCTGGCTCACCGTGGCAGCCGAGGGCGGCGTGGCGCAGGCCATGTTCCTGCTGGCCAACGCCTACCGCGACGGGGAGGGCGTGCCGCGCGACGACGCCCGCGCCGTGGACTGGTACGAAGCCGCCGCCGAGCGCGAGCATCCGGCGGCGCTCCAGGCGCTGGCCATGGCCTACCTCAACGGCGAACTCGGCCTCGCGCGCGACGACAAGGCGTACCGGCAGCACATGGCCGAGGCGGCGCACGCACTGCGGCACCCGGCGCTGACCCCCTGAGGTGGCTGGCATCCGGTAAGCTGGCATCCCACGACGGATGCCCACACCTCACGCCCATGAAATCGATCTATCTCGCCGGATTCGACGTTTTCCGCAAGGACGCGCTCGCCCACGGCGCGCACCTCAAGGCGCTGTGCGCCCAGCACGGCTACGAAGGGTTGTATCCGCTCGACAAGGCTGCGCCGGCCGGCCTCTCCGGCCCCGACACCGCGCAGTGGATCTATGAGGCCAATCTCGCGCTGATCCGCCGCGCGGACCTCGTCATGGCCAATCTCGATGACTTTCGCGGCCCGGGCGAGCCGGACAGCGGCACGGCGTTCGAAGTGGGTTTCGCGGTGGCGCTCCAGAAGCCGGTGTGGGCCTATTCGGCCGATGCCGGCACGCTGCTGGACCGCGTGCGCGTGGGCACCGATGCCGATGGCGAGGCGCTCGATGCGCGCGGCTACGTGGTGGAGGACTTCGGCCTGTCCAAGAACCTGATGCTGGCCTGCAGCGTGCGGCTGGTGGCTGGCGACGCCGAGGCCTGCCTGGCTGCGATGGGCGAGGCGGACCGGCGCCGCGCCGCACGCCGGGCGCAGGCGCTGGAAGCCGGCGGCCCGGAAGACTGACTAATAGATAAGGATCAGGGCCGCAGCGATTGCACGCCGGCGGCGATGTCGGCGGCGGTGGTCGCCACGATCTGGCGGTAGGCGGTGACCATGCCGTCCACCTGGCCCGGCGCGGGCAGCTCGGTCTGCGTGCGGCCGCTCAGCACCTTGCCGTCGGGCAGCTTGCGCACGGTCCAGGCGATGGTGGCGGCAGCGCGCTGGCCCAGATCGCCATCGAGCCGCACCACTTCCGTGGTCACGCGGTACACCGGCGTCACTTCCGACAAGCCCTGCTGGTAGGTATCCACCGCGCCGAGCCGCGCCTGCAACTGCTGGGACAGCGCGTCGCGCAGTTCGTCCGGCAGCGGCGACGACCAGCGCGACAGGTCGAGCAGCTTCAGCCCGCCTTCGCTGCCGTCCGCCACCACCAGTTGGGGTCGGTTCAGCCGCTCGGGCACCCGTACCGGGGCCACCTCGATCCAGATCGGAGTCGTGGCCGCCGCAGGCGCCGTGGCTTCGCCGTTCGCCAGCGTGTAGTAGCGCGGCTCGGGCGAGGCGCAGCCTGCCAGCACCGCCAGCGCGGCGAGCGCCGCCAGCACGGCCGGCGCCATCCTCATCTTGTCAGCAGATCGCTTCATCATGGTTTCTCCGCCTTGCCGCGCAGCAGCGCCTCGGGGTGGCGTTCCAGGTAGTCGGTCAGCGCGCGCAGGGACACAGCCGTGCGCGTCAGTTCCTGCAGCATTCGGCGCGTGTCCTGCTGCAACGGCGCGTCAGAGGCCAGCGTGCCGTTGGCCGCCGTCAGCGTGCGGCGCGCGTCCTGCAGCGCGGCCAGCACCTGCGGGGCCACGTCGCCGTTGAGCTGGGCCACGAGCTTGTCGGCGGAGGCCATCATCGCGTTCATCGAGGCCATGGCCGTGCGCAGGTCCTGCCCGATCTGGTCGAACGGCACCTTGTCGATGCGGTTGACGATATCGCCCAGCTTGGCCTGCAGGGCGTCGAACGTGCCCGGCGTGGTCGGCAGTTCCGGCATCGCCGCATTGAGGTCGATGTCGGTCGGCGGCGGCGCCTTCGGGAAGAAGTCGAGCGCCACGTAGAGCTGGCCGGTCAGCAGGTTGCCGGTACGTAGCTGCGCGCGCATGCCCCGCTTGACCAGCCCCTGCACGATGGCGCGCTTGCGCTCCTCGTCGGCCACGTCGCGTTCACGGAAGCCCATGCGCGACGGATAAAACTCCACCACCACCGGCATGCGGAACGCCTTCTTGTCGCGCACGTACTCGATGCCGATGGAGCGCACCGTGCCCACCACCACGCCACGGAAGTCCACCGGCGCGCCCGGCGTCAGCCCGCGCACGGACTGGTCGAAGTTGAGCACGGCCAGCGCGGGCGCCAGTTCATCAGGCTCCTTCATGGCCTCCGACTGATCGCCGGCGAGCAGGTATTGCGTGTTCTCGGCGGCGGCAGTGCGGGCCGAGGAGTTGTCGGGCGACTGGAACGCCACGCCGCCCAGCAGGACCGTCACCAGCGACTGCGTGGAGAGCTTGAGCCCGCCCGCATCGAGCTTCAGGTCCACCCCGCTGGCGTGCCAGAAGCGGGTATCGGCGGTGACGAGCGTGTCGTACGGCTTGTTCACGAACACCCGCAGCGTGATGTCGCGCCCGTTCGGCTCGAGCTGGTAGGCCACCACCTGGCCCACCTGCACGCGGCGGTAGTAGACCGGCGAGCCGATATCGAGCGAGCCCAGGTCCTGCGCGCGCAGCACGAACTGCCGGCCCGAGGCATCGGTGGTGACCACCGGCGGCACCTCCAGCCCGGTGAAGCTGCGCGTGCTGGACTGCGACTTGCCGGCATCCACGCCGATATAGGCGCCGGACAGCAGCGTCTCCAGCCCGGACACCCCGCTGACCGCGAAGCGCGGTCGCACCACCCAGAAGCGCGTGTCGCTGACGGCGAAGTTCTCGGCATCCTTGGTCAGCTCGATGATGGCCACCACGTGCGAGCGGTCCGGCGCCAGCCGCACGGACTTCACCAGCCCGATATCGACATCCTTGTAGCGCACGGCGGTCTTGCCCGGCGTCAGGCCCTCGGCGGTGCGGAAGGTCACCGTGATGTCGGGCCCGCGCGAGGCCAGCGTGTTGATCAGCAGCGAGATGCCCACCACGGCGGCGACGATCGGGATCAGCCAGACCAGCGAGGGCAGCCAGCGCGCCGGCTTGCGCCGCGCGGGCTGGGGCAGGCCGCCGGGGGGCGGCGGGGGCGGAAGGGGTGGAGCGGCGTTGTCAGTGTCGGGCATCGTTGGTGGATTCCGGCAATTCGAGTGAGTCCCACAGCAGGCGCGGATCGAAGCTCAGCGACGCCATCATGGTCAGGACGACCACGGCGCCGAAGGCCATCGCGCCGCCGCCCGGGATGATCGTGGCGAGCGCGCCGGCGCGCACCAGCGAGGCGAGCAGCGCCACCACGAAGATATCGAGCATCGACCAGCGGCCGATGATTTCCACCAGCCAGTACAGCCTGGTCTGCTGGCGGATGCGCCACGACGTGCGCAGGTGCACCGAGACCAGCAGCAGCGTCAGGATCATCATCTTCAGCAGCGGCACGACGATGCTGGCGATCAGCACCACGCCGGCCAGCAGGTGCGAGCCGGACACCCAGAGGTAGATCACGCCCGAGAGGATCGTGTCGCGCTGGGTGCCGAGGATCGACTGCGTGACCATCACCGGCAGCAGGTTGGCGGGAATATAGAGAATATAGGCGGCCAGCAAGAACGCCCAGGTGCGCGCCAGGCTGGCCGGCTTGCGATGGTGCAGCGTGGCGCCGCAGCGTGGGCAGGGCTGGCCTTCCAGCGTACGCGGGCTGACCAGGTCGCAGGCGTGGCAGGACACCAGCCCGCGCGAGGTGGCCGTGGGCACCTGGGGCAGCGGTGCGTCGTCGTCGTTGTCGGGTAGCCTGAACGTCTTCATGGCGCTGGGCTCCGGTCACGGGGCGGCACCTCGTCCGCGCCGGGCGGCTCGAGGTAGTGCCACAGGTCGCGCGGATCGAACGACAGCATCGCCGCCAGCACGATCACCAGCGCGCCGAACGACCACAGCGCCACGCCGGGCAGCACCTGCGCCATGGTGGACAGCTTCACCAGCGTGACCAGCACGCCGATCATGAACACCTCGATCATGCCCCAGGGCCGGGTCTGGCGGATGCCGCGCACGATGCGGTCGAACCCGGGCGGCATCTGCCGGCGCGACATCGGCACCAGCAGGTAGCCCATCATCAGCATCTCGGAGAGCGGGAACAGGATGGTAGTGGCGAAGACCAGCAGCGCCACCGGCGCCATCTGGTCCGCGAACAGCGCCTGCACGGCGCCGATCAGCGTGGTCTGGGTGCGCACGCCCTTGAGGTCCATCTCGACGATGGGGAAGGCGTTGGAGATCAGGAACAGGATCAGCGCCGTCACCACCAGCGGCAGCAGGCGGCGGTAGGCGCGCGAGCTTTCGCGGTAGAGCGGGCCGCCGCAGCGCAGGCAGGCGGCGCGCTCGCCGGGGGCCAGCGCGGTGCGTTCGTAGAGCGCGTCGCAGTATTCGCAGGCCACCAGCCGGTGCAGATCCGGGGGCAGGTCCTGCGGGGTGTCGGGAGGAGCGTGCGGCGCCGGCGTCATGCGTCCGGAGTGAGGGTCTTGGGCGGCGTGGCCGTGACGGCGGTCATCGGCGGCCGTTCCTGCGTGCCGATGGTCCAGTCGCGCAGCAGCGCGTAGGCCACGGCCAGCACGGTCGGGCCGATGAACACGCCGAGGAAGCCGAAGGCCAGCGCTCCGCCCAGCACGCCCATCATGATCCAGATCAGCGGCAGGCCGGTGCCCTTGCTGATCAGCAACGGCTTGACCACGTTGTCCGCCATGCCGACCACGGCGCCGCCCCAGATCACCATGAAGATCGCCCAGCCGGTGTGGCCCGAGTGGTAGAGCCACAGCGCGGCCGGAATCCAGATCAGCGGCGGGCCCATCGGCACCACGGAGAGGAAGAAGGTGATGAAGCCGAGGATGGCGGCGCCGGGCACGCCGGCAATCCAGAAGCCGATGGCGGCCAGCACGGCCTGGATGAAGGCGGTGCCGAGGACGCCGTAGACCACGCCCTTGACCGTGCTGCCGGCCAGCGCCAGCAGGTGGTCGGCGCGCTCGCCCGCCACGCGGCGCATGCCGCCGCGCAGCCACTGCACGGCCAGTTCGCCGCCGGTATAGAAGAAGAACGCCAGGACGATGGAGAGCGCCAGCTGGCCCAGCCCGGCGCCAATCGACAGGCCCGCGCCCAGCAGCACATGGCCGACCGGCGCGATCAGCTTGCGCAGGTTGGCCACCATCTCGGAGTCGGCGGTGATGACCTCCTGCCACGCGTTGGCGAGCTGGTTGCCGACGAAGGGCAGGCTGCTGAGCCATTCGGGCAGTTGGGGAATGCCGTGCTGGGTATAGCGTTCGACCAGCGCCTGGAGATCGTCCAGATGGCCGGAGAGGCTGGCGCCGGCATAGACGAACGGGCCGAGCACGATGACCGTGGAAATCAGCACGCAGATCAGGGCGGCGATGCCGCGGCGGTTGCCGAGCCAGCGCGTGAGTACGGTATAGGGGTACCAGGAGGCGTACGCGAGGATCGCGCCCCACAGCAGCGCGGTGGCGAACGGGGCGAGTACCAGCAGCGAACCGCCGATCAACACGAGCAGCGCGAAGACGGCGGCGAGCTTTTCAATCAATTGTCCGGAACTCATCGGGCAGATCTCCAGGGGCGGCCGTGTGACGGAAACGCCGTAAGCATAGCGGAAATCGATGACAGCGCCGCCGGGGGCGCTGGCCTGGATGAGTGTAATGGGAGGCGGGATGTGGGGCGGAGACTTCGTGGAGAGGCTGGCCCTCTCCCCCGGCCCCTCTCCCGCAAGCGGGCGAGGGGAGACCCCAGATAGCGCTTGAGATGCCGGTGGTTGGCTCCCCTCTCCCTTTGGGAGAGGGGCCGGGGGAGAGGGCCGGCGCCTCAAGCCGCCATCACGGCTCCGTCACGCCCCGGCGCAGCAGGGCCGCCACGAGGTCCGTCTGGGTGACCATGCCGACCACGCAGCGGTTGTCGTCGATCACCGGCACATGGTGCAGCCCGCCGTCGGAGAAGGCGCGGCCCAGGTCTACGATGGGCTGGTCGGGGCGCGCGGTGACCACGGCGCGGGTCATCAGGTCGCGCACGGTGCCGTTCACGCGGCGCGAGTGCATGCGCTGGGCGCGGAAAAAGTCGGTCTGGGTGAGGATGCCGAGCAGGCGGCGCCGGCCGTCCACCACGGGCAGCGCCTTGATGTGATGGCGCGCCAGCAGCGCGGCGGCGTCCGCGGCGGCCTGGCCGGGGCGCACGGCCACCACGTCCCGCGACATGATGTCCCCGCACGCCACATCGCCAAAGCGGCGCCGATAGGCGCGCAGCTCGGCCTCCACGATGATGGCCTCGAGATCGTCTTCCTCGATGTCCAGGAACTCGCCGCGCGCGGCCAGCACGGCGTCCAGGTCGGCGCGCGTCACGCCCACGCGCTGGCTTGGCGGCACGTCGCGGGTGTGATGCTGCGTGGCGGCCTCGGGCGGCCGATGCGGATAGCGCCGCCGGGCGAAGTTGTTGAAGGCGAGGGCGGCCAGCAGCAGCAGCATCGAATTGATGGCCACCGGCATCACCACGAAGCCGAAGCCCAGCGCCTGCACAGCCGGGCCGCCCAGCACCGCTGTGACGGCGACGGCACCGCTGGGCGGGTGCACGCAGCGGAGCTGGAACATCAGGGCGATGGCGCCCGCCACGGCCACGCCGGCCGCCAGCCCAGGGTCCGGAATCCAGCGCGCGCAGGCCACGCCCACGGTGGCGGCGACCAGATTGCCGCCGATGATCGACCACGGCTGGGCCAGCGGGCTGGACGGCACGGCGAACAGCAGCACGGCCGACGCGCCCATCGGCGCGATGAACCACGGGTTGAAGCCCTGCAGGAAGCGGCGGCAGATCCACTCGGTCAGGAACAGGCCGATCAGCGCGCCAAGGCAGCTTTTCAGGCGCTCGCCAAGGCTCGCGGCGATCGGCATCGGCACGAAAGTGCGCAGCCAGGCACGTGCCTTGGCAACGGGTTGGGAAGTGTCGAATGCGGCGGGCATCGATATCGGGGAGCAGGGGCGCTCAGAATGCGGGGGTCCGCAAATATATCATCGCATGATATATTGCGCCGGCCTCCGGACTGCGCCCCCCTGCCCCCGCCCCCCCCCCCCCCTTATGCCTCCCTCATCACATTCCGACCCCGTCCCGTTCGAGAAACGCGACTACGCCGCCAACGGCCGCCTGCCCATGCTGGCCGGCATCGCGCTGGCCATCGGCGCGATCAGCACCGGCGCCGCCTTCGTGCTGGTCAATCTGATCCGCTTCTTCACCAACCTGTTCTTCTTCCAGACGATCTCCTTCGCGGAGCGCTCGCCGGCCAGCCACGCGCTGGGCCCCTGGGTAATCGTCGTGCCGGCCATCGGCGGGCTGATCGTCGGCCTGATGGCACGCTACGGCAGCGACAAGATCCGCGGCCACGGCATCCCCGAGGCCATCGAGGCGGTGCTGTTCGGCAAGAGCCGCATGTCGCCGAAGGTGGCCGTGCTCAAGCCGCTGTCGTCCGGCATCGTGATTGGCAGCGGCGGGCCGTTCGGGGCCGAGGGGCCGATCATCATGACCGGCGGCTCCATCGCCTCGCTGCTGGCCCAGTACCTGCACCTGACCGCCGCCGAGCGCAAGACGCTGCTGGTGGCGGGCGCCTGCGCCGGCATGACGGCGATCTTCGGCACGCCGGTGGCCGCCGTGCTGCTGGCCATCGAACTGCTGCTGTTCGAGCTGCGCCCGCGCAGCCTGCTGCCGGTGGCGCTGGCCTGCGCCGTGGCGGGCTTCCTGCGGCCGTTCGTGTTCGAGGCCGGCCCGCTGTTCCCGCTCCAGACCGCGCCGGCCAGCACACTGGCGCTGGGTTCGTGCGTGCTGGCCGGGCTGCTGTGTGGCGTGCTCGGCGCGGGGCTGACGCTGGCGCTCTATCGCACCGAAGACGCGTTCGGCAAGCTGCGCCTGCACTGGATGTGGTGGCCGGCCATCGGCGGGCTGGTGGTGGGCATTGGCGGCTATTTCGAGCCGCGCGCGCTGGGCGTGGGCTACGACGTGATCGGCGACCTGCTCAACAACCGCCTCGCGCTGGAGGTGGCCGTGGCGCTGCTGGCCGTCAAGGCCGTGATCTGGATTGCCGCGCTGGGCTCGGGTACCTCGGGCGGCGTGCTGGCGCCGCTGCTGATGCTCGGCGCCGGGCTGGGCGTGGTGCTGGCGCCGGTGTTGCCGGGCGGCTCCCCGGCGCTCTGGGCGCTGGTCTGCATGGCCGGCGTGCTCGGCAGCGTGCTGGGCGCACCGCTGACCGCCATCGTCTTCGCCTTCGGCCTCACGCACGACAGCGAGGCGCTGCTGCCGCTGCTGCTGACCACGGCGGTGGCCTACGGTTTCTCGGTGCTGACCATGAAGCGGTCGATCATGACCGAGAAGATCGCCCGGCGCGGGCTCCATATCTATCGGGAGTACGGCGTGGACCCGCTCGAACGCGCCCACGTGGACGAACTGATGACGCGCGACGTAGTGACCATCGACGCCGAACTACCCGTGGCCGACGCCCTGCCGCGCTACTTCGGTGACCACGCCGCCCATCGCGCCTACCCGGTGGTGCGCGCGGGCCGGCTGGTCGGCATGCTCCATCGCACGGCCATCGTCGCGGCCCATGCCGGGGACGATGCGGGGCTGCGTTGCGGGGATCTGGTGGCGGGGCAGGGCGATGCCGCGCCCGCCGCGCTGCTGCCCGCGCTGACTGGCCGCGCCGCCGCCGGCCGCATGGCCGAACTGAGCGTGGCGCGCCTGCCGGTGGTGGAGAGCGTGGCGACGATGCGCATCGTCGGCATCGTCTCGCTACGCGACCTGCTGGCCCCGAGCGGCCATGTGATGCACGAGGAAACCCGCCGCGAGCGGCTGCGCGGGGCAGTGCGCGCGGTGCGCGGGGTCGGTCAGAGCTTGTAGCTGGTCAGCAGGATGCTGGTTTCGGTGGCCGAGATCCCCTCGATCAGCCGGATCCGGTCCAGCGTGCGGTCGAACTGCTCCAGCGTGTCCGCGCGCAGTTCGGCGATGATGTCCCAGCGGCCGTTGGTCGTATGCAGGGTCTGCACATTGGGCTCCCCGCGCAGGGCCTGCAGCACCTGCCGGGCGCGATTGCCCTCGACGGCCACCGTCATCCAGGCGCGGATGCGGTGTGGCTCGGCCTCGGCCTTGAGTCGCACCGTGTAGCCGACGATCAGCCCTTCCTTCTCCAGTTTGTCGATCCGGTTCTGCACCGTCGCGCGCGAGACGCGCAGCGCCTTGGCCAGCGCCGTCACGGGCGTGCGGGCGTTGTCGCGCAACAGGCTCAACAGTTGTCGGTCAGTGGCGTCCATCGGGGGCTCCTCTGGCGATTTGTCGCCTTATGCTGGCGAATTGTCGAATCGTGCGCGCATTTTGTCCATCTTGCTGGCTATTTGTTGGCGCGGGCGGGCACCACAATGCACGCACGGCAGCCACAACAGACAAAGGAGCCCCCGTGACCGACCGCCCGACCATCCTCCTCATCGCCCCCACGTTCTATGACGTGTCCTACAGCATCAACCCGTGGATGGACCCGGCGGCCTGGGCGCGCGACCCGCGCGGCATGCATCGCCAGGCCCGGGCGTCGTTCGACGCGCTCCACGCCGCGCTGACCGCCGCCGGGTTTGCCGTCGAGGTGGCCGAAGGGGCGCCGGGCCAGCCCGACATGGTGTTCCCGGCCAACGCGGCGGTCGTGCTCGACGGCAAGGCCGTGCTGGCGCGCTTCCGCTACCCGCAGCGCCGGGGCGAAGAAGCGCCGTTCGCGGCAATCTTCGACGCGCTGCGCGCGCGCGGTCTGCTCGACAGCGTGATCACGCTGCCCGAGGGCTGCTATCAGGAAGGGGCGGGCGACTGCATCTGGGACGCGCAGCGCGGCCATTTCTGGGCCGGCTTCGGTCCGCGCTCCTCGCGCGAGGCCGCCGATGCCGTCGGCGCGCAGTTTGGACAGGAGGTGGTGGCGCTGGAACTGGCCACCGAGCAGAGCTATCACCTCGACGTCTGCTTCTGTCCGCTGGCCGGCGGCGAGGTGCTCTATTACCCGCCGGCGTTCTCGGCGGCGGCGCTGCGCACCCTGCACGCGCGCGTGCCGGCGGCGCTGCGCATCGAGGCCACCGAGGACGATCTGCGCCACTTCAGCGTCAACGCCGTCAATCTGGACGACCACGTGGTGATGACCCGCACCACGCCGCATCTGCGCGGCGAACTGGGCCGGCGCGGCTACCGGCTGCACGAGGTAGACCTGTCGCCGTACATGCTCTCCGGCGGCGGGGCTTACTGCATGACGCTGCGCCTGGATCGCACCAGCACGCCCGCGCGCCGCGCCGTGGCCGCATGACCAGGAGACCGCCATGACGGCCAAAATGACAACCTTCCTGGATGCCGCCGACGCCGCCACGCTGGTGCGCCGCATCGGCGTCGCCCGGGCCATCGGCGAGGTCGCCGAGCACGTCCGCCAAGACTTTCTGCGCTGGCCGGCCTTCGAGAAATCGGCGCGGCTGGCCAGCCATTCGCCGGTGGGCGTGATCGAGCTGATGCCGGTCAGCGACGGCGCCCAGTTCGCCTTCAAGTATGTCAACGGGCATCCCGGCAACGCGCAGCAGGCGCTGCCGACGGTGATGGCCTGCGGCATGCTGGCCGATGTGCGCACGGGCTTCCCGCTGCTGCTGGCCGACCTGACGCTGGCCACGGCGCTGCGCACGGCCGCCACCTCGGCGCTGGCGGCGCGCGCCATGGCCCGGCCCGGTGCCCGCACGATGGCGCTGGTCGGCAACGGCGCGCAGGCCGAATTCCAGTCGCTGGCCTTCCACGCGATGCTCGGCGTGCGCGAGATCCGCGCCTACGACATCGACCCGGCGGCCACTGCGCGGCTGGTGCACAACCTTGCAGGCGTGGCGGGCCTGTCGATCGTGCCGGTGGGGTCGATCTCGGCCGCGCTGGCGGGGGCCGACATCGTGACCACGGTGACGGCCGACAAGACCCACGCCACCATCCTCACGCCGGACATGATCCGCCCCGGCATGCACCTGAACGCCGTGGGCGGCGACTGCCCGGGCAAGACCGAGCTGCACGCGGACATTCTGCACGCCGCGCGCATCGTGGTGGAATACGCCCCGCAGTCGCGCATCGAGGGCGAGATCCAGCAATGGCCCGAGGCGCCGGTGCATGAGTTGTGGGAAGTGCTGTCAGGCGCCGGGCCGGGCCGGGTGTCGGCGGACGATGTGACGATCTTCGATTCGGTGGGATTCGCGCTGGAGGACTACGCCGTGCTGCGCTGGCTCCAGGCTGCGGCGCGCGCGCATGGGGTGGGACGGCCGATCGCGCTCGTGGCGCTGCCGCCGGACCCGCGCGACCTGTACGGCTGGATGATGGCGTCCTGCCAGGAAGCCGTGGCGGCCTGAGGGGAAGGGGAGCGGGAGTGTACGGGGCTCTTACTTAATACCGGACGCGTGGTCTTGCTCCCCTCTCCCGGAAGGAGGAGGGGAGCCAGCCTGCGCTCAGGCGCCCACGCGCCCCATCATCAGCTGCGCGCGCAGGAAGCCCTTGATCTCTTCCAGCGACGGCGTCTTCAGGAACACCATGATGCCCCATTGCTGGAGTGCATCGGCCACGCCGTCATAGGCCTGGCGGTTGGTGATCACGGCGAAGATCACGCGTTGCCGCGCGAAGAAATTCTGGAGCTTCTCGATGGTCGCCGACTCGGCGTCGTTCAGCTCCTCCACGTAGTAGAGCACCACCCGCGGCCGGGCGTCGACCGAGGTGATGACCGTGTCGACCACGTCCTCGAGCACCTGGCTCTTGAGCGGCAGCGACCACTTGCCCAGCTGGGCGCTGATGCGCTGCGCTTCCTGGTGGTTCGGGTGAAACACCACAAGGTCGAGGTCGTGCTCGGCGGCCATGTCAGGCGTGGCGCGGCTCGCCAGCAGGCGATGGACGGTTTCCTTGTGAATGCGCCGATGGCCGCCGTTGGTCTTCCACGCGCCCAATTCGCCGCGTTCGACCATTTTCTGGACGGTGCCCAACGAGACGTTGAGAAGTTTTGCCGCGGTCCGCGTGCTGTAGTAGGGCTTTTCAGCCAGTTCCGGATCCAGTTTCATCCAATCACCCGTAGTGTCGATCGGCAGCACGGCGCCAGTTGCTCGCCGCGTGGCACCCTCGGACGCGCCACGCCGTTTTGATCCGGGCTGCCGGATTTACTGACCCTGACATTTGCGACCCGCTCCCCGGCCGGTCTTTGTTGCTTTTACGCGTGCGTGGGCTCAGGTGCCCGCGCGCGCGGTTGGAACCTGGCAGTCTGTGCCGCCTGTCGGTAGGGTTCCGCCATGCCAATAGTATGGCTTCATCGCGCTGTGCCGCCACAGGGAAACCCGTGGTTGGCGTCACACTTTTGTTGTTTAACGTACATCGGGCAGCTTCGGTGGACGGCACCAACGCTGCCGGTTCGCATTCTCGCCGGCATTTTTGCCCGCGTGCCAGTCCCAGCGCACCTCTCAAGGGACAGGTGCCAGGCGCGGCAGTTCCCCCGCTCGTACATTCGATACATTGCCGTCGACGGCGTGACGGTCAGTTCAGCCCGTACTTCCTCACCTTGTCGAACAGCGTGGTCTTGGCCACGCCCAGCGCCTCGCCGGCGCGGCTCAGGTTGCCATCGTGGCGGCGCAGCGCATCGGCGATCAGCGCGCGCTCGAACTGCTCCACGGCCTGGGGGAGCGGCAGCGCGTGCGGCGCGGCGCCACCCTGGGCGGGGTCGCAGCCCAGGCCGAGCACGTGGCGTTCGGCCAGGTTGCGCAGCTCGCGCACATTGCCGGGCCAGGGGTAGGCCACCAGCCGGGCCAGCTCGGCCGCCGTGGCCGGCACGGCCTCGCGCTCGAAGCGCAGCGCGGCCTGGGCGACGAAATGCTCGAATAGCTGCGGCACGTCCTCGCGCCGCTCGCGCAGCGGCGGCAGGGCCAGCGTCACCACGTTCAGCCGGTAGTACAGGTCGGCGCGGAACTGGCCGGCATCCGCCAGCGCGCGCAGGTCCGCCTTGGTCGCCGCCACCACGCGTGCGTTCACCGGCACCGGCAGGTTGGAGCCCAGCCGCTCCACCACGCGCTCCTGCAGCACGCGCAGCAGCTTGATCTGCATCGGCATCGGCATGCTCTCGATCTCGTCGAGGAATAGCGTGCCGCCGTCGGCATGCTCGATCTTGCCGATGCGGCGCCGCGCGGCGCCCGTGAACGAGCCGGCCTCGTGGCCGAAGATCTCCGATTCGAACAGCTGTTCGGGCAGGCCGCCGCAGTTGATCGGCACGAAATGGCGCGCCCGCCGGCCGCTGGCTTCGTGCAGGCAGCGCGCCACCAGCTCCTTGCCGGTGCCGGTCTCGCCGTGGATCAGCACGTTGGCGGCGGTGTCGGCCAGGTCGGCAATCATCTGGCGCAGCCGGCCGATGGCCGGGGAGTCGCCGATCAGCCGGGCGGACAGCGTCTCGCGCCCGGCCAGCCGCGCGCGCAGCTCGGCCACTTCCAGCGCCAGCCGGCGCTTGTCGAGCGCGCGGCGGCACGTGGCCACCAGCCGCTCGGGCGAGAACGGCTTCTCGAGGAAGTCGTACGCGCCTTGTTTCATCGCCTGCACGGCCAGCGACACGTCGCCGTGACCGGTGATCATGATGACCGGCAGCGCGGCGTCGCGCGTCATCAGCTCGCGCAGCAGCGCCATGCCGTCGGCGCCGGGCAGGTGGATGTCGCTGACGACGATGCCGGCGTAGCCGGCCTGCACCTCGCGCAGCGCGGCCTCGGCGCTGGGCACGCCGCGCGTGGCCATGCCTTCGAGCCGCAGCGCCTGCTCGCAGCCGAGCCGCACGTCCGGGTCGTCCTCGACGATCATCACCGTCATCGTCGTCATGCCAGCCGTCATGGCGTCCGGCTGCTGCACCTCAGCCGACATGCCGCGCCTCCGGCCCAGCCTCGGGCAGGGCGAGCGTAAAGCAGGCGCCGCCTTCGGGATGGTTGATCGCGGTCAGCGTGCCGCCGTTCTCGTTCAGGATGCCGGCGGACAGCGTCAGGCCGAGCCCCAGCCCTTCGCCAGCCGGCTTGGTCGTGAAGAATGGCTCGAACAGCCGCGCGAAGGCCGCCTCGGACAGCCCCGGGCCGCTGTCGCGCACGGTCAGGTGCACCAGCCCGCCGCTCTGGTAGGCGTGCAGCGAGAGCCGGGGCGCGGCGCGGCCGCCCATCGCGGTCATTGCATCGAGTGCATTGCCGACGAGGTTGACGAGCACCTGCTCGAGCCGGTTCGGGTCGCAGGCCACCATCAGATGGGGGTCGATGTCGCGCTCGATGACCGGCGCCACCGCCGCGATGCGCGTCTCCAGCAGGAACAGCGCGTTGTCCACTGCCTCGGCCAGGCGGGCCGTGCCGCGCTGGCCCACCGACGGGTTGCGCGCGAAGGACTTCAGCGCGCCCGTGATGCGCCCCATGCGGTCCACCAGCCCGATGATCTTGCCGAGGTTTTCCTGCGCCGTGGCGTGGTCGCCGCGTTCGAGGAACTTGCCGGTGTTGCCCGAGAGCGTGCGCAGCGCCGCGAGCGGCTGGTTCAGTTCATGGGCGATGCCGGCCGACATCTGGCCCACCGCCGCGAGCTTGCCGGCCTGCATCAACCCGTCCTGCGCCTGGCGCAGGAAGGTCTCGGTGCGGGTGCGTTCGGCCACTTCGGCATGCAGTTGCTGGTTCGCGGCGAAGAGGTCGGCGGTGCGTTCGGCCACCTTGCGTTCGAGTTCGCTGTTGGCCGCCTCCAGCGCCGTGCGCGCCGCCAGCCGCTCGCTGACGATGCGCCGCCGCACGTTCCAGGCCGCCCCGAGCAGCAGCACGAACGCCGCCAGCACGCCGGCCAGCGCCGCGCTGTTGAGCGCGGCCACGCGGGCCTGCGAGGTATTGGTCAGCAGGGTCAGGTTCCAGTCGGTGCCGGGCAGGGCCAGGTGCTGGGCCAGCATCGGCGGGCCCTGGCGCAGCCGTACCAGGGCGTCGCCGCCCTCGCTGGGGCCGGGGCCGAGTTCGCGCACCGTGGTCAGCGCCAGCGGGGGCAGCGGGGCGCGGTTGTACTGGAGCGAGCGGTCCAGCTTCTCGCGCTGGGCCGGCGCCAGCGGCCGCGTGGCGGCCAGCTTCCAGGACGGGTCCGAAGCGAGGATCACCACGCCGTTCTCGTCGCTCAGCAGCATCTGGCTGTCGTTGCCCTGCCAGCGGTTCTCGAGCGGCTCCAGGCCGATCTTGACCACCGCCACGCCCACCGGCTTGTCACGGTCGCCCAGCGGGGCGGAGAGGTAGTAGCCAGACTCGCTGCGCGTGGTGCCCACGCCGTAGAAGCGGCCGAGCTGGCCTTCGATGGCGCTGCGGAAGTAGGGGCGGAAGCTCAGGTCTTCGCCGAGATAGCTGTCGGGACGCTGGAAATTGCTGGTCGCGAGGACTTTGCCGCGCGCGTCGAGGATATAGACCACGCGGGTGCCTGCCCGGCCGTTCAGCGCGGCGAGGTAGGCGTTGGCGGCGGCCACGCGCTCGGGGTTGCCCGGCTGGCGCAGCAGCCCCTCGATGCGGGCATCGAGCGAGAGCAGGCTCGGCACGTAGTCGAAACGGGCCAGTTCGCTCTCCAGCGCCTGGGCGTACAGGCGCATCTGCACCTGGCCACGTTCGGCCTGGCGGTTCAGCGCGGTGTCATAGGTAAAGCGATAGCCGAGCCAGCCCGCGGCCGTCACCAGCGCGGCCAGGGCCAGCAGGGCGACGATCGGCGCGGCGCGGCGCCAGGGCGAGGTGCCGCCGCCCCCGCCAGGAGCGAGGCCGGTTTCGGCGGAGGACAGGGGGCCGGTCATGAGGAATTCTGTGAGGCGGATGCACAGCCGTCGGGTGACGCCGACGCCGCATGCTGCTGGCGCGGTGCGGGCCGGATCCGCGGCGAGGCCCACGTTTTACCACACCCCATGCAAGTGCCGGCCAAATCGGACAGGTCAGACGTCCCGGTAAACGCAAAAAGGCCCGGCCGCCTGATCGGCAACCGGGCCCTGGCACGCCTGGCCGGCTTACTTGCTGGCCAGCGCCTGAGCGGGTGTCAGGCCGGTGTTGCTGTCCGCCGAGGTGTCGTCCTCGTCGGAGAGATCCGGCGCGCCGATCGCGCCTTCGCTTTTGGCGACGACGGTCGTGGCAATGGCATTGCCCAGCACATTGGTGACGGTACGGCCCATGTCCAGGATGTGATCGATCCCCAACACGAGCAGGATGCCGGCCTCAGGCAGGCCGAACATCGGCAGCACGGCGGCCACCACCACCAGCGAGGCGCGCGGCACGCCCGCGATGCCCTTGCTGGTCACCAGCAGCACCAGCAGCATGGTGATCTGCTGCGTGAGCGAGAGCTGGATGCCGTACACCTGCGCCACGAACAGCGCGGCGAACGAGGTGTACATGATGGAGCCGTCCAGGTTGAACGAGTAGCCGAGCGGCAGTACGAAGCCGGTGATGCGCGGCTTCACGCCGAAGCGCGTGAGCTGCTCGATCACCTTCGGGTAGGCCGATTCGCTGCTGGCCGTGGCGAAGCCGATCATCAGCGGCGCACGGAGCTGGCGGATCAGGCGGAAGATGTCACTTCCCAGGAAGTAGTAGCCGCCGGCGATCAGCGCCACCCAGAGCAGGGCCAGCGACAGGTACAGGCTGCCCAGCAGCTTGGCGTAGACGGTCAACACGCCCAGGCCCTGCGCCGTGATCACGGCGGCCACGGCGCCGAACACGCCAGCCGGCGCGAACGCCATCACGTAGTTGGTGACCTTCAGCATGACGTGGCCGAGGCCGTCCACGCCCTGCAGCACCGGCTTGCCGATGCCGTCCTTGAGCGTGCCGAGCGCGAAGCCGAAGAACAGCGAGAACACCACGATCTGCAGGATCTCGTTGGTGGCCATGGCCTCCACGAAGCTCTTGGGGAACATGTGCGCGATGAACTCGCGCAGGTTCAGCGCCCCGGTCTTCAGGTTCGAGGCGGCGTCCGCGGCTGGCAGCGGCAGGTTCATGCCGTGGCCCGGCGCCAGCAGGTTGGCCATCACCAGACCCAGCAGCAGCGAGGTGATCGAGGCGCCCAGGAACCAGGCCATCGCCTTCAGGCCGATGCGGCCGACGGCCTTGCCGTCGCCCATGCCGGCGATGCCGGCGACCAGCGTGGCGAACACCAGCGGGCCGATGATCATCTTGATCATCCGCATGAAGATGTCGGTGAGGATGGCGAAGTGGTCCGCGATCGATTTCGCGGTGGCGGCGTCGGGCGCCAGGTGGTGGGCAGCGGTGCCGGCCAGAACGCCGAGCAGCATCGCGATGAAGATCAGTGTGGGCAGTCGCTTCATTGTCATCGTCAGTACATCCTCCTTGGGGTCGGGCACGTAGGCGTCGCGCCCTGACAGCGGCGCCTAGGTGTGCACGAGGCGTGCCAGCGCGGCGGCGCCTGGGGGAGGGGGTAAGTCGATGAATAGAAAGGGAATTTACGCGCGCTGGCGGCGCGGCGTTCGGGAATCCGGACGGATGGGTGGGAAGGCCGTTCGGGAATCCGAACGGCCATGTGATGTTTTGCTCCCCTCGCCCGCTTGCGGGAGAGGGGTTGGGGGAGAGGGCCGGCGCTGGCCGAAGCCTGCGCGCTGGAGCACACCGAGGGCCCCGCTGTGTGTGGTCGCTTGCTAGACCACCCCTCTCCCCGGCCCTCTCCCGCTGAGGGGAGAGGGAGAAACGGTGGTGTCGATGTGCGCCTGGGCGTGGTTTGCGGTGTCGCCGTTAACAGGTCAGGCCGCGTCCGCCTCGTGCTCCCACGCCTCGAGCAACTGCTCCACCGGCACCGGCCGGCCGATCACATAGCCCTGGGCGTAGTCCACGCCGATCGCGCGCAGCGTGCCCAGCGTTTCCTCGTCCTCCACGGACTCGGCCACGGTCTGCACGCCCAGCCGGTGGCCGATGTCGTTGATCGAACTGACGATCTCGCGGTCCACCACGCTGCCGGTGAGGTTGCGGATAAAGCTGCCGTCGATCTTGAGGTAGTCCACCGGGAACTGCTTCAGATAGGAAAACGACGAAAGGCCGGCGCCGAAGTCGTCCAGCGCCACGGTGCAGCCGGTGCTGCGCATCTCGGCCACCAGCCGGCTGGCGGCGGTCATGTTGTTGATCAGCGCGGTCTCGGTGATCTCCAGCCGGATGCGGTTGGCGGGGAGCACGGAGTCGCGCAGGGCGTCGTGCAGGAAGGGCAGCAGGAAGGGCTCGCCCAGCGAGTTGGCCGACAGGTTGATCGACACCGACAGCCCCGGCACCGCCGCCAGCCGCCGCCCGTACTGGTGCAGCACGTTGCGGATCACCCAGCGGTCGATGTGACCCATCAGGTCGTAGCGTTCGGCGGCCGGGATGAACGCGCCGGGCATGATCAGCGCGCCTTGCTCATCGACCATGCGGACCAGGATCTCGACGTGCCGGCCCTGCTCGCCCTCGCGCAGCGAGCGGATCTCCTGGGCGTAGAGGCGGAAGCGGTTGGCGTCGAGGGCCGAATGGATGCCGGCGGCCACTTCCAGCTCGCGGTGATGGCGCCGCGCGTCGCTTTCATCGCGCCGGTAGACCGAGACCCGGTTGCGGCCGGCAGCCTTGGCGGCGTAGCAGGCCACGTCGGCGCGGCTCATCAGCTCGCCTACCGGCGGGGTGTCCGCGTCGATGGCGGCGATGCCGATGCTCGCGCCCACGTCGTAGACGCGGCCTTCCCACGGGAAGCGGCGCTCGCGCACGGCGTCGATGACCTTCTGGCACACGTGCTCGGCTTGGTCCACCGAGCAGTCCTTGAGCAGCAGCGCGAATTCGTCGCCGCCCAGCCGGGCGAGCAGGTCGTCCGGGCGCACGTGGTGGCGGATCACGTAGCCCAGTTCGCGCAGCAGCACGTCGCCGGCGCCGTGGCCGGCGGTGTCGTTGACGATCTTGAAGCGGTCCAGATCGATAAAGCACAGCGCGGCGCGGTGGCCGTGCAGCCGGGCGGCCTCGCAGGACTCGCGCAGGCGCTTTTCGAACCAGGCGCGGTTGGGCAGGCCGGTCAGGGCGTCGTGGGTGGCCGAGTGGGCCAGTTCGCGCTGCAGCGCCCGGGAGGTCGTGATGTCCTGGAACACCAGCACGGCGCCGAGCACGCCGCCGTCATTGGTCAGCACCGGCGCGGCGGAGTCCTGCACGTCGTGGCGCTCGCCGGTCAGGCTTTGCAGCACCGCGCCTTCCTGGAGGTAGGCCGGGCGCAGGGTTTGCAGGCACTGCTCCACCGGGCTGGGGATGGTCACCCCGGTGATTTCATCGACGATGCGGAAGACCTGCTCGAGCGGCTGGCCCATCGCGGCGTCCATGCTCCAGCCGGTGAGCTGCTCGGCGATCGGGTTCATGAAGGTCACGCGCATCACGCGGTCCGTGCAGATCACCGCGTCGCCGATCGAGCGCAGGGTGATGTGCAGCCGCTCCTTTTCCTCGAACAGCGCGCGGTTCAGACGGCGCTGCTCGGTGATGTCCCAGTTCGTGCCGACCAGGGCGCGCGTCATGCCGCGGCGCGTGGGGGTGCCTGCGCTGGCGCCGCCGCCGCCATCGTCGTCGTCCTCATCGTCGTGGTGCGAGACCATGGCCATGGCGCGCACGTGGCGCACCTCGCCGGTGGGGCAGACCACGCGGTATTCGGTATCGAAGCGATGCACGCCGCGAATCGCCTGGCGCATCTCGGTGCTGACCCGGCTCACGTCCTCGGGGTGCAGCATGGCGATCCACTGCGCCAGCGTGGGCGCGCCCAGCTCCACCGAGGTGCCGTGCAGCGCGTGCATGCGGGCGTCCCACGTGATGGTGGCGTTGGTGAAATCCCACTCCCAGATGCCCACGCCGCCGGCTTCCACGGCCAGTTCCATGCGGCGTGCCAGTTGTTCCATGCGCTCGTGGTCCAGCTTGCGGCTGTGGATATCCTCGATCTGGGCGATGTAATGGTCCGGCTGGCCGGTCTGCTGGTTGCGCACCATCGACACGGCCAGCAGCGCCCAGCGGTAGCGGCCGTCCTTGTGGCGGTAGCGCTTTTCCATGCGATAGGCGTCGATCTCGCCGGCGGTCAGGCGTTCCAGCTGGCGCAGGTCGGCGTCCAGGTCGTCCGGGTGGGTCATCCGCTGGAACGGAATCTCCCGGAACTCCTCGGGCGTGTACCCGAGCAGCTCGCACATGGCCCGGTTCACCAGTTGCCAGCGCCCGTCCAGCCCGACCAGCGCCATGCCGATGGCCGAATGCTCCAGCGCCTGCCGGAAGCGCTGCTCGCTGCTGCGCAGGTTGGCGCGGCTCTTGCGATTCTGCGCGCTCATGAAGGCGATGCAGGCCGGGAAGATCGCCACCAGCGCGGCCGAGACCAGCAGTTCGTGGCCGGCCCAGATGGCCGCCACCCCGGCGAGCGTGCACAGTGCCAGCAGCGCGCCCTGCAGCCGCCGCCGCCAGGGGGCAGCCGCCGGGGGCGGGGGTTGGAGGGGGTTCGCGGCCGTCTCTGGCGTCATGTCTTGTGTTGTCGATGGCTGCCCCTGTGCATCAGGAGGCGGTCCGGGGTACGGCGGGTGCCGGTGCAACGGTCGCACCCCTGCCCAGCGTATGGCGCAATGTAGTCGTTCTGCGGGGCGGACGAGCCCCGAGATACGGGGCATGGCGGGGCGTTGTTGGGGCTGGCGCTCGGGCGCATTTTTTGGTAGGGGGTGGGGAAGACCCGATGCCGCGGGCGGTCGGCGTCTGTATCATCGCGCACAGAATCCGCGCCCCGATCCGGCTGCAATCAGGCCGGGGCGGGCCGCGCGGCGGCCGTGCCTCCGCCACGGAGAGGGGAACCCATGGATATTGCGCGATTCTTCCGCATCGCCAGTTCGGCGTCGATTACCTTCGTTGTCGTGGTGGTGGTGGCCGTGGGCAGTACCTATTGGTGGGGCGGACGCAAGCTCGCGCGGACCGTGAAGGTCAACGTGACCCCGGTGACGATTCCCACCGACACCGCCGCCATCGCCGATGGCAAATATCTCTACGAATCGCGCGGCTGCATGGACTGCCACGGCGCCAAGGGCGCCGGCAAGCAGGTCTTCGACGAGCCCAACGGCCTGCGCGTGCGGGCGCCGGACATCACCCAGGCCAACCCCGACGTCGCCAAATACCGCCCGGAGGACTGGGACCGCGCCATCCGCCACGGCGTGGCGCCAACGGGCCGGCCGCTGCTGATCATGCCGAGCGAGGATTACAACCGGCTTTCAAACGAGGACTTCGGCGCGCTGGTGGCCTACGTGCGCAGCCTGCCGCCGGCCAACGGGCAGCCGGCCGAAGTGCGCTTCCCGTGGTTCGCGCAGGGGCTGTACGGCGCGGGCGTGATCCGGGACGCCGCCGAGAAGATCAACCATGACCTGCCGCCCGCGCCGGCGATTGCCGCCGCGGTGACGCCGGCCTATGGCCAGTACATGGCCAATGCCTGCATGGGCTGCCATGGCGGCGACCTGCGCGGCGGCCATATCCCCGGCGCGCCGCCCGACTGGCCGCCGGCCGCCGACCTGCGCCCGAACGGCGTGATGAAGCGCTACCCCCAGCCGGACCAGTTCGTCGCCATGATGCGCACCGGCAAGCGGCCGGACGGCACCGACGTCAGCCGGGTCATGCCGTTCTCCTCGTTCGCCAAGATGAACGACACCGACCTCAACGCGCTGCATCTCTATTTGTCCGCGACTAAATAGAAGGGGCGCTACGTAATTAGCAGGGCCCAGAAACTTTCGTTTCGCCCCATCCCGGTGCACGCCCACCCGTGTGCGTAGGGCGGCGCACGTTTCTCGAATTTGTTCTATCCTCCGTGGGCGCCGCCGGGTGGCCAGGGATCCCGTGCCACGTTGCTTGCCAACGAGCCCGGCGGTGCGATGCAAGAAGACTAAGGGCAACGCACCCAAGGAGTTCCCCGCAATGACTACCCTCACCCTCAACGGCAAGACCGTGGACGTGGACGCCGATCCGTCCACGCCACTGCTCTGGGCCCTGCGCGACAACCTCGGCATGACCGGCACCAAGTTCGGCTGCGGCATGGCCGCCTGCGGCGCCTGCACGGTCCACATCAACGGCCAGGCCACGCGTAGCTGCGTGATGCCGATCTCGGCCGTGGCCGGCAGCAAGGTCGGCACCATCGAATCGATGCCGGACGACAAGATCGGCCGCGCCGTGCTCGACGCCTGGCTGCGCCACGACGTGGCCCAGTGCGGCTACTGCCAGAACGGGCAGGTGATGAGCGCCGTGGGCCTGCTGCGCAGCAAGCCGCGCCCCACCGACGCCGACATCGACCAGGCCATGGCTGGCAACATCTGCCGCTGTGGCACCTATCAACGGATTCGCGCGGCCATCAAGGATGCCGCCCGGGCCATCGCCTGAGCGGGGAATCATCATGCGAATTCGTGGCATTGAAGCACTGGCCGGCGGCAGCGGCGCGCCGGTGAACGAGGCGTCCGCGCCGGCAGAAGGCATCGCCCCGCTCTCGCGGCGCAGCTTCCTGAAGCTGGGCGGGCTGGCTGGCGGCGGGCTGGCGATCGGCATCGGCGGGCTCAGCGCGGTTGCGCAGGCCCAGGAAGGCGCCCCCAAGGCGCCGTCCGCGCCGCAGGCGTTCCTGATCATCGGCCCGGACAACACCGTGACGGTGGCCGTGAACCGGCTCGAGTTCGGCCAGGGCGTGCACACGGCCCTGCCGATGGCGCTGGCCGAGGAACTGGATGTGGACTGGAAGAACGTGCGCGCGGTGCTGGCCCCGGCCGGCGACGCGTACAAGGACCCGGCCTTCGGCATCCAGATCACCGGTGGCTCCACGGCCCTGAACCACTCGTTCCAGCAGTATCGTGAACTGGGCGCGCGCGCCCGGGCGATGCTGATCTCGGCGGCGGCCCAGCAGTGGAAGGTGGACCCGGCGAGCTGCAGCACGTCGCTGGGCGTGGTCACCTCCGGCAGCCATCGCGCGACGTATGGCGAGCTGGCCAACGCCGCCATGGGCCTGCCCGTGCCGGCGCAGGTCACGCTCAAGGACCCGGCGCAGTTCCGCATCGTCGGCAAGCCCACGCCGCGCCTGGATTCGGCGGCCAAGCTGCACGGCGACGCCGTGTTCGGCATCGACACCCGGCTCAAGGACATGGTCGTGGCCGTGGTGGCCCGCCCGCCGCGCTTTGGCGGCAAGGTCAAGACGTTCAACGCCGACCGCGCGCGCAAGATCAAGGGCGTGGTCGATGTGATGCTGGTGCCCGTGGACCGTGGCGGCACCGGCGTGGCCGTGGTGGCCGATGGCTACTGGCCCGCCAAGACCGCGCGCGAGGCGCTGGAGATCGTCTGGGAAGACACCGGCTCGACGGTGAGCACCGCCGCGCTGTTCGACCAGTACAGCAAGCTGGCCACGCAGCCGGGCACGGTGGCCAGGCCGCTGGACGGCATCGACGCCTCGCTCAAGGGCGCGGCGAAGGTCATCGACGCCGAATACCGCCTGCCGTACCTGGCCCACGCGCCGATGGAGCCGCTCAACTGCACCATGCAGGCCGAGGTTGCCGGCAACAAGGCCACGGCGGTGAAGGTGTGGGTGGGCTCGCAGTTCCAGACCGTCGACCAGGCCGCCATCGCCCGCACGCTGGGGCTGGCGCCGGAGAAGGTCACGCTGAACACGATGATGGCCGGCGGCGGTTTCGGCCGGCGCGCGGTGCCGACCTCGGACTATCTGGTGGAAGCCGCCAACGTGCTGCGCACGTGGGTCGGCAACGGCCACACCGAGCCGCTCAAGGTGATGTGGAGCCGCGAGGACGACATCAAGGGCGGCTACTACCGGCCGCTGCACGTGCACCGCGCGCGCATCGGCGTGGACGCCAAGGGCGCCGTGGTGGGCTGGCAGCACACCATCGTCGGCCAGTCGATCGTCAGCGGCACGCCGTTCGAGTCGATGATGGTCAAGAACGGCGTGGACGTGACGATGACCGAGGGCATCGTCGAGAACGACTACGACGTGCCGCTGCAACTGGCCGTGCATCATCCGAAGGTGGACGTGCCGGTGCTCTGGTGGCGCTCGGTGGGCAACACGCACACGGGCTTCGTCAAGGAAACGCTGGCCGACGAGATGGCTACCGCCGCCAGGCAGGACCCGGTGGCGTGGCGCCTGGCCCGGCTGGACCCGCAAAAGCACGCCCGGCACCGCGCCGCGCTGCAACTGGCGGTGGACAAGTCCGGCTACGGCAAGAAGAAGCTGCCGAAGGGGCATGCCTGGGGTGTGGCCGTGCATGAGTCGTTCGGCTCGGTGGTGGCCTATGTGGTGGACGTGTCGGTAGTCAAGGGTGAGCCGCGCGTGCACCGTGTGACCGCCGGCGTGCACGCGAACCGCGTGGTCAATCCGCTCTCGGCCGAGGCGCAGATCCAGGGCGGCTGCGTGTTCGGGCTGTCGATGACCCGGCCCGGGTTTGCCATCGAGATCGAGAACGGCGCGGTGAAGAACAGCAACTTCCCCGACTACCCGCCGCCCCGCATGCCGGACGCCCCGCAGGTGGACGTGTTCTTCGTCCCCTCGCAGGACAACCCGACCGGCCTCGGGGAACCGGGCGTGCCGGCCATCGCGCCGGCAGTGGCCAACGCGCTGTTCCGCCTCACTGGCAAGCGCCAGCGCCAGTTGCCGTTCGTGGTCTGAGGCACGCTGGCCGCGTCGGCCAGATACCGTTCCTCACCTCCCGCCCCTCTCCTGCCATGCATCCTGCAAGTGGGAGAGGGGCCATCACCGACAGCGACACCGCTGTTACGTGCCAGCGGCGACGCCGCGCCTCCATCCTCCTCTGACAGTAGTGTTCCGCCCCGAATCTGACGGGCCTGAATTGTCGCGCGCAGTCACTCGCACATCCCCCGAGGATGTGTTGTGGCGATGTAAAACATCATCATTTGACGTACCTCTTTCAGCGCCTAGGATGGTTGTACTTTCACGTCGATGCCGCGTGATGGCGCAGTCCACGCAGACTCTGACAAGGATGTTTCTAGAGAGGGCGCATATGAAAACCTTCAAAGCGAAGCTCGCTGCGGCAACGCTGGTGGCGCCATATTCACTGCTTCATGCGCAAGTCGTCACCGTTCCATCCTCGACCTCCACGGTCCGTTTGCAGACGCTCGATCCTGCGGCGACGAACTTTGAGGCGCCCGCCGGTACCGTTATCGCGGTAGCCACGGATGATGGCCTGAATGCGAATAACACGCGGAACTGGAATCTCGTCAATCGCGGCACGATCACGGGAACCAATGACGGGATCTCCCTTGACGCTCTCACTCCGGGTGGCTCACGCTTCGAGAATTACGGCACGGTGAGCACCTCGGCAACGACGGGGGCCGGACCATTCGGCGGCTTGTACGCGAATAGCGGGGCGACGGTGATCAATCACGCCGGCGCCACGATCTCCAGCGGAGACCGTGCCATCCACATGGGCGCGCCCGGCACGGTGACCAACAACGGACTGTTGCAAGGGGGGCAGGACACGGTCATCTTCGTGCAGGGCGGGACGTTCACGCAGGGCGCCACGGGCCAGGTTTCTGGCCTGAATGGGGTCGTCTTCAGCGCCAATACGCTGGCAGGCACCAACGCAGGGTTGATACGCGTGGCAGGTACCGGGTTATGGGTGCGCGGCGGCGCAGCCGGAACGTTCGACAACACGGGAGGGACCATCGAGGTCATTGCCACGGGCGGGCTGCGCACCGCGGTGGTGGCTGATACTGGCGCGAAGCTCGACTTGGTGGGCGGCTTCGTCCTGGCGGCCGGCGGGTTTTCGCGGGGGCTTGTCGCGCAAGACGTGCAATCGACGATCAACGCCCGCGACCTGTCGATTGAAGCCGATGGAAACCAGGCGCGGGCCGCCAACGCGATTGCCGGCGGCGTGACCACATTGACCAATACGAGCGTGACAGCGCGGGGCCCTGGCAGTGCGGGTGTCGTGGCGTTGACCGCAGGGCGTGTCCAGGTAAGCGGCGGCACGGTGACGACGACGGGCGCTGACGGTGACGGTCTGGTGGCCTACGGCGACAGTGCGGGCGGGGCAGGTGGCGTGGTCGTGGCCGATGGCGTGCGGATCAGCACGTCTGGCGCCACCGCCTATGGAGCACGTGCTGCGGGCGCGGGAACGGGCACGCCGGCATCCGTAACGATGACGGGCGGTTCGGTGGAGACGTCGGGTGATGGCGCCATCGGGCTGGTTGCCATCACGCAGACCACGCTGACCGCGGGCAACGTCGCCGTGACCACGCGTGGCGTGGGCAGCGAAGGCGCTACGGCGAGGAACGCCGCGCGACTTGTCATGAACGGTGGTTCCGTGACAACGACGGGCAATGACGCCGTGGGCCTCAGCACGGTGGGCTCGGGCGAACCTGACCAGGTGGGTGCCGTGAATGATCCGGATGCGGCGATCATTCCAGGCGCGTCCGTGGGCGGCGCCTCACTCGCGGCGACCGGGGTCACCGTCAACACAAGCGGTACGGGGTCGCATGGCGTTCGTGTGCGTGGCGACAGTGTGCTGTCGTTGGTCGACAGCACGGTCACGGCCAGTGGCGCCGGCGCCAACGCGGTGCAATACGAAGCGGCCGGCGGCGCGGGCACGCTGACCGCTGCGGGTTCGACCCTCGTCTCCCAGCAGGGCGCTGGCATTGCCATGAACGGGGGGACGATGAACGTGTCGATGACAACGTCATCATTGCATGGCAGCGGGGCGTTGTTCAACGTCACGGGTGGCGGCACGCTGAACCTGAATGCTGACGCCGGCTCCACGCTGACCGGTGCGGCGCTGACCGAGGCAGGCAGTACGTCGAATCTCGTCCTGCGGGACAGCACGTGGAACCTCACCGGCGACTCGCGGCTCACGACGCTCAACAACGACCCAAGCCAGATCCTGTTCTCCGCACCGGTGGGCGGGGTGTTCAAGACGCTGACCGTCGGCCAGTACAGCGGCGACGGCGTCATCGGGCTCAACACCTATCTGGGTGGCGATGGCTCGCCATCGGACAAGCTGGTGATCGACGGCGGGACCGCCTCCGGCACGTCCAGGCTACGGGTGACGAATGCGGGGGGGCCGGGGCTGGTCACGAGCGCGAGCGGCATCCAGCTCGTCGATACGATCAACGGCGGCACGACGCAGGCCGGTGCGTTCTCGATCGACGGCCGCGCGGTGGCCGGCCCTTATGAATACCGGTTGTTCCGGGGCAGCATCGACGGCACCGCGCCGCAAGCCTGGTACCTGCGCTCCGAGCAGGACCCGCCTCCGCCGCCGCCCGACCCCGCGCCGGGCCCCGCTCCGAGCCCGGCGCCGGACCCTGTGCCCGATGTGCCCAGGCCGGTACGTCCGCTGTATCGGCCAGAGGTGGGCGCGTATCTTGCCAATCAACGCCTGTCGGGCCAGATGTTCGTGCATAGCCTGCATGATCGTCGCGGCGAGCCGCAGTATGCGGAGGGGGTGGGCCTCGTGGGGCAAGGCAAGCCGGGTGCGGGCTGGCTGCGCATGGTGGGCAAGTGGGAAGGCGGGCGTAGCAAGGATGGCGTGTTCAAGACCAGCACCGATTCGTTCCTGCTGCAAGGCGGCGCGGAGTTGGCGACGTGGCAGGCGGGCGGCGTGGCGAGCCGCCTGCATGCGGGCGTGATGGGCAGCTACGGCTACGCCAGCAGCGATGCCGAGGCGCAAGCCAACAGTGCACACGCGAAAGGCAAGGTCGAGGGCTGGAGCCTCGGGATCTACGGCACCTGGTACCAGGACGACGAGAAGAAGCACGGCGCCTATGCCGACGCATGGTTCCAGTACGGCTGGTTCAGCAACCGCGTGGAAGGCGACCAGTTGCCCACGGTGAAGTACAGCGCGAACGGGCTGGCGGTGTCTGGCGAGGTCGGCTATGCCATGCCGCTGCGCGGCGGCTGGGTCGTCGAACCGCAGGCGCAGTTGATCTACGTCGACTACAACGAGAGCGACATCGACGAGCCGAACGGCACCCGCGTGCGTGGCGCCAGTGCGAGCGGCATCCTGACGCGGCTGGGCGTGCGAACGCACCGCACGTTCGTGCGCGAAGACGGTCGCAAGCTGCAACCCTATGTCACGCTCAACTGGTGGTACTCGGACACCGAGAGCCACATCGCCTTCAACCAGGTGCAACTGGGTTCGATGTACCCGCGCAACCGCTTCGAAGCCAAGGTGGGCATGAACCTGGCGCTGAACAAGTCGTGGTCGGGCTGGACCAGCGTGTCCGGCGCATGGGGCCAGCAGGATTACTACCAATACGCGGTGCGTGTGGGCGTGCGATACGCGTGGTGACCGGCACGGCCTGCCGGATGAGGGGTCAGCGCAACACCCGGACCGCAGACTTGCGTTTGCCGCGTCAGCACGGTACAAACGAACGCAACCATCACGACACGGGGTTGGACATGGCCACTCAGGAAAGCGCGCTGACGTTTGCGCTGCTCGCCGTGCCCGCGCGCGCGGCCATCTGCCGCGCCTTGCTCGAGGCCGGCGATGACGGCCTGCCGGCCGACCAGCTCGCCCAGCTTGCCGGGCTCACCCTCCATCGCGCGGCCCATCACTTCAGCGAGATGGTGCAGGCCGAGGTGCTCGTCCTCGTCATTCGCGACCGCCGGGTCGGCTATGTGCTCAAGGCGCGCCGCGCGGTGCGCGAGGCGCTGGGCTACCTCGACAGCAGCGGACTCGACTAAGCCGGGGGCCGGGCGGCCGCGATCCGGGCGATGTTGTTGCGCGCGGCTTGCTCGGCATCGGCAAAGGCGGGCGTCAGGAACAGCCGCTCGCGCTGCGCCAGCGTAGTGAGGAAGCCCACGCGGCGTGCCATGAAGGCCGCGTGCAGCGCCGCGCCGGCCAGCCCGGTGCGCCGGGCCAGCAGCGCGCGGTTCTCCTCGAACACGGCTTGCGTATAGGCGTCGAACGCCTCGGCGGGGGCCGCCAGCCGGTACAGGTCCAGATCGAGCACCGTGGCCGCGTCGGGCGCCGTCGGCGTGTGCGCGCGGGTGTCCAGCACGATCTGCATGGCCTGGCGCAGCACGTCGTCGTCCACCTCATCCACCATGGTTTCGATCAACGCCGCCGAGGCGGCCTCGTTGTGCTCGCAGCCGGGCACGTACACGGCGTCATGAAACAGCACCGCCAGCGCCTGCGCCGGGTTCAGCGCGAGGCCCCGGGCGTGCGCCACCTCGAACATCTCGAGCACATGGGTGCGGTCGTGGTAGCGGCGATAGGGCGCCTCATAGAGCGCCAGCGCCTGGAGCACGGTCTGGCGCGGCAGGAAGTCCAGGCGGGCCAGCGCGGCCGGCCAGTCCGGCGCGAAGCGGGGCATCTCGCCCGCGTCGGTCCGCACCGGCTCGGTGAAGACTTCCGCCGTGCGCACCCACAGGATCGAGCGGTCGCGCATGGACTCGTAGACCACCACGGGCGCCAGGTCGGCCTCGAAGCGGCCCAGGCCGGTCACACGGTAGGCGCCGCCCTTGTAGTGGCGGTAAGGCATGCCCGGCACGAGGTCCGGGTCGTTCGGCATCGGTATCGACTTCGGAATTGGATTCGCCAAGATATAGACTCCACGGTTGCGGCGGATCATAAGTCATAGGGTAAACCCTTGTGTAGGGAAACCCCGTATTCAGCCCCTGTCTTGAAAACGACAACCCTCGTCCCTATAATTAGCACTCCCCGGGGGTGAGTGCTAACAGAGCCCTTGCGGTACCCGAAAACCGTTGGCCGTCGCCTTCAGACGGCCATTTGTGAATCAAAACTCACTTTTTGTACCTAGGAGTCCGTATGAACCTGCGTCCTCTGCACGACCGTGTGATCGTGAAGCGTCTGGACAATGAAACCAAGACCGCATCCGGCATCGTGATTCCCGACAATGCTGCCGAGAAGCCCGATCAAGGCGAAGTCCTCGCCATCGGCCCCGGCAAGAAGGATGACAAGGGCAACAACATTGCCCTCGACGTCAAGGTGGGTGACCGCGTGCTGTTCGGCAAGTATGCCGGCCAAGGCGTGAAGGTGGATGGCCAGGAACTGCTGGTCATGCGCGAAGAAGACATCATGGCCGTGGTCAACAAGTAATCCACGCGTCACTCGTACAGATCAGGAGAAACAGAACATGGCAGCAAAAGACGTAGTGTTCGGCGACGCCGCCCGTGCCAAGATGGTCGAAGGCGTGAACATTCTCGCCAACGCAGTGAAGGTGACCCTGGGCCCGAAGGGTCGCAACGTGGTGCTGGAGCGCAGCTTCGGCGGCCCGACCGTGACCAAGGACGGCGTGTCCGTGGCCAAGGAAATCGAACTGAAGGACAAGCTCCAGAACATGGGCGCGCAGATGGTCAAGGAAGTGGCTTCCAAGACCAGCGACAACGCCGGTGACGGTACCACCACCGCTACCGTGCTGGCCCAGTCGATCGTCCGCGAAGGCATGAAGTTCGTTGCCGCCGGCATGAACCCGATGGACCTGAAGCGCGGCATCGACAAGGCTGTCGGCGCTGCCGTGGAAGAGCTGAAGAAGCTGTCCAAGCCCACCACCACCAGCAAGGAAATCGCCCAGGTTGGCGCGATCTCGGCCAACAGCGACGCCTCGATCGGCGAGCGCATTGCCGAAGCCATGGACAAGGTTGGCAAGGAAGGCGTGATCACCGTGGAAGACGGCAAGTCGCTGGCCGACGAGCTGGAAGTCGTGGAAGGCATGCAGTTCGACCGCGGCTACCTGTCGCCGTACTTCATCAACAACCCGGAAAAGCAGGTTGTTGCCCTGGACAGCCCGTTCGTCCTGCTGTTCGACAAGAAGGTGTCGAACATCCGTGACCTGCTGCCGGTGCTGGAGCAAGTGGCCAAGGCTGGCCGTCCGCTGCTGATCATCGCCGAAGACGTCGAGGGCGAAGCCCTGGCAACGCTGGTGGTGAACAACATCCGTGGCATCCTGAAGACCGCTGCCGTGAAGGCCCCGGGCTTCGGCGACCGCCGCAAGGCCATGCTGGAAGACATCGCCATCCTGACCGGCGGTACCGTGATCGCCGAGGAAATCGGCCTGACGCTGGAAAAGGCGACCCTGAACGACCTGGGCCAAGCCAAGCGCATCGAGATCGGCAAGGAAAACACGATCATCATCGACGGCGCCGGCGACGGCTCGGCCATCGAAGGCCGTGTGAAGCAGATCCGCGCCCAGATCGAAGAAGCCACTTCGGACTACGACCGTGAAAAGCTGCAAGAGCGCGTGGCCAAGCTGGCCGGCGGTGTTGCCGTGATCAAGGTTGGCGCTGCCACCGAAGTCGAAATGAAGGAAAAGAAGGCACGCGTGGAAGACGCGCTGCACGCCACCCGCGCTGCCGTGGAAGAAGGCATCGTCCCCGGCGGTGGTGTGGCCCTGCTGCGCGCCCGCGCTGCGATCTCGGGTCTGCAAGGCGAGAACGCCGACCAGAACGCCGGTATCAAGATCGTGCTGCGCGCCATGGAAGAACCGCTGCGCCAGATCGTGCTGAACGCTGGTGAAGAGGCTTCGGTCGTGGTGGCCAAGGTGATCGAAGGCAACGGTAACTACGGTTACAACGCTGCCTCGGGCGAGTACGGCGACCTGGTGCAAATGGGCGTGCTGGACCCGACCAAGGTGACCCGCACCGCGCTGCAAAACGCCGCTTCGGTTGCTTCGCTGATGCTGACCACGGACTGCGCCGTGGCTGAATCGCCGAAGGAAGAGTCGGCTCCGGCCATGCCGGGCGGCATGGGCGGCATGGGCGGCATGGACGGCATGATGTAAATCACGCCGGACCAGACGAGGCCTTCGGGCTTCGTCAACGTCTGACAAAAACCCCCGCGGGCGCAAGCTCGCGGGGGTTTTTGTTTGGGGGCGGAGGGGGCGGGGGTCTAGATCTCCACCACCCGCCCCCAATCAAACACCGGGTTCTCCGGGTTGCCCGTTCGTCTCGATATATACCCGCGCGGGTTGCAGACTACGCGGGACTGGTCGATCCAGTAGTCGAAGCTGGTGTGGGTGTGGCCGTGGATCCAGAGGTCGGCTTGGGCCACGAGGTCGGGGCGGCGGGAGAGGAAGCCGGCGGAGACGATGTCGTGGGCGTAGCGGGGGTCCAGGCTGCCGAGGTCGGGGCCGTGGTGGGTGACGACCACGGTCTTGCCGTCGAAGGGTTCGGCCAGGGTGTCCGTCAGCCAGGCGGTGGCGGCGCGGTGGCGGGCCAGGGCGTCGGCGGGGGTGTAGGGGCGATGCTGGCCGGCCTCGTCGGTGGTTTCGATCAGCCGGTGGTCCACCACCACGCGGGCGCAGGCCTGCATGGCGTCGTCGATGCGGTCGGTGCCGTAGAGGCAGTAGTCGGTCCACCAGGTGGTGCCGATCACGCGCACCGGGCGGCCGTCGCCATCGGCGTACTCGGCCACGGCGCCGTTGAGCAGCGCCACGTTGGGCGCCGCCTCCGCCGCTTCGGCCATCAGGCGGTCCACGGTGTCGAAGTTGTTCTCGTAGTACTCATGGTTGCCAGGCACGTAGACCACCGGCACATCGAAGGTGCGGGCGGCCCAGTCGATGCCGTCGCGGCCGTTGGCGATGTCGCCGGCCAGGATCACGAGGTCCGCCGCGCACGCGGGGATCGCGTCGGTCTGGTTGTGCTCCAGGTGGATGTCGCTGAGGATGCGCAACTTCATGGGGGCTCCCGGACTCGCCATGTTGGTGTGCGATCGATTCTTCAAAAAAAAGACAGCCTGGTCAAGACCAGGCTGCAAAAGAGGAGCCAGGGGGGCCTCGGCGCTGCTCATGGGGGGCAGCGCGAGGGGCTGGCCGTGCCCGGAGGCCCGGCCGTGCCACTGGCTCCTTTCCTGGCTAGTGGGCCAGGCGCGGGGGGACGTAGCCGCCGTAGTACGGCCCGACGCCGCCGCCGCTGTTCGTGACCTTGAAGTTGGGGATGAAGTAGCCCTCGATGTACTTGCCGCTGCCGCCCACCGAGGCGGTGATATGGAACGCCGCGAATGCGGTGATCGGGCCGAGCGAGCCCGGGTTGAGCGACGAGGTGACCGGCAGCAGGTAGTCCTGGTTGACCCCCACATAGTTGTAGTTCGAGGTCTTGGTACCGTCCTGCATCCAGATCTTGTCGCCGATGGCCACCGGCGACGGGTTGCCGCTCTGGAGCAGGTCGCGCGTGGCGGTGGCGCTGTTGTCGGTGGACTTGAACGTAGTCCACTGGCCCGATTCGCACGGCCCGTAGTGGTAGGCGGACCCGATGCGGAACAGGTAGGGCTTCTTGGTCGCCGGATCGAGCTTGGGCTGGTTGGTGGCGCTGTCCCAGAAGTTGTTGTACAGGCACTGGCTCAGGGCCACCGGGAACAGCCCGCCGTTGCCGATGATGCCCGGCGCTGCGATCACCGCCACCGCGGTGGCGGTGGTGCTTGCCGCGGCGCCATCGAAGACCTGCGCCAGCAGGGTCGGCACGGGCCCGCCGTTGCTGCCCGCCCCCCGGCTGATGGTCACCTGCACTGCGGGCACGTCATTGGACGTCGGCGTGATGTCCTGCGGCTGGAGCCCGGCCGGCGTGCCGGTCAGGTTCCAGTAGCCGGCCTGCACCGTGCCGCTGGTCAGCGTGACGCCGGCGGCCTTGTTCAGGCTGATGGCGTTCGTGCCCTTGGTGACGCCCGCGGTCCAGGCGGGCTTGGGATTGGCCGGGAACAGCCCGGCCGCCCCGGCCAGCGCGGCGGCATCGGCGGCGTTCTGCAACTCGTTGCGTACGATGGCCAGATGGGCGACATCCACCGCCAGCGCGCCCACTGACAGCACCGAGATCAGCATGAACGGCATCATGATGCCGATGGCGCCGCGCTGGCGGTGCCGACGGGTCAGTCGGGCTGGCGGGTCCTGCCGCAGGGTTTCCTGGCGCATGGCACACCTCCTGTCTCTAGATTTGGGCTACTCGCATAGCATGGTGGTGAGCGCGTTGATCGTCAGCGGCCCGGTGAAGGGCCGGATCAGCGGGCCGAGCAGCAGGCCGTTGAACGTGTACGACACCTGCACGGTCAGCGCGGTCCCGGTCGACGCGCACGGCGAGACGGTCAGCGGGAAGGTGCAGGTGGCGGCGGCGCCATAGGTGACCAGCTTGTTGGTGCAGTAGTTGAGCGCCACCTGCTTGATCTGGGTGTTGGTCATCGCCGGGGACTTCAGCACCACGCCGGCGCGGGCCGCCTCGCGGCTGGCGTTGGTGACCACGGACTTGTCATAAAGCGCGGTGCCGAACTCGATCACGCCGAACACGATGAACAGCAGCAGCGGAAAGATCAGCGCGAATTCCACGGCGGCGGCGCCGGCGTGGCGCGGGCCGCCCGGCTGGCGGTGCCGGGGGGGAAGGGGGCGAGGGGGACGAAGGGCGGGTCGACGCATGGCGGGCTCCGGCGGGGTCAGTTGTTGGTCACGCTGCGCAGGGCGGTGACCACCTGGATGGCGGCCGGCCCGAGCAGCACCACGAACAGCGACGGGAAGATGCAGAAGATCAGCGGGAACAGGATCTTGGTGCCGATCTTGGCCGCGCGTTCCTCGGCCAGCGAGTGGCGCTTGGTGCGCAGCATGTCCGAATGCACGCGCAGCGAATCCGCCACGCTGGTGCCGAAGCGGTCCGCCTGGATCAGCATCGCCACCAGCATGCTCACATCCTCCACGCCGGTACGTGCCGACAGGTTGCGCAGCGCCTTGTCGCGCGGCAGGCCGGCGCGCAGCTCCAGCGTCAGCAATTCGTATTCCTCGGCCATGGCGGGGCGGGCGGTGCGCATCTCCGCCACCACGCGCAGGATCGCGGCATCCAGGCTCAGGCCGGCTTCCACGCAGACCATGATCAGGTCCAGGCTGTCCGGGAAGGCCTCGAAGATGTCGCGCTGGCGGCGGCCCACCTTCCAGCGCAGCGCGAAGTTGGGCAGGTAGAAGCCCGCCACCGCCATCGCGAACAGTCCCGTCATGAATTCCTGCTGCCGCGCGGCTTCCACCTCGCCGACCAGCGCTACCCAGAGCGCCATCGGCAGGCCGAACGCGAGCACGGTCTTGATGCCGAAGTAGAGCGGAATCGCCTCGGCCGAGCGCCATCCGGCATGGATGAAGCGCGTGCGCAGCGCGGAGTTCTCCCAGCCCTCCTTCGGCAGCGAGAGCTGCGCCAGCGGCCGGGCCAGCCGCTCCATCCGGCGCATCCATTCGCGGCGGCCGTCGGGGATCGGCGCGCCGCCGGGCGCCTCGCGCTCGATCTGGCCGAGCCGGCGGGCCACGGGGTTCGGGCGCATCACGATCATCGCGACCCAGGCCGCGCCGAAGACGATGGCGAAGGTGACGCCCAACAGCAGGATCGTTGTGGTTGGCATGGTTGTCCGGGAATCTTCCCGCCTCGGTAATTGGGGTGCCTGAATGCCTGCCCTACACGTGGATCCGCACGATCTGGCGCATCCACAAGATGCCCACGCAGGTCATGGCGACGGCGTACCAGAGCATCTGGATGCCGGTCGGGTCGGTCCACAGCGTGGCCATCATCTCGGGATTGATCTGGAACACGATGCCGCCGACCACCACCGGCAGCAGCGTCAGGATCCAGCCGCCGAGCCGGCCTTCGGCCGACAGCACGCGCACCTTGTCCAGCAGTTGCAGCCGCTTGCGGATCAGGCTGGCCACGTTGTCGAGGATCTCGGCCAGGTTGCCGCCGGACTCGCGCTGGATCAGCACCGCGATGACCAGGTAGCGCAGGTCCTCGATCGGCACCCGGTCGGTCAGGCCGGCCAGCGCGTCGTGCAGTGGAATGCCGTAGTTGATCTCGCCGAACACCAGGCCCAGTTCCGTGCCGATGGGCGCCGGCAGCTCGTTGCCGGCCATGTCCAGCGCGCTGGGCAGCGAGTGGCCGGCGCGCAGCGCGCGGCTGATCAGGTCGGCGGCCTCGGGCAACTGCGCTTCCAGCGTCGCGAGCCGCTTGCCCCGCTTGTGCAGCACGAACAGCAGCGGCAGCGTGCTGGCCGCGCCGGCCATCAGCAGCACGGCATACCACGGCGCGTTCAGCGTCGTCAGCACCATGCCGGCGAGGCTGGGCGCGGCCAGCGTGAGGGCCAGGAAGCGTCCCACGGACATATTCATGCCCGATTGCAGCATGAGGTGATCCAGCGCCTGCATGCGCGGCAGGCGCCGCAGCAGCCGGGCCAGGGCCGGCGACTGGCTCATCACGCGCTGCTTGAGGATGCCGGCGTCCTGCCCGTGGCCGGCGCTGTTGAGCAGCGCCGCCTCCACGCGATGGCTGAAGCGCCGCGCGTGCTGGCTGTGATAGGTGTTCCACCACAGGTAGGCGCCGACCCCGCCCAGCACGATGGCCAGGAACACCGACAGCGCGAAGGCGATCATCATCGGATTCATGGCGCGCTCCTAGACTTCGTGCTGCACGGCGGGGTCGAACAGCGACTCCGGCAGATGGATGCCGAAGGCCTGGAGCCGCTCGCAGAACTTTGGCCGCACGCCCGTGGCGCAGAAGTGCCCGCGGATGCGGCCGTCGCGCTCCACGCCCTGGCGGCGGAAGGTGAAGATCTCCTGCATGTTGACGACCTCGCCCTCCATGCCGGTGATCTCCTGCACGCTGACGAGCTTGCGGCGCCCGTCGGTGAGGCGCGAGACCTGCACCACCACCGACAGCGCCGAGGTGACCTGCTGGCGCATGGTGCGCGTGGGCAGCGCCAGGCCGGCCATGCTGATCATGTTCTCGAGCCGCGTCAGTGCATCGCGCGGCGTGTTGGCGTGGATGGTGGCCAGCGAGCCCTCGTGGCCGGTGTTCATCGCGTGGAGCATGTCCAGCGCCTCGGCGCCGCGCACTTCGCCCAGGATGATCCGGTCCGGCCGCATCCGCAGCGCGTTCTTGACCAGCGCACGCTGGGTGATCTCGCCCCGGCCCTCGATATTGGCCGGACGCGTCTCCAGGCGCAGCACATGCTGCTGGCGCAGCTGCAGTTCCGCCGCGTCCTCGATCGTCACGACGCGCTCGTCGGCCGGAATGAAGCCCGAGAGGATGTTCAGCAGCGTGGTCTTGCCGCTGCCGGTGCCGCCCGAGATCAGGATGTTGAGCTTGGCGCGCACCATGGCGTCGAGCAGCTGGGCCATCTCGTCGGTCAGCGTGCTCAGGCCGATCAGGTCCTTGATCTGCAACGGGTTCACAGAGAACCGGCGAATCGAGAGCAGGGGGCCGTCGATGGCCGAGGGCGGGATGATGGCGTTGATGCGCGAGCCGTCCGGCAGGCGCGCGTCGACCATCGGGCTCGATTCGTCGATGCGGCGACCCATGCGCGACACCATCTTGTCGATCACGCGCAGCAGGTGGGCGTCGTCGAGGAAGGTCACGTCGGTCAGCTCGAGCTTGCCGCGCCGCTCCACGTAGACGTGGCGCGCGGTGTTGACGAGGATGTCGGAGATGGTGGGGTCGGCCAGCAGCGGCTCAAGCGGCCCGTAGCCGAGCATCTCGTCCTGGACGTCCGAGACCAGGCGGCGCCGCTCCGACTCGTTCACCGGATGGTTGCCTTCCTCGATGATCCGCTCCACCAGCTGCGCCAGCTCGCGCCGGACCTGTTCGGGCGGCATGTGCTGGAGGCGGCTGAGTTCCACACGATCGACCAATGTCTGGTGGATCTCCAGCGCCAGTTGCTGGTAGGCGGGCGTCACCGCGCCCGAGCCGGCCGTGCCGCTGGGGGCGTGGCTACTGCCGTTGACACCATGGACGGCGGCGCCGTTGGCGCGCGCCACGCGCTCGGGCAGGGCTTCGCCGGCCTGGCGGAAGAGTTGTTCTCGCAGTGACATCTCGGACTCCTGGTGTCGCCGTGGCGGTGCCGGTCAGGCGCGCGCCGGGGCATGGACCTGATTGTTCTGGCCGAACAGCTTGCGCAACAGGTTGTCGCGGCGCGGCTGGGTGTCGGGGTAGAGCTGCCGGGCCATGTCGGCCAGCGCGCGGGCGATGGCGCTGTTCGGTGCCAGTTGCGTCACCGGCACGCCCTGCTCGCTCGCGTCCCGGACCGGGCTGGCATCGTGCGGCAGCACATGGCTCACGCGCACGCCGAAGGCGTCTTCCAGCGTGCGCTGGGCGATGCTGGCGTGCCGGTCGTCGCCGTTGAGCACCAGGCGCACGCGGTCGGTGTGGTAGCTCAGCGACTGGCAGAGGTCGAACAACCGGCGGCCCGCACGCAGGTGGGCCAGGCTGCGGCGCATCACCGCGTAGATCAGGTTGCTGTGGTCCAGCACCACGAGGGTGGCGGGGTTGATGTCCTGGCCGATGTCGAAGACCACCGCGTCGTACTGCTGGCGCGCCACGGCCATGATGCGTTCCAGGTGCGCGGCCTTGATCTCGCCTGCCTTGATCGGGTCGCCGGCGGCGGGCACCACGTCGAAGCCGGGGCAGACGTGGGTCACGCAGGCTTCCAGCAGCGCGGCGTCGAGCCGGTCCACCTGGCGGCAGACGTCGGACAGCGTGGCGGGCGGGGTCTGGTCGGTCATCAGGAAGGCGGCGTCGCCGTACTGCTGGCTCAGGTCCACCAGCAGCACGCGCTTCTTGTGCCGGGTAGCCACCACGTGGGCGAAGTTGGCCGCCACGAAGGTGGTGCCGCTGCCGCCCTTGCAGGCCGCGAACGCCAGCACCTGGCCTTCGGCCCGACCGTTGCTGAGCGCGTGGCTGGTGCAGCGCTGGAGCTCGTCGCGGAACTCCTGGGCCTCGGGTGGCCACGGCAGCACGCCCTGCACGCCTGCGCGCATGGCTCGCATCAACAGGTCGGCGGACGGGTGCGCCGTCAACAGCATGCACAGTGTTTCCGGATGCTCGGTGGTGATGCGGCGCAGCTGGACGATGTCGTCCGCGCCGACCTCGGGCGCGTCCACGATCAGCAGGTCGGTGCCGAGCGTGAGCGCGGGGTCGGCCAGCGCGGCGGCCGGCGTGGCCCGCACACGCTGTACCACGTGGTTGGCGCTCTGGGCGATCAGGCCCGCCACGTAGTGCAGGTGCGCATCGTCGGCGGATACAACGGCGATCTTTGCCATGGCTTCTCTCCTGGAGACAGCGTGCGGCGGCCGCGTGGCCTACCGTCCCATATTGTTGAGACCGCCGGAGGCGCCCACGCCGATCGTGAAGGCGTTGGCGTCGGACTGCGGCGTGCGGAACTGGGTGCCGTAGCGGTCCATCGCCGCCGTGGCGGCGCGGCCGTCGATGCCCGTCACGGGGTCGGTGTTGTTCGAGGCATCGGGGTTCAGGATCTGCATCGCCCGCAGCGTGCGCACCGAATCGCCGAATTGCTTGTCATACATCGGCGTGGTGGCCATGCAGCCCGAGAGACCCGCGACGGTGCCGAGCAGGGCGGCGAGCGCGGCGGGGCGGAGGAAGTTGGTCGTCATGATGTGCTCCTGGTTCGGGTCTGCGCTTATTCGCCGGCGGCGCCTGCGGCGGTGGGGGCGGGCACGCTGGTGGTGGGCGCGGCGGAAGGGGCCGTCATCGGGGCCGCAGCAGGGGCCGCAGCCGGGGCGGGCATCGCGGCCGGGGCCGGGCGGGCGGGGTGGCCTTCCATGTTGCCGTTCAGGTAGACCTCGCCCGGGGTGGTCGGCCCGAAGGTGTCGGTCGGCAGCGGGTAGTTGGCCGGCAGCGGCTTCACCAGGCGCGGCGTGACCACGAACACCAGCTCGGTGCGGTCCTGCTGGAAGTTGGTGCTGCGCATCAGCGTGCCCACCACCGGCAGTTCACCCACGCCCGGCAGCGCCTTGAGGCTGCCCGTGATGTTGTTCTTGATCAGTCCGCCGATGGCGAAGCTCTGACCGTCGTAGACCTGCAGCGTGGTGGAGGCCCGCCGCGTGTTGATCAGCGGCAGGATCGACGTGCCCGACACGTTCGGCGCGGTCAGCGCTACCCCGGTCGGCGAGAGTTCGGACACTTCGGGCGCCACCTTGAGGTTGATGCGGCCGTTCTCCATCACCGTCGGCGTGAACTTCAGCCCGACACCGAAGGTTTCCTCCTGCAGGATGATGGTGGTGCCCGTGCCGCCAAAGCTCTGCGGCACCGGGATGAACACCTTGCCGCCGGCCAGGAAGCTCGCCTCCTGCCCGCTGATCGCCATCAGGTTCGGCTCGGCCAGGATCTTGACCAGCCCGTCACCCTTCTGCGCATCGAGCGCGAACTTGAGCGGCAGGTTGTTGGCCTTGCTGAAGGAGAGCAGGTCCGGGGCCCCGGAGAGGAAGTTGGCCAGCAGCCCGAAGCTCCAGCTGCCGAACGCGGCGTTCAGGTTCGCGGCGGAGCCCATCTGGTCGATCAGGCTCTTGGAGACCTCGGCCACCTTCACTTCGAGCATGACCTGCTGGGGCGCTTCCACCACCAGCATGTTGATGATGCGCGGGCTGCGCATCGGCATGCCGGTGTTGGCGGGATTGTTGGACATGGTCCCGTTCTGCTGCTGGCCCTGGGCCGCGCCCTGCGGATTCTGCGCCGGGCCGCGCGTCTGGCGCATGACGAAGGCGTTGGCGATGTCCAGCACTTTCTGCGCCTGCACCGAGTCCAGCACCGTGCCGCTCAGCACGAGGCTGTCTGCGGCGGACGAGACTCGCACGCGGCGTGCGTCGGGCATCAGGTCGCGCAGCGTGGCCTGCAGCCCGCCGGGATCGGCGCCGACCACCAGGTCGATCACGCTGCACGAGCCGCTGCGGCCCTGCACGATCATATTGGTGGTGCCCACTTCCTGGCCCAGCACGTAGAGCGTCTGCGGGGAGACCAGCATGGCCTGCGCCACGTTGGGGTTGCCGAGGGAGCGGGCCTTGACCGCCTCCGGCATCTCGATCATCGTCGATTTGCCGACCGGCACCTGTACCTCGCGCCGTTCGCGCATGGCGCCGACGCAGTTCGGTCCGCGTGCCGGCGCGGCGTCGCGGGGCGCGGCCGCCTCGGCGGCGACCCCGCCCTGGACGTTGCCCTGCATATTGCCAACCGCCGCGAGGCGAACCGGCCGGGTGGGGCCGGCGGCGTTGGCCGTGGCCATCGCCGCCTCCATGCCAGCCTGCCCCCGGGCAGGCGTACCCCAAAGCATGCCCAGAGCCGTCAACGCGAGCACGGTGGCCTGCAGTTGCGGTGCGATACGGCGCGCTGCGCCTTGATGCGTGGTGATGCGATCCATGATGTTCCCCCGGTGGGTTCGCGCAGTCATTGGGGGCAGTTACCGCGTGGGCCTGCCTTTCTCAGACGCGTGAGCCGTGGTTCAAAAGCATTCCTGATTGCGCTGGTTGCCGCTGATGACGCCGATGCAGGTGCCGGAGAAGGCTTTCTCCGCCACGTGCCGCACCACCTGTACTGTCCTGGTCACGGGGGCGGCCGCCGCGATCACGGGTTCCTTGAGGAGGGAATTCTTGGTGGCGCCGGCGGTCTCGGCCGGGCGCGGGTCCATCTGGTTGCGCAGCACCAGCGAGAGCGAGCCCACGCTGCGTGCCAGGTCGAGCTTCTCGGCCTCGTCGGGCGACACTTCCAGCGTGACCGCGTTGACCACCTTCGGCTTGGTCTCGTCACGGTTCACCTCCTGGGCCACGGCCAGCACCAGGATCTTCTCGAGCACGATCTTCGAGATCGACTGGTCGGTGCGTTCGGCGCTGGCCTTGCTGTCCTGCTTGTCTTTCTGGGTGTTGACGATGATGTCGACGAAGCTGCCGGGCAGGGCGAAGCCGGCCACGCCGACCACGTCGTTCACACGCACGGTGATGGCGCGCTTGCCGTCGGCGATGACCGCCGAGAGGCCGCCCTTGGTGCCCATCGGCGTCAGCTTGGACTCCAGCACCGGCTCGCCGCGCGAGAGGCTGGCCTTGGTGACGCGGCCGGCGAGCGAGGTGGCGTCCTGGACCACGCCGGGCGGCAGGCTGGCCGCGGGCCAGTCCACCAGCTTCACGGCCTCGGGGGTGATCTGCTGGCCCAGGCTGATGTCGGCGGCGGCCACGGCCACCTTGGTGATGCCGTTGCTGCCTTGCTGCAGCAGCCAGCGGGACGCGAGCATGACGGCGCTGAGCCCCGCGATGGTGGCGATCAGCAGCATGAACAGGATGCGCAGGTTCTTCATTTTCGGCTCCCTTGCTCAGAAGAAGATGGTGCGATGTGCCAGGGTGCGCGGGCACGTGGCGGGAATGGCGGGGCGCCCGGCGTGCCTGGTGGCGCGTTGGCGTCCGGTCCGGCGGGCCGGGTCCTGGCCGCTGGCGGCTGTCATGTGGTGGTCTGGGCGCGACCCGGAGCCGTGGCGGTGTGCCGAGGCGCAGGGCCTGGCGTCTCTGTGTGGCGCATGCATGCGGCTGCTGTGGTGCATGGCGATTCCCCCGTTCCTGGTCCCTGTTGTCACAGCATCGGGACCTTCTCGTTAGTGGCGCGCAAGCCGGAGGCGCGCCGTCTCCGTGTTGTTCAGAACAGCTCCCACTTCACCAGCAGCGTGGCCGTGGCGATGGCCACGCCGTACGGCAGCCGGACGGGCTTGCGTGCGGCGATCCGGCGTGCCGCGGCGATGCGGCGCAGCAGCAGGGCGGCGATGGCCAGCGCACCGCCGGCCAGGAAGCCGACCACGGCCACATGCGCGGCGCCCGCCACGCCCATAAAGGCCCCCACGGCCCCCATCAGCTTCACGTCGCCGGCGCCCATGCCGCCCATCAGGTAGACCGCGAGCAGCATGACCGCGCCGGTGGCGGCCCCGCCGACCCAGACCACGGCGCCGTCCGCCGGGCCGTGGGTGGCAACCTGCGCCACCAGGGCCAGCGTCAGTCCGGCGGCCACGAGCCAGTTCGGGATGCGGCGCGAGCGGGCATCGCTCACGGCAGCGACGATCACCATGGCGACGAGGCTCAGATTGGCGGCTGCGGCAACGGAGAACATGGCGGCCTTCCCGTGGATCGGTGCGATCGATGCGATCGGCATGTCAGGAATCTGGCCGGACCGGGGCCCATGGCGCGGAGCCCGGTCCGGGGGTGCCGGAAGTCGTTCAGGCCGCGGCGAGCGCGGTGGCGATCGAATTCCAGATGGTGCCGACGGCGGTCTTCACGGTGGTGCCATAGGTCACCATCACGAGGGCCACGAAGGCCAGCAGCAGGGCGTACTCCACACCGGCTGCGCCGTCTTCTTCACGAACGAAACGCTTGATGCCATCGAACATGGTGGACATGTCTTTCTCCTTCACTTCACGGTTGGTGGGGAAAAAAGCGCCCGCTGGAGATCGGGCACAAGGTTTCGGCCGAACTTCCGACCGAGGCCAAACCGAAAGAGCCGCACTGTCGTGACATCTTTCCGATTCCACCTGGCTCAGGCTCGCGCACGCCCGGCAAGGCCGGTCTAGCGCTTGTCACCCGATGCATGGCCACTCCCTGCGGCATGCATCCTGGGCGGGTGCCGCGTACCGGTCCGAACCTCTCCAGGGACCGAAACGCGCCTGAAAGTGCTGCAAGACTGCGAGGCTTCGCGGCGTGCCGCTGGGCCGGACCGACCATGCAGCTGGCCGGTCGCTTTTTCCTCCCTGGGCGCTGACTCGCGTCACCGCCTTCCCCGTTCCCACTTGTTCTCTGGATCCGCCTGGCGCCTGTCTTTGCAGGTTGGCCTGGCATTCCGTGGTTGCGGTACATTCGCGACGAACGTGCCACGGACGCTAAGACGTTGATTTGTATAGGGGTGGGGGTTGGACCATGCGTCGTTTGCGAGACGATGTAACCAAATGTTTCTAGATGGTTACGAGTCGGCTCATGCACCCGGTTGCGGGTTTTCGCTGGAAATAGGCAGTGCAATTCCTATATGAGCGGGCAAATGTGCAGACAACCCGGCGTCCACGCGTTTTTTCCCCGGGGAAAGACGTAGAGGCCAAAATGGCCAAAAACGTTACATCCATGGAGCGCCGATTACTGCATAGACGACGGGACTCATCCGTATGGACTGGCGGTGTGGGGGACACACCTAACTGAAACGCGGTACACCGGAACCGCCGGTGATGCGTTTGGACCGCCCCGGAGCGGGCGATAGCAAGGGCCTGCGGATCGGTCGTTTGGGCGAGGCCAATTGCAGAAGAATTGTCTCCGCCACGTGGCCTCATCCTCGTGACCTAAGGGTGGACCGAAATTCGCCAAAAATGGCCTGCGGGCCAAAACGTTTCAAAGTTGAAACTGGACCCTGAAATCAACGATTCTCGTTTCGATCTTGGGGTAATGCAGAGGACACATCGTATTGCGGTGGGCCTGGCACTGTTACAGCTTGGAAACAGACACCGTCAATGATTTGCAAGCGTTACACGGCCTGCTGGCTTGCTGGGGGCGTGGTATCTTTCGCAGGTTTTGCACCACGATGGTGAAGATCATGCCAGGCGCCTCCCCGACAACCCCCTCCGATTCCCTCGCTTCCCAACCGAACCAGGCTGCCAACCCCCGCTGGCGCGTGCTCGCGGTGTTTTCGCTTGGGTTTCTGGTCTCATATATCTTCCGGGGCGTGAATCTCGGCTTCGCGCCGTTCCTGACGCGCGAGCTAGGCCTGTCGGCGGCCGATCTGGGGCTGCTCACCAGTTTCTATTTCCTCGGCTTTGCCTGCGCGCAACTGCCGGCCGGCATCCTGCTCGACCGCTACGGCCCGCGCCGTACCGAGGCCGCCTTGCTGCTGCTGGCCGTCGCCGGGTCGCTGGTGTTCGCCTTCGCCCCGGGCATGGCCGGCCTGGCCGCCGGGCGGGCGATGATCGGCGTGGGGGTGTCGGTCTGCCTCGGCGCGGCCATCCAGGCGCTGTCGATGTGGTTCCCGCTGTCACGCATGCCGTTGCTGAACGGGCTGGTGATGGCGATCGGCGGGCTGGGCGCAGTGGTGGTCGGCAGCCCGCTGTCCTGGCTGCTGGCCTGGACGGACTGGCGCACCATTAGCGTCGGGCTGGCGGCGCTGTCGTTCGCCATGGCCGTGCTGCTCTGGTTCGGCGTGCCGGACGCCCGGCGCCCGGGCAAGGAAACCTTCGCCGAGCAACTGCGCGGCACGCGGCTGATCCTGGTCAGCGAGAAGTTCTGGCGGGTGGTGCCGCTGACGCTGCTGAACCAGGGCATCTTCCTGGCCGTGCAGACGCTCTGGGTCAGCGCGTTCATGCGCGATGTGCAGGGGCTGGCGCCGTCCGAGGGCGCGCGGCTGGTGTCGGTGATCGGCTTCGCCATGATGGCCGGCTGCGTCGGCGCGGGCTGGGCCGCCCGGCACCTGGAGCGGCGCGGGGTGAGCCTCTACGCGTTCGCCGGCTTCGGGATGATCGGCTTCATCGTCGTGCAGCTGCTGCTGATGGCGCGGCTGCCGTTCGTGCCGCTCGCCGTGCTGTGGGCGGCCTACGGGGTGTTCGGCTCCAGCGGGATCCTGACCTACGCACTGCTGGCGCGACGTTTTCCCGACGCGCTGATCGGGCGGGCGACGACAGCCATGACGTTGACTGTTTTCCTCGCGACCTTTGTGTTTCAGGTGGGGATTGGGTTTGTGCTCGATTTCTGGCCGTCATCCGGGGGGCGTTATCCGGTTGTGGCGCATTGGGTGGTTTGGGGTGGGTTGGTGGGGCTGCAGGTTGTGGCGGCGGGGTGGTATTTGATGGAGAAGCGGGGAGGGAAGGTTTGAGGGGCGGTGTTGGGTTTTGAGCCCAAAAGCCAACACCCCAAACCTCAGAGCACCATCGGCCGATCGTCCAACTCATTCCGATTAAACCCATCCCCCGAAGGAAAATGCTCCATCAGCAGCGCATGGATCTCCCCCACCGCATCCAGCACTGGCCGTACCGACAGCGACTCCCGTAGCCCCACCGTCAGCCCGGCGCAAACCTTCTCCCACACCCGCGCGCTAACGCACGCGTCAATCCCCCGGTCCGCGAGGATTTCCACCGCGTGGTCAGCCAGATTGATATAGAGCAGCACGCCCGTGTGGTCCTCGGTGTTCCACACCTCCAGTGCGCCGAACAGCGCCCGGGCGCGTTCGCGTGGCGTGGTGCCGCGCCAGGCCAGTTCCCACGGCATGCTTGCCTCGATGACCACGCGGACTTCCCCGCGATGATGCTGTTCGCCGGCGTGCACGGCCACCTGCAACTGGTGCTGGGCCTCGGCGGGGAACGCCTTGCGCGCCGCCGATGATGTCGAGCCGAGGTGCCGTAGCGCCCGCTTGAGAGACTTCTCCCTGATTGCTTTCATCAGCCAGCCTCCCGATTACCAGTTACCCGAGGCGCCGCCGCCGTCGAAGCCGCCGCCGCCTCCGCCGCTGAATCCACCGCCACCACCGCCGCCTCCGCCGAAGCCGCCACCACCTCCGCCCCAGCGGCGCCCGACCTCATACCCGCCCAGCCCGCCCAATCCACCAGCCGTGGTGGTCGGCCAGCCGCGCCGGCCGGTCACGATCTGCGGGCCGCGTCCGCGCCGCAGGATCGCTGAAAGAAAGAAAAATACGACGATGGCGAGCGGGAACAGCACGGGCAGCCAGTCGTTGAGGGCAGAGGTCGCTGCATTGCCGGCTTTCCGCTCGGGCCCAGGCAGCGCCTCTTTGTCGATGGCGGACTGGATGGCCGAGATGCCCGCCGCGAGGCCGCCGTAGAAGTCGTTCTGGCGGAAATGCGGGGCCATCACGTTGCGCAGGATGCGCGAGGACACCGCGTCGGTCAGCGACCCCTGCACGCCGCGCCCGGTCTCGATGCGCATCTTGCGCAAGCCGGGCGGGTTGTCCTTGGCGATCAGCAGGATCACCCCGTCGTCGATGCTCTGGCGCCCCGCCTTCCACGCGTCCGCCACGCGGATGCTGTACTGGTCGATGGTCTCGGGCTCGGTCGTCGGCACCATCAGCACGAAGATCTGGCTGCCGCGCTGTTGCTCGTACTCGGCCAGCACGTTTTCCAGCGCGGCGCGCTGTTGCGGGGCCAGCGTGCCGGTCAGGTCGGTCACGCGCTGGGTGAGCGGCGGCACCGCGACAAAGCCGTCTGCCGCCCGGGCGGGATGGGCGGCGAACATCGCCGCAAGGCATAGCCAGATGCCGAAAAAGCGGAGCAGGGCGGCGCGCATGATGGCGATGCGCCGCGTCAGAACTTGACGGCCGGCGGCGTGGAGATGGCCTTCTCGTTCTCCACCGTGAACGACGGCTTGACCGGGTAGCCGAACACCTTGGCCGTGAGATTGGTCGGGAAGCTGCGCGCCAGCACGTTGTACGACTGCACCGCCGCGATATAGCGCTGCCGCGCCACGGTGATGCGGTTTTCGGTGCCTTCGAGCTGCGATTGCAGGTCGCGGAACGCGGCGTCGGCCTTCAGTTGGGGATAGTTCTCGGAGATCGCCAGCAGGCGCGACAGCGCGCTGGTCAGCTGCCCCTGTGCCTGCTGGAAGCGGGCGAAGGCCTCGGGATCGTTGAGTGTCTCCGGCGTCACCTGAATGCTGGTGGCCTGGGCGCGGGCCTTGGTCACGGCCTCGAGCGTCTCGCGCTCATGGCTGGCGTAGCCCTTGACCGTGGCGACCAGGTTCGGGATCAGGTCCGCACGGCGCTGGTACTGGTTGACGACTTCGCCCCATGCCGCCTTGACGGCCTCGTCCTTCGACTGGAAATCGTTGTAGCCGCAGGCGCTGAGCAGGCTGGCCAGCAGGGCCATGGCGAGCCAGCGGCCAAGGGCGGCGGGCGAGGGCAGGACGAACAGGGATGGGAGGGCAGCGCGCATCGATGACTCCTGGAATGGCCGGGATCGGCAAAATCCAAGTGTAGCGCACGGCATTGGGGCGCCGCCCTGAGTGTGAAGGAAGAGTAAGGGGAGAGCGAGGCGCGCCGGGCGCGCCTCTTGGGTCACTCGACAGCCGCTTAGCCGGCCTGGAAGGCGCGGGCGGCCGCTTCCACGGTAGTGGCGATGATCGCGTCGTCGTGCTTGGCCGAGACAAAGCCGGCTTCGAACGCCGATGGCGCCAGGTACACGCCCTCGTTCAGCATGGCGTGGAAGAAGCGGTTGAAGCGCCCGACGTCGGCCTTGGTTACCTCGGCGAAGCTGGTCGGCACCGTCTGGGTGAAATAGAGGCCGAACATGCCGCCGATGGCGTCCGCGGCGAACGGCACGTTGGCGGCACGGGCAGCGGCGGTCAGGCCATCAGTCAGCTTGCGCGTCTGCGCGGCCAGCTGGTCGTGGAAGCCCGGCGCCTGGATCAGCTTCAGCGTGGTCAGGCCGGCGGCCACGGCCAGCGGGTTGCCGGACAGCGTGCCGGCCTGATAGACACCGCCCAGCGGCGCCAGCTTGGCCATGATGTCGCGCCGGCCGCCGAACGCTGCCGCCGGCATGCCGCCGCCAATCACCTTGCCCAGGCAGGTCATGTCCGGTTTGATGCCGTAGTGGGCCTGCGCGCCGCCCAGCGCCACGCGGAAGCCGGTCATCACTTCGTCGAAGATCAGCACGGCGCCGTGCTCGCTGCACAGGTTGCGCATGGACTGGAGGAAAGCGGCCGTGGCGCGCACCAGGTTCATGTTGCCGGCTATCGGCTCCACGATCACGGCGGCGATCTCGCCCTTGTGGCGCGCGAAGGCTTCCTCGAGCTGGGTGACGTTGTTGTACTCGAGCACCATGGTGTGGCGCGTCACGTCGGCGGGCACGCCGGCCGAGGACGGCGCGTTCTGGGTGGTGTCCGCGAAGGTCAGCAGGCCCGAGCCGGCCTTGACCAGCAGGCTGTCCGCGTGGCCGTGGTAGCAGCCCTCGAACTTGATGATCAGGTCGCGCCCGGTGAAGCCGCGCGCCAGCCGCAGCGCGCTCATGGTGGCCTCCGTGCCGGACGACACCAGCCGCACCTGCTCGATCGACGGCACCAGCTTGCAGATTTCCTCGGCCATCTCGATCTCGCCCTCGGTGGGCGCGCCAAAGGAGAAGCTGCCGGCGGCGGTGTCCTGCACGGCCTTGACCACGGCCGGATGGGCATGGCCGAGGATCATCGGCCCCCAGGAGCCGATGTAGTCGATATAGCGCTGGCCGTCCGCATCCCACATATAGGCGCCCTCGGCGCGGGTGATGAAGCGCGGCGTGCCGCCCACGGAGCGGAAAGCGCGCACGGGCGAGTTCACGCCACCGGGAATGGTCTGCTGGGCGCGGTCGAAAAGCTGCTGGTTACGGGACATGGCAGGAGTTGTAATCCGATACAGGATGAAAATGGGCTTGCCGGGGGCCGGAGCCGGGCGGCTAGCGGTCAGATGCCGGAAAAGCAGGCAATCTGGGCGAAATACGCGCCGTTTGAACGGCATCTGCACGCTAACATGCGCGAACGCGACGATATTGGCAGGATTGCGCCGCCCCATGGGTGGCGCCGGCGGCGCGGTTTATGTACCATCTGCGCTGGAATTTTAATGGAGAGTGGCAAGAGCCTGCATATGGAATACAAGACTTGGATGTGCCTGATCTGCGGTTGGATCTACGACGAGGCCACCGGTTCGCCGGAAGACGGCATCGCGCCGGGCACCAAATGGGAAGACGTGCCGATCAACTGGACCTGTCCGGAGTGCGGCGCGCGCAAGGAAGACTTCGAGATGGTGGCGATCTGACGCCTGGCCGTCATCCACCCCGAAAACCCCGACGCGTCGCGCCAAAGCGACAGATCGGCGGGCCGCGCCGGACGAACCGGATTGACGGCCCCACCGCGAGTCGTCACACTTTGCGGCAAAACTAGCACTATCAGAGCAATAACACAGCAATACGTCGGGCGGACGCACGGGTCGCGCCGCCGGCGCCGGTCGGATTGACCGGGCTTTTTTTGATTGGGAATTTGGAAATCGGGGGCCGCCGGCGCGCCAAGCGCTGCCGTGCGGGTGTTCTCAAGTGAATACCGGCGCCTGCATTCGTGCGGGCAGCTGGTCGCGGGAACAGTATGCGGGTCGCTCAAACAGAAGAAAACACGTCCGTCGATGGGGTCAACACCGGCGACGCCGGTGCCGTCAAGGCAGCCGCGGCATTGCGCCGCAAGATCCTTGTGATCGACGATTCCAGCACCATCCGCCGGACGGCGGAGATCTTCCTGTCGCAGGCAGGCTATCAGGTCATGCTCGCCGAGGATGGCTTCGAGGCGCTCGCCAAGGTCGGCGACATGCACCCGGACGTCATCTTCTGCGACATCCTGATGCCCCGGCTGGACGGCTACCAAACCTGTTCCCTGATCAAGAAAAGCCCGAGGTTCCACGCGATCCCGGTGATCATGCTGTCGTCCCGCGACGGCGTGTTCGACCGTTCGCGCGGCAAGCTCGTCGGCGCGCACGACCATCTCGCCAAGCCCTTTTCCCGTGAAGCCCTGATGCAGGCCGTAGAGACCTGCCTTGGCGGCTGTGCGCAGGAAGAGGGTGCGGTCGTGGCGGCCTGACCCTGAACGCCGCCACGCAAAAGCATCCAGGAAACACACCAATGACCATCAGCAAAATCCTTATCGTCGACGATTCCCCCACCGAAGCGCTGTTCATGTCCGACTTGCTCGGCAAGAAGGGTTTCAAGGTCTCGGTGGCCGGCAACAGCGACCAGGCCATGGCCCGGCTCGAGGCGGAAGCCTTCGACCTGATCCTGATGGATGTGGTCATGCCCGGCCAGAACGGCTACCAGACCACCCGCGCCATCAAGCGCGACGACCGCTTCAAGGACATTCCCGTGATCATGTGCACCAGCAAGGGCCTCGACACGGACCGCATCTGGGGGATGCGCCAGGGCGCATCGGACTACATCGTCAAGCCGGTGGACAGCGACGAGCTGCTGTCGAAGATCGCCGCGCTGGCGCACTGAGCCGCACCGAACTGCCTGCCGGGCCGATGGGGCCCGGGGTTTGCCGTCACGCCGCCCGCTGCGACGCGGGCAGGGGTGACGCTGTGTCCGCCATCTGCCAGGCGGTCTCTTATCCACCGGTATGCCGACCATGAACGCGCCGCGCCAAGACATCCGTGCCCGCCAGACCCGCTTGCAGGACTATCAGGCCATGCTGGCCCGTCGCCTGCGCGACGCGCGCAACCTGCCCGCCGTGGACAGCTACCTCGGCGTGCTGGTGGGCCAGCGCCACTGGCTGCTGCCGCTGCCCGATACCGGCGAGGTGCTGGAGATGCGCCAGCCGGCCGGCGTGCCGCTGACCCAGCCGTGGTACCGCGGACTGGTCAACGCGCGGGGCAACCTGCTCGGGGTGATCGATTTCGGCCTGTTCTGCGGCGAGGGGCACACGCCCGTGCAGCCGGGCAGCAAGATCGTGGTGCTGTCGCGCCACGTGGAGCGCGCGTGCGGGATCATCGCCACGCGGGTGGTGGGGCTGCGCCATGCCGGCGACCTCTCGCTGCCGCACGGCGACGCCCCGGCGGGGCACGCGGATCTCGCCGCCGAATGGCACGGCCCGCGCTTCGCGGACCGCGACGGGCGCGACTGGCAGGTGCTGGACATCCGCCAGCTGCTGGACGCCCCGGCGTTCCTCCAGGTGGGCCGCGTGGTGGCCTGAGCCGATGGTCGAAAGCCGATAGCTGACAGTCGATAGCGGAACATCAAGACGCAGTACCAACGAATCAAAAAACAAACGGACAGAGGGTTGCTATGGGTATCAAGAAGATGAGCCTGGGACGCCGGACGGCTGCCGCGGGAGCCGCCGCCGAAGCCGTGGCGCCGCGCCGGTCGGTGTTCGCCAAGGGCAGCGCTGGCGCTGACAAGGGCGGCCTGGGCCGTACCCCGGTGGAGCAACTGTCCGGCTGGCTGTCGCGCATGCCGTTCGCGTCGCAGCAGCGTACGCTGACGGTGGGCGTGGTGGTGTCGCTGGTGGCACTGCTGGCCTCGGTGTATCTCGATAACCGCCAGGCCACCAACGGCGCGGCGCAGATCGAAATCGCCGGTAACATGCTGATGCACTCGCAGCGTCTGGGTAAGGCGGTGCCGGTGGCACTGCTGGGCAACGCACAGGCCTTCACGCAGCTGCGCCAGTCCAAGGAACAGCTCACGGCCGACCTGCTGGCGCTCCAGAACGGCAGCGACGAGAAGCACGTCAGCGCCACCACGGGCACGGCGATTCCGCTGCTCGAGACCGCCATGAACTCGTGGAAGCGCTCCGAGAAGAGCGCCGGCGACGTGCTGGCCCAGCAGCCGATTCTGACCACCATCGGCCAGACGCTCCAGATCTTCAACGCCTCGAACCCCGAACTGCTCGAGGCCGCCGAACAGGTGGCCGCGATCAAGCTCCAGGCCGGCTCCAACGCCCGCGAGGTGGCCGCCTCCGCGCAGCTCGTGATGCTGACCCAGCGCCTGGGTAAGAACCTGAACGAGTTCCTCTCCGGCGAAGGCGTCAACCCCGAGACCGCGTTCCTGCTCGGCAAGGACACCAACACCTTCCGCGAAACGCTGGACGGCCTGATGAACGGCTCGGACGCCCTGCGCCTGACCGCCGCCACCGACGCCGAGACGCGCAGCTACCTCCAGCAGCTCTCGCAGCGCTTCGAGGCCGTGCAGAAGACCACGCAGACGATTCTCCAGAACCTGCCGGGCCTGATTGCCGCCAAGCGCGCCCAGCAGCAGATCTTCAACGACAACGAGGCCCTGCGCGGCGAGCTGTCCACGCTCCAGACCGCCTACTCGGACGGCGCCCGCTACCGCCCCTGGACCCTCGGCGCAACCATCGTCTCCGCGCTGTCCACGCTGATCTTCCTGGCCGGGCTGGCCGCGCTCTACCTGCGCGACTCGCGCGTCCGGGCGCTGGAAGCCGAGGCGCGCGAACGCGAGGCCGAAGCCCGCCGCCTCGACGAAAAGCGTAACAACGACGCCACCCAGAAGGCCATTCTGCAGCTGATGAACGAGCTGCAGGACATCGCTGACGGTGACTTGACGCGTCAGGCCACCGTGACCGAGGACATCACCGGCGCCATCGCCGACTCGGTGAACTACACCGTGGAAGAACTGAAGGAACTGGTCGGCCGGGTGCAGCAGACCGCCGTGGACGTGCAGCAGGCCTCGAGCCAGGTGCAGGAAACCTCGGTGCAGCTGGCTGCCACGACCGAAGAGCAATCGCGCCAGATCCGCCAGACCGGCGAGTCGGTGGTGGAGATGGCAGACCGCATCACGCAGGTGTCGCGCGGCGCGGCGGAGTCCGCCAACGTGGCCCGCGCCTCGCTGGCCGCTGCGGAGCAGGGCCAGCAGGCTGTGGAAAACGCGATTACCGGCATGAACGGCATCCGCGACCAGATTCAGGAAACGTCAAAGCGGATCAAGCGTCTGGGCGAGTCGTCGCAGGAGATTGGCGAAATCGTCGAGCTGATCTCGGACATTACCGAGCAGACCAACGTGCTGGCACTGAACGCCGCCATCCAGGCGGCTTCGGCCGGCGAGGCAGGCCGCGGCTTCTCGGTGGTGGCGGAAGAAGTGCAGCGTCTGGCCGAACGTTCCGGCGAGGCCACCAAGCAGATCGGCGCGCTGATCCGCACGATTCAGACCGATACCCAGGACGCCGTGCACGCCATGGAGCGCAGCACGCAGGGCGTGGTGGAAGGGGCGCGGCTGTCCGATAACGCCGGTGCCGCACTGGTCGAGATTGGCCGCGTGTCGCGCCAGCTGGCCGAGCTGATCGAGCAGATCTCGCAGACCACCTCGCACGAGGCCGGGCTGGCCACCAACGTGGCGCGCCACATCGACGGCATTCTCCAGGTGACCGCCCAGACCACGTCCGGTACGCGCCAGACCGCCACCTCGGTGCGCCAGCTGACGGCACTGACCGAAGAACTGCGTAACTCGGTGTCGCGGTTCAAGATCGCCTGACTTGCATAAAACCTGCATCGAGGCCCGCGCGCGGGCGCAACGGATTGTGTCATGTCATTGAATTTTTCCGTATCGAGCGACGTGGCTGACCCGGCCGCGCCGCAACCGCCGGTGCAGGGCGAGGCCGCCACGCCGGCCGCCGTGCCGCAGCGCGACCTGTCGGTGCTGGCCTGGCTCGCGCCGAGCCTGCGTACCGCGCTGGACGATGCCGCCGCCGAGCTTGGCCACTATGTGGACGAGATCCAGCAGGCCCCCGAGGCGCTGGGCGCGCGCGACACCACGTCGCTGCGCCTGGCCGGCCAGCAGCTGCACCAGGCTGCCGGGGCGGTACACATCGTCGGCCTGCGTGGCGTGGATGCGCACTGCCAGGCCATGCGCCGCCTGCTGGAAGCCATCGACGCCGGTACCGTCGCCGCCAGCCCGGAGACGCTCGGCGTGTTCCGGCGCGGCGTGCAGGCCCTGGCCGAGTATGTCGATGACCTGATGGCCGGCGATCCCGAGGATCCGCTGCGCCTGTTCCAGCCCTACGCCGACGCCCTTGTCCTGATGAAGGAGGAGCGCGTCCATCCGGCCGACCTGTGGCTGGAGGAATTGCAGATGCTGCCCGGCATCGTGCTGCCCACGCGCTCCACGTCGTCGGTCACGCGCGCGCGCCAGCGCTTCGAGGCCGCGCTGCTCAAGGCGCTGCGCCTGCCCACGCCCTGCACGGACGGCGCGCTGCTGCGCGAAGCCTACCTGCCGCTGCAAACGGCGCTGGACGATGTTCGGAACCACGAACAGAACGCGCGCCGCACCACCGATACCCCGGACCGGGGCATCTGGCTGACGCTGTCGATGGTGTTCCGCGCGCTGGCGCACGGGCTGCTGCCGTCCGACCTGCTCGCCAAGCGCTTCGCCGCGCGCGCCCACCTGCTGCTGCGCCAGTACCTGCAAGGGCAGGTGCGCGTGCCGCAGGCGCTGCTCAACGATGCCGTGTTCCTGCTGGTCAGCACCGGCCTGACGCCCGATGGCCCTGAGGACACCACGCCGCCGGCGGTACAGGCCGCCGTGCAGGTGCTGCGCGCCGACATCGCGCGCGGCCTGCAGGCTTTCCGCGTCGATCCGGCCCACGCCGTGGCGCGTGCCGACTATCGCCGGCGCTACTACGGCTGGCTCGATCCGATCGACACGCGCAACCTCCAGAACGCCGCGGCCGCGATCGAGCGCGCGGCTGCCGACGATCAGGCCGGATGGGAACTCGCGCTGGCTTCGCTGGCCGAGGCCGCGCAACCGCTGGCCCAGCCCGCGCTCCAGCACTGCCTGAGCGCCGCTGTTGCCCATTTCGCTGCCCATGCCGGGCAGCGCAACGTGCCCGGCGAGACTGGCGCCGCCCTGGGGCCAACCGGCGTGGCGCTGTTCCTCGCGCGCGCGCTGGCCATGCCGTGGCGCGTGCATGGGCAGTCCGGCCATGCGTCCGCCGCCGAATTCGCCGCCCGCTGCGACCAGCTCGCCGCCTGCCTGGCCGACCCCGCCGCCACCGCGCCTGACTGGCTCGCCACGATGGTCGAGACCGCCAACGCCCAGGCGCTGCGCGCCGAGGCCGTGACCCGGCTGCGCGCCCAGCTCGACAGCGGCGAGTCCTGGCTCGATACCTTCGACCGCAACGCGGCCAAGCCCGATGCCGTCAACACGCTCGGCGATGCCGCGCAGGCGTTTGGCGGGCTGCTGGCCACGCTGGAGCGTTTGATCGGTAGCGCCGCGATGCCGGAAGGCATCGACGAAGCCGCCACCGCCGCACTGGCCGCCACGCGCGCCGTGCTGGCGCGGCTGGACGTGCTGCGTGGCATCGACACCCAGCCGGCCCGCGTGGCCCAGTTGTCCGAGATTGCCGCCGAACTCGGCGCGGTGCATGCCTTTGCCGACATCCTCGAATTCGGCCGCCGTCAGGCCGATGCCACCGACGACGGCGCCCTCGCGCCGCGCCGGAACGACGAGGTGCCCGCCACCGCGCTGGCCGCCGCGCGCCACGCCGCGATGGACGCCATCCGCGTAGCCGCCGGCGCCGATTCGCCCGAGATCCAGCGCCTGCGCGCCGCCTTGCAGGCTGTGAGCGACCAGGCCGCCATCGACGACGATGCCGCGCTGCGCCGCCAGGTCACCGACGCCACCACGCAGCTGCACGCGTGGCTGGCCGGCAGCGACTCCGCCGCCGAACGCATGATCGTGGCGCTGGCCGACCCGATGCCCGCCGCCGGGCTGGCCTCGTCCGCCGCGCCGTCCGCCCCGATGCCCAGCGACGCCGCCGGGGTCGACGCCGAACTGCTCGAGATCTTCCTGTCCGAAGCCGAGGAAGTGCTCGGCAACATCGCCGCCGACTTGCCCGGCGGGCTCGACGCGCTGCGCGACGCCGACGTGCTGAGCCGCACACGCCGCGCCTTCCACACGCTCAAGGGTTCCAGCCGCATGGTCGGCCTGAACCGCTACGGCGAGGCCGCGTGGGCTATCGAACAGGTGATGAACCTGTGGATTGCCGAGGCACGCGAGCCGATGCCCGCGCTGCTGGCGCTGCTGCACCACGCGCACGATCTGCTGCGCGAATGGGCCGTCGCCCTGCAGGCCGACGCCGGCACCCAGCGCGACATCGCCGCGCTTGTGGCGGAAGCTCAGGCCGTGCGCGAGCCCGGTCAGGCCGATCTGTCTGCCGATGCGCCCGCCGCCGCGCCGGAAGATGCCATCGATTCGCTCGATGCCCTGCTGGCCCACGCCCAGGCCAACGCGCCCGGGCAGGCCGCCCCGGCGCAGCCGGTCGCCCCTGAGCAGCCGGCGGCCGAGGCCGAGGACAGCAATGTGCTGCCGTTCCGCCTCTCGGGCGGGCTGGCCAGCGACGACGACCACTACAAGGTGATTGGCCCGGTGCGCATCGGGCTGGCGCTCTACAACGTCTACCTGCAGGAGGCCGACGATCTGGTGCGCCAGTTCGCCACCGACCTGTCCGAGTGGAAGCACGAGAACCATCCGTGCCCGAGCGAGCTGGCGTTGCGCGTGGCGCATACGCTGCAGGGCAGTGCCTCCACGGTGGGGCTGGAGCCGGTGCGGGACATCGCCGAGGCCCTCGAACAACTGCTGTTGCTGCTGGGCCGCCACCCCGTGGTGATGCATCCGGGCGACTTCCGCCTGCTCGAGCAGGCCGTGGAGCGGCTGCGCGCGATGCTGCACCAGTTCGCCGCCGGGGTCTGGCCCGATGCCGACCCGGCGCTGTGCCGTGACCTGAACGATTTCGGCGAACGCGCGCTGATGCGCCCGCGCGCCACGGTGACGGGCGAGCAGGCGCAGGCGGACCAGGAAGGCTCGGTCGCGCAGCTATTCGGCAATACCCAGATCCTGCAGGCCACGCCGCTGTCGCCGCTGTCGCCGCTGCCGCCCGTTACCGAACCGGCCGCGCCGACCCCGGCACTGCCGGCCGTGACCGATGCGCCGGCCAAGCTGACGCCGATCACCTCGCTGCCGCCGGTGGCCCCGCCGACGCTAACGCCCATCAGCCCGGTCACTCCGGCGCACGACGCCGTGGTCATCGCCATGCCGACGGCGCCGCGTCATGAGCAGGTGGCTGTCGCCCATGTCTCCGCGCAGTCGCCGGAGGTGCCGCAGTCGGACGAATCGCTCGACGCCTCGTCGCTGGACGCCGATCTGGTCGACATCTTCCTGGAGGAGGCGCACGGCAGCCTGCCCGAACTCGGCAAGCTGGTGCGCACCTGGGAAGCCACGCCCGAGGAGACGCAGCAGGGCGGGCTGGTGCTGCGCGCGCTGCACACGCTCAAGGGCAGCGCCCGCATGGCCGGCGCGATGGCGCTGGGGCAGGCCGCGCATGAAATGGAAACGCTGCTGGAAGCCTCCGTGCGCGGCCAGCGCGTGACGCCGGACCTGTTCGGCAAGCTCTACGCCTGGTACGACCGGATCCTCGCGCACGTGGACGCGCTCCAGAACGGCCGCCTGCTGCCGGTGGACGATGCCGATGTGGTGAACGGGCTGATCGAGCCGGACGCAGTGCCCGCTGCCTCGGCCGATGCGCCGGCTGCCATCACGGCATCGACCGACACCCCGGGCACCGCACTGGCCACGGCCGCTCCGCAACTGCCGGCCACTGCTACCAAGGCCCCGGAGGCCGACCGCCAGCGCGCGCTGGTGCGCGTGCAGGCCCGGGCGCTGGACACGCTGATCAACGACGCCGGCGAAGTCGGCGCCACGCGCGCCCGGCTGGACAGCGAGCTGGAAGCGCTGCGCGCCTACCTCGGCGAACTGAACGACAACGTGGGGCGTCTGCGCACCCAGTTGCGCGAGATCGAAATCCAGGCCGAGACGCAGATGGCGTCGCGGATTGCCGATACGCAGCAGAGCCCGGACTTCGATCCGCTCGAGTTCGACCGCTTCACGCGGTTCCAGGAACTGACGCGGATGATGGCCGAGTCCGTGAACGACGTGGCCACGGTGGAGCAGAACCTGCAGCGCGGCTTCGACCGCGCCTCGGGTGACCTCGCCGCGCAGGCCCGGCTCACGCGCGGCCTGCAACGCGGGCTGATGCAGGCCCGCATGGTGCAGTTCGATGCACTGGCCGAGCGCCTGTACCGCGTGGCGCGCCAGTCGGCCACCGAAACCGGCAAGGAAGTGCGCCTGCTGATCAAGGGCGGCACGGTGGAGATCGACCGCTCGGTGCTGGACCGCATGGCCGGCCCGATCGAGCACTTGATCCGCAATGCCGTGGTGCACGGCATCGAGCCGGCGGACGCACGCCGCGCGGCGGGCAAGTCCACCACGGGCGCGCTGACGCTGGAAGTGCAGCAGGAAGGCAACGAGGTGGTGCTGACCTTCTTCGACGACGGTGGCGGGCTGGACCTCGGGCGTATCCGCGAGCGGGCCATCAGCCGCCAGTTGCTGACGCACGAGGAAGACGCCAGCGACGCGCGCCTGACCGAGATGATTTTCACGCCGGGCTTCTCGACGGCGGACGAGGTGTCCGAGCTGGCCGGGCGCGGCGTGGGCATGGACGTAGTCCGGGCCGAAACCGTGGCGCTGGGCGGCCGGATCACGCTCTCCACCGAGGCGGGTCGGGGCACCAGCTTCACGGTGCACCTGCCGCTGACCACGGCCATCACGCAGGTGCTGCTGGTCTCGCTGGGCGGCCGCCTGTATGCGATGCCGAGCGGCATGATCGACCAGGTCCACCAGCTGCGCGAAAAGCCGCTGCTGGAGGCCTACAACGCCGGCCGCTTCGGCGCGACGACGGGTCCGGGCGCCGGTGTGGAAGCGCCGTTCTACTATTTCGGCACGCTGCTCGAAGAGAGCGCGGCGATTGCCTCGGGCCGGAAGTATTCGCCCGTGGTGGTGGTGCGCTCGGGCGCGGACCGCGTGGCGGTGCATGTGGACGAGGTGATCGGCAACCGCGAAGTGGTGGTGAAGCACATCGGCCCCCACCTCGCGCGTCTGGAAGGCATTGCCGGCGCCACCACGCTCGGCGACGGCGAGATCGTGCTGATCTACAACCCGGTGGTGCTGGCGCAGCGGTTCGTGCGCGAGCGCGGCGAGGTGACGCCGACGGCGCTTCTGGCATCGACCGACAACACCGGCGCGGTGGCCGAGTTCGTCGGGGCAGGGGATGCCCGGCCGGTCTCGGGCCTGATGACGCTGCCTACCGTGATGGTGGTCGACGATTCGCTCACGGTGCGCAAGGCCAGCCAGCGGCTGCTGACGCGCGCGGGCTACCAGGTGGTGCTGGCGCGCGATGGCGTGGATGCGCTGCGGCAGTTGCAGGAGGTGATGCCGGACGCGATGCTCGTGGATATCGAGATGCCGAACATGGACGGCTTCGACCTCACGCGCAACGTCCGCGCCGATAGCCGCACCACGCACATGCCGGTGGTGATGATTACGTCACGTACGGCCGAGAAGCACCGCCGCTACGCGGCCGAGATCGGCGTGAACGTCTATCTGGGCAAGCCGTTCAATGAGGATGAACTGCTGCGTACGCTGCGCCAGCTGATCGGCGAGAAGGCCGGCAACGCTGCCGGCTCGGTGGCTCAGATGCTGGGCGACGCCTGAGGGCTTGACGCGCCGGCCCGCTCCCCCGACCCCTCTCCCGCAAGCGGGAGAGGGGAGACAACAGTTGGCGTTTCAGATGCTCCCGGTGTTCTCCCCTCTCCCTCCGGGAGAGGGGCGGGGGAGAGGGACGGCGTTGGCCGAAGCCAATAGCGTCAAGCCTTGCGATTCACCATCGTCGCCGGCACCGACAGCGTCAGCGCCGCGCCCGCCACCAGGCAGATCGCCAGCAGATACATGCCCGAGTCGGTGCTCTGGGTCAGGTCCTTGAGCCAGCCCACCGCGTAGGGGCTGATAAAGCCGGCCAGGTTGCCAAGCGAGTTGATCAGGGCGATACCAGCCGCCGCGCCCGTGCCGGCCAGGAAGGCCGTGGGCAGGCTCCAGAACAGCGGCAGCGTGGTCAGGATGCCGATGGTGGCCAGCGTCAGCGCCACCATGGCCAGCGTGGTGTCGCCATGCCACTGCACCGACAGCACCAGCCCCACCGCCCCGGCCAGCGCCGGCAGCGCGATATGCCAGCGCCGCTCGCCCCGCTTGTCGGCGCTATACGCCACCAGGATCATGCCGATCACCGCGCAGCCGTAGGGAATCGCCGTCAGCAGGCCGATGTCCAGCGCGCCCTTCACGCCGGTCTGCTTGATGATCGTCGGCAGCCAGAAACTCACGCCGTAGAGGCCCATCACGAAGCAGAAGTAGATCGCGCTCATCAGCCAGACGCGCGGGCTGGACAGCACCTTGCGGATCGGCGGGTCTTCCTTGTGCTGCTCCTCGTTGGCGATATTGCGCTCGAGCAGCGCCTTCTCGTCCTCGGTCAGCCACTTGGCGTGGCGGATGCGGTCATCGAGGTAGGCGAGCACCCACAGGCCGACCAGGATCGACGGAATGCCTTCGAGCAGGAACATCCACTGCCAGCCGGACCAGCCGTTGTGGCCATCGAACGCCTGCATGACCCAGCCGGACAGCGGCCCGCCGATCACGCCCGAGAGCGCGATAGCCGTCATGAAGAACGTAGTGGTGCGCCCGCGCCGCTCCGCCGGGTACCAGTAGGTCAGGTACAGGATGATGCCGGGGAAGAATCCCGCTTCGGCCACGCCAAGCAGGAAACGCAGCACGTAGAACATCGTCGGCGTGGTCACGAACATCATCGACGCCGAGATCAAGCCCCAGGTGATCATGATCCGGGCGATCCAGATGCGCGCGCCCACGCGATGCAGGATTACGTTGCTGGGGACCTCGAACAGGAAGTAGCCGATGAAGAAGATGCCGGCACCCAGCCCGTAGATGGTCTCGCTGAACTTGAGGTCGTTGAGCATCTGGAGCTTGGCGAAGCCCACGTTCACGCGGTCCAGGTAGGCCACCACGTAGCACAGCAACAGGAAGGGCACGAGGCGCCAGCTCACCTTGCGGTAGGTGGCGTCTTCGAAACCGGCGTCGCGCACGCCGGGGTTCACTGCGGTCGTTGTCATGAATGTCTCCTCATTGGGTTCTTATAAGACGTTGCCGCGGGTTGTGAAGGGGGCGGGCGCTACACGCAGCGCCCGCCGTCCACTTCGATACAGGTGCCGGTGATGAACGCCGCCTCGTCCGAGGCGAGGTAGAGGCAGGCATTGGCCACGTCCTGCGGGGTGGACATGCGCCCCATGGGGATCGTGGCGAGGAATTTGGCGCGGTTCTCGGGGGTGTCCGGCAGGCCCATGAACTGTTCGAGCAGGCCGGTGGCTCCGATCACCGGGTTGACGCAGTTCACGCGGATGTTGTCCGGGCCGAGTTCGGCCGCCATGGCCTTGCTGGCCGTGATGACGGCGCCCTTGCTGCCGTTGTACCAGACCAGCCCTGGGCGGGGCCGGATGCCGGCGGTGGAAGCCACGTTGACGAAGTTGCCGCCGCCGCGCTGGCGGAAGTGGGGGATGAAGTGCCGGGCCGACCAGTAGATGCTCTTGACGTTGACCGCGTAGACGCGGTCGAACTCGTCCTCGGTGATCTCCAGGATCGGCTTGTTGCGATGGGTGGTGCCGGCGTTGTTGACCACGATGTTCACGTCGCCGAAGGCGGCCAGCGTGGCGTCGCGCATGGCGGCCACGTCGTCGCCCTGGGCTACGTCGGCCCGGACGGCGCGGGCGTTGCCACCGGTCTCGCCATATTGTTCGCGGATCGCGGCGGCGACGCGCTCGGCCGCCTCCAGGTTCAGGTCGGCCACCATCACGGCGGCGCCTTCGCGCGCGAACGTATGGGCGATGCCTTCGCCGAAACCCGAGCCACCGCCCGTGACCACGGCTACCTTGCCAGCCAGTCTTGCCATGTTGCTGTCTCCTATATCGATAGGCCCGTCGCGGTCTTGGCGCCGCTGGCGGGCATGCTGCTAGTTAACTAGTGCGAGAACGGCCCCCGTCCGCGCAGGGCGTTGGCCACCATCATCACGGCCAGCAGGAAGGGCAGGGCCACGTAGAGGCACCAGTGGACGCGGTCGCCCACGGTGTCGCCCCATTTGCGCTTGAACACCTGCAGGCGGGGCATGCCGGACGGGTTGGTGGCACGCTTGTTCCGGACATGCCAGGCCATCCAGAAAAAGAAGATGGCGAACGCGATCGACAGAAAATTGATGTTACCCATGTTGAATGGCGATGGTTTTCAGAGTGGTGAATCCGTACAGGGCCTCGAAGCCCTTCTCGCGGCCGTAGCCCGACTGGCCGGTGCCGCCGAACGGCAGCTCCACGCCGCCGCCGGCGCCGTAGTTGTTGATGAAGACCTGGCCGGCGCGCAGCTTGCGGGCCAGCCGCAGCTGGCGGGCGCCGTCGCGCGTCCACAGGCCGGCCACCAGCCCGTAGGCGGTGCCGTTGGCGAGGCGCAGCGCTTCTTCCTCGCTATCGAAGGGCATCGCCGCCAGCAGCGGGCCGAAGACTTCCTCCTGGGCCAGCCGGTGCGTGGGCGGCACGTCGCGGAACAGCATCGGCACCTGGTAGTAGCCAGACTCCGGGGCCTCGCCGACGATCTGGCCCTGCGCCATCACCGCAATACCGGCGTGCTGGGCATCGGAAACGAAGTCCCAGACGCGTTGCTGCTGCTTGCGGCTGATCAGCGGGCCGCATTCGAGGTCGAGTTGGGACGGCCCCACGCGCAGCGACTCGAACACGCCCGAGAGCCGGTCCAGCAGGGTCTCGTAGACAGAGCGCTCCACCAGCAGCCGGCTGCCGGCCGAGCAGGTCTGGCCGGCGTTCTGGACGATGCCGTTGACGATGACGGGCAGCAGCACGTCCAGGTCGGCATCGGCAAACACGATCTGCGGGGACTTGCCGCCCAGTTCCAGCGTCACCGGCACATGGTTTTCGGCCGCCAGCTGGGCGACGATCTTGCCGGTCTCGGGCGAGCCCGTGAAGGAGATATGGTTGATGCCCGGATGGCGGGCCAGCGCGGCGCCGGCCTCGTGGCCATAGCCAGTGACGATATTGAGCGCGCCTTCCGGCAGGCCGGCCTCGGCAGCCAGTTCGGCCACGCGCAGCAGGGACAGGCAGGCATCCTCCGCAGGCTTGACCACGCAGGCGTTGCCGGTGGCCAGGGCCGCGCCGACGCTGCGGCCGAAGATCTGGAGCGGGTAGTTCCAGGGGATGATGTGGCCCGTCACGCCGTGCGGCTCGCGCACGGTCAGCACCGTGTAGCCGGGCTGGTAGGGGATGGTCTGGCCGTGCAGCTTGTCCGCCGCGCCGGCGTAGAACTCGAAATAGCGGGCCACGGCGCGGGCGTCCGCGCGGGCCTGGCGCAGCGGCTTGCCGGTGTCGCGGGCCTCCAGCGCGGCCAGTTCGTCCTCGTGGTCCATCAGCTTGACGGCCACGCGGTTCAACAGGCGGACACGCTCTGCAGGTGCCATGGCACCCCAGGCGCCCTCGGCGGCCTGGCGGGCGGCCAGCACGGCCACGCTGATGTCCGTGCTGTTGCCACGGGCAATCTCGGCGAACGGCTCGCCGTTGGAGGGATCGAAAACCTTGATGCGCAGGCCGGAATCGGGGGCGATCAGGCGGTTGGCGACGAAGTGCTGGGCGTGCATGCTTATCTCCGTGCTCGGGTATGGAGCGACTGCTGAATCGGGAATGCCGCATTATCGCGCACCGTGCGCGCCGCGCAAGGCACTTGGTACTTCGGGCGCGGCGCGGCTGCAGTGCTTGTCAGCGTGGGGTCAGGAGCGAACCGCTATAATGCCCGCCATCCCACAACACTGGCATTCGGAGAACTCGCATGAGCTTCAACCTCGTCTCCCCGGGCAAGGACCTTCCCAACGATTTCAACGTCATCATCGAGATTTCGGCTCAGAGCGATCCGGTGAAGTACGAGGCCGACAAGGAAACCGGCCTGCTGTTCGTCGACCGTTTCATCGGCACGGGCATGCGCTACCCGGCCAACTACGGCTTCATTCCGAAAACGCTGTCCGGTGACGGCGACCCGGTGGACGTGCTGGTGCTGACGCCGTTCCCGATCCTGGCCGGCGCGGTGGTGCGCTGCCGTGCGCTCGGCATGCTGAAGATGACCGACGAGTCCGGCGTGGACGCCAAGCTGGTGGCCGTGCCCGTGGACAAGCTGAGCCCGGCTACCGCCTTCATGAAGGGCCTGTCCGACGTGCCGCAAAACACGCTCGACCAGATCAAGCACTTCTTTGAGCACTACAAGGCACTTGAGGCCGGCAAGTGGGTCAAGGTGGACGGCTGGGCCGGCATCGAAGAAGCCCACAAGGAAATCACCGACGGCGTGGCGAACTTCAAGAAGTAAGCTGGTTCGCACCAGATCGATGATCGATAAAAAACCCGCCAGTTGGCGGGTTTTTTTATTCGCCCCGGGCAAAGGGGCTGTGATCGTTCAACTCGTCGAGATAGGCGTCGATGCCCTGGCGCTCGCGGGCCAGGAAGCGCTCCACTGCATCGGCGAAGGACGGGTGCGCCAGCCAGTGCGCGGACCGCGTGGCCACCGGCAGGAAGCCGCGCGCCATCTTGTGCTCGCCCTGCGCGCCGCCTTCGAAGGTGCGCAGGCCCTCGGCGATGCAGAATTCGAGCGGCTGGTAGTACGCAGTCTCGAAGTGGAGGCACGGGTGGTGCTCCAGCGCGCCCCAGTAGCGGCCATAGAGCGTGCTGACGCGTGGATCGGCATCGAACACGACCAGCGAACTGGCGATGTCGCGGCCTTCCCGGGTGGCTATCACCAGCAGAAGGTTCTCGGGCATGGTCTCGCCGATGCGCCGGAAAAAGTCCAGATTCAGGTAGGGCGACGAATGGTGCTCGCGGTAGGTCTGGCGATAGCAGCGGTTGAAGAACTTCCACGCCTCATCGTCGATCTCCGCCCCGCGCAGCTGCCGGAAGGTGATGCCTGCCTCCGCCACGCGCCGGCGCTCCGCGCGGATATTCTTGCGCTTCTTCTGCGAAAGCGTGGCCAAAAAGGCGTCAAAGTCGGCGTAGCCGGGGTTGGTCCAGTGGAACTGCACGCCATGCCGCATCATCATGCCGGCTTCGTCCATCAAATCGGCCTCATGGTCGGACGGAAACAGCACGTGCAGCGAGGACATGCCCGATTCCTCGGCCAACGCCAGCGCAAAGCGCAGCAGCAGGCGGCGGGCGATGTCGTCCTCGGCCAGCAGCCGGGCGCCGCGCACCGGCGTGAACGGAATGGCGGACAGCCATTTGGGGTAGTAGGGCACGTCGTGCTGGCGATAGGCGTCGGCCCAGGCCCAGTCGAACACATACTCGCCGTAGGAATGCGATTTCGCGTAGAGCGGCATCGCAGCGGCCAGCCGGTCGCGGCCCGTGCCGTGGCCGGCTTGCACCCCGTCTTGTACCCAGAGCGTCAGGAAGCGCGGCGACCAGCCGGTGTCGTCGGTGGCGCTGCCGCTGGTGTGCATCGCGTGCAGGAAGGCGTGGCGCAGGAAGGGCGTGGCGTCGGGCTGGGCGGCCACGAGGGCGTCCCAGTCGGCGGCTGGCACCTCGGCCAGGTCCAGGACGATCTCCGTCCGGTAGTTGGCCACCGGGGTGTCCGGCTGTGCACTCACCGGCTGACACGATTCCGACTGCATTCCGCCCGATCCCACTCAAGAATTGAAGATTATTTGATCCGTCTGACGTCCGTCAGGTGCCGGACGAGTCTACCGGAAGACGTGCGGCGGCGCAGCCATGGGCCGCAGGTGGCGTGCACGACGGTTGCGCGGTGCGCATCGTAGAATGACAGGCATCACGCCGATTGCCGCGCCGGCATGCGGGCGTCCCGAATCCGAAGGCCAGACATGACTCATCCGTTCTTCAACCTGTATTCCCACGGCTTTGCGCGCGTGGCCGTGGGCGTGCCCGAGTGCCGCGTGGCGGATCCGGCCTATAACGCCGACCAGACCCTGGAGCTGGCCCGCCAGGCCGTGCAAGGCGGCGCGGCGCTGGTCGCGTTCCCGGAACTGGGCCTGTCGGCCTACACCTGCGACGACCTGTTCCATCAGCGCGCGCTGCTGCGCGAGTGCGAACTGGCGCTCCAGCGCATCGTGGAAGCCTCGGTGTCGCTGCCGGCCGCGCTGGTGGTCGGGATGCCGCTGGTGGTGGAACATCAGCTATTCAACTGCGCCGTGGTGGTGGCCAACGGCGCCATCCAGGGCGTGGTGCCAAAGAGTTACCTGCCGAACTATTGGGAATTCTACGAGGCGCGCCAGTTCAGCGCGGCGGACTGCGCCCCCACCGAGGGCCGTATCTCGCTGCTCGGTGCCACGGTGCCGTTCGGCGCGGGGCTGCTGTTCGAGATCGAGAACATCCCGTTCTTCCGTTTCCATGTGGAAATCTGCGAGGACGTCTGGGTGCCGGTGCCGCCGTCGTCGTTCGCCGCGCTGGCCGGGGCCACCGTGCTGGTGAACCTGTCGGCGTCGAATATCGTCATCGGCAAGTCCGGCTACCGGCACCAGCTGGTGTCGCAGCAGTCGGCACGCTGCCTGGCGGCCTACCTGTACACCTCGGCGGGCAAGGGGGAGTCCTCCACCGACCTGGCCTGGGACGGCCAGGCGCTGATCTACGAGAACGGGGAACTTCTGGGCGAATCGGAGCGGTTTTCGGACCGTTCCCACCTGTTGACGGCCGATGTGGACCTGGAGCGGCTCTCGCGCGAGCGCATGCACCAGACCACCTTCGGCCATTCGGTGCGCCGTCATCGCGAGGAAGTCGAGAAATTCGAGATCGTCTCCTTCCGCGTGGACGTGCCCACGACGCAGATCCTGCCGCTCGCGCGCAAGGTAGAGCGCTTCCCCTATGTGCCGGCCGATCCGCGCCGCCGCGACGAGCGCTGCATGGAGGTCTACAACATCCAGGTGCAGGCGCTGGTGCAGCGGCTGTCGTCGAGCAAGATTTCGAAGGTGGTTATCGGCGTCTCGGGTGGGCTGGATTCCACCCATGCGCTGCTGGTCTGCGCCGCCGCGATGGACCGCCTGGGCCTGCCGCGCGCCAATATCCTCGGCTACACCATGCCGGGCTTCGCCACCAGCGACCGCACGCTCGATCAGGCGCGGCAACTGATGGCCTGGATTGGCTGCACGGCGCGCGAGATCGATATTCGTCCCAGTTGCATGGCGATGCTGAAAGATCTCGACCATCCCTACGCGAAAGGCGAGCCGGTCTACGACGTGACCTTCGAGAACGTGCAGGCCGGCGAGCGCACCAACCACCTGTTCCGGCTGGCCAACCACAATCACGCCATCGTGATTGGCACCGGCGACCTCAGCGAGCTGGCGCTCGGCTGGTGTACCTATGGGGTGGGTGACCATATGTCCCACTACAACGTCAACGCCAGCGTGCCGAAGACGCTGATCAGCCATCTGGTGCGCTGGGTGGCCGAAACGGGCCAGGTGGCGGAGGGCGGGGAAGCGGTGCTGACGGCCGTGCTCGACACCGATATCAGCCCCGAACTGGTGCCCGGCGGCACAGCTGCGGACGGCCAGGACAAGGCGCCGGGCCAGAAGACCGAGCAGGTCATCGGGCCGTATGAATTGCAGGATTTCAACCTCTACTACACGCTGCGCTTCGGGTTTTCGCCCAGCAAGGTGGCCTTCCTGGCGCTCAGCGCCTGGGGCGACGTGGCGCGCGGCGAATGGCCGAACGGGCCGCATGTTGCGCGTAACGCCTACGAACTTGCCGAGATCAAGCGCGTTCTGGGGATTTTCGTCGACCGATTCTTCCGCACCAGCCAGTTCAAGCGGTCCTGCGTGCCGAATGCCCCGAAAGTGGGCTCGGGCGGGTCGCTTTCGCCGCGTGGYGACTGGCGCGCCCCGAGCGACGGGGAATCGGCGGTCTGGGTGCGTGATCTGGCCCGGATTCCGGACTGATCGAACCGGGGCGAAGGGGCCAAGTGTGCCCATACCCGCAATCCCGAGGCGGGTTTCGGGCTAGAATCTGTCATCTTCCGACAAACACAAATAGAGGCCAGCCATGAAGCAGATTACCGCCATCATCAAACCGTTCAAGCTCGACGAAGTGCGCGAGGCGCTGGCGGATGTGGGCGTGACCGGCCTCACCGTGACTGAGGTAAAGGGCTTCGGCCGCCAGAAGGGCCACACCGAGCTGTATCGTGGCGCCGAGTACGTGGTCGATTTCCTGCCGAAGATCAAGATCGAAGTGGTCGTGGCCGAGAACCAGCTCGACACCGTGCTCGATTCGATCGTGAAGGCTGCCCACACGGGCAAGATCGGTGACGGCAAGATCTTTGTGACCGAGATCGAGCGCGTGATCCGTATCCGCACCGGTGAGCAGGACGAAGCCGCAGTCTGATTGGGACTCATCGTCCAGACGCAAAAAAGCCGGCCCAGCGCCGGCTTTTTTTCGTTTCTGAGGGTTCTGCTAGCTTGGCAGTTTCCAGCCAAGCTGTACGGACAGCAGGCGCATGGCGATCGTGACAAGCGCCCCGGTCAGCAGCGCCGCCTCCTGGTCGGCGCGTAGCCAAGTCAGGCCGACATAGACCCAGCAGCCCACAAACGAGCAGGTGGCGTAGGGCGAGCGGTCGCGCAGGATCATCGGCACTTCATTGCAGAGCACGTCGCGGACCACGCCGCCGAACACTGCCGAGATGATGCCCATCATCACCGCCACGGTCGGCGTCATCTGCGCCACCAGCGCCAGCGAGGTGCCCGTGACGGAGAACAGCCCCAGGCCGATGGCATCGGCGACCAGCATCGCCCGGTTCGAGGCCACCGTGCTCACCACGCGAAATACGATGGCCGCGCCGATCGACATCGCGAAGATCAGTAGCACGTAGTACTCGTGCTCGACCCAGTAGAACGGGCGCCGGTCCAGCAGGACGTCGCGCACGGTGCCGCCGCCGAACGCGGTGGCGAACGCGACGATGAACGTGCCGACGGCATCGAGCCGCTGCTTGCGCGCATCCACCACGCCCGAAATCGCAAACGCGAGCACGCCGACCACCTCCATCGCATGGAGGATCAGCGGCAGCCGCCCCATCAACAGATCGAACGGCAGGTGCATCGACATCAGGCGCGGGGCTGACGCAGCAAGACCATTAGGGCGCCGGCCCCGCCCAGCGATTCGCGGGCCTGGACGAAGGCGATGACTTCCTCCTTCTGCACCAGCCAGCTGCGCACCTTGCCCTTGAGGACGGGCAGCTTGTCCGGGGAGCCGATGCCCTTGCCGTGGATCACGCGCACGCAACGCACGCCGTTGCGCACCGAGCGGCGCAGGAATTCGGCCAGTGCCTCGCGCGCCTCGTCGCTGCGCAGGCCGTGCAGGTCCACTTTGTCTTGCGGTACCCACTCGCCACGGCGGAGCTTGCGGACCACGTCGATGCCGATACCGGGGCGCCGGAACGACATGGTTTCGTCGATATCGAGCAGATTCTCGACATCGAATTCGTCGGACAACGAGGCTTCCAGCACGGCTTTGTCGTTAAGCTGGGTCTGGATGGCGACGGGCGGGGGACGCTTGGGCGGATGCGCCACGTGGTTACGGTCACGCAGGGCGCTGACCTGGCCGACATTGCTGCGGAAGACGTTGGCTTCCTCGTCGGCGCGGCGGGCGGCGGCTTCGGCGGCCACGCGCTCGGCCTCGCGGCGTTCGGCGTCAGCCTTGAGATTGTCACGCACCGCGGCCAGATCGTGCAGGCCGAAGCGCTTGGAAGGGGATTTTGCGCCGTGCGACATGGAAAGATTCTCCGGGGGCTCGGCGTCGATTATAAGGGGATTGCGAGGGGGAGCGGCCTCCGCGCCGTCCATGGCGGAGGGGGTGGAGGCCGTGGCGCTTACTGCAGTGCCTCTACGAAGCGCTGGGCGTCCAGCGCGGCCATGCAGCCCGTGCCGGCGCTGGTGATGGCCTGGCGGTAGATGTGGTCCTGCACGTCGCCGGCGGCGAACACGCCCGGGATGTTGGTGGCCGTGGCATCGCCGGACAGGCCGCTCTTGGTCACGATGTAGCCGTTCTTCATGTCCAGCTGGCCCACGAAGAGGTCGGTGTTCGGCTTGTGGCCAATCGCCACGAACACGCCGGCCAGCTTCAGGTCCTCGGTCTTGGCGGTGTCCTTGGTGCTGCGGATGCGCAGGCCGGTCACGCCCGACTCATCGCCCAGCACTTCATCGAGCGTATGGTCGTAGCGCAGTTCCACGCGGCCTTCCTTGACGCGCTGGAGCAGGCGGTCCACCAGGATCGGTTCGGCCTTGAACTTGTCGCGGCGGTGGATCAGGGTGACCTTGCTGGCGATATGCGACAGGTACAGCGCCTCTTCCACGGCCGTGTTGCCGCCGCCGACCACGGCGACTTCCTGGTTCTTGTAGAAGAAACCGTCGCAGGTGGCGCAGGCGGACACGCCGCGGCCCATGAACGACTCTTCCGACGGCAGGCCCAGGTACTGCGCCGAGGCGCCCGTGGCGATGATCAGCGCGTCGCAGGTGTACTCGCCCGAGTCCCCGATCAGGCGGATCGGCTTCTCGGTCAGCTTGGCCGTGTGGATGTGATCGAAGATGATTTCGGTGTTGAAGCGCTCGGCATGGGCCAGGAAACGCTGCATCAGGTCCGGGCCCTGCACGCCATTGGCGTCGGCGGGCCAGTTTTCCACGTCGGTGGTGGTCATCAGCTGGCCGCCCTGGGCCAGGCCGGTAATCAGCACGGGCTGGAGGTTGGCGCGGGCGGCGTAGACGGCGGCGGTGTAGCCGGCCGGACCCGACCCGAGAATCAGCACTTTTGCGTGTTTTGCGGACATGTTGCGTTCCTGTGGCCGGCGTACGCGCGTGTTGCGTTCGCGCCGGTGTAACTCGAAACCGCCATTATAAGTGGGCTGGCGTTTGCCGACTGTTGCAAATTCCAATGGGGCCGATAGCGCGCGCAAGGTTAAAATGGCCGCCATCGTCCACCCCGAGCGATCTGAAGCGATCATCCGAACCCAAGGCATGGCCCGCGCTACCACCACTACCCGGACCGACCCGTCGGCACTCCCCTCGCGAATCGCCAAGCTGCTGGGCGAGGTGCGCTGGTTCCTGCTGCTGGCCGTTACGCTCGGCTTCGTGTGCGTGCTGGCCAGCTACAGCAAGGCGGACCCCGGCTGGTCTCACGCCAGCCAGGTGGCCGATATCCACAATCTGGGCGGCCGCGTGGGCGCCTGGGTGGCGGACGTGCTGTTCTTCATCTTCGGCTTCTCCGCCTACTGGTGGAGCGTGCTGCTGATGCGCCGCTGCTGGCGCGGCTGGCGCACCCTGACCGCCGAACTCCCCGAGCGCGTGCCGGATCCGCAGCACAGCGTGGCGATCAGCTGGATCGGCTTTGGCCTGACGCTGGTATCGAGCATGGGCCTCGAGGCCATCCGCATGTACCCGCTGCGCGCCGCGCTGCCGCGCGCCCCGGGTGGCGTGCTGGGCGACCTGCTCGGCGGCTGGCTGCAACTGGCGCTGGGCTTTTCCGGCGCCACGCTGCTGTTGCTGCTGATGTTCGCCATCGGGCTGTCGCTGTTCTTCCATTTCTCCTGGCTCTCCGTGGCCGAACACGTCGGCGGCTTCGTCGAAACGCTGTTCCTCGGCTTCAAGGCCCGCCGCGAGAAGAAGCAGGACCGCATCATCGGTGCCGCGGCCAAGGTGGAACGGACCGAGACCGTGGAAGTGCAGCGCGTGCGCCAGGAGGAAGCCACCCCGGTGCAGATCGTGCGCCCGCAGGCCGTGCCCAAGCACGAACGGGTGGAGCGCGAGAAGCAGCAGCCGCTGTTCGCCGATATCCAGGACTCCGACCTGCCGCCGCTGTCGCTGCTCGACGCCGTGCCGGCCCATCAGGAGACGGTGAGCGCCGAAACGCTCGAATTCACGTCGCGGCTGATCGAGAAGAAGCTCAAGGACTTCGGCGTCGAAGTCAAGGTCGTGGCCGCCTACCCGGGGCCGGTCATCACCCGCTATGAGATCGAGCCGGCTACCGGCGTCAAGGGCAGCCAGATTGTCAATCTGGCGCGCGACCTGGCGCGTTCGCTGTCGCTGGTGTCGATCCGCGTGGTGGAAACCATCCCGGGCAAGAACTACATGGGGCTGGAGCTGCCGAACCCCAAGCGCCAGACCGTTCGCCTGACTGAAATTCTCGGTTCCCACGTCTACAACGAAAGCGCGTCCAGCCTGACCATGGCGCTGGGCAAGGACATCGCCGGCAAGCCGATGGTGGCCGACCTCGCCAAGATGCCGCACTGCATGGTGGCCGGCACGACTGGCTCGGGCAAGTCGGTGGGCATCAACGCGATGATCCTGTCGCTGCTCTACAAGGCCAAGCCCGAGGCCGTGCGCCTGATCCTGATCGACCCGAAGATGCTGGAAATGAGCGTCTACGAGGGCATTCCGCACCTGCTCTGCCCGGTGGTCACGGACATGCGCCAGGCCGGCAACGCGCTGAACTGGGCCGTGGGCGAGATGGAGCGGCGCTACAAGCTCATGAGCAAGCTGGGCGTGCGCAACCTGGCCGGCTACAACAAGAAGATCGATGAGGCGGCGGCGCGCGAGGAAAAGGTGCCGAATCCGTTCAGCCTGACGCCGGACGCCCCCGAGCCGCTCGAGAAGCTGCCGACCATCGTCATCGTCATCGACGAACTGGCCGACCTGATGATGGTGGTGGGCAAGAAGGTCGAGGAACTGATCGCCCGTATCGCCCAGAAGGCCCGCGCGGCCGGCCTGCATTTGGTGCTGGCCACCCAGCGGCCGTCCGTGGATGTGATTACCGGTCTGATCAAGGCCAATGTGCCGACGCGGATCGCGTTCCAGGTCAGCAGCAAGATCGACTCGCGCACCATCCTCGACCAGCAGGGCGCCGAGGCGCTGCTGGGCATGGGCGACATGCTCTACCTCGCGCCGGGCACCGGGTTTCCGGTGCGCGTGCACGGCGCCTTCGTCTCCGATGAGGAAGTGCACCGCGTGGTGGAGCAGCTCAAGGCGTCCGGCGAGGCCAACTATATCGAGGGCATTCTCGAAGGCGGGCTGGTCGATGGCGACGGCGCGGGCGACAGCCTGGGCGGCGGCGCTGGCATTGGCGGCGGGGGCGGCGAGGCCGATCCGCTGTACGATCAGGCCGTCGAGGTGGTGGTCAAGAATCGCCGGGCGTCGATCTCGCTGGTGCAGCGCCACTTGCGCATCGGCTACAACCGCGCCGCGCGGCTGCTCGAGGATATGGAGAAGGCCGGACTGGTCTCGGCCATGTCGGGCAACGGCAACCGCGACATCCTGGTGCCGGCCGGCGCCGGGGCCGGTGCGCGCGACGACGACTGAACGCGTCCGGGGCGGCAAAGGGCGGCGAGGGGTGGCCGGCGTCAAATGTGACGCGTAACATACCGTTACCCCGGTCACAGGAATCCGGCGCCCCGCGCCCGGCTCTAACCGGGCATCCACTACTCAGGAAAGGCTGACTCCATGCGACATCGCATTCTTGCGTCCACCTGCGCCGCGCTTGTGCTGCTGACGGCTGCCGCATCGGCCGCCCAGGCCGCCGCGACAGACCAGCTGCAGAGTTTTGTGACCAGCGTGAAGACCGCGCGTGGCGAATTCACCCAGAAACAGCTCAAGGGGCAGGGCGGCGAAGGCAAGGCCGGCGGCACGTCCAGCGGCACTTTCGCGTTCTCGCGCCCCGGCAAGTTCACGTGGCGCTACACCAAGCCCTACGAGCAACTGCTCCAGGCCGATGGCCAGACGCTGTTCATCTACGATAAAGACCTGAACCAGGTGACCGAGCGCAAGCTGGACAACGCGCTGGGCTCGAGCCCGGCCGCCATCCTGTTCGGGAGCAACGACCTGAGCAAGAATTTCGATGTGAAGAACGGCGCCACGCGCGACGGCGTGGAATGGCTGGAGCTGACGCCAAAGTCGAAAGACACCCAGTTCGAGAAGATCCAGATCGGCTTCAAGGCCGGCAACCTGGAGGCGATGGAGTTGCGCGATGCCTTCGGCAATACCACGCTGCTGACCTTCTCGGCGATGCAGAAGAATCCGTCGCTGCCGGCGGACACGTTCCGCTTCACGGTGCCGAAGGGCGCCGACGTGATGAAGCAATGAGGCCCACCATGCCCGCCGATTTTTCGCCGTCGTTCTCGCTGTCCATCGTGACCCCCCGCCTGCTGGCCGGGGCCGCCGTCCTGCTGCTGGCCGCCTGCGCCCAGGCGCCGGCCAATCGGTTCGACGTGGATGCCTTCCTGCGTGCATCGGATACGGCCATGCCCGAAGTGCTCGGCAATCCGGACTTCCTCAAGGCCACGCGCGTGGCGCACTCGCAGTGCGCCACGCTGCTCCAATCGGCGCACAGCGGGGTGCTGGAAGACCTGCCGGCCAGCAATGCGGCGCGTGGACCGGCATGGCTGCTCCATCCGGCCGATGCGCCGGACAAGGTATGGCTGGTGGTGGGAGTGGCCGGTGGCGAGCGGACCTGCCATGGCCCGCTGCCTGCGGATGCCATGAAGACGCTGGCCGACCGGGCCAAGGGCTGAGGGCTGACGCCCGCGGCGCTACGCCTGCGCTTCGCGCGCGTAGCGCTGGCGCGGCACCGGCAGCTTCTGCAGTTTCTCGCGCCGGATCCTGATCGCTTCCTCGTCGCCGCGCTTGATCGCGGCGCGCAACTTCAACACGGCTTTCCGATATTGCTTCTTCTTGCGGATGCGGGTCGTGATGGCCATGGCAGTGGCTTCCTCCTGGCGAGCCGGCCGTCGGGCCGGCGGGGTTGGAAAAGCTGGGCAAGCCTGGGTAGACCTAGGTAAGCGTCAAGGCGAGCCCCATGGTATCAGAGGAGGAAGCGGCGGTTGTCGTTGGGCGGATACTGGCTTTCCACCTTCTTGAACCGCAGCTTGGTGCTGCTGTTGAGCTTGCGCCCTGCCATCTTGCGCTGCAACTGCCGGTGCACGGCGCGGATATGGCCGACCGAGCCCTGGGCATAGGGCTGGCCATCGGTGGCGCCGGGCAGGCCGCCGCCGGCAGCAAGTGCAGCATTGTGCGCTTCCGCCGATTTCTTGATCAGCACGTCCAGCGCCTGGCGCGCGCGCACGGCCGCGTGCAGCGGACCATCGGCCGGATTGGCCTTGGCCCGCACCGCGTCCTGCGGCAGCCGCACGTTGCCGGCCACGCGGCGCAGCGCCGCGCGCAGTTCGGCGCCATCGAACTGGCCTTCCTGGACGATCCACACCGCGTCATGGCGCAGCCAGCCTTCCACATCGGCCAGCCGGCGCAGCAGCGCGGGCATCAGCATCCGACCGCCGAAGCGGCGCGAGCGCCGGATCGCGGACAGTCCGATGCGGCGTACCTGCGGGTTCTCATGGTCGACCAGATCCTCGATCAGGCGGTCGGCCTCCTCCTGCGATCCGATCATTTCGGAAAACTGCCCTGCCAACGAGATTTCTTCCACGCCGCTGAGCTTGTTCTTGCTCGCGAGGCGGGACATCTTGAACAACAGCATGCGGTAACGCAGCATAGGGATCCTCGAACTTGTAACCGATGAATCTGCCACGCCCGGTCGGGTGATACGCGGGCCATTGGATGTTATCGGCAAGGTTGAAGGGATTCTTTAGGCCATCGGGCGATGGTCTACACTGTCACGTTCCGCGCCGCGGCCAGCCCGCGCGCGCCCAGATCCAAGAGGTAGAACCATCGTGGCGGATTCGCTGTTTTCCGACCCCCCTGAACGTTCCCGGCAGCCGCTGGCGGAACGCCTGCGCCCGCGCACCATCGACGAAGTCATCGGCCAGCAGCATCTGCTGGGGGCTGGCAAGCCGCTGCGCGTGGCGTTCGCGTCCGGCGAGCCGCATTCGATGATTCTGTGGGGTCCGCCCGGCGTGGGCAAGACCACGCTGGCGCGGCTGATGGCCAGCGCGTTCGATGCCGAGTTCATCGCGCTGTCGGCCGTGCTGTCGGGCGTCAAGGACATCCGCGAGGCGGTGGAGCGCGCCGAGCAGTACCGCGCCCACGGCCGCCGCACGCTGGTGTTTGTCGACGAAGTGCACCGCTTCAACAAGAGCCAGCAGGATGCCTTTCTGCCGCACGTGGAAAGCGGCCTGTTCACGTTCATCGGCGCCACCACGGAAAACCCATCGTTCGAGGTCAACGGCGCGCTGCTGTCCCGGGCGGCCGTCTACGTGCTCAAGAGTCTGGACGACGCCGAACTGAAGCAGCTCGTGCTGCGCGCCAGCGAGGAACTGGGCGGGCTGACCTGGGAGGACGAGGCGCTCCAGCTGATCGTCGGCTCGGCCGACGGCGACGGGCGCAAGCTGCTGAACAATATCGAGATCGTCGCGCGCGCGGCCCGCAACGCGGGGCAGGACCGCATCGACACGCCGCTGCTGGGCAGCGCGCTGGCCGAGAACCTGCGCCGCTTCGACAAGGGCGGTGATGCGTTCTACGACCAGATCAGCGCGCTCCACAAGTCCGTGCGCGGGTCCGATCCGGACGGCACGCTGTACTGGTTCTGCCGCATGCTCGATGGCGGCGCCGATCCGCGCTACCTCGCGCGGCGCATCGTGCGGATGGCCTGGGAGGACATCGGGCTGGCCGATCCACGTGCTGCGCGCATCACATTAGATGCGGCTGAGACCTACGAGCGGCTCGGCTCGCCCGAGGGCGAACTGGCGCTGGCCCAGGCGCTGCTGTACCTCGCCGTCGCCCCGAAATCGAATGCCGGCTACAACGCCTACAACGCCGCGCGGGCCTTCGTGGCCAAGGACAAGTCGCGCCAGGTGCCGGTGCACCTGCGCAACGCGCCGACCAAGCTGATGAAGGAACTCGGTTACGGCCACGCCTACCGCTACGCGCACGACGAGCCCGAGGCCTACGCCGCCGGCGAGCACTACCTGCCCGACGACCTCCGCCGCCAGGACTGGTACCAGCCCACACCACGTGGCCTGGAAGGCAAGATCAGCGACAAACTGCGCCATCTGCGCGACCTCGACGCGGCCTGGCATCGCGAACATCGGCCGGACAAGGGCGGTGAGAAAGAGTGAGACGACTCTGAAAATGCCGAACAAGGCTGGAAAAGGGCGCTGACTCCGTCGCGGCAGGGGGTGCCGGTGCAGTAAAATGGCGCCCATCGCCGGCATGTCGCCGGCACTGCACATCCATCGCTCCCGCAACATGCTCGACATCCAGCTGCTCCGCAAAGACATCGACGCCGTGGCCCAACGGCTGGCCACGCGCGGTTTTCAACTCGACGTGGCGACGTTCCAGGCCCTCGAGGCCGAACGCAAGCAACTGCAAACGCAGACCGAAGACCTGCAGGCGCGCCGCAACAGCTTGTCGAAGCAGATCGGCATGCTCAAGGGCAAGGGCGAAGACGCCTCCGGCCCGATGGCCGAGGTCGCCGGCATTGGCGACACGCTGAAGGCGTCGGCCCAGCGCCTGGCCGAGATCCAGGAACAGATCCACGACGCGATCATGTCGGTCCCGAACCTGCCGGACGCGAGCGTGCCGGTGGGCAGCGACGAGACCGGCAATGTCGAGGTACGCCGCGTCGGCACGCCGCGCACGTTCGACTTCGAGGTCAAGGACCACGTGGACGTGGGCGCGAAGCTCGGCCTCGACTTCGAGACCGCCACGCGCGTGACCGGCTCGCGCTTCTCCTTCCTGCGTGGCGGCCTGGCGCGCATGCACCGCGCGCTGGTGCAGCTGATGGTGGACACCCACACGCTCGAGCACGGCTACACCGAGATGTACGTGCCGTACATCGTCAATGCCGCGTCGATGCGTGGCACGGGCCAACTGCCCAAGTTCGAGGACGACCTGTTCAAGGTGCCGCGCAAGGTCGGCGGCGAGGATGGCCAGGACACCATCGAGAACTTCTACCTGATCCCGACCGCCGAAGTGCCGCTGACCAATATGGTCCGCGACGCCATCGTGGCCGGCGACAAGCTGCCGCTGCGCTACGTCGCCCACACGCCGTGCTTCCGCTCGGAAGCAGGCTCGTACGGCAAGGACACGCGCGGCATGATCCGCCAGCATCAGTTCGACAAGGTGGAGATGGTGCAGGTGGTGCCGCCCGAGCAGTCGATGGACGCGCTCGAGCAGATGACCGGCCATGCCGAGGCCATCCTCAAGAAGCTGGAACTGCCGTTCCGCACCGTGGTGCTCTGCACGGGCGACATGGGCTTCGGCAGCACCAAGACCTATGACATCGAGGTGTGGATTCCGGCGCAGAACACCTACCGCGAGATCAGCTCGTGCTCGAGCATGGGCGACTTCCAGGCGCGCCGCATGCAGGCCCGCTTCCGCGCGGGGCAGGGCAAGCCGGAACTCGTGCACACGCTGAACGGCTCGGGCCTGGCCGTGGGCCGCACGCTGGTGGCGATTCTCGAGAACTACCAGAATGCCGACGGTTCGCTGACCGTGCCGAAGGCGCTGCAGCCGTATATGGGCGGCATCACAACGCTGCAACCGGAGGCGTAAAAATTATTGCGCAAGCCGCTTGCAAAGGCGGGCGCAACATCGCTATAATCTTGGTTTCGCCGCAAGGTCGACCAAGTTACCGGAGAGGTGGCAGAGTGGTCGAATGTACCTGACTCGAAATCAGGCGTACCGGCGACGGTACCGTGGGTTCGAATCCCACCCTCTCCGCCAAATAAGAAGCTGCCCGGTTCGCTGGGTAAGCAACAAATAGCAGTAACACTCAGACCGACGCACTGTGCAAGCAGGCGTCGGTTTTGTTTTTCTACACGTCCCCTCCCGCGTTCCCTCTACACATCCCAATACGGCGGACTGCCGATCGCTTCGCGCAGGTGCTCCACCAGCGCACGCAGCTTGGCGGACGCGCGTCGGCCTTCCGCGTGGGCGACGTAGATCGATTCGGCTGCCGTCTGCACGCCGATGTCCACGCTCCGCAACGCGCCCGATTTCAATGCAGCGCCGGCCAGGAAGGTCGGCAATAGCGCGATGCCGAGGCCGGCCAGCGCCGCGTCCAGCATCATGTCGCCGTTGTTGACCCGCAGGCGGGCGCGGGCGCGTAGCGAAGTCATTTCGCCGTCCTGCAGGAACGACCAGTCCGCGATGCCCCGATTCGTATAGAAGATGCCGTGATGGCGCTGCAATGCCTCGGGCGAGTCTGGCGCGCCGCATTGGTCGAGGTAGGCCGGCGATGCCACGAGCAGCCGGCGGCTCGGCGCCAGGGGCCACGCCACCAGCCGCGAATCGCCGACGGCGCCGTGGCGGATCACCGCGTCGTAGCCTTCCGATGACGCATCCACGCGACGGTCGTCCAGATCTAGTGAGAGATCGATGTCGGGATGCCGGGCCAGGAAGGGGTAGAGCGCCGGCCCCAGGTGCAGGCGTCCGAACGTGACTGGCGCGGCGATCCGCAGCGGGCCGGACAGCGTGCCGCGCCGCTCGGTCATCTCCGCTGCGGCGTCCTCCACTTCCCGCAGGATCCGGGTGGCGCGTTCCAGGAACGCGGCGCCGTCTTCGGTCAGGCTCACCCGCCGCGTGGTGCGGTGAAGCAGGCGCGCGCCCAGCACTTGCTCCATCTCCGCCAGCCGCTCGCTGACTACCGATTTCGACAGGTGCAGCCGGCGCGCCGCCTCTGTGATCGACCCAGACTCGGCCACCGCCACGAAACTCGCCACCCCTTCCAGTTTGAACATTGTTCGGTTTTTCCGAAAAGCAGAATCGTGATTAGCAATATACCGCTATCTAATCCCAGCGCCCATACTGGGTTCAGACGCGGCGCACCTGGGTGTGGCGAACCGAAATCGATAGATCAAATCAACGAATCAACTCAACGGAAACCGGAGCACATCATGGAACGACTGAACGGCAAGGTGGCGATCATCACGGGTGCAAGCAGCGGCATTGGCCTGGCCACGGCGGAGTTGTTTGCGAAGGAGGGCGCGAAGCTCGTGGTTGGCGCGCGGCGGCAGGCGGAACTGGACGCCCTCGTGGCCCGCATCCGCGCCGCCGGTGGCGAGGCGGTTGCACTGGCGGGCGACGTCCGGGACGAAAACTATGCCCGCGCCCTGGTGGATCTGGCGGTCGAGCAGTACGGCAAGTTGGACATCGCCTTCAACAACGCGGGCACGTTGGGCGAAGGCGGCCCGAGCACCGGGGTGTCGGAAGCCGGCTGGAACGACACGCTGGCGATCAACCTGACCGGCGCGTTCCTCGGCGCCAAGCACCAGATCGCGCAGATGGCGAAGCAGGGCGGGGGATCGGTGATCTTCACGTCGACGTTCGTCGGCTACTCGTTCGCGTTCCCGGGCGTGGCCGCCTATGCCGCGAGCAAGGCCGGCCTGATCGGCCTGACGCAGGCGCTGGCGTCCGAGTACGGGCCGCAAGGCGTGCGGGTCAACGCTATCCTGCCGGGCGCGGTGGACACCGAAATGTATCGTGACATGAACAATACGACCGAATCGCAGGCGTTCATCACCGGACTCCACGCTCTCAAGCGCGTGGCCAAGCCGGAAGAACTGGCGCGGTCGGTGCTGTACCTGGCGTCTGACGACGCGGCGTTCGTGACCGGCACGGCGTCCCTGGTGGACGGCGGCGCCTCCATCACGCGCACGTGACTCAGACCTGAGTCAGTGGTCCCCGGCTGAAGCGGCGCTCGGCGCCACCGCGCCCGGCAGCCGCGACACCAGCAGCTGGTCGATCTTGTGATGATCGATATCCAGCACTTCGAAGCGGTAGCCCGCCACGGTGATCGACTCGGACTTCTTCGGAATCCGCTTCAGCGAGTAGATCACCAGGCCGGCCGCCGTATCGACGTAGTCCTCGCCGGGCAGCGAATCAAGCTCGAGCGCCTTCTTGAGGTCCACCAGCGGCGTCACGCCGTCCACCAGCCATGACGTCTCGTCGCGCCGCACGATCTGCTCGTCCTCGGCCGAATACAGGATGTCCCCCATTAGCGCGCCGACGATGTCGTCGAGCGTGACGATGCCCACCACGAGCCCGTACTCGTTCATCACCACCGCAAAGCTCTCGTGCATCTCGCGGAACCGCGTCAGGGACTCGGACAGCGTCAGCGTGTCCGGAATCACCAGCACGTTCTTGTCGTGATGCCGGCCGATGTTGCCGAGCACCGTGGCGCTCTCGTCGGCCAGCAGCCGTTGCAGGATGTCCTTCGAGTCGATGTAGCCCAGCACGTCGTCCAGGTCGTGACCGCAGACCGGGTATTGCGCGTGCGGCTGGCTGACCAGCTTGCGGCGCACGCTGTCGGCGGTCTCGTCCAGCGTCAGGAAGATCACGTCGTCACGCGGGGTCATGATCGCCGTGATGCCCTTCGAGTCGAGTTCGAACACGTTTTCGATCAGGTGCAGCTCGTGCTTGTGGAGCACGCCGGCCTCGGCGCCGGCATCGACCATCGCGGCGATGTCCTCGGTGGTGATCTGGTCCACCGGCTTGGTCGGGATGCCGAGCAGCTTCAGCATCGCGTCCGCCGCCGCGTTGAAGATCCACACCACCGGCTTCAGCACGCGCAGCAGCGTGAGAATCGGCTCAATGACCACCACCGCGCAGCGCTCGGGGAAGGTCATGGCGATGCGCTTCGGGATCAGGTCCGCGAACTGGATGAACAGCAGCGTCACCACCAGGAAGGAGCCGATATTGGCCACGCGCAGCGCGTGGGTGGCGCTCATATAGGGGGTCAGCGCGGCGAAGACGAGGTCGGAGACGTGTTTCTCGCCCAGGATACCGGCGAGGATGGCCACGCTGTTCACGCCGATCTGCACGATGGTGAAGAAGTTGCCGGGCTCTTCCTTGAGCCGCAGCACCTTGGTGGCGCGGCGGTCGCCGCGCTCGGCCAGGACCTGGAGCTTGGTGCGCCGGGCGGCCGTCAGCGCGATCTCCGAAATCGAGAAGAACGCGCTTATCAGGACGAGGAGAATCAGGGTCAGGACGAACATGGGGGTTTCACGCGCCTGTCGGGGCGGGTTGATGATGGTGTACGCCGCGCAGGTCTGTCAATGCGGCGTTTCTGAGGGCGGCGCGGCTCATTTCTCGGGCGCGTCGAACTGCACGCGCGGGGCTTCGAGCCGGTGGGGCAGGGTGGCCGCCAGCTCGGCGGCGGCGGCCGTGAACTGGGTGCGCATGTCGTCCACGAGGCTGGAGGCACCCCGGTGGCTCGCGCGCAGCAGCTGGATCTCGAAAGGCAGCATCGGCTCGATATCGTGCAGTGCCACATTGGCCGGATTGGCGCTCAGGGCCGTGTACTGGTCGAGCACGGTCAGGCCGAGCCCCGCATCGACGAGTGCCAGCGCCAGCGAGTAGGTCTGCACCTCCAGCGTGGAATGCGGCTCCAGCGCGTGGCGCGCCAGCGTCTGCCGCACCAGCAGGCCCAGCGAGGTGTCGTCGTCGTAGCCGACGAAGGGGCGGTCCATCAGCTTGTGCATCGACACCGCCCCGCGCCGCCCCCCGGCCGGCAGCGGCAGCGTGCGCGGCACGGCAAGCAGCATCCGGCCGGCGGCCACCGGCTCCGAGGAGATGGCCTCGTGCCGGGGCGGCGAAAAGGCGAAACCCACGTCGATCTGGTTGGCCAGCAGCGCGTCCACGATCTCGTTGGTATGGTGCGTCAGCACCTGGACCTGCGTTTCCGGATGCCGCGCGCAGAAGCGCCGCACGGCCGGCACCAGCAGCGGGTTGGCCAGGCTCGGCGTGGCGGCCACGCGCAGCCGGCCGGCGCCCTTGTGGCGCAGGCTCTCGGACACGCGCCGCACGCGCTCGATCTCCCCATATAGCCTTTCGACATCCCCATAGAGCGCGGTCGCCTCGGGCGTGGGCTGCAGCCGGCCGCGCACGCGCTCGAACAAACGAAAGCCCAGCGAGGCCTCGGCGTGCTGCAATACCCGCGTCACCACGGGCTGGGAGACGTGGAGCAGGCGCGCGGCCTCGCTGACGGTGCCGGTCAGCATGACGGCGCGGAAGACTTCGATCTGGCGCAGGCGCATCGTTGTGGTGCTGGATATTGTCCGGAAAGGTGCGGCGGAAACCGGCCAGGACGGCCGTGCACTACGGGTAAGCCCGGGTGGCCGGCATCCATAGCCTAGGGACATATTCTGGCACGTATTGGCATTGGGCAAGCCGCGCGCGGTGGACTACGCTCTGGCCCATCGTTTCGATATGGATGGCAAGGCAGGTTCGATGCGCATAGCGATTGTGGGAGCAGGGGTGGTCGGCATGACCACCGCATGGCGGCTGGCCCAGGACGGCCACGAGGTCACCGTACTGGAGCGCCACGAGGGGCCGGGCGAGGAGACGAGCTTCGCCAACGGCGGGCAGCTGAGCTACAGCTATGTGGCGCCGCTGGCCGGGCCGGGCGTGCTGTCGAAGGTGCCGGGCTGGTTGCTGGACCGCGATTCGCCGATGCGCTTCCGTCCGACCGCCGATCCCGCCCAGTGGCGCTGGCTGCTGGCCTTCGTGCAGGCGTGCAACGCCGCCACCAGCGAGGCGACCACGCGCAAGCTGCTGCGGCTGGCCTTTTATTCGCGGGACCTGATGCAGGCCTTCGTGGAAGGCCCGGAGGCACGCGGCGAGGGCGGCGGCTTCGATTTCGCGCGGCGCGGCAAGCTGGTGGTGCATCGCAACGAAGCCGCCTATGCATCGGCCTGCCGGCTGCTGGACTACCAGGCCAGCCTGGGCTGCGAGCAGCAGGCGCTGGACCGCGACGCCACGGTGGCGCTGGAGCCCGCGCTGGCCGGCATCCGGGGCGACATCGCCGGCGCCATCTACACGCCGAGCGAAGAAGTGGGCGATTGTCATCGCTTTTGCCTCTCGCTGGCCCATCTGTTGCAAGGGAAGGGCAATGTGTCGATGCGGTTTGGCACACGTGTCACTGGATTGATGACATCGGGCGTCCAGGTGGTGGGCGTGAGGACGACCGATGACGAGGTGCGCGCGGACGCGGTGATCGTCGCGGGCGGCATCGGCAGCGTGCCGCTGCTGCGTCCGCTCGGCGTACGGCCGATGCTGTGGCCGCTCAAGGGCTACAGCATCACGGTGCCGATCGCCGATGGCGCCCGGGCGCCGCATATCAGCGTGACGGACTTCGCCAACAAGATCGTCTACGCGCGCATCGGCAATACGCTGCGCGTGGCCGGCATGGCGGATCTGGTGCGCGGCGGGCCGACCATCGACCGCGAGCGCGCGCAGACACTGGTCGCCCAGACCCGCGCCGTGTTTGGCGGCGTGGCCAATGGCGCCGGCCTCGATGCCCTGCAGCCCTGGGCGGGCCTGCGCCCGGCCACGCCGGACGGCCTGCCGCTGGTCGGCCCGTCGCGCCTGCCGGGCCTGTGGCTGAACCTGGGCCATGGCGCGCTCGGGTTCACGCTGGCGATGGGCAGCGCGGGGATGCTGGCGGACCAGTTGGCCGGCCGCGCGCCGGCCATCGGCGCAGAAGATTTCAGTGCGGCGCGGGCCTGACCGGCGCCCAACGGGTGTTGAAGTTTGTAGTACGGAAGTGGGATTGCCTCGAGCTGATTAAACCAAGCCCCATCAAGGAGCGAAAACCATGAAGTCACTGCGTGTCCGTCTGACCCCTACCTGCCTGTCCACCCGCCTGCTGGCCGCCGCCGTGCTGGCCTGCGCTGCCGCCGGCGCGCACGCCGCCGATGGCGATACGCTCAAGAAGATCAAGGACACCGGCGTGATCTCGCTCGGCTACCGCGAGTCGTCGATTCCGTTCTCGTACACGGACGGCAAGGAGGTCATGGGCTACTCGCACGAGATCCTGTTGCAGATCGTCGACAAGATCAAGACGACGCTGAACATGCCGAACCTGCAGGTCAAGCTGACGCCGATCACCTCGCAGAACCGCATCCCGCTGATGCAGAACGGTACGATCGACATCGAATGCGGCAGCACGACCAACAATCTCGAGCGCCAGAAGCAGGTGGCCTTCTCGAACAGCCTGTTCGTCTACGGTATCAAGATGCTGACCAAGAAGGACTCGGGCGTGACCGACTTCGCCCAGCTCAAGGGCCGCAACGTGGTCACCACGGCCGGCACCACGGGCGAGCGCCTGCTGGTCAAGATGAACGGCGAGCAGGGCATGAACATGAACCTGACCAGCGCCAAGGACCATGGCCAGGCGTTCCTGATCCTGGAGACGGGCCGTGCGGTAGCCTTCGTGATGGACGAGCCGCTGCTGTACGGCGAGCGCACCAAGGCCAAGAACGCGAGCGAATGGGTCGTGGCCGGCGAGCCGCTCCAGACCGAGAACTACGCGTGCATGTTCCGCAAGGACGACGCCTCGTTCAAGAAGCTGGCCGATGGCGTGGTGTCGGACCTGATGCTGAGCGGCCGCGCCGACAAGCTGTACACGAAGTGGTTCCAGTCGCCGATTCCGCCGCGCAACATCAATATGAACTACCCGCTGTCGCCGGACATGAAGGCGCTGTTCGCGGCGCCGAACGACAAGGCGTTCCAGTAAGCAGGGAGGGACTGGCGGCGCCGCGGTCCGCCCCGCCCGGCCCCTGGGTGCGGTGGCGGATCGGTTATATAGCCATAATGAATCGTTATTTCGCGTTTGATAGTGTTTGCGGTAGTGTGGAGCCCGTTATAGGCTCTTAGGAGCCTCCGGTTCGCCCCCAAAAGGGGCAGCCGGCCTGATCCGCCTCTCACACTGGAGAATTTATGCGCTCGATTCGTACTGGCTTGCTCAAATCCCTGTTGGCTTCCGCGCTGCTGGCTGGCGTTGCCGGTTTCACGGCCACGGCCGCCAGCGCCGCCGATCTGCTCGACACGGTCAAGCAAGCCGGCGTGCTCAAGATTGGCGTGGAAGGCACGTACCCGCCGTTCGGTTATCGCGGCGCGAAGAACGAACTCGAGGGCTTCGACGTGGACGTGGCGCGCGCCATCGCCGGCAAGCTCGGCGTGAAGCCGGAGTTCGTGACCACCGAATGGAGCGCGATCATCGCCGGCCTGCAGGCGGGTAAGTTCGACATCATCGTCAACCAGGTCGCGGTCACGCCGCAGCGCAAGCAGACCCTCGATTTCTCCACGCCCTACGTCTATTCGGCAGCCCAGTTGATCCAGCGCAAGGACGACAAGCGCGAGTTCAAGTCGCTGGACGACCTGAAGAGCCACAAGCTGGGCGTCAGCCTGGGCAGCAACTACAACGAACTGGCCAAATCGGTGGCCGGCATCGACGTGAAGACCTATCCCGGCGCGCCTGAGTACCTGCGCGACCTGGCCTCGCAGCGGATCGACGCGGCGCTCAATGACAGGCTGATGGTCAACTACCTGATCAAGAACGCCAACCTGCCGCTGCGCCCGGGCGCCGTGGTGCCCGGCGCCAATACCGAGGTCGCCATCCCGTTCCGCAAGGACAATCCGAAGTTCGCCCAGGCCATCGACAAGGCGCTGGAAGACCTGCGCAAGGACGGCACGCTGGTGAAGCTGTCGACCAAGTGGTTCGGCTCGGATGTGACCAAGGCGCCGAAGTAAGCGGACAGGGTTGCGCCCCCCGCCGGGCCAACCCGCTCCCAGCCCGTACCAGCAAGGCCGGCTCCCGAGAGTCGGCCTTTTTTTTCCGCGGCCGGATCACGTATGATCCCGGCATTCCGGATTCCTGACCTGCTCCCGCCATGTCCGCCCTCGCCCTCGTGATGGATTCGCTGCCCGTGCTGTTGCAGGGCGCCCTGCTCACGCTGAAGTTCGCCGTGCTGTCGATGGCGTTCGGCCTGGTGATTGGCATTGTGGTCGCGCTGATGGGCATTAGCCATGCGCCGATTCTCAAAATGGTGGCGCGCGTGTACGTCAGCATCATGCGCGGCACGCCGCTGCTGGTGCAGATCTTCGTGGTCTATTACGGGCTGCCGAGCGTGGGCATTGCGCTCGAGCCGACCCCGGCCGGCGTGCTGACCCTGAGCCTCAACGTGGGCGCCTATCTGTCGGAAAGCATGCGCGGCGCCATCCTCGGGATTGCGCGCGGGCAGTGGATGGCGGCCTACAGCCTGGGCCTGACGCCCATCCAGACGCTGCGCTACATCGTCGGGCCGCAGGCGCTGCGGCTGGCCGTGCCGAGCCTGTCCAACAGCCTGATCAGCCTGATCAAGGACACCTCGCTGGTGTCGGTGATCACCGTGACCGAGTTGCTGCGCACCGCGCAGGAAATCATCGCCGCCACCTACCAGCCGCTGCCGCTCTACCTGGCGGTGGCGGTCATCTACTGGATCCTGAGTACCGGGCTATCGGTGTTGCAGCGCGTGCTGGAGCGCCGGCTCTCGCTGCCGGGTCGGCACTGAAGGCGAGGGGCTAGGCGGCGGAGGAGGGCGCCGGTGGCGGCTTGGGGACCTCGACCTGGAGGGGCTGCCCCGTCTCCAGCAGCGTCTTGAGTCCGGCGAGGATCATCGGCCAGCCGTTGCGGCCACCTTGCAGGATCTGCTCGTCCACCGGCTCGCGATGGGTCTCGCTCACGGTCAGCCGCACCGCCTGCCCCAGCGCATCCACCTGCCAAGTGACCACCACCTCGGGTAACTCGCGGAAGGCCTCGAGCCACTCCACGCGCCACGTCACCGAGAGCCGGTAGGGCGGCTCGGCCAGCAGCACCACGCCCTGCGAATCCACCCGGCCGTCGTCCATGCGCAGCACGAACGGGCTGCCCACCTGCCAGTCAGACTCCACGCGCCGCCCGAAGAAATACTGTTCGCTCTGCGCGGGCTCCGTCAGCGCGGACCAGACCTGCTCGGGTGTGGCGGCGATGTAGGTGACCACTACGGTCTGCGGCGATTGCATGGCAAGCCTCCTCTGGATGAGACCGGCGGGGCAGGGCGGTCATCGGAGCGATGGTGACAGTAATGTGGCACCTGCAACCGTTTCGATGCAAGTGGACGCACAAGAAAAAAGGCCGGCTCCTGGGAGCCGGCCTTCGCACGGACGCACAAAGGTGCGCGTTACTGTTCCGCGATGCGCTGGGCGATGTGCCCGAGTGCCTCTTCCACCTGATCCACCAGGATCAGGCACAGGTCGCCCGGCTTCAGGTGCCCCAGCGCGGTGTCGATCGCCAGGAACTCGCCCCGGATCTCCTCCACGTGCTGGGTGCGCTGTGCGCCTTCCAGCCCTTCGCGCAGCAGCGCCAGTACCTCGCCGTCCTCGCGGCCGCGCTGGCACTGGTCCTGATACAGCACCACCTCGTCGAACACGCCGCCCAGGATCTGGGTTTGCCGGCGGATGTCCACGTCGCGACGATCGCCCGCGCCGCTGATCACCACCACGCGGCGGTCGCCCTTCATGGATTCCACCGCATTGCACAATGCCTGGATGGCATCCGGATTGTGGCCGTAGTCGGCGATCAGGGTGGCGCCCCGGTAGTCGAACACGTTGAAGCGGCCCGGCGCCGTGGCGGCGTCGTTGACGAAGGTAGCCAGCCCGCGACGGATCACGGCCCAGTCCACGCCCAGCGCCCAGGCGGCGGCGATCGATGACATCGCGTTTTCCACCTGGAAGCCGATGCTGCCGTTGCGCGTCAGCGGGATGTCCGCCAGCGCGATGCGCACCTGGGTCTCGCCCTCGCACGCCACGATCTCGTCGCCCTCGACGAACACCACGCGCTTGCCCTGTGCGCGATGCAGCGCCATCGTCGGCAGCCCGGCATCCTGCGCGAAGAACGTCACCGTGCCGGGGCAGGCGTCGGCCATGCGCGTCACCATCGGATCCGCGGCGTTCAGCACAGCCATGCCATGCGGCGCCACGTTCTGGACGATCACGCTCTTGAGCACGGCCAGGTCTTCCACGGTGCTGATATAGGACAGCCCCAGGTGGTCGCCTTCGCCCACATTGGTCACCACGGCCACGTCGCAGCGGTCGAAGGCCAGGCCCTCGCGCAGCAGGCCGCCGCGCGCGGTCTCGAACACGGCGGCGTCGACGTCCGGATGCAGCAGCACGTTGCGCGCGCTGCGCGGACCGCTGCAGTCGCCGGTGTCGATGCGCTCGCCCCGGATATACACGCCATCGGTGCCGGTCATGCCCATGCGCAGGCCGCTCGTGGCCAGCAGGTGGGTGATCAGGCGCACGGTGGTGGTCTTGCCGTTGGTGCCGGACACCGCCACCACGGGAATACGGCCATCGTCGCCATCGGCGAACATGGTTGAGACGATGGCCTCGCCCACGGCGCGGCCCTTGCCGAACGACGGCTGCAGGTGCATGCGCAGGCCCGGCGCGGCGTTGACTTCGACGATGCCGCCGGCCTGTTCCTCGAACGGCTTGAGCATGGTCTCGCACACGGCGTCCACGCCGCAGATGTCGAGGCCCACCATCTGGGCTGCGGCCACGGCGCGCGCGGCGATGTCCGGGTGGACGTCGTCGGTCACGTCGGTGGCGCTGCCGCCCGTCGACAGATTGGCGTTATTGCGCAGCACCACGCGCGTGCCGTTGGCGGGCACCGAGTCGGCGGTCAGGTGCTGCTTGGCCAGCGTTGCCAGCGCGATATCGTCGAAGCGGATCTTGGTCAGTGACGTGGCATGGCCCTCGCCCCGGCGCGGGTCGCGGTTCACTTCCTCCACGAGCTGGCGCACGGTGTGCACGCCATCGCCAATCACCTGCGGCGGATCGCGGCGCGCGGCGGCCACCAGGTGCTTGCCCACCACCAGCAGGCGGAAATCGTGACCGGGGATGTAGCGTTCCACGAGCACGTCCGAGGAGATGTCGGCCGCCACTTCGTAGGCCGTCATCACTTCTTCGCGCGTGCGGATGCGCACCGCCACGCCCTTGCCCTGGTTGCCGTCGCGCGGCTTGACCACCACCGGCCCGTTGATGGCCTGCGCGGCGGCCCAGGCTTCCTCGGCGCTGCGCACCGAGCGGCCCAGCGGCACCGGCACGCCGGCGGCGTGCAGCAGACTCTTGGTCAGGTCCTTGTCCTGCGCGATGGACTCCGCCACGGCGCTGGTCATGTCGGTCTCGGCGGCCTGGATGCGGCGCTGCTTGCTGCCCCAGCCGAACTGGACCATCGACCCCTGCGTGAGGCGGCGATACGGAATGCCACGCGCCACGGCGGCGTAGACGATGGAGCCGGTGCTCGGCCCCAGCCGCACGTCCTCGTCCAATTCGCGCAGGCGGTGCAGCGCGTCGTCGAGGTCGAAGGGCTTGTCGTCGCGGGCCGCCAGGCATAGCTGTTCAGCGAGTTCGAAGGCGAGCCGGCCGACTTCCTCCTCGCTGTACTGCACCACTACCTGATACGTGCCGGGCTCCACGGTGGGCGCGGTGTTGCTGAAGGTGACCGGGCAGCCGGCGGAGGCCTGCAGGCCGAGTGCGGCGGCTTCCAGCGCGTGGGCCATCGACGGCGTACCGGCCTCGTCGTCAGGACGGAGCGGGCCGATGGCCGGGAAGCGCGCGCGCAGGCGGTCTTCGAAGCCGGGCAGGTCGGCCAGCAGGTGCGAGGTGTCCGAGCAGGCCACGATGGCCTCGATGCCAGTGTGGCGGCACCAGAGATTCGGGCCGCGCAGGGCCCGGATACGGGAGACTTCCATAGTATTTCCGTTATTTTTCTGGCCGAGCCATCAGGCGCGGCGGCCGCTACGGCCGACCCACTGGTGTACCTGCTCGACAGTGCCCTCGGGCGAGCCCTCGTCGCACTGGATGACCAGCAGGTCGCCGGCCACCAGTTGCGAGAGCGCGGTCTCGATGGCGGCGCGGCGGGCGCCTTCGTCGATGATCTTGGTCACGCGGCGGCCTTCGTACAGCCCCTTCTTGACCAGCGCGCGGGCCTCGGCATCGGGCAGGTCGCGCTTCACGCTCTGGTCCTCGCAGAGGAACACGCGGTCGAACGCGGCACCGATGATCTTGCCGTGGCTGACGAGGTCCTCGTCCCGGCGCTGCACGCCGGCGCCGAACACCAGCATGCGGCGCTCGGCGGGGAAGCGGTCGAGCGCGGCGGCCAGCGCCGTCAGCGCGGGCGCGTTGTGCGCGTCATCGACGATCACCGTGGCGCCCTGGCGTTCGAACAGCGTGAAGCGGCCCGGCACGTCGACCTGGCCAACGTCGAACGTCACCACGCCGGCGCGGATCAGGTCGTTGGAAATGCCCAGCGCCCAGCCCGTGGCCACGGCCGCCAGCACGTTCTCGATCTGGAACGCCACGCGGCCCGCGTAGGTCAGCGGAATGGCCGACACATCGGTCAGCGGCATCTCGCTCTGGCCGGTGGCCATCACGACCTTGCCTTCGCGTACGAACACCGCTCGCTTGCCCGCCGCCCGGTGCGCGGCAATCGCCGGCAGGTCGGCGGTGAGGCCGAAGAAGATCACATCGCCATCGCACAGCTCGGCCATCTCCACCAGCCGCGCATCGCCGGCGTTGAGCACCGCCACGCCGTTGTTGAGCACCACGTCCACCTGGGTGCGCAACACGTTGTACATGCGGTCCTCGTCCTCGACGTAGTAGTCGCCGAGGTGGTCCGGCTGGGCGAAGTTGGTCACCACGCCAACCTGGCAACGGTCGTACGGCAGGCCCTGCGACAGGATCATGCCGCTGTCGTTCTCGAACACGGCCGCTTCCACGGCGCGGTTCATCAGGATGCGATGGCCGGCTTCCCAGTTGGCGCGGTCGCCGGTCTCCACCTGGCGGCGGTCCAGGAACAGGCCGTCGCTGCAGGCCAGCCCGGTGTGCTTGCCCGAAAGTTGCAGCAGGCGCGCCACGAGCTTGGCCACCACGGTCTTGCCGTTGTTACCGGTGATGCCGACCACGGGGATGCGGCCGTCATCGGCGCTGCCATCCTTCGCGGCGGGGAACAGATGGTCGATGATGGCGGGGCCCACGGGGCGCGGCGTGCCGTCGGCCGGCTTGATGTGCATCAGCAGGCCCGGGCCGGCGTTCACCTCGACGATGGCGCCGCGCTGGTCGGCCAGCGGACGCGAGATGTCCTCGGCCACGAGGTCCACCCCGGCAATGTCCAGCCCCACCACGCGCGCGGCCAGCGCGGCATGCGCGGCCACGCTCGGGTGCACGCGGTCGGTCACGTCGAAGGCGACGTTGCCGTTGCGCTGGATCAGGATGGTCTTGCCGGCGGGTGCCACGGAATCGCCATCTACCAGGCCCTGGCGCTTCAGTTCCAGCCGTGCGGCGGAATCGAGCCGCACGCGGTTCAGCGGATGGTCCTCGGTGCTGCCCCGGCGCGGATCGGAGTTGATCTGCGAATCGATCAGTTCGTCGATGGTCGAGGTGCCGTCGCCCACGACGCTGGCCGTCTCGCCCATCGCCGCCGCCACGAGCCGGCCGCCCACCACCAGCAGGCGGTGTTCGTTGCCCGGCACGAAGCGCTCGACGATCACGCCGTTGCCTTCGTCGATGGCCACCGAGTAGGCGGTTTCCACTTCCTCGCGCGTCATCAGGTTGGTGAACACGCCGCGGCCATGGTTGCCGTCGTACGGCTTGACCACCACCGGCACGCCGATGCGCTCGGCGGCGTCCCAGGCGTCCTCGGGGCTCTCGACCATGCGGCCTTCCGGTACCGGCACGCCGCAGGATTCCAGCAGCGTCTTGGTCAGGTCCTTGTCGCGCGAGATCGATTCGCCGATGGCGCTGGTCCGGTCGGTCTCGGCGGTCCAGATGCGGCGCTGGCGCGCCCCGTAGCCAAGTTGAACCAGATTGCCGTCGGAGAGTCGGATGGAGGGGATGTCGCGGTCATCGGCGGCATCGACGATGCACGCGGTGCTCGGGCCGAGGCAATGTTCGTCGACCAGGCGGCGCAGGTTGTCCACGGCGTCGGGTACGTCGAACGGGCGGTCCTCGATGGCGGCCATGACCAGATCACGGGCGGTGAACAGCGCGGCGCGCGTCACCTCCTCGTGCCAGGCCCGGACGATCACCTTGTAGACGCCCCGCACGGGGGTCTCGCGGGCCTTGCCGAAGCCGCCCGGCATGCCGGCCAGGTTCTGCAGCTCAAGCGTCACGTGCTCGAGGATGTGGCCGGGCCACGTCCCTTCCTTGAGCCGCTGCAGGAAGCCGCCGCGCTCGCCAATGCTGCAGCGATGCTCGATCAGCGACGGGAGCCAGGCCGACAGGCGCTCGTAGAACCCCGGGATCTTGTTGGAGGGGAAATCCTCCAGTTCGCCGATATCAACCCATGCCTCCAGCACTGGCCGATATGTCCACATATTCGGGCCGCGCAGCGACATGACATCGAAAATCTCAATGTCCTTCTTTTTCATTGATTTAGCTTGAGGCAGTGGGCGAATGCCCGAGAAATGGGAGCCTAACCTTTCAGTAACGTTTCAACGGCATCAGGGTTGACCCCTGTAGTCCGGAAGACGTTGTGCAGCGCACCAGGCGCCCCGTTTGTTTGCGTTATGTATACTTGCGGGCAAAATCGCGGGCCGCCAGCCGGCTTCCCGCCTAAATTGTTTCAAGTTATGTCCGTGTCTACCCTGTTGTGGACTCACCGCGGACGCATTTCGCGCCAATAATGACCCAATCCTCCCCGTCCGTCCCAATCCCCTCCGGCCCGCAAGGTCGTTGGGGCGCCGAGATCGGCACGAGCCTGCAGCCCGGTGAAACCGTGCTGGCTGGCCTTGACCTGGACCTGGACGCAAGGCTGCATTTTACCCAAGGGTGGCTGGTTGTGACCGACCGCCGGCTGATTGCCCGGGGGGGCGGTGAAAAAAACATCGTCGACTGGGAAATTACGCCTGCCTTGACGCTGACCCATGGCGACCACGCCGGGGTTGGCTCGCTGGAACTGGCCGACGGCCGCGCCCGGCTGGGGAGCTGGCGCTACACGCTTGGTTACAATCCCGACGCCCTGCGGCTGGCCGATCAGTTCGAAGCCCGCCGCGCGCTGCTCGCCACCGGCCAGGCCGCCGTGCCGGCCGACGACGATGTCTGCCCCACCTGCAAGGCCCCGCTGCCCCCCGGCGAGGACGTCTGCCCCCAGTGCAGCCGCGACCTCGAGACCCCGCCATCCACCTGGGCGCTGCTGCGCCTGTGGCGCTTCGCACGGCCCTACCAGTGGGAGCTGCTGGCCGGCTTCCTGCTGACCCTGCTCGGCACCGCCGCCACGCTGGTGCCGCCGTACCTGACCATGCCGCTGATGGACAAGGTGCTGATTCCGTACCAAAACGGCGTGCCGATCGACTATGAGCGCGTCAAGATGTACCTGGCCGGGCTGCTCGGCGCCGCGCTGGTGGCGTGGAGCCTGGGCTGGGCGCGGACGTATCTGCTGGCGCGTGTATCCGAGCGCATCGGCGCCGATCTGCGCACAACAACGTACGAACACCTGCTAAAACTGTCCCTCGAATACTTCGGTGGCAAGCGCACGGGCGACCTGATGGCCCGTATCGGCTCCGAAAGCGACCGCATCTGCGTCTTCCTGTCGCTCCACCTGCTCGATTTCGCGACCGATGTGCTGATGATCGTCATGACGGCCATCATCCTCATCTCGATCAATCCCTGGCTGGCGCTGGTGACGCTGGTGCCGCTGCCGTTCATCGCCTGGATGATCCACCTCGTGCGGGACCGGCTGCGTCACGGCTTCGAGAAGATCGACCGCATCTGGTCCGAGATCACCAATGTGCTGGCCGATACGATTCCCGGCATCCGCGTGGTCAAGGCCTTCGCCCAGGAAAAGCGCGAGGTCGACCGCTTTCGCGAGGCGAACAAGCACAATCTGGCCGTCAACGATCGCGTCAATGCCGTCTGGTCGCTGTTCACGCCTACGGTGACGCTGCTGACCGAAGTGGGCCTGCTGGTGGTCTGGATCTTCGGCATCTGGCAGGTCAGCCACGACGCCATCACGGTCGGCGTGCTGGTCGCCTTCCTGACCTATATCAGCCGTTTCTACACGCGGCTGGATTCGATGAGCCGGATCGTGTCGGTCACGCAGAAGGCTGCCGCCGGCGCCAAGCGGATCTTCGACATCCTGGACCATGTGTCGAGCGTGCCCGAGCCGCAGCGCCCGGTGCATCTCGATAAGGTGGAGGGCGCCATCGAACTGCGCGACCTCGGCTTCCGCTACGGCAACCGCGCGGTGATCCGCGGCCTGAACCTGTCGATCCGGCCGGGCGAGATGATCGGGCTGGTCGGCCACAGCGGCTCGGGCAAGAGCACGCTTGTCAATCTGATCTGCCGCTTCTACGATGTGTCCGAAGGCGCGATCCGCGTGGATGGCATCGACATCCGCTCGCTGCCGGTGTCGGAGTTCCGCCGCCATATCGGACTGGTACTACAAGAGCCGTTCCTGTTCTTCGGCACGATTGCCGACAACATCGCCTACGGCAAGCCCGACGCCACGCGCGAAGAAATCGTCGCCGCAGCGCGGGCCGCGCATGCGCACGAGTTCATCCTGCGCCTGCCGCACGGCTATGACTCGCTGGTAGGGGAGCGCGGGCAAGCGCTGTCCGGCGGGGAGCGCCAGCGCATCTCCATCGCACGCGCGCTGCTGATCAATCCGCGCATCCTGATCATGGACGAGGCCACGTCGTCGGTGGACACCACCACGGAGAAGGAGATCCAGAAGGCGCTGGATAACCTCGTGCAGGGACGTACGACCATTGCGATCGCGCACCGGTTGTCCACGCTGCGGAAGGCCGATCGCCTCGTGGTGATGGATCGCGGACAGATTGTCGAAGTCGGCAATCACGACGAACTGCTCGCGCGCGAAGGCGCCTACTACAAGCTCTACCAGGCGCAGGCGCGCAATGTCGATGCCGATGCAGACCTGCCCAGCGCGGGCGAACGCCTCGATACGGAGGCCGTCAATGCGCAGTGATTCTTCAGGTGATTCGATTTCTCGGCAAACCGCTATGCAGACGCCCGATTACACGTTGTCCCGCAACCCGTTCGGCAAGCTCGTTCTGACGACGGCCGACGGCACGGCGCACGAGGGCGTGGTGCCTGTGCGCGCCTTCCCGATTGCCGCGCCCGACGACGGTGTCGGCATGATCAGCACCGATGGCCGCGAATTGGCGTGGATTCCGCGCCTCGATACCCTGCCGGCGCCGATGCGTGCCCTGATCGAGTCCGAACTGGCCGCGCGCGAGTTCATGCCGGAAATTCGTAGCATTGTGGGTGTGTCCACCTATGCCACGCCGAGCGTCTGGACGGTGCGGACGGATCGTGGCCAGACCGACCTCGTGCTGCGCGGCGAAGAGGACATTCGTCGACTGACCGGCAGCACGCTGCTGATCTCCGACAACCACGGCATTCATTACCTGATTCGCGACCTGTCCGCGCTCGACAAACCCAGCCGCAAAATACTCGATCGCTTTCTTTGATTTATAGTCTTGTTCGCGCAAGCAAAAACGGCACGCCCTCGGGCGTGCCGTTTCAATTTCCGAGGTTGGATTTAGTGCAGCATGGACGGCATATCGTCGTCTTCGTCATCCCAGTCTTCATGCATGATGGGAGACTCCGGCGCCATATCCCACACCATGGAATGGAAACGCGGCGTGAACCATTCGCGGAACATGGCCAGGGACATATTCTCGGGCCACATGGAATCATCAAACCATTCGCCCAACATGAATTCGAAGAACGCCTGCCAGCGCTTTTCCACCCAGCGCATAGCAGTCTCCGGGGAATCCGCCACTTCCGACGGCAACAGGAAGACGCTGGCGTCGTCGCGGACGTCCTCGAGCGACAGGCCCGGCACGGGCTCCGGGTCGACGGCCTTGATCCAGTCCAGGAACGGCTGCTCGGGCAGCAGCATGACCATGGAGCGGTTGAGGGTAAAGCGGGGGTGGTCGGTCATGGAGTTGGGCAGGAAGAGGCGGGCGTCCATTGTAGCCCCGTGCGGCCAAGGGACCCATGCGTTATCTCGTGTCCTGGAGGAAGGCTTCAGGAAAATGGCAAATCTGCCGATATCCATGGGATCTGGCATTGGAGATTGGCAATGAGCCTCACATTCCAAGCGCCCGGTGAGGCGGTCGCCCAGACGGCGACGGAGCGCTTTGCCGAGGCGGAGAAGCACGAAGACCGGCAAGTGCGCTGGGCTGCGCAGGCGGCCATCGCGCTGGATTCCGGCGATATGTACCTGGTAGGCCTGGTGCTGTTCAAGGCCATCCAGGAGTACGGCATGGAAGCGTTTGCCGACCTCAGCGGGCAGGCCCCGGGCCGCCTGCAGCGGCTGTGGATGCCGGGCGTGTTGGTATCAGTGAACGAGGCCTCCCAACTGTTCGGCCTGCTTGGCGTGCACGTAGCGCTGGACCGCTTCTATGCCGCGCGCCTGGCAGCGAGCCAGCCGGCGGAATCGGTGCACTGAGCGTGCATCGAGCGGCCAATGGATTTTGGCCCGGTAGAAAAGAAAAAACCCCGTCATCGATTGACGGGGTTTTTGCTTGTCCGGCGTTTCCTGAAGCAAAAGGAATGTCGGGCGGTAATACTGGTGGAGCCGGCGGGAATCGAACCCGCGTCCGCAAGCCCTCCACAGAGAGTTCTACATACTTAGTTCTGTCATTTGTTTTAACCGCCGCATCGCGGACGAACACGCTCTACGACGGCGAGTCACTAGGTTTTCGTCCTCGGGCCCGTGACACTCCCGAAGCTTATCTGACGTAAATGACCTCGCCAGTTCTTGCGAACCCTAGCCCGTCAGCGAGCCAGTGCGAGGACGGCTAGCCCTTAGGCAGCCAGTGCGTAACGTTCGTCGTTAGCAGTTATTACATTCCCATTGATTAACGAGGTGACGGGTCCTCGGTATGCCCTCCACTGCTTCGCAACCCACGTCGAAACCAGGTCGGCCCCAGTGTGAAGATGTAGGAGACGGATTGTACTCGCTTTGGCTGCCTGCCGGGGGCTTCAGTTCCCGAACAGCGCCAGCAGCTCGGCCGGGTGACGGATCAGGTAGTCCGCGCCCCAGGCTTCGGGCGGCTCGCCGTCGCCACAGTAGCCGTACGCGGCGGTCACCGTGGCCATGCCGGCCGCTTTGCCGGCCTGGATGTCGCGCAGGTCGTCACCTACATACAGGCAGCGTGCCGGTGCCACGCCGCTGACCTCGGCTGCATGCAGCAGCGGGGCGGGGTGGGGTTTGGCATGCGCGGTGGTGTCGCCGCTGACCACAGCCGAGGCGCGCGGCGCAAGGCCGATCGCGGCCACCAGCGGCACCGTGAAGCGGGCGATCTTGTTGGTCACGATGCCCCAGCGGATGCCGGCGGCTTCCAGCCGGGCCAGCACCTCGTCCATGCCGTCGAACAGGCGGGTGTGCACCGCGATGTCGGCCTCGTAGTAGTCGAGGAAGGTATCGCGCAGGGCGGGGAAGTCGGGGTCCTCGGGCGACTTGCCGAACGCCGCGCCGATCAGGCCGCGCGCGCCGTGCGAAGCCACCGGGCGCAACTTCTCATAGGCCACGGGCGGCAGGCCGCGCTCCACCACGAGCCGGTTGGCGGCTGCGGCGAGGTCAGGGGCTGTGTCGGCGAGCGTGCCGTCGAGATCGAAAAATACCGCGTCGAAGGTGCGCATGATTCAGTCCGCCGCCTTCGGCGCCGTCTTGCGGAAGGCCATCATGTAGTTGACGCCCGTGTCATGGCCGAGCGAGTACGTCTGCGACAACGGGTTGTAGGTCATGCCGCGCATCTCGATCAGGTCCAGCCCGGCCTGGCGCGCGAAGCGGGCCATTTCCGATGGCGTGATGAACTTCTCGTAGTCGTGGGTGCCGCGCGGCAGCATGTTCAGCACGTATTCGGCGCCGACGATGGCCAGCAGGTAGGCCTTGAGGTTGCGGTTGATCGTCGAGAAGAAGACGTAGCCGCCCGGGCGGACCAGTGTCGTGCAGGCGCGCACGATGGAGGCGGGGTCGGGCACGTGCTCGAGCATTTCCATGCAAGTGACCACGTCCACGCTGCCGGGGATGCGCGCGGCGAGGTCCTCGACGGCGATTTCCTCGTAGGTGACCGGCACGCCGGACTCCAGGCTATGCAGGTCCGCTACCTTGAGTGCCTTGGTAGACAGATCGATGCCGCGCACGGTGGCGCCAAGGCGCGCCATGCTTTCGGACAGGATGCCGCCTCCGCACCCAACGTCGATCACCTGTTTGCCGGGCAGGCGGGCGATGCCGTCGATCCAGCCCAGGCGCAGCGGGTTCAGGTCGTGGAGCGGCTTGAACTCGCTGTTCGGGTCCCACCAGCGGTGGGCCAGCTCGCTGAACTTGTCGATCTCTTTCGGATCGGCGTTGCGACCGGTGGGGCTGCCAGCGGGGGAAAGGGTGGAGGTTTGCGACATCGTCAAAGGAGTGAGGTCCCGGGCGCACGGCCCGAAACCTGAGTGCGGAGAGAAGCGTCCGGCAACTGTACCAAAAATAGCGGGCAAAAAAAAAGCCCAGCTTGCGCTGGGCTTTCTTCATCGGAGAGGATCCGATTAACGTGCGCTGCGGGTGCCGACCACTTCGACTTCCACGCGACGGTTCGGCTGCTGGCAGGCGATCTGTGCCGTGCGGTTGCCCTTGCACGACTTCGGATCCACCTTCAGCTGGCGCTTGCCCTTGCCTTCGGTGTACACGCGGTTGGCTTCCACGCCCTTGCTCACCAGGTAAGCCTTGACGGATTCAGCACGACGGATCGACAGGCGATCGTTGTACTTGTCCGAACCGAACGCGTCGGTGTGGCCCACGGCGATGATCACTTCGAGGGTGATGCCTTGCAGCTTCGAGACCAGGTCGTCCAGCTTGGCCTTGCCTTCGGGCTTCAGAACAGCCTTGTCGAAGTCGAACAGGGTGTCAGCTGCGAAAGTGACCTTCTCGCTCGACACAACCGGAGGAGCCACCGGGGTCGGTGCCTGGGCCGGAGCAGCAGCCGGAGCCAGTGCGCCATCGCACAGGGCATTGGCCGTTGCCGGGGTCCAGGAGCTGTCGCGCCAGCAGAGCTCGTTCGTGCCATTCTTCCACACGTACTCGCTCGTACCGTTGCCCCAGTTGTCGTTCACAGCCTTCTTTTCATAGGGGACGGACTGGGCTTGAGCGGATGCAGCCATTACTGCGGTAGCTGCAACGAGCGCGAGCTTGGCAAATTTTTTCATATTTCTCCTCTCAGGATGAGATCACCGCAGGGTTACTGCGAGCAAATGGACGAAAACAAGTCATACATTCTTCGGAGTATAACATTCTCGATGTGGTGGATGCTCCACTTCGAACAATGTCTGGCTCTTCGCTGGGGAATTGTGCCACAAGGCTCGTTTCCTAAGAAGTAAATATATTCGATTCAACCCTGGGGTTTTAGCCCTGTGGTGTTTGTGCAACATCGCTCTTGCGGCGCCCGCAAACCCTTGTCCCGTATGGCTTGCGGGCGGCAGGCGCGGCGCTCCGGAGGGCGCTGGCGGGCCTGTTTCCGGGCCGTCCGGCGGGCGTCGGGAAGGGGTGGCGCGCGTGGTAGAATGCCATGTTGCCCGTCCTGGACAGGCGCCCCCGCCGGCGCCCCGGGACCAGGGTCTCATTCGCTAAAACCCGCCGCATAAACCAAGCCGCAATGGATCAATTCGCCAAAGAAACGCTTCCGGTTTCCCTGGAAGAGGAAATGCGCCGCTCATACCTGGATTACGCGATGAGCGTTATCGTCGGGCGTGCGCTTCCCGACGTCCGGGATGGCCTGAAACCAGTACATCGGCGCGTGCTCTTTGCGATGCATGAGCTGAATAACGACTGGAACCGGGCCTATAAGAAATCGGCCCGTATTGTCGGTGATGTGATCGGTAAGTATCACCCGCACGGCGACACCGCCGTTTATGACACGATCGTCCGCATGGCGCAGCATTTCTCGCTGCGCTACATGCTGGTGGACGGGCAGGGCAACTTCGGCTCGGTCGATGGGGATAACGCGGCAGCCATGCGTTATACCGAAATCCGCCTGTCGAAAATTGCGCATGAAATGCTCCACGATATCGACAAGGAAACAGTCGATTTCGAGCCGAACTACGACGGTTCGGAAAAAGAACCGGGTATTTTGCCGGCGCGTATTCCGAATTTGCTGATCAATGGCTCGTCGGGTATTGCGGTGGGCATGGCCACCAATATTCCGCCGCATAACCTCAATGAGGTGGTCGACGCCTGCCTGCATCTGCTGCGCAATCCCGACGCCACGGTGGATGACCTGATCGAACTGGTGCCAGCGCCCGATTTTCCGACGGCCGGCATTATCTACGGCATCCAGGGCGTGCGCGAAGGCTATCGCACGGGCCGGGGCCGCATCATCATGCGCGCCCGGACGCACTTCGAGGACATCGACCGCGGCCAGCGCCAGGCGATCATCGTCGACGAACTGCCGTACCAGGTGAACAAGCGGACGCTTCTCGAGCGCATCGCCGAGTTGGTGACCGAGAAGAAGGTCGAGGGCATTTCAGACATCCGTGACGAGTCCGACAAGTCGGGCATGCGCGTGGTGGTCGAACTGAAGCGCAACGAAGTGCCCGAGGTTGTCCTGAACAACCTATATAAGAACACCCAGCTGCAGGACACCTTCGGCATGAACATGGTGGCGCTGGTCGACGGCCAGCCGCGCCTGCTGAACCTGCGCCAGATGCTGGACGCGTTCCTGTCGCACCGGCGCGAGGTGGTCACCCGCCGCACCGTGTTCGAGCTGCGCAAGGCGCGGGAGCGCGGTCACGTGCTGGAAGGCCTGGCCGTGGCGCTGGCGAACATCGACGAGTTCATCGCGATCATCAAGGCCGCGCCGACGCCGCCGATCGCCAAGCAGGAGCTGATGGCCAAGTCGTGGGATTCGGCACTCGTGCGCGACATGCTCGCGCGTGCCGAAAGCGACACTGCCGGCGGCCGTGCCTCGTATCGTCCGGATGGCCTGCCCGCCCTGTTCGGCATGCAGCCGGACGGCCTGTACCGCCTCTCCGACGGCCAGGCGCAGGAAATCCTGCAAATGCGCCTGCAACGCCTCACGGGCCTGGAGCAGGACAAGATCGTCCAGGAATACCGTGAAGTGATGGCGGTGATCGCGGACCTGCTGGACATCCTGGCGCGTCCGGAACGTATTACGACCATCATCACCGACGAACTCGGTGCCATCCGCGCCGAATTTGGCGACGAGCGCCGTTCCACCATCGAACTGAACGCGACCGAACTCGACACCGAGGATCTGATCACGCCGCAGGACATGGTGGTCACGCTCTCGCACAGCGGCTATATGAAGAGCCAGCCGATTTCCGAATACCGCGCGCAGAAACGTGGCGGGCGCGGCAAGCTGGCGACGGCCACCAAGGAAGACGACTGGATCGACACGCTGTTCGTGGCCAACACGCACGATTACATCCTGTGCTTCTCGAACCGCGGCCGGCTGTACTGGCTCAAGGTGTACGAGGTGCCGCAGGGGTCGCGCAACTCGCGTGGCCGTCCGATCGTTAACATGTTCCCGCTGGCCGATGGCGAGAAGATCAATGTGATCCTGCCGGTGCGCCAGTTCGACGCCGAGCACTTCATCTTCATGGCCACCGCACGCGGCACGGTCAAGAAGACCGCGCTGACCGAGTTCTCGAACCCGCGCAAGGCCGGCATCATCGCCGTGGACCTGGACGAGGGCGATTTCCTGATCGGCGCCGCCGTGACCGACGGCCAGCATGACGTGATGCTGTTCTCGGACGCCGGCAAGGCCGTGCGCTTCGACGAAAACGACGTGCGTCCGATGGGCCGTCAGGCCCGCGGCGTCCGCGGCATGAACCTCGAGGAAAGCCAGGCGGTCATCGCCATGCTGGTGGCGCCGGCAGAAACTGCGGTGGCTGAATCGACGGATTCTGCCGAATCGGCGGAAGCGACCGAAGGCAGTGCGGGTTCCGAGACCGCCGTCGCGGCGGTGGGCAGCGTGCTGACCGCCACCGAGAACGGCTACGGCAAGCGCACGCCGATCTCGGAATACACTCGACATGGCCGCGGCACCAAGGGCATGATTGCGATCCAGACCAGCGAGCGCAATGGCCGCGTGGTGGCTGCCGCGCTGGTATCGCCCGAGGACGAGATCATGCTGATCACGACCGGCGGCGTGCTGATCCGCACCCGTGTGGCCGAGATCCGCGAGATGGGCCGCGCCACGCAGGGCGTGACCCTGATCAACGTGGACGAGGGCACCAAGCTGTCGGGCCTGCAACGGATTGTCGAGACCGATGCCGATAATGGCGCCGGGATCGAGGGTGCCGAGGATGCGGACGCCGATGTGGTGGAAGGGGCCGCTGGCACCGCCGGGGCCGAAGGCGCCGACGGCGCAACCGACGCGGACGCGAATTCGTAATTTGTTGCAACAACAGGACGCCGGCCGGAACTCGCCAGACGGCCGTGCGGACTAAATCGGACATATTTTCCAGGGAGTCATAATGCTCAAAACCTATCGACGTATTGCTGTTCTGGCTGCTTTTGTCCCGACGATGATGGTGGCCCAGGCCGCCCACGCTCAGGCGCAGGATGCCGACAAGACCGCCGCCATCAAGGAACTGCTCTCCGTCATGCAGGCCGACCAGGCCGTGAAGGGCCAGGCCGACAACTGGCAGAACGGCGCCAAGCAGGAAGCGCCGCTGGTCCTCGAGCAAGTCCTCGTGGAAAACAAGACGCTGAACGACAAGCAGAAGCAGGCCGCTGTCGACAAGCTGAAGAAGAACGGCGCGGTGCAGCGCATGGTGGATGGCGCCGGTACGGCGTTCAACACCGACGGTTTCCGCCAGGACGCCATCAAGGCCCACTACGACGCGTTCGGCAAGTATTACAGCACGCAGGAAATCAAGGACCTGACCACGTTCCTGAAGTCGCCGACCGGCCAGAAGTTCATGGCCAACCAGGGCAAGGCGACCCAGGAAATCTGGGGTTCGATGATGCAGAAGTACGGCCCGCAGGTTGGCAAGTCGATGCGTGACTCGGCCGAGAAGGAAATCGCCGCCGCTTCGAAGTAAGTGATCCGCAAGGAATCGACGGCCGATCCGGCCGCCGAGCCGCTGCCCTAGCGGCGCGCGTTTGAGGGATAATGGCTGCCTGGTTCAAACCGGCAGCCATTTTTCCTTCTTCCTCCATGAACGATCCCCAGAATCCCGCCCTCGCTGGCCTGCAACGCAATGTGGCCGAGCGCGTGTTCAATTTCTCGCCCGGTCCGGCCGCACTGCCGACCGAAGTCCTGCAGCAGGCGGCCGAGGAAATGCTGTCGTGGCGCGGCACCGGCGTGTCGGTCATGGAGATGAGCCACCGCAGCCGCGAGTTCGAGGGGATCCACAACGAAGCCCTCGCCGATCTGCGAGAACTGCTCCATGTGCCGAAGAACTTCCGCATCCTCTTCCTGCAGGGCGGGGCGATTGGCGAGAATGGCATCGTGCCGCTGAACCTGGCCAGCCGCGTCAATGCGGCCAAGCCGAAGACCGATTTCGTCGTGACCGGCACGTGGTCGGTCAAGACCGAGCAGGAAGCGCGCCGCTATGGCGAGGTCAATATCGCGGCCTCAAGCGCGGATCGTAAATTTACGAAAATTCCGGATGTCGCCAGTTGGAAGCTGTCCGACGACGCGGCCTATGTGCACCTGTGCACGAACGAGACCATCGTCGGCGTGGAGTTCCAGGAGATTCCCGACATCGGCCAGACCGGCACGCACGACAAGGGCCGCATCGTGGTGGCCGACGCGTCCAGCCATATCCTGTCGCGCCCGATCGACTGGTCGCGCGTGCAGGTGGTGTACGGCGGGGCGCAGAAGAACATCGGCCCGGCCGGCGTGACCATCGTCATCGTGCGCGAGGACCTGATCGGCTTCGCGCACCCGCTGTGCCCGTCGGCGTTCAACTGGCGCCAGGTGGCCGAGCATGATTCGATGTACAACACGCCGCCCACCTATGCGATCTATATCGCCGGGCTCGTGTTCAAGTGGCTCAAGGCCCAGGGCGGCGTGGCCGGCATCGAGCAGCGCAATATCGCCAAGGCGCAGGCGCTGTACCGCTTCCTGGACCAGAGCGACTTTTACCGTAACGAGATTGACCCCAGCTGCCGCTCGCGCATGAACGTACCGTTCTTCCTGCGCGACGAATCGCGCAACGAAGCGTTCCTGACCCAGGCGCGCGCGAATGGCCTGGTACAGCTCAAGGGCCACAAGTCCGTGGGCGGCATGCGCGCCAGCATCTACAACGCCATGCCTCTGGAAGGCGTGACCGCGCTAATCGATTTCATGCGCGAATTCGAGCGTACCGCCGCCTGACGGCGGATTTGCACCGATTCTTCCCGGCCGCCGCCCCGGCGCGGCCCACCAGGCTTTGACATGACTAGCGAAGACAAGCGCGCGAGCAACGACGCGCCGCCCACAGGGAACCCCGGTCCCAGCGCCCAGGAGCAGGCGCTGTCCGCCGACCTCGCGCCGCTGCGCGGCCAGATCGACGCGGTGGACCGCGAACTGCTGGCGCTGCTGAACCGCCGCGCCCAGCTCGCCCTCGACGTGGGCGAGGTCAAGAAGAAGTACGGCGCGCCCGTGTTTCGTCCCGAACGTGAACTGCAGGTCATCCGCAAGGTGCAGGGCGCCAACCCGGGCCCGCTGCTGGGCGAGAGCGTGGCGTCGATCTGGCGCGAGGTGATGTCTGCCTGCCGTGGGCTGGAAAAGCCGCTTGAGATTGCGTTCCTCGGCCCGGCCGGCACGTTCTCCGAGCAGGCGCTGTACGCGCATTTCGGCCACGAAGTGAGCGGCGTGCCGTGCCCGAGCATCGACGAGGTGTTCCGCGCCGTGGAAGCCGGCACCGTCGAATATGGCGTGGTGCCCGTGGAGAACTCGACCGAAGGCGCGGTGTCGCGCACGCTCGACCTGTTCCTGCAGACCTCGCTAAAGATCAGCGGTGAGATTGCGCTCAAGGTCCATCACAACCTGATGGCCTCCACGCCGGACATGAAGGGCGTGACCGTGGTTCGCGCGCACGCCCAGGCGCTGGCGCAGTGCCAGCACTGGCTCACGGCCAACTATCCGCACCTGGAGCGCCAGGCGGTCTCGAGCAATGCCGAAGCTGCACGCATGGCGAGCGAAGACCCCACCGTGGCGGCCATCGCCGGCGAGTCGGCGGCCAACCGTTACCACCTGCATCTGGTGCGCACGCATATCCAGGACGATCCGCATAACCGCACGCGCTTTGCCGTGATTGGCCGTTATGAGACCGAGCCCTCGGGCAGTGATCAGACGTCTCTCATCCTGTCGGTGCCGAACAAGGCCGGTGCGGTGTACCAGTTGCTGGCGCCGCTGGCCGAGAACGGCGTGTCGATGTGCCGGTTCGAATCGCGTCCCGCGCGCAGTGGCGCGTGGGAGTACTACTTCTATGTGGACGTGGAAGGCCACCAGCACGAGGCCGCCGTGGCGCGCGCCCTGGAGGAACTGAAGCGCAATGCCGCGTACTTCAAGGTGCTCGGCTCATACCCGTCCAGCAAGTAAGCATCAAGGAGCGAACATGGCAGAACCAGGTAGCGCCGCCGACGACGCGCAGAATGCCGCCCACTATTTCGGGCCGTCCTATGTGAGAAAGATCTCGCCATACATCGCCGGCAAGCCAATTGCCGAGGTGGCGCGCGAGTTCGGGCTGGATGAGGCGCGCATCGTCAAGCTGGCCTCGAACGAGAACCCGCTCGGCATGCCGGCCTCCGCCAAGTCCGCAATTGCGGTGGCGATGGACGAACTGGGTCGCTATCCGGACAGCAACGGTTTCGAGCTGAAGGCGAAGCTTTCGGCGAAATACGATGTCCCGGCCGAATGGCTGACCCTCGGCAACGGCAGCAATGACATCCTGGAACTGGCCGCCCACGCGCTGGTGCGGCCAGGCGAGTCGATCGTCTATGCCGAATACTCGTTTGCCGTCTATGCGCTCGCCTCGCAGGAAGTGGGCGCGCGCGCTATCGAGGTGAAGGCGCGCGACTACGGCCACGACCTCGGCGCGATGGCTGCGGCGATTGCGCCCGACACGCGCCTGGTCTTCATCGCCAATCCGAACAACCCGACCGGCACGTTCATTCCGGCGGTCGAGATCGAGGCGTTTCTGGCGAAAGTGCCATCCAATGTGGTGGTCGTGCTGGACGAGGCCTATAACGAATATCTCGATGCGGACCAGCAGTACGAGTCCGTGGCGTGGGTGCGCAAGTATCCGAACCTGATGGTTTCGCGCACGTTCTCGAAGGCCTATGGCCTGGCCGGGCTGCGCGTGGGCTACGGCGTGGCCCAGCCGCCGCTGACCGACCTGCTGAACCGCGTGCGCCAGCCGTTCAACGTGAACAGCCTGGCCCAGGCTGCCGCCGTGGCGGCGCTGGGCGATGCCGATTTCCTTGGCCGCAGCGCCACGCTGAACCGCGAAGGCAAGGCCCAGCTGGTGGCGGCGTTCGACCGGCTTGGCCTAGAGCACGTGAAGTCCTCCGGCAATTTCGTCATGGTCCGTGTGGGCACCGACGATGGTGCCGGCGCGCGGGTGAATCTGGCGCTGCTGAAGCAGGGTGTGATCGTGCGGCCGGTGGCCAACTACGGCCTGCCGCAGTGGCTGCGCGTGACGATCGGCCTGCCCGAGGAGAACGCCGCGTTTATCGCCGCGCTCGAGCAGGCCTTGCAGTGATGAAGGTGTCCGATTTTAAGTTTTCTGCCACGCAGGTGGCCTGATACCGTGAGCGCTCTGCATTTTTCCCGGGTTGTGATTGTCGGCGTGGGCCTGATTGGCGGCTCGCTGGCGCTGTCGCTGAAGCGCGCAGGCGTGGTGGGCACCGTGGTGGGCGTGGGCCGTTCGGCGGCCTCGCTCGAAAAGGCCAAGACGCTGGGCGTGATCGACGAGATTGCCTCGCTCGAAGACGCCGCGCGTGGCGCCAGCCTGATCGTGCTGTGCGCGCCGGTCGCCCAGACCTTCGCGCTGTTGCACGCGCTGGAGCCGCACCTGCAGCCGGGCACGATCGTGACCGACGCGGGCAGCACCAAGTCCGACGTGATCATGGCCGCCAAGACCGCCCTCGGCGACAAGGCTGCCCAGTTCGTCCCCGCCCACCCGATTGCTGGCCGCGAGCTGAGCGGCGTGGAGGCGGCGCTGAACGACCTCTACCTCGGCAAGAAGGTGGTGCTGTGCCCGTTGCAGGAGAACGCGCGGACTGACGTGGCCGCCGTGCGCGCGATGTGGGAATGCACCGGCGCCGATTGTCATGTGATGTCCGCGGTACAGCACGACGCCGTGTTCGCGGCGGTGAGCCACCTGCCGCACCTGCTGGCCTTCGCGCTGGTCGCCCAATTGGTCAATGCCGAGGATGCCGCGCTGAAACTCGATTTCGCAGGCGGTGGGTTCCGCGACTTCACGCGCATCGCGGGCTCCTCGCCCGAGATGTGGCGCGACATCTGCATCGCCAACAAGGAGGCGTTGCTGCGCGAGATCGACACCTATGAGAAGGTGCTCGCGCACCTGAAGACCCAGATCAAGGATGGCGATGGCGAGGGCCTGGAGCGCGTGTTCACGCGGGCCAGCGGCGCCCGCCTGAAGTGGGGCACCGCGCGCGCGGCTGCCACCAACGTCGAACCCTGAAGCGCGGAAGCCGCCCACATCATGGAACATCTGACCCTCGGCCCCCTGACGCGTGCTTCCGGCACGGTGCGGCTGCCCGGCTCGAAAAGCATCTCCAACCGCGTGCTGCTGCTGGCGGCGCTTGCCACCGGCCAGACGCGCGTGCGCGACCTGCTCGATTCCGACGACACCCGCGTCATGCTCGACGCCCTCAAGGTGCTCGGCGTGACCTGGCAGCGCGATGGTGCCGACTGCATCGTCACCGGCGCAGGTAGCAACTTTCCGAATAAATCGGCCGATCTGTTCATGGGCAACGCGGGCACGGCGATCCGTCCGCTGACCGCAGCGCTGGCCCTGCAGGGCGGCACGTACCGGCTCTCCGGCGTGCCGCGCATGCACGAACGGCCCATCGGCGATCTGGTCGATGGCCTGCGGCAGGTGGGGGCGTCCGTCGATTACCTCGGCACGGAAGGCTACCCGCCGCTCCAGATCAATCCGGCGCAGATCCGCATCGACGCGCCGATCCGTGTGCGCGGCGACGTATCGAGCCAGTTCCTGACCGCGCTGCTGATGACGCTGCCGATGGCCAGCGCGCCGTCCGGCCGCATCGAGATCGAGGTGGTCGGCGAGCTGATTTCGAAGCCGTATATCGAGATCACGCTGAACCTGCTCGCGCGCTTCGGCATCGACGTGGAGCGGCAGGGCTGGGGGCGCTTCATCCTCCCGGCCGGCGCGCAGTACCGCTCGCCGGGCGAAATCTACGTGGAAGGCGACGCCTCCACGGCATCGTATTTTCTTGCAGCCGGCGCGATCGGCGGCGGTCCGGTGCGCGTGGAAGGCGTGGGCCTGTCCAGCATCCAGGGCGACGTGCGCTTCGCCGATGCGCTGAACCGGATGGGCGCCAACGTCATGGCCGGCGACAACTGGGTCGAGGTGCGCGGCACCGAGCGCGACGACGGCCGGCTGAACGGCATCGAACTCGACTGCAACCACATTCCCGATGCCGCGATGACGCTGGCCGTGGCCGCCCTGTTCGCGGAAGGCACCACCACGCTGACCAATATCGCCAGCTGGCGGGTCAAGGAAACGGACCGGATTGCGGCAATGGCCACCGAACTGCGCAAGCTCGGCGCTACGGTGGAAGAGGGCGCCGACTACCTGCGTGTGACGCCGCCGCCCTCTGCGGCCGACTGGCGCACGCCAGCCGACGGCATCGGCACCTATGATGATCACCGCATGGCGATGTGCTTTTCGCTGGCGGCTTTCGGCCCGCTGCCGGTACGGATCAACGATCCCGGCTGCGTGGCCAAGACATTCCCGGAGTACTTCTCGGTGTTTGCCGGGGTGGCGCGGTAAGCGGTCACTCCGGTCAAATAGTGGCCGTGGCGTGCACCCCGTGTCCGGCGTGCGCGCTGGCGGCGCCGGACGCACTGCGTTCGCGCCGTTCCCAGTATTTATCGAAGAAGTAGTGGGCCACGGTATTCACGGCCGGCTCGATGAAGGTGATGGCACCGCTGATGGCCAGATTGCCAGTCAGCGCATAGGTCACGCTGAAGGCGATGCCCAGGTGCATGATGCCGAAAGTCAGGGTCTTGGCCATGATAGATTGCCTCGCATTCTTGGATTTGGCTCGGGATTCGGGATGGCTCGCCCGGGCTGTTCTGTGGGGACGGGTGGCGGGGAGGCCGCCCGTGCGAGCCATGGAACCAATGATAATGATTCTTAATTGATTTACAAAATCAATAGTTTTTAGCGCGCTAATAACCAATGACTATGATCGACGTCATCACCATTGATGGCCCCACGGCGTCCGGCAAGGGCACCGTGGCGCACAAGGTGGCCGACGCCCTTGGCTTTCACCTGCTCGACAGCGGTGCCCTCTACCGGCTCGTGGCGCTGGCGAGCGACCGCGCGGACGTGGACCTGCAGGACGTGTCCACTCTGGCAAAGATGGCGGCCCGCCTCGATGTGAAGTTCGGCCCGGACCGGGTCTGGCTGTCCGGCGAGGAGGTGAGCCAGGCCATCCGCGCCGAAGCCATCGGCAACCGCGCCTCGGCCATCGCCGTGCACCAGCCCGTGCGTGATGCGTTGACGGCACTCCAGCGCGGCTTCCGCAAGCTGCCCGGCCTCGTGGCCGACGGCCGCGACATGGGCACGGTGATCTTTCCCGAGGCCCGCCTCAAGGTCTTCCTGACCGCAAGTGTCGAGGCACGCGCCCGCAGGCGCTATAAACAATTGATTGATAAGGGAATTTCTGCTAATATCGAAGACCTTTTGCGTGACCTTGAGGCGCGCGACGCGCGGGATCGTTCCCGTGCCGCCGCCCCGCTGCGTCCCGCTGAAGACGCGCAACGGCTCGATACCTCCGACATGTCGGTAGATGAGGCCGTGGCGCAGGTGCTGGAGTGGTACACCGCCGTACGGCGTTGAACCGGTCTGGCGCCAACTGGAGCCTTGCCCCGGATGACCGGTGCAAGGCGTTCATCAACTAACCCCGCTGCGATGGCAGACTGAGCGCGATTGTCGCGCCGGCCAGCGTACTGCGGACTGCTCACACACGTTTATGTCCGACCTGCAAACTAACGAATCCTTTGCCGCACTGTTCGAGGAATCCGTCGCCCGCTCCAATATGAAGGCTGGCGAAGTGATCTCCGCTGAAGTCGTGCGCATCGACCACAACTTCGTGGTCGTCAACGCCGGCCTCAAGTCCGAGGCATTTGTGCCGGTGGAGGAGTTCCTGAACGACCAGGGCGAACTCGAAGTGCAGGCCGGCGACTATGTCTCCGTGGCCATCGATGCGCTCGAGAACGGCTATGGCGACACGATTCTGTCCCGCGACAAGGCCAAGCGCCTGGCATCGTGGCTGAACCTCGAGAAGGCGCTGGAAGACGGCGAAATCATCTCGGGTACCGTGACCGGCAAGGTCAAGGGCGGCCTGACCGTGATGGTCAATGGCATCCGTGCCTTCCTGCCCGGTTCGCTCGTCGACGTGCGTCCGATCAAGGACACCACGCCGTACGAAGGCAAGACCCTCGAATTCAAGGTTATCAAGCTCGACCGCAAGCGTAACAACGTTGTGCTGTCGCGCCGTGCCGTGGTGGAAGCCACGCTGGGCGAAGAGCGCCAGAAATTGATGGAGACGCTGAAGGAAGGCGCCATCGTCAACGGTATCGTCAAGAACATCACCGACTACGGCGCGTTCGTGGACCTGGGTGGCATCGACGGCCTGCTGCACATCACCGACCTGGCATGGCGTCGCGTGCGTCATCCGAGCGAAGTGCTGTCGGTTGGCCAGGAAATCACCGCCAAGATCCTCAAGTTCGACCAGGAAAAGAACCGCGTCTCGCTGGGCGTGAAGCAACTGGGCGAAGATCCGTGGGTGGGCATTTCGCGTCGCTACCCGCAAGGCACCCGCCTGTTCGGCAAGGTGACCAACCTGACCGACTACGGCGCGTTCGTCGAGATCGAAGCCGGCATCGAAGGCCTGGTCCACGTGTCCGAAATGGACTGGACCAACAAGAACGTGGCCCCGTCGAAGGTTGTCCAGCTGGGCGACGAAGTGGAAGTCATGGTTCTGGATATCGACGAAGACAAGCGTCGTATCAGCCTGGGCATGAAGCAGTGCAAGGCCAATCCGTGGGACGATTTCAGCCGCAACCACAAGAAGGGCGACAAGCTGACGGGCCAGATCAAGTCGATCACCGACTTCGGCGTGTTCATCGGCCTGCCCGGTGGCATCGACGGCCTGGTGCACCTGTCCGACCTGTCCTGGCAAGAAACCGGCGAAGAGGCCGTGCGCAAGTACAAGAAGGGCGACGAAGTGGAAGCCGTGGTTCTGGGCATCGACGTCGACAAGGAACGCATCTCGCTGGGTATCAAGCAGCTGTCGGGCGACCCGTTCAACAACTTCATCTCGGCCAACGACAAGGGTTCGCTGGTCAACGGCGTGATCAAGGCCGTTGATGCCAAGGGCGCCGTGGTGCAGCTGGCTGACGACGTGGAAGGCTACCTGCGCGCCTCGGAAATCTCCGCGGACCGCGTGGAAGATGCCCGCAACGTGCTGAAGGAAGGCGAGCAGATCACGGCCCTGGTGGTGAACGTGGACCGCAAGTCGCGCAACATCAACCTGTCGATCAAGGCCAAGGACAACGTGGAACAGCAGGAAGCCATGCAAAAGTTCCAGGCTGACACCGGCACGGCTGGCACGACCAACCTCGGCGCACTGCTGAAGGCCAAGCTCGGCCAGGACAACCAGTAATCGTCAGCGCCCGCGCCCGCGAGACCGCCCATGACCAAGTCCGAGCTCGTCGAAAAACTGGCTGCCCGTTTCCCGCAGTTGTTGCTGCGGGATGCGGACATCTCGGTGAAAACGATTCTCGACGCGATGTCCGAAGCCCTGGCCGATGGCCATCGCATCGAGATTCGCGGCTTCGGCAGCTTTGGTTTGAATCGGCGGCCTCCGCGCGTGGGCCGCAACCCCAAGTCCGGCGAACGTGTGCTGGTGCCCGAAAAACGGGTGCCGCACTTCAAGGCGGGCAAGGAGTTGCGCGAACGCGTGGACCGTAGCCCGGGGCCGTCGCATAACGGCCAGACCGTGCATCACGGCAATGGCTCGCATGGCGATCACGCCGCGCAGGCCATGTCCGGCGCGCAGGTATCGGCTCCGGCCGGCACGCTGCACGAGGATGGCCAGCTCAACCTGGTTCGGTCCTGACGCGAACGCGGTGACAATCTGGAAGTCTGTTGGAAAGCGCTCCCTCGGGAGCGCTTTTTTGTTTGGGGCGCCACGGTGCGCGGCGCGACCAAACGTTACCGTTTGCCTGAAGTGATTCCGCTACAATGCCGGGAACCCGTCGCCGGGAGCCATGGCGCACATTACGCGCGTCCATGCTTTCGTTGTCCTGAGTCCCGATGGCCGTCACCGCATGAAACTCATCGCCTGGATTTTCCGCATCGTCCTGTTCGCCCTGCTGTTCGTCCTGGCATTGCGCAACACCGAGGATGCGTCCCTGCAGCTGTTCCTTGGCGCCGTGTGGCATGCGCCGCTGATCCTGATCCTGCTGGCCGCGTTCGGGCTGGGTATCGTCGCGGCGCTGGCCGCGGTGGCGCCGGCGCTGATGCGTCAGCGGATGGAGGCCACGCGGCTGCGCCGCGCGCTGGCCCAGGCGCGCGTGCCGATGCCGGCGGACACCGTGCCGCCCGAGGCCAAGCCCGGCGTTCCCTATAACGTAGTCGGCCCGAAAGTCTGACCCATGATGTTTGAAACCTGGTGGCTGCTGGTACTGCCGCTTGTCTTTGGCCTTGGCTGGGTGGCGGCGCGGTTCGACCTGCGCCAGTTGATCAGCGAGCAGGGCGCGCTGCCGCGCTCGTATTTCAAGGGCCTCAATTTCCTGCTCAACGAGCAACCGGACCAGGCCATCGACGCCTTCGTCGAAGTGGCCCGGCTCGACCCCGAAACCACCGAACTCCACTTCGCGCTGGGCGCGCTGTTCCGCCGCCGTGGCGAGACCGAACGCGCGATCCGCGTTCATCAGAACCTGGCCACGCGTCCGGACCTGCCCGAGCCCGAGCGCGAGCACGCGCTCTATGAACTGGGCCAGGACTTCCTGCGCGCCGGGCTGCTCGACCGCGCCGAGGAGTCGCTGCGCCGGCTGATGTCGGGCCCGTACGCGGCGTCGGCCAAGCGTGTGCTGTTGGAACTGTACGAAGTCGAGAAGGAATGGCAGAAGGCCATCGACGCCGCGCGCGAGCTGCAGACGCTTGAGCAGAAAGACTACAGCATCCAGATCGCCCAATTCTGCTGCGAACTGGCGCAGGACGCGCTCCAGAAGAAGCGGCCCGAGGACGCCGTGGCGTGGCTGCGCCGCGCGAGCGAGGAGAACCCGGCCAACGTGCGCGCGCCGATCCTGCTTGGCGACGTAGCGATGGCTAGCGGCGACGCCCGCGCCGCGCTGGGCCACTGGCTCGGCATTGAGACGCAGGATGCGGCCTACCTGCCGCTGGTGGCCGACCGCGTGGTCAAGGCCTACGGCACGCTCGGCGAACAGGGCCAGGCCATCGACTGGCTGCGCGGGCTGCTCAAGGGGAACCTCGCGCCGGAACTGCTCGATACCGCCTATCGCACCGAACTGGACGTGAACGGCCCGGAGGCGGCCGCCGCGCTGATGCGCGAGCAACTGCGCCGCCAACCCACGCTGCTGGCGCTGACCCGCTACTTCGAGGCGCAGGCCGCCGAGATGCAGGCCGTGGAAACCGCTGCTGCCGAAGGCGATGCCGTGGCCACGGCTGGCGGCGAAGCCGTCGCGCAGGACCAGACGTCAGAGGTGGTCGCCATCCGCGACCTGCTGCAAGTGCGCACGCGCAACCTCGCCCGCTACACCTGCCGCGAATGCGGCTTCCGCGCCCGGCTGTTCTACTGGCAGTGCCCCGGCTGCAATCGCTGGGAAACCTATGCCCCACGCCGCTCCGAAGCGCTTGGCTGATCGCAGTCTTTTGTTGAGCCCCTCCCTGTCCTGGAGCTTCTGCTATGAAAGTCACAATTATCGGTAGCGGCTATGTCGGCCTGGTCACCGGCGCCTGTCTGGCGGAACTCGGCAATTCGGTGTTCTGTCTCGATGTGGACGAACGCAAGATCGCCATGCTCAACGCGGGCGGCGTGCCGATCTATGAGCCG